>NZ_NWSX01000004.1 GCF_002531825.1 Rhizobium sp. J15 | reverse complement strand
ACATTGCCGCTGGCGACCACGCCACCCGAACCGTTGGCGACCCCGCCCTTCTCCGTCGCATCCCCCGCATCCGCAACCGCCGTCGGCGTCGTGTTCGAGGACGACGGATTGAACATCACATCGACCCAGTAATTCGTCTCATTGAAGGTGGCGGTCGGGTACAGGCTGTTGCTGCCATATCGATATACGCCATTACCGCTCGCGGGCGCCGTCAGCGGGCCACTCGTCACATTGGAGAGGAAATAGTCGGCGGTGGTCGAGTAACGACCGGTATTGGTGTGGTAGGACGCCGTATAGATCTGCCCGGGCGTCAATGCCACCGGACTGGAAAAATACGCGGTCTGCCAGCCGCTGGCGGTCTCGTTCGTGAAGGTGAGAGTCGCGATCCGCGTGCCGGTGCTCGACCAGAGTGAACCTGTGTGCGTGCCCGTGTCCTGACTGCCCTTGTAGAAACGTATGCCGCCGACAGTCCCTGCCACGGAGGTCTGGAAGCGGACCCCGAGTTCGACGGCTGAGGTATCGTTTGTGTTGACGACTGCCGGCGTCGCCGAGCCGAAAAGGGACGTGTAACTCGGTCCGCTGACGGTGACCGTGCGTCCGGCCGAGGGTGTTTCGAGGTTGATGCTGTCGTCTACGGCGCGCGACAGGATCGTGTAGCTGCCGGCAACCTGCGGCGACCAGCTATAGGTCCAGTTCTCATCGCCTGTCGCTGGATGCCAGCTCGCGCCGTTATCGGTCGAAACCTCGACGCCGGCGACCACCCCGCCGCCCGTGTCGGCAGCCGTGCCTGTGATCGTCACGTTGGATCCAACGGCCACCGTCCCGGGCACCGTGATGACGGAGGTCGGAGCAGCCTGGTCCGACGAAGCGGTCCCGGCGACGAGCCCGGATTGCAGCGTTCCGGGTTGAATGCCCATGTCGGCGAGCAGATTGACCATCGCCTGCTGCACGCGCGGGTCCGTCGGAGTCGCTGTGAGATCGTGATTGTCGCTCAGGCCCCATGTCCAGTAGACCGTCCCGGCGCCGAACACCAATGCGCCGCTCGGGGCGCGATAGAGCGTCAGATTATGGGTCGCGGTCGCATTGCCGGTCGTATTGCCGTAATCGAGCAAGTAGGTGCTGACCGGAAGCGTCGTCGACGACAGCTTCACGAGGCCGGCCGGGTCGAAGCCGTTGTCGGGCGCTTCGTCCCATTCATAACCGAGATAGTTCTTGGTGAGCGTCGCCGTCTGGCCGGGCTGAAGATTGGCAACGCTGGTATTGCGCCAGAAACGCAGATTGGCGTCATCGTAGGGAATAGTGATCGACTGGAGATTGTTGCCGACATCGTCGACCTTGAACAACTGCCCGGTCAGCGAGTTTTCCGGATTGCCGCCGCCGATGGCGGGCGGGCTGAGGCGGGGATCACGGAAGGTGCCCGTCCATTCGTTGGAAGGGTCGATGCTGGCGGTGGGCGACCATGTCTCCTTGTAGGAGATCAGAGTGCGATAAGGCGTACCGTCGGCGCTATAGGCATTGCCCCAACGGGTGCGCCAATAGACCTCGTTGCCGCTCCAGAACATGAGGTTGACGCCGGCGTCGCGCGCGGCTTCGACATTCGTTCTCTGCTGGCCCGACCAGTATTCGTCATGCCCGGCATCGATATAGGTCTTGTGATTGAGCAACAGGCTGCCGTAGCGGTCGACGTCGACACCCGACAGGTAGGAGACGTCATAGCCGTTCTGTTCCAGCCAGTAGATGCCCGCATATTCGGCGCCGAACAGGTAATCCTGCGGACCGGCATAAGTACCGACCCCACCGCGGGTTGCTATCGGTCTATTGTAACTGACCGCGTAGGCGCGACCAGCACCCTGCCCCGTCGCCGGACCGTTGCCGCCGTAGAAGTTTGCGCCGCCCCAGCCGTTGTAAGCTTGCCAGGTCTGGTCTGCGGTCTGAAAGACGATGTCGCTTTGGCTGTCGTCATCGCGCACGATGAACGGGATGTGATTTTGGCCGGCGGTGCCATCCTGACGCACGAGCTTGGCGATATAGACGCCCGACACGGCGTCCTCAGGTACGGTCCACGACGCCGAGACCGCCCAGTTGCCGGCATCCACCGTTCCGGTCGTGGCGTTGCGCAACGGAGTGGGCTGGGTCTGCAATCCGGTGTGCTGCATGGTGGCGACCTTGCGGGCGCCCATGCCGCCATAATAGCCGAGGCGATAAATATCGATCCGGTAGTTGGTGGAATTGGTATTGATCTTGAAGCTGATCGTCTTGCCGTTGTCGACGCTGATGTCGGTCGCAAACCCTTCGATGTTGGAGCTACCGTTCCCATCAATGCCCCATTCGCTCTCCGGGTTACCCTGCTTCTGGTTTTCCAATACGATCGCGTTACTGGCCGCAGCCGCGGCGGCGGCCAGATTTTGCGTTGTCAATGACCGCTGCGTGGAAGGTGGTGTTGTCGTCACCGAGCCGGAGAGGATGCCGACACCCTTGGATTTGGCAGCGCCCGTTCCGGTCTCTCCGCCGCCTGGCAACGATCCGTTTAAGACCGTCGATTCCGTCCAGTTCGCTGTTCCACGCCAGCCGGAAAGAGGCGACAGGTCACGATCGAGAAGCGGGTCGCTGGTCGAGGCGCCGATCGCCCGCTTGAGCGTCGACACATAGTCCGGCCCCTCGGTCAGCCTGGTTCCCGGCAATTGGCCGTCCTGCTGCAGCAGGGCGCCGCCATGGGCCCAATCGAGGATACGCGTCGGGGAGGTAAAGTAGCCGCACCCGCACACACCGAAGGGCATGCCGAACGCCAGCGCATTCGCTCCAGCATGCTGCACGGTCGACTGCGCGGACGGCGTCGATTCGAGAATGACGACGTTGCCCGAGTGCGACCGCTCAGCCGCCACCATAGCGGAAGCTTGCCCGGACGCTGTCGGTGCAGAGCCTTGCGGCAGGTACGAAGCAAGAGGATCATCGCCTATGGAGCTCATTCCGGCATAGGTGTGCGGAAGAGACGGCGTTGCCCCAAACGCAACTCTGTTTGCATCCGGCGCAAAATGGACAAAACCCGGCGTCTGAGAGGAGAGCACGGACCGGGTCATATCACCGCTTCGCTCTCCTATTTCGCGATTGATCGTGAAAGCATCCGGCAATGGCGGCGCTGCGGGGCCGTCGCCGGCCCGGCTGACCGCGTCGTCATTCACGCCTGCGCTCTGCCTTGCATCATGCTCGTTGAGCGCCGCATCCTCATGGGGATCGTTGACAAGGGTGCCCGGCTTGCTTCCATCCACGGTTTGCGCCGCTGCCGCGAGTTGAGCACTATCCCCGTGCTTTCCGCCAGGCTTGCGCGGCCTTTCCTTTCCGCCGACCGTCAACCATCGGGGAACCAACGAATCCATCAGGAGTGAGCGCGAAGTCCACCGGCGAGCGTTGCGATACATGAGAAAAACCCCTCGCGAAATCAATTAGGATCGAATCTATGAGGATCGCTTAAATACGAAGCACTCAAGTATAGTCGAAAAGTAACGGAATATATCCTACGCCTTTCGCTCTACAGGCGGCATCCTTTGGACAAGCAGCCGTGTTGCCGCGACAGGAAGCCGCACACTGGACTTCGAGCAACGGCAAAGGCTCTTGGAATTGCGGCACCTTCGATCTTGCCCGATCATGGTCCGGCGCCGCAGCCGGTCGCCGCCCTTCTCGGCCAGCGTGCCTGTTCCTCCGTGCAAACCTTTGATCTTCCGGGATGATAGTTCTGAGCCGCGCGGGATATGTGCTCCTGCTCGATTAGGCTGAGGCACCCTCTCCCACCTCATCAATAGTGATGAGGCAAAGCAAGCGGCCTCCACCTTCCTCAAGGCTTCGCCAGATTGCACACTAGCGATGCGGCTCCGAACCTGTCGTCGGCCGCCGAACAGCGTCAAGGCATGGACTGGCATCCGTCTAAGGGTGTTTTGCAGGCGAGATATGTACATGAATTCATCGCACCGCACCCCTCAATCGTTCCTTCGCACGATGTTTGCCATCAGCGCACTCATCCTTCTTGCCGGAGCCGCGCCGCCGGCTCTCGCCGACAGCGCGCCGTTGGCGCCACAAACGAAAATCCGCGTAACAATCGTCCAGTGGATGCAGTCCAAGGGCCAGTATGAACGCTGGGATGCGCTTGGCGGCGAATACAGCGTCGCCGATGACGGCACGGTCTCCTTGCCGTTTATCGGATCTATTTCCGTCGGCAATCTGAAAGACACCGACCTCACAAACGAGATCGGCAAGCGCCTGCAGGAAAAGATCGGTTTGGTTCAGGCGCCGGCGGTCAGCATCGAAATTCTCGAATACCCGCCGATCTACGTCGTGGGAGACGTCACCACGCCTGGGCAATACAGTTTCCACCCCGGACTGACCGTCTTGCAATCGCTCGCAATGAGCGGCGGACCGCGTCGCGCCAAGGAACAGGAGGAAACGCAGTCGATCCAGATCGTCGGAGAACTGCGCGAGATCGACCACTCGATCCTGCGCAGTACCGCAAGGCTGGCGCGGCTCCAGGCAGAGATGGATGGAGCGAACGACATTACCTTCGATCAGGCGACCGGCGCCGATCAGCAATTTGCCGCCGCCATATACAATCAGGAAAGGATTATCTTTCGGGCTCGCGCCAATGCGGTGGAGAGGCAGGCAAGGGCGTTCACCGAACTGCGCGATCTTTTGACCACCGAGATTTCGACGCTGGAAGAGAAACTGACCGGCGCAGACGACATTATCAAAACTGTCGAGGACCAGTTGGCCAGCGTCAAGTCCCTGGTCCAGAAGGGCCTGACGGTCTCGTCGAGGCAGATGGATTTGGAACGGCTGCTGACGACCTACCGCTCCGACAAGCTCGACCTTGTAACCGCCGTGATGCGGGGCCGCCAGGCGGTCAGCGAGGCGACGCGCAACCTCGAGGGGCTCTACGACGCACGCCGGAGCGAAGTGGCGACCGAAGCACAGTCCGAGCGGGCAAATCTCGATCAATTCAAGCTGAAGCGCGAAACACTGCAGAAGCTGCTCATCACCGACCTTGGGAGCAATGACGGCGTCAAGAATCTCGTCGTCGACCTCCCGCTTACCTTCAGCGTGACCCGTCGCAGCGAGGGACAAATCAATCAATTCGAAGCCTCGGAAACGACGGTGCTGGTACCGGGCGATGTGGTGAGAGTCGTTCAGCCGCGCATTCTGGAGAATGCGCCGCAGGCCAATACAGGCCCGTCTTTCGAAACTCAGACGCTCGCAGATCGAGCCGTCCAGTGACCCGCGGCGTGCAGCTGTTCTCAACATATCCGGAGCAGAGGTTCGAGCGCCATCAGGGCGCGCAGGCGGCCTGCCTGCAGGAAATTGCCGTTCATACGGACCGGCTCGAACCGAACCTTGCGGCTAGGATTTGAGCGATGACTCTGCGCATGATCCCACCCAGCGGTCAGACTTATACCCAAATCCTCAAGTCGACGATGCTGATGGGCGGGTCATCTCTGGTAAATGTCGCCCTGAGCATCATTCGCAACAAGGCGTTCGCCCTTCTGCTCGGTCCTGAAGGCATAGGGTTTCTTGGCCTCTACGGGGCGATCCTCGATATCGCGCAAGCGATAGCCGGTCTGGGCGTGAGCAGCAGCGGCGTGCGCCGGATCGCCGAGGCAGCGGGCGCCGGCGACGAAGAGAAGATCGCGCGGTCGGCAACGGCGCTCAGGCGCATCTCGCTGGTGCTCGGCTTGCTTGGCGCGCTTTTGCTTGCGGCGCTGGCTTTTCCGGTATCGGATTACACCTTCGGCGACTACCAGCATGCCGGCGGCATCGTGCTGCTGTCACTCGCGGTATTCTTCCGGCTCGTCTCTGCCGGGCAGGCCGCTTTGATCCAGGGCTTGCGAGGCATTGCCAATCTCGCCCGCATCAACGTACTTTCAGGGCTCTTCGGCACCATGGTGAGCATCCCGCTGATCTATCTGTTCGGCGAGAAGGCGATCGCACCCTCTCTCGTGGCGATCGCGGCCGTCTCGCTCCTTCCCACCTGGTGGTACAGCAAACAAATATCCACGCAGCCGCCGCCAATGTCGGCGCGCGAGTTCGGCTCGGAAGCCAAAGCTCTGTTCAGGCTCGGCGTCGCTTTCATGGCAAGCGGGCTTCTGACCTTCGGCGCGGCCTATGCCATTCGCATTATCGTGCTGAATGAAGGGGGCGTCGTCGCGGCGGGATTGTATCAGGCAGCCTGGGCGCTCGGGGGGCTCTATGCCGGTTTCATCCTTCAGGCGATGGGAACGGATTTCTATCCGCGCTTGACCGCAACCGCAGACAACAATGCCGAGTGCAACCGGCTGGTCAATGAGCAGGCGGAAATCAGCATGCTGCTGGCCGGCCCCGGTCTGATCGCCACGTTGACCCTGGCGCCGCTTGTGATGAGCTTGTTTTATTCGGCCGAGTTTCATGGGGCCGTGGAGCTCCTGCGCTGGATCTGCCTTGGAATGATGCTCAGGATCGTCGCCTGGCCGATGGGTTTCATCGTTCTCGCGAAGGGTGCGCAGGCGATCTTCTTCTGGACGGAGGTTGCAGCAACGCTGGTGCATGTGGGGCTGGCGTGGCTCTTCGTATCGAAGTTCGGCACGACAGGAGCCGGCACGGCGTTCTTCGGCCTCTACGTCTGGCATAGTATTCTGATTTACGTGATCGTGCGTCGCCTCACCGGCTTTCGCTGGTCGCGCGCCAATCGCAGGCACGCGCTTCTGTTCCTGCCTGCATCGGGGTTGGTCGTCTCGGCCTTTTTGCTCCTGCCGGCATGGTCGGCGATGGTGATCGGCTGTGTCGCCGTTGTGGTGACCGGGCTTTACTCGTTGCGCATGCTGGTGGAGCTGCTGCCACCGGAATCGATGCCCGCATTCGTCAGAGGATGGATCACGAAATCCGCATGAGAAAAAGCGCGCATCGGGTGATGCGCGCTTTTCCGATGTTGTATCCGCACGCCGCAGCGGGCAGGCGTGGCTTCAGGCCGGCACGACGTCCTGCTCGGGCTGACGGACGACGCGCCCGGCGCCGGCAACGGCCTGGCGCAATGCCTCGATGACCCTTTCGATATCGGCCTCCGTCATCTGGGCGTAAAGCGGCAGGATGATGGTTTGCTGCTGCGCCGAAACGCTTCGCGTCAGGCTGGTGGCGGCGCGATGGGAGTTTTGGCCGGAATAGGCTCCCTCCAGATGAATGTTCATCACACCGCGTCGCGTCGATATTCCTTGATCGAGCAGCGCCTGCATGACGGCCCGCTGGTCGATGTCATCGGACAGTCTCACGCAGAAGCTTTGCCAGTTGCTGCGGGCCCAGCGCGGTTCCACCGGAATCGACAGGCCGGCGATGGTGGACAGGCCATCGCAAAACTGCGCGGCAAATCGCCGTCGCTGTGCAATCAGCTCCGGCAGCCGTTGCAGTTGCACCCGCCCGACCGCCGCCTGGAGGTCGGTCATGCGGTAGTTATAGCCCAGTTCGTCATAGTCCTCGAAGATCACCTGCTTGGAGCCATGACGGACAGCGTCGGTGACGCTCATGCCATGCTGGCGCCACAGCCGGAATTTTCGATCGTAGTCCGGATTCACAGTCGTGAGCATGCCGCCATCGCCAGTGGTGACGACCTTCCGGGGATGGAAGGAGAAGCAGGCAATATCGCCATGCGGCTTGCCGATCTTTTCCCAGCGCCCTTCCCACAGGATTTCGCTTCCCGTCGCGCAGGCCGCATCCTCGATGACGGGTATCGAATGGCGCTTGCCGATCTCCACGATCGCGCGGAGATCGCAAGGCATGCCGAGCTGATGCACGCACAGGATTGCCTTGGTGCGGGGCGTGATCGCCATTTCGATCAAGCCGGGGTCGATATTGTAGCCATCCGGCTCGATGTCGACGAAGACGGGCATCCCATCGCAGTAGCGAACGGCGTTTGCGGTGGCGATGAATGAATGGCTGACCGTGATGACTTCATCGCCGGAACCCACGCCGACCGCCTTCAAGGCCAGATGAAGCGCGGTCGTGCAGTTGGAAATGGCGCAGGCGTGCGGAGCGCCGACAAAGGAGGAAAATTCGCTCTCGAAAGCCGCGACTTCGGGTCCCTGCGTCACCCATCCCGACAGAATGACGCGGCGCACGGCCTCGGCCTCTTCCTCCCCGAGAACGGGTTTGGCGACCGGAATTGTGGATTGAGGTGAGCTCATGCTGCCGCTCCCCCCGCAGCAGTCTGCTGCTGCCACCAGGCAACGAGATCGCGAAGCCCCTGTTCCATCGAGATCTCAGCCTTGAAGCCGAGGAGCCGTTCGGCCTTGCTGATATCGGCGAGACGACGGGTTACGCCGTTGACCGTCCGGGCCTCTTTGTGCTGCGGCTCGAGTGAAACGCCCATGATGCTGCTCAGCATCTGGGCGAGTTCCAGCAGGCTTATTTCCTGGCCGCTCGCGACATTGAAGACTTCGTCCGTGACGTCGCTCTTGGCGGCGAGAATGTTTGCCCGCGCGATATCGCGCGCGTCCACGAAATCCATCGTCTGGCTGCCGTCTCCATAGACGAGCGGCGGCATTCCGGTTGCAAGACGCTCCATCCAGCGGATGAGAACTTCCGTATAGGCGCCGTAAACGTCCATTCGCGGTCCGTAGACGTTGAAATAGCGTAGCGCCACATAGCGCAGGCCGTACATCTCGGCGAAGCTGCGCAGCAAGCCCTCGTTGAAGGTCTTGGCCGCGCCGTAGATCGTCCGGTTATTGTAGGGGTGATGCTGCTCGGTCGTCGGGAAGCTTTCGGCAAGGCCCAGCACGGAGGCAGAAGAGGCCGCGACGACCTTCGACACGCCGGCCTTCACGGCAGCTTCGAGAACATTGAATGTGCCTTCGGCCAGCACATCGAAAGCGAGCCGCGGTTCTTCCGCGCATTGCGTGATGCGGATTGCCGCCTGATGGAAGACGATGTCCACGCCTTCGAAGGTTTTGGCCAGAAGCGCTCTGTCGCGGATATCGCCGTCGATGATGTTGACGAACCCGCTTGATATCGCCGTGCTGAGATTGTCCCGGCGCCCACGCACGAAATTGTCAAGGATGATGATCTCGCGAGGTTTTTCCAATGCGACAAGATCGGCGATATGCGAACCGATCAGACCGGCGCCGCCGGTGATGAGCACTCGTTTGTTTCTCATGATCTTCCCTCACGCGACATGTTCGTCATCGGATCATTCTCCGAACGCCAACGTATGAATTTCGCAGGTACACCTGCGGCGACCGAGAACGGCTCGACGTCGGAAACGACGACTGCCCCCGCTCCGATGATCGCCCCCTTCCCGATGGTCACGCCGGGAAGAATGGTCGCATTCGTTCCGATGTCGGCCTCCGCACCGATGCGCACCGGCCTGATTTCAAGATCGGTGCGGATGATCGGCACATCCACCGGCAGCGCCGTGTGGGTCGAGCCAAGCACCTTGGCGCCCGGCCCCCAGCCGACGGAATCCCCGATCTCCAGATCGCGGGCGTCGAAATAGGCCATCGGGCCGATCCAGACATTGTTGCCGATCTTGCACGTCCCGTCGAAGCGTCCCTGGATATAGGCCTGGGCGCCGATGAATACGCCATCGCCGATCTCGAATGTTTCCGGATGTTTGAAACCAGCGCCGCCTGCAACCTGCAATCCGGTGCCGCAGCTTCGCGCGATCGCTTGCCAGATCGCTTTCCGCATCAGGGTGTCGACAGGGCCGTCTCCGGTCGCAAAGCGACCGTAGAGGTCGATCAAGCCGGCGCGCCCATATGATTGCCTGAGCTCTTCGGCGAGCCCCGCCTGATACGCCGGATCTGCCGGCCGTTCATGGCGGCCGTGGACCGCCTGCACGATCCGGGCCTTGCCTGCATGACTAGCTGACATAGGCATACTCCAGCGCGGCGGCGACCTGGTCGATATGGCGCGAAGGCATCTCGGGATAGATCGGCAAGGAGAGCACCTCGCGTGCCGCGGCTTCCGAGACCGGGAAATCGCCGGCCTGGTAACCGAGATCGGCATGGGCCTTCTGCTGATGAACGGGAATGGGGTAATGCAATCCGGACGGTATGCCCTCGGCGCTGAGCATACGCTGGAGTCCGTCGCGATCGGCGCTCCTGACGGCATAGACGTGGAAGACGTGACGCCGGTCGGCTGTTTCGACGGGCAGCTCCAGATGCGGCAGTCCTGAAAGCAGCGACGAGTAGCGGCGCGCATGAGCGCGGCGCGCCTCCGTCCAATCCTCCAGATGCCGGAGCTTCACCCGCAGGATCGCGCCTTGAATGGCGTCCATGCGATAGTTGAAGCCCTTCAGCAGATGGTGGTAGCGCTGTTCCTGACCCCAGTCGCGCAGCATGCGCATCGTCTTGGCGTGGTCGTCGTTATTGGTGACAACAAGGCCCCCCTCGCCGCAGGCGCCGAGGTTCTTGCCCGGATAGAAGCTGAAACATCCCGATACGCCGATGCTGCCGGCACGCCGGCCCTTGTATAGCGCTCCATGGGCCTGGCAGGCGTCTTCGATGACGGGGATGCCGTGGCGATCGGCAATCGCCTTGATCGCGTCCATATCGGCCATCTGACCGTAGAGATGGACGGGGATGATGGCCTTGGTCCGGGAGGTTATCTTCGCCTCGATCTCAGCCGGATTCATGGTGAGCGTCACCGGCTCGACATCGACGAACACCGGCCGTGCGCCTGTGTAGCAGATTGCCGACACGGTCGCGACGAAGGTGAAGGGCACCGTGATGACCTCATCGCCGGGGCCGATGCCTGCGGCAAGCAGAGCGAGATGCAGCGCGCTCGTCCCGGTGTTGACGGCTATTGCATGCTTGACGTTGCAATAGTCGGCGAACTCCTGCTCGAAGCGCAGAACCTCTTCGCCCAGGACGTATTGCCCGGAGGCCAGAACACCGAGCACGGCGGCGTCGATCTCGCTCTTGATCGATTGATATTGTGCCTTGATATCGAGGAACGGGATCATGCGATGCGCCTCGCCTCTTCGAGCTCGATGACACGGCCGCGCTGGGCGAGCGACCGGCTTGCCGCTTCAAGGACTCGAACGACACGCAACCCGGCCTGCCCGTCCGTGATAGGCCGCGTATTTTGTTCGATGCACTCGACGAACTGATCCAGCTCGCGCTTCAACGCCTCGGTCATATCGAGCTTGGGCGCCCACATGTCGCCGCTGCGGTATCCCACAAGCATCTGGTGCACCTTCTCGCCATAGGCATCGGAGTTCGGGCACATGGTGATGCCCTTGTCATAGACCTTGATCTTCTCGCTGGGCTCCAGATCGTCATAGACGATCATCTTGTTGCTGCCGCCGATCAGCGTGCGGCGCACCTTGACCGGGGCCAGCCAATTGACGTGGATATGTGCGATGAGCTTGCTCTCGAAGAAGAGCGTCAGATAGGCGATGTTCTCCGGCTCGCCGAGCACATGGCTCATGCCCGTCGCGGAAACGGCGACCGGCCTCTCCTGCAGGACATGGTCCAGGATGGAAAGATCATGCACCGCAAGGTCCCAGATGACGCTGACATCATGCTGGAAGAGCCCCAGATTGACCCGAACCGAGTCATAATAATACATGTCGCCGAGGCCGCTTTCGACCAGCTCGCGCATCTTGCGGACGGCGCCGGTGTGGACGAAGGTGTGATCGACGGCGAGCACGAGGCGTCGCCGCGCGGCTTCTTCGACCATCCGGGATGCTTCCTCCGTCGTCGATGCCATCGGCTTTTCGACGAAGACATGCTTTCCGGCCATCATAGCCTGCATTGCGAGCTTGTAGTGGGTCGAGACCGGCGTCGCGATCGCGATGGCATCCACTCTCGGATCACGCAGGACTTCCTCGAAATTATCGGTGATCGTGACTGCCGGATAGCGGCTTTTGACCGCCGCCAACCGATCGACGTTGAGATCGCAGACTGAAATGAGCTGCGCCCCGGCCGCCTCCGAAATATTGCGGACCAGGTTCGGGCCCCAATATCCATATCCAACAACAGCAATGCCGATCATCGCATTCCTCCAAACGCTTGCATGTTTACTGACCGGTCATGAACGTGACCGGTGATCCTGGCCGGAACGCCGGCAACAATGGCGCCGTCAGGCACATCCTTGGTTACGACAGCGCCGGCGCCGACCTGGGCGGCCTCTCCGATGGTCACGCCGGGCAGAATGGTGGCGTTACTGCCGATCGAAGCATGGCGCTTGACGAGTGTGGGAATGACAACCCAGTCGGCCTCCGTCTGCAGGCTGCCGTCCGCATTCACGGCACGCGGGTAAGTGTCATTGGTGAACATGACGCCGTGGCCGATAAAGACGCCGTCCTCGAGCGTCACGCCTTCGCAGAGAAAGGAGTGGCTGGAGATCTTGCAGTCTTTTCCGACGACGGCGTTTTTCTGAATCTCGACGAAGGTGCCGATGCGCGTTCCCGCCCCGATCGTGCAGCCGTAAAGATTTACAAGGTCCGGATGGTGGATAATGGTGCCGTCATCCAGCTTGACGTTCGATGCAATCATCCCTGCAAAACCCCCTACTCTTGAACAGGTCCAGACTTTCAGTTGAAACAAACAATCGCGTGATTACACCCGAGGTTTCACACCGACAGGACTAATATTTTTCTACAGTCCAAAGAGAATTGTTTTCTGCATCTGAGTAAAGAAACAAAACGTTTAAGGTTATTCACCTAAAGGCGTATCTACTTATGATGACTTACGCCCTTAATCATATGGCGGCCGCCGTTGGTGGCGCGCTCACCTGCCCCATCCGTTGCCGTCCCGAAGCGGGAGACTGTGATTGTTTCCATATATTTAGTGGCGCGCCGCAAATTACGGTGTAAAAAATAGATTTATTCTGCAACTTGCTTAGTAACAAGCAAGACTACTTCAGATTTAACTTTCAATTCCCGAAACATGACGGAAGTTGTGCGCTATTTAGCCTTTATTAGCTACTGTAACGTTCCGCGAACTGTGGTATTCGATTCCTACTTTAGAGTTTCCTAAACCCCCGTTTTGAGAGGGGTGGATACTCGGGGCGTAGTTTAGCGTAACGTGTTAGGGGAGGGTGAAGCTGTGAATTCAGCACTTATACCGAATTTGGACCTCAGGCAGGAGAACGTCGCTCTTCCGCTGAGGATGGAAAATAATGCGAACACGCCTGCCGTCCCGGGAAGACACGCGCATTCGCTTGTCATTCTCGATAATCGCGAGCTCGATCGTCAATGCCTGGCGCAATGCATGGCCGCCCAGAAAGCGGATTTGCAGATCCTGGCATTCGGATCAATTGAGGAGTGGAAGCAGAAGCGCGATGAATATCCTCCGCTTTCGGCAATCCTCTTGAACGTCGGCGGCAAGAAGATCGATGAACCGGCCGTTTCGGAGCAAATCCGGAAACTTTCATCGGAATTCGTATCAACGCCACTCATCGTACTGGCTGATAGCGACGATTTCGGGCAAATCGTCAGGGCGCTTGAGTACGGAGCCAAAGGGTACATACCCGCCTCGGTCAGCGTCAGTGTCTGTATGGAGTTGATCGCGCTTTCAGTGGCGGGAGGAATCTTTGTGCCTGCCAGCGCTTTGTTCGCCATGCGTCACTTGCTGGACTCGAGCAATTCGACGGCACGCCCGCTAGCCGGCATGTTCACGGATCGTCAGGTCGAAGTCGTGGAAGCGCTCCGACGCGGAAAGGCGAATAAAATCATCGCCTATGAGCTCAACCTGCGAGAAAGCACTGTAAAGGTGCATGTTCGTAATATTATGAAAAAGGTCAAAGCAACGAACAGAACGGAAGTCGTGTTCAAGCTCAACGATCTTTTTCTTTCGGGCGGCTCTGCGGCAAACAGCCTATGCTGATGCGGTCGGCCGACCGGATCCTGCATCGCATCACGAGCGCATGACTCAGAATGCCTCAGGTGGAGCACCTTCAGCCCCACCTGGGGCGTTTGTCATATGCGCCTCTGCCGGTGAGGCTGTTCGCACCTGCGATTTCCCTATAGCTAATTGCCGGTGCCCACAGGGGGCCTCGAAAGCGCCATTCGGATCCTGCGCAACGGGCCTGTCTGCGAATGAGGGACCAGCCCCCGCACGAGATGCCGGAGATATCGGAACTCCGGCAGAGGCGGTACATTCGGCCTCAGGCCATTCAGGCGCAGCTTGATCATGAGGCGATCGACGCCTGAATATAGTCGAAGGCGCCAGCCAGCGTCACGTTTGAAGTGTAGCGACGCCACTTTCTTGCCGGTCCCGCTTCCGCCAGCGGGAGCGGGACGAAGAACATCTGCAAGATCCGGCTGCTGACACCGATCGAGAATATCGGAGAACCATGCAAGCCACTCGGAATCGCTCCGGTCGGGAATCTGGTGAATGCTTTTTCGATCGCTGCCATACGGTCCCGAGACGCTCCTATCGGCTGCACGACCGAGTTGCGCGATGACGCGGCGCGTGCGCCTGATTTCGTCGTGGGATAGCGATGGATAGAAATCCTGCAGCCTCCTCGCCCGCTCGAACTGGCCTTTGCAGATCAAAGAGAGAAGGAAGTACGCCCACTCGACCGGATCCGGGTTCACTGCCCCATATTCGGTCATGGTCACCTTCACCAGGTCGACCAGAAGGCCATAGGCGCGATCGGCGTCGCCCTCCTGCAATGCACAGATGGCAAGGCGGAACTTGGCTTCGGGCAGGTAGGACACATAGTCCAGGCAGCGCGCGTAGCAGTGCTTCGCCTCCTCCACCCTGCCCTGCTCGAGAAGCAAGCCGCCCTGCTTCAGCAAAACGCGATCGCTCGCTTCCCCCACGATATGGACGCTCTCCTGCTTGGAGATACGCTTGACCTTTGCGAGATCGCCGAAGGGGCCGGACTGGATGATCTTTTCACCGAACTGCAGGCCTTTGTTCAGCATAAACCACTGATATATTTGCGGCCTGTGCCTCAGTGTATGACGCGAATGGATCAAAGCGTAACCGGCTGTCGTGATACGCTGTATTTCGTCGGGATGGGCGAAAAGGTAATCCAGTCGCTCGACCACGTTGCGGCCGTCAACGAATACACAGTTCTCCATGTCGACAAAGCCGGCTGCTTCCACTGCTGCCGTGCGTTCCGTCACGAGACAGGCCCTTGCCCCGGGGATCTCGAAGTGCTTGCGGACGACCTCGCCGCCCATGGTGCCGCATGTGGGAACGACGAGGCTCGCGTTGAGTGCGCGTGCATAAGACTCTCCGGACAGGAGCTGGGAAGCGAGCTTGCTCTCATAAGCGTGTTGCGGTGAGACCAGACAGGGATAACGGTCCCGGATCTTCGGAAAGACCGTCTGTCGCCAGGGATAAAGGCCATAGGCTTGACCTGTCAGCGTGACCGGGATGACCTTTTGCTGGCCATAGTCGCGGTAGACTTCGGGATCGATGAAATTTGGCCAGACGAACAGATTCTCCTTCACCGCCGGCATATATTCCGGAGTCATCGTTGCGATCGCGAAATAGGTCTCGATGCCCCACTGCGCCATATCGGAAAGGAAGCCCGCGCGTCGATCGCACCATGGGTCGGCATTATGGAGGCCAAGCTTCGGAACGGCCAAATGGGTATTGGTGTTGGTGATTTTTATCCGATGCGAGCCGTGCGACCGATAACCGCTTTCAAACAGCGTCAGATCCGGCTCGTACCTGTCGCATATCTCCGCATAATCGCAGTCGCGGTTAATGACGACGACATCGAAATGTGTTGCGAGGCATTTGACCTGCTGCTGCATGTGCAGCAGCAGGTAACCGGCCGCGTTCGCATTGGGCTGATGATCCCATTGAAAAAAAACGAGACGCGGCTTTCGATGATCGACGTTGCTATTCATGTCCCTATCGAATGGCTGAAGGAGCGGTGAGTTCGGCGGCCGGAGACGCCAGATGCGGGTAAGCCTCCTGCGAAGACTTGACGTTAAACCTGTTCCTTGCGCCGCCGGAAAGCTTCCATTCGAAATAAGCGATCGTTTTCTCCAGCCCCTCGCGAAGGTTCACCTTCGGCTGCCAGCCCAGTTGTTGCGTTGCTCGGCTGATATCGGGCTTGCGCTGCGTCGGATCATCAATCGGCAGAGACTTGAAGACGATGCCGGACTTCGATCCGGTCATTTCGACGACCATTTCTGCCAGTTCCCGGACCTGGAACTCGCCGGGATTGCCGAGATTGATCGGGCCCGTCACCCCGGCCGGCGCCGCCATCAGGCGGATGAAGCCGTCGATCAGGTCGTCCACATAGCAGAAGGAGCGTGTTTGCGTGCCGTCTCCGAAGATGGTGATCGGCTCGTTTTGAAGCGCCTGAACGATGAAATTGGAGACGACGCGGCCGTCATTGGTCTGCATGCGCGGCCCGTAGGTATTGAAAATCCGCGCCACGCGGATTTCCACGCCATATTGACGATGGTAGTCGAAGAACAGCGTTTCGGCACAGCGCTTGCCTTCGTCGTAGCACGCACGGGGGCCGATCGGATTGACGCTGCCGCGATACTCCTCGGGCTGGGGGTGGACTGCCGGATCGCCGTAAACTTCACTCGTGGAGGCCTGGAAAATCTTCGCCTTGGTGCGCTTGGCCAGGCCGAGCATGTTGATGGCGCCGTGCACATTGGTCTTCACGGTCTGCACCGGATCGAACTGATAGTGGACCGGAGATGCCGGGCAGGCGAGGTTGTAGATCTCGTCGACCTCCACATAGAGCGGGAAGGTAATGTCGTGGCGGAGTATCTCGAAGCGAGGATCGTCGAGAAGATGCAGCACGTTATCGCGCGAACCGGTGTAGTAGTTGTCCACGCAGAGGACGTCATTGCCCTCTCGCAAAAGCCTTTCGCACAGGAATGATCCCAGAAAGCCGGTGCCGCCGGTTACCATAACTCGTTTTTGTCCGTGCATTGGTGTGCTCCGCTGTTGATGGTTGCCTCGCGCAAGCGAGGATCGTCAGTAGGCTCCCCTGTGCTTGAAGAGCGCAGGGATTGTGCTGAGAAGAATTTGGCAATCGAACCAGAGGGACCGGTTGTCGATGTAGAACTCGTCAAGTTGCTGCTGCAGCTCGATATCCGCATTGCTTCGTTCGGATATCTGCCAAAGGCCCGTGAGCCCCGGCGTGACGGAACGGCGCTTGGCTCGAAATTCGCAGTCCATGGCCAGGAGGTGATATTCAGGAAATGGACGAGGTCCGACGATGGCCATTTCGCCCGCAATGATGTTCACCAATTGCGGGAGCTCATCGATGCTCGAAGAGCGCAGCATATGTCCTATAACCGGAAGGACGCGCGGATCTTCCTTGAGCTTGAAATGGCTCAACCATTCCTCGCGCATAGCCGGGTTGTCTCGGAACAGTGCTTCCAGGCGCTGTTCGGCATTCTGATACATCGTCCTCAATTTCAGAACGTGCACAGGCTTGCCGGACCGCCCCTCCCTGGTGTGCCGGAAGAAGACGGGGCCTGGATCAATGGCGTAGATTGCGGCCGCTGCAAAGGCGATGAACGGCGAGACCACGATTATTGCAGGGATGGCGATTGCGAGATCGAGGATCCGGCGAACCAGATCCGAGTTCACTGAACTCTCACCGGTGGCGAGGCGAATACCGATCTCTCCGCCGACATCCGCAGGTCGCAGTCCGCTTACCTTGAGGTTCGGCGTGTCGGACAGCAAGATGACTTCGGCGAACTTCCGGCGCATCGCCGCCAAATCGGGTGTAAGCGAGCCTGTGTCGCCCGCGACCACGGCAATGGAGGACCCGCCGTCGGGCAATGTCTCCAAACTGTCGGCGAAAAAAGGCTCCGGCCTGATGCCATACTGCCAGTGGTCCTTGAAATGAGCCACGAGAGCGGGAGTAAGGTTGCCCGCCCCGATGACAACCGCGCGCTCCCCCCAGACTCCAAGCTTCCAGCACAGGCCCCGTACAAGCCAATGCACGAATGGCTGAACGATCAGCCCGAGAGCCAGGAACCCGATGGTGGAAAGGAGCAACCGTTGCCCCTCCGGCAGGACAATTGCTCCGAACGCCGCCAGGACAGCCACCTTGACGGCAGCGACGGTGCGCCGCCGCAGATGTTCGTGGTTATGCAACCGGTATCCGGGATAGAGGCCGGCCGAGGCGTAAAGAATAATCGCGGCGAGTGCTGCGATCGTGAACGTACGCTCCGCCAGCGCCCCCTCCAAACCACTGGGGAGAAAGGACAGGAGAACGAAATAGGCAATCAAATAGCCTGCAATGTCGCCGGCGATCAGGAAGGACGCGGTTACAAGCCGAGGAAGCCGACGCCGCAGTGCGACGGGCATATTTGGCCCTGCCCAGTCAAAGGCATCGCCGGTTCTGCCTGCTATGGGTGGCACGGAACCTGCCGGAATCAACCGCGCCGTCATATCATTTGATGTGGCTGCCTTCGACCGACGCGGTTTCATTTCTGTCGATGCAAATAAGGACATGATGGCTACACCTTTACAGCTGCTGTTTTTGGCGCGCTTGATCCAAAAACCGCGTCTTCGATCGGAAACTTGCGAAGCCCCAGTCTCTGGAATGCCGTCAGTGAGATGAAAGTCGGCACGACGAGCGCATAGCGCCGCCACAACCGTCGTGGCTCGCACATAAGACGAAACGCCCATTCGAAGCCGCTTCTTTGAATGATCCTTGGAGCCTGCCGCTTGAGGCCGGCGTGAAAATCGAATGCGGCTCCGACACCGATGAGCATCGATGCCTCCAGACGATCACGCATGCGCGCCATCCAGAGTTCCTGCTTGGGACTGCTCAGCCCGACCCAGATGATATCGGCGCCCGAGCGATTGAGCCGGTCGGCAACTTCCGTTTCCTCCTGCGTCGACAGGCTGCGAAAGGGTGGCGCATAGGAGCCGACGATCCGTGCTTGCGGAAATTTTGCGAGAAGCCGCGCCTGCAGCTGTTCGAGCGTTTCGGCCGTTGCGCCATAAAGGAAGTGGCGCAAGCCCTTGGAGCTGCCGGAATCGAAAACGGACAACATGAGGTCCGGTCCATAGACCCTGTCGCTTTCGGCATGACCGGCACGCTTCAATGCCCATACCAACGGCATGCCGTCAGGCGTTACGAGGAAAGCGCGGTTATGTATCGACCGGAGCTCGGGATCATCCTGACATCGGACGACGCCGTGTGCGTCGCGTACGCACACATATTCCCTCCTGCCGTCTTCGATCGCTTTTTGAATAAATCCCGTCGCGCTTTTGAGATTAACTGCTGAAATGCGAACACCAAGGACATTAATCCATTCCGAAGAACTCGTTTGATCGAGAACTGAATCTTGGTTTCTGTCTGTTGTTTGCTTTCTCATGACCTACGCTTTCGCGATCTAAACTGTCATCAGAATATGCTTCCAGGACGATTGCCTCCATACTTGCGCCTCCAACTGTTGGACGTAGAAGAGACTTCGTGTTTCTACGTCTTACGCCGAGATCGGTTACATATTCGGGGTAAGGCAACGTACCCCACGGCTTGCCACTTTGCTCTTTTTGATGAGCGCTGCCCCGAAAGAGCAGTTTGCGCGAATAAAGCCGCAAGAGAGACATGCCGGACCCAGAATGCGCGATGACGGCCCCGGCCGGCGGGCCTCCAGAGCTTCCCGACAGCACCAACCGGCTGCAGAAAGACTTGAGCACTGATTGATATAGTTTAGGCAGGATCTTCGAGCGGATCTGGCCGCGGCTTCGCCTCGACGCTCGAAAGGCCGTCACCTCTGCGTGGACCTATGCCGAGGAAGGCTGCAACCACCATCCTGAGGTTCCGGGGAATGCTCAGCGCAGAAGTGCTGAGACAGCCTGCTGTCAATAATATAGCCCGCCCATTATCGGGAGGTCTGCCTCACCCCACCAAAGGCCAAACGCGGTCTCCGCACAGATAATCGAGCATTTTTAGAGGCGCTTTTGTGGATGGCGCGTGAGTCGCTCAGCGTCGATATGCTGCCTTATAAAGCGGCGCGCGCGCCCCAACGACCCTGCAAGGCGGCCATTTATTACGCAAAAGATGCCAAAAATTGTTAATTTGAGAAAAAAAATGCCGATTTTGCCTTTAGGGGGAAAAATCCACTCACGCCATCAGGTTTCTCTAATGTTTTCAATGGGGCTATATCACAGTAGTTGCAGAAAGAATAATTCGCGGCAAACGGGACCTTTATACTGCCCCAATTTGCGCGACTCGAATTTCCGCAAATATTTCAAAATGTAACTTTGGAGTGATTTGGACATTGTGGCAGCAATAAGGCTTATTCATCTCAAGCACTTACTGTCGCGTTGCTGTTGCGCCCTCCAAAACGTCGTCCTATAAACCGCGCCGTAACAAGTGATTAGCTAAAATTAGCAATTGGTAAAGAACAACGCTAAGGTTGAGGACAAGACAATGACGACATACTACGTAGCAACGACCGGCAGCAGCGGCGGCAACGGCAGTGCCTCGTCTCCTTTTCGCACGATCAGCGAGGCAATGGCGTCGAACCTTAGGCCCGGCGACGAGGTCGTAGTTAAGGCGGGGACCTACAACGAGGCCATCAACATCGACAAGGACGGCTCGGCGGCAGCCAACATCACGTTGCGCTCGGAAGTGCCCGGCGGGGCGCTGATCCGGCCGCCGGAGGGTTCGTGGAACGCGATTAGTGTCAACGCCAACTACGTTGTCGTTAACGGCTTTGACATCGGCGGCGCCAACGGCGACGGCATCGAAGCGAACAATGTCCACCACGTCCAGATCCTCAATAACAAGGTCCACGGCAGCGGGGAGTCGGGCATCCAGTTCAACCAGTCGGACTTCATCCGCATCGAAGGCAACGAGACCTACAATAACGCCTCGACGGGCTGGTTCTCGGGTATCTCGATCTACCAGAACCGGAACATCACCGGCGACACCTCGACGGACGGCTACCGGACGATCGTGCGGAACAACATCTCGCATGACAACGTGACGAAGTCGGGTGCGCACACCGATGGCAACGGCATCATCATCGACGACTTCCAGAGCACGCAGACGAGCGGTCATCCGAACTACACGTTCAAGACCCTGGTCGAGAACAACCTCGTCTACCAGAACGGCGGCAAAGGCATCCAGGTTACCTGGAGCGACTCCGTCACGGTGAAGAACAACACCGCATACCACAACAACCAGGACCCGCAGAACAGCGGCACCTGGCGCGGCGAGCTCAGCAACTCGGCGTCGAGCAACAACACCTGGGTCAACAACATCGCCGTCGCGGACCCATCGATCAACAAGAACAACACCGCGATCGATAACACGTCGACCGACAGCTACAAGAACAGCAACGTCGTCTGGGCCAACAACATCACCTATAACGGCACGGCCGGCCAGGCCTCGGTCAAGACCGATGGCGGCAACGCGATGCCGAGCGCAGCGGACGGCAACAAGCTCGGCGTCGACCCGAAATTCGCGGCGGCAGCGAGCGACAACTTCCATCTCGGCTCGGGCTCGTCGGCGATCGACAGCGGAACCAGCAAATACGGCGTCGCCTCGGTCGATCTGGACGGCCACGCTCGCGTCGTTGGAACTGTCGATATGGGTGCCTATGAATCGGGCTCCAGCTCGACACCGACGACGCCAACCACGCCGACCACACCGACTACGCCAACCACACCGACTTCGCCGACCACACCAACTTCGCCGACCTCGCCGACCTCGCCGACGAAGGTATACACCGGCACCGACGGCAACGACATCCTGCCACACACCGGTCAGTCCAATGGCGGCAACGAAACCTACAAGGGTCTCGGCGGTAGTGACGTGTTGAAGGGCGGCGCCGGCGCGGATGTGCTCGACGGCGGTAGCGGCACCGACACGGCCAGCTATGCAGGCTCCACCGCGGTCAACGTCAACCTGGCGACGAAGGCCGTATCGGGCGGGCAAGCCGCCGGTGACAAGATCGCCAGCATCGAAAACCTGACTGGCTCCAGCTACAACGACGTGCTGACCGGCGGCAATGGCGGCAGCAACGTTCTCAATGGCGGGGCTGGTTCGGACAAGCTCAGCGGCGGCGCCGGCGGGGACGTTCTCAATGGCGGGACCGGCAGCGACACGGCCGGCTATGCGGGCTCCGGCGGGGTCAACGTCAACTTGGCGACTGGGGCCGCAACGGGCGGCCATGCCGCCGGTGACAAGTTCGTCAGCATCGAAAACCTGACTGGCTCCAGCTACAACGACGTGCTGACCGGAAATAGCGGCAGCAACGTTCTCGATGGCGGGTCCGGCGCGGACAAGCTGAACGGTGGACTCGGCAACGACAAGCTGATCGGAAAAGCCGGCGCAGACATTCTGACCGGCGGCGCCGGCGGCGATACCTTCGTCTTCGACGTGAAGCCCGACAATATCAGCATGGACAAGATCCGCGATTTTTCCTCCGCGGCGGGCGACAAGCTGATGCTCGATCATTCGGTTTTCGCCGCGCTCAGCCTATCCCAGTTTTCGGACGAGAATTTCGTTCTGGGAACAAGGGCGCTGGAGGCGGATGACAAGCTGATCTACGACCAGAAGAGCGGCATTCTGTCCTATGACGCGGATGGAAGCGCAGCGGGCGCGGCCGTTCATGTCGCGGATCTCGATAATTCCGCAGCACTTCACTTCAAAGATTTCGTGCTCGTCTAATAACCGGGTCGGCCCGTCGCCTTTCAGGCGGCGGGCCTACACGTCACGGGCAGTCGTGTCTCTTCCTCTTTCCGGCACGACAATCCCGGCCACCTTCTCCGTTGACGTCACGCGTTCCGCAGCGGAGAAGTCATTGCTCTGGATCGTCTAGATCGCCCGGCGGACCGCGTTTGCCTTTGGTCCCATCCGGCACAGAGCCCCTGATACGCTCCCCTTGATCATATTGCGTCTTACTCGGGCGCTGCGACTACGCTTTCGGTGTCCGCCCCGGCCTTCTGAAGATCCTGTAAACTGCCGAATTCTCCCCAAGGCGTGATCCTCGGATGTATTCGGAAGCTCTTGCCGTTCAAATTGCCGGTGTAGCGGTTATGCGCGAACTGCACGTATCCAGACCCATGGTCAGGAGCATAGACATAGGCTGCAAGCCCGTTGCTGCTGTCGATCGACACAATATTGCTCTCGATACGATTAGGACGCGCCCATGGCGGATGCCAACCCCTGCCCGTACCGTCATCAACGCGAAAAGCCGCGCCCGATCCGCGCGTGATGACGTTTCCCGTCACCAGGTTGCTCCAGCCGCCGTTGATACCGATCGCCGATATATTGTCCGAAAGCGTATTTCCTTCGATGCGCACGCCGCTGGCCTTGCCATCGGTGTAGATTGCCCAGCTGATAGGAGTGGGCCACTCATTGATATTTTCATATCCGAAAGGCCAGAACGTCCCATCGGCCCTGTTCATAAGCTGGCCTGTCCCGGTGACCAGGTTGTAGCGGATGCTGCTGTTCATGAGGTCCGCCTGCTCGCCCATCAGCTTGATGCCACCGCCATCTGCCGTTTGCTGATTGGCATTGCGAACCTCGTTATATTCGATGACTGCGTCGTAGACTGCGTCTTGCGCACCCCACAGTGAACCGCCGGCAATACCGAACTGCGCGGTATTTTCGACCAGGTTATGGGCGATCCTGATATTGTCGGTCGCCTGGAACCATATCCCCGCGGTTTCGAAGTAGACCCTTCCGATGTCATGGATATGGTTCGACAGGATTCTGGCGCCGTTCGATTTGCCGAAGCTGCCATAGGTCGTGCCAATGTATATCCCGTTGCCGGCCACATCTCCGATCACGTTGCCGGCAATCAGAACATCCTCGCTTTCACTCACGTGGATGCCGACGCCGACATTTTTCAGGACGTTGCCGAGCAGCCTGACGCGGTCCGCGCGCTCGAGCCGTATGGCGCCAAACCCTCTGGTGTCGGTATAGAACTTGCCGCTGCCCTGCGGACCTCCGTCACGAAACTCGAGGCCCGAGACAACCATGCCATCGGCCCCCTCCAGCTTGAAGAATGTCGGCAGGACGCCGGCGACAACCGCGGAACTCGGGAACAGTCTATCGGTAGGGATATAGGTCAGTTGTCCCGCGGCGACGTCATACCGCCATTCCCCAGGGGCATCGAGCAGGGCTGCGGCCCCCATCAAGAAATAGCGGCTGCCTTCTGCGGTGAAAAAATAGCCGGTGCCTTTGGTATGAACAGTCCGGGTTGCCGCGTCGACTGAAACAACCGGGAGCGTGTCGCTGCCCCACTGGCTTCCCGGCTGGAAGCCGCCGACGATGTTGACAACAAGCCCCGTTGGATCTTCCAACGCCGGAAGATCACCGGCACGGAAGCAAAAGCGCGTATTGCCTTGCCAAATATCGCTGTCCTGCTCGCACTTGGCTGCGAACAACCATCCCTTACGCGGATCTCCGTCGCCGGGAGCGTTGGGAAAGCGGGCCCGCGTTTGCAGTATCCCGTCGACGAAGAGATCGCCCACCGCCTCATCCGGCGGCAACCTCAGCGGAGCCGTCCAGCGACCATCGGCCTGAAGCGCCCAGTTGCGTACAAGCGGGCCACCGTGCAGAACCGGCCTTTCGTTACATCTCGCCGTGATGACCAGGCCGGCATCGCGCGCATCGAAGACTATCGGTTGAACGAGATAGTAGTCTCCGCTGCCCATTGCGATCGTGTTTTGGCCGCCTTTCTGGCGCGCCGCATCCCGAGCTTTTTCAATGCTGGCAAAGGGACCGTCGGTACGCTCAGGATTTGGTTTGGCAAGATGCCCACTCCAGTCGTCTTTGCCATCGGGAGAAACATAGAACACGGCCCGGGCCGAGGATGCGCCGGTCAATACATCGCTCAGCGAAGTCCCCTTCAGCTTGTCCGAAAAGGTCGCCGGCGAAGCTTCCGCGCAAGTCGCTTCCCTGACCGCCGCCTGCAGCCTGTCGGGCGCATCTGCGTCCTGACTCACCGATGCCAGGTTGCTCGGCTGTGGAAAGAGCATCGCAAGCAAAATGCTCAAGATCGGTGCGAAACGCAGCCTCATGAGATTTGCAGCTCCGCCGTTCTGCTCCGTGCCGATGCCCGCAGTTGCCGCTCAGGGGCCGTTGAAACCACAGGCGCGTAAAGCGAGAACATGATGATGCCTGTTATGAACAGAATGGATATCGCGTCATTCTGGATCAGGAAGATGGTCTCGGTCAGGTTCATCACCAAAATCACGACGGTGAAGACATTCAACCAAAGCCAGCCATAATGCGGATCGCGGCATTGGAGGACCGCCCCTTGGCGGAGCGCCTGCAAAACCATCAGAGCGAACAAGGCCATTCCGCTTATTCCGAAGCTCAGCATCGTATCGCGGAATCCGTTATGAGCGTGGGGAGCCATCCATTGGATCTTTGACCAGATAATCCAGGCTTCCGGGTTCGATTCTGTCCAAAACGCCTGGTAGCCGAAGCCGAGCAGCAGATGATCGGCTATCTGACCATCGACCAGTTCCCACAAGGGCACTCGACCCGTCAAAGTCGCATCCTTGCCAAGCGCTTCAAGGAGTGGGACCAGGAATTCGTGAAGCCAAAGGAGGAGCCCGACAGCCAGTTGGACAAAGAACAGGATGAAGACGATGCGACTGATGCCACGGAGTCGCGGCAACACGGAATAGAACCCGATCAAACAATATGCCGATACCGTCGCAATGATCGCGGTCATCGATCCCGAGCCCACGAGACAAATCCCACCCGCAATCAACAAAAGCAAAGCGGCTCGCCGTAAACCCCGGTCAGCGCCCATTAAAACGGCGGGCGCCAACAGTATCATCATGCCGGCATACCAACCGAGACTGTTCTTGTGGATGAAGACGCCCCGCAGCGCGCCGTCCAGCGGCATGCGGGCGAGACCCGGCGACGCTACGAAAATCAGCAGGCTGAGGACGATACATGTTCCGAAGGTCGCAAATATAAGTAGAAGCAACTGCCTCGGTGTGAAGCGTATCGCCAACACATAGGCCAGAAGCACCGTAAAGAGCAGACCGATGGCGCGCCTGAATGTCGTTGATGGGCCTACCGACCAGAAGACAGACACGAACGGCATGGCAACGATCAGGGGAACAAGCCAATTTCGCTTGAGCGCGGTGAGAAATTGCGGAAAATGTCGCACCAGCATCAACAGTGTAAACCCGTATACGGGTAGGCTAAGCAGACGCAACATAGACCTGGCATGATCGCTAAGGGCTCCGTCCGCATCCGCCAACAGGAGCGGGAAAAGCGCGCCCGTTTGCAGAAAAAGGCACACGCCCGCGCCCCAGCACTCTATCGCTCGCCAACTGAGGGCCGGCCCATTCGCTGTTCCAAGCGCGTACGCTCTCATTGCCGGTCCAACTTGCTCAGACGGATAAGAGGCTGGTGATCGCGGCAATTCGGAAAGACATTGGTTCCCTTTCATAGCAGCGCTGGCTACCAACCAACAATCATCCCGCCACATCCCCAGTCAACCAATGCAAACGAAGGCAGAGCTAAGCCTAACGCGCATACCCACCATCCAAGGGCGGTGCTTGGTTTAAGTTTACGGTCTACCCCTCCCCCAAAAGTTGGTGCTGGGGCCCACGGCATTGCCCATAAGAGGAGATGTCACCCGTGACCAATCACCGGTAGCTTGACGATGAAAGCATATCGCGAAGCACGTCGCGCTGATCCGCAGTTTCCGGTGAAGTGAGGCAATAATTCTGGCGCAGCCGGCTTTTGGCAGGCGACGCTTAGAAGGGTTGGGATTGCTATGGTTCTGCGTCATGGTCCTGGTTTTGTATGTTATATAAGCGGAGCGTCACGCGTTGCGGCGTTGTCGGCGGCGACCCTACCGGCTCAAGGCCAAATCCTGATCGAGCAGAACTCCTTCCATCAAGTCGCGCTGCCAAACGCGCGAGGGTTCGCAACTCTGGCGCACCGACGTGTCGCGCAACGACGCGCTTGAGAGGTGTCATGGAGCGGCCTACAATCAGCGTCCTCATCAACAACTACAACTACGGCCGCTTCGTTGCCCAGGCGATTGACAGCGCCTTGAGCCAACAGGCCTCCAATGTCGAGATAATCGTCGTCGACGACGGGTCGAGCGACCAGTCGCGCTCTGTTCTCGAGCGCTATGGCAGCCAAGTGAAGGTGCTCTTTCAGGAGAACCAGGGGCAGGCCGCCGCCATGAATGCCGCTGTAAGGTTGAGCAGTGGCGACATCCTCTGCTTTCTCGATGCCGATGACTGGTGGGCGCCGGGCAAGCTGTCGGCAACGGCCGCTGCTTTCCGTTCGAATCCTCAGGCCTCGCTTGTCTATCACCGACTTCAGCCAACGCAGAACGATGGCTCACCCGCCTTCAAGCCGATCCCTCGGACCCTGTGTTCCGGAAATTTGTCGACACGGCTCGCCCGATCGGCTGGCTGGTGGCCCTTCCCGATGACATCGGCCATCGCTGTAAGACGCAGCGCGTGGGATGTGGCAGGCGATATTCCCGAGCAGTTCCGCCTGTCCGCCGATGCCTGGCTCACAGGCATCTATCCATTTCTGGGAGGCGTCGTCGCCTTGCCGGATCCACTCGGGTTCTACCGGATTCACAATAATAACTGGTATCGGCCAGCCGATGATGCCGCCATGCTGCGAAAGCGGATGGCCCATTGGCAGGCTACCGTTGAAGCGACGAACCGGTTTCTTTCCGCGCACGATCTGGCGGGAAGGCTGCATCTGACTGATCACTATCCGTACCGGGTCGCCTCAGCCAGGCTGGAGGGCGCAGATACACGCACCCGGTTCAGACTTGCTCTCGAAGGGCTCTTTTTCGCCGGCGAACCAAACCTGTTGAGGCGGACGCGTGATGCGTTGCGCACGGCCCGCGACCTGCCTCGACTTGGTCAGGACGTCGGCTTGTCGGAGTCGGCGGGATGAAGGCGCTGCTCTTGGTTTCCGAACTGGAAGACTACACCATCTCCTTCGCCAGCGGCGTTGCGCGACATGCGCACGTCATCCTGGCGGTTCCGCGCCGGCGCTACGCGCACCTTGCTTCATGGATCGATCCGGCTGTCGATCTGCATCTCATGGACTGGCCAAGGCACCGCTCGCTCTCCAATCCCTGGTTCCTGCACCAGCTCACGCGTCTTATCCGGCAGGAGCGGCCAGACGTCATTCACCTTCTGAGCAACTCGACGCTCTGGTTGAACTTAGCCGCGCCGTTTTGGCGCCCGATCCCGCTCGTGACCACCGTCCATGACGTGGAAGTGCATCCCGGCGATTCCGACACCCGCACACTGCCAGCCTGGGCTCCCCAATTGATGGTGCGGCAATCGGGCCATGTCGTCGTCCATGGCGAAGGGCTGAAGCAAATGGTCCTCGAGCGATATTCAAAATCGCCTGATTGTGTCCATGTCTTGTCGCATCCCGCCATTCATCGCTACGCGGACCTCGCTCGGCGGTACGAGATGGCGCGGCGCGGCGCAGATGGAACTTTGCGCGTCCTGCTTTTCGGGCGGATTTTTGCTTACAAGGGATTGGAGCATCTGATCCGTGCCGAGGCGATGCTCAAGGACCTGCTACCCAATCTGCGCGTTACGGTCGCCGGCCGCGGCGATGATCCGTGGATCTTCCGGCCGCTTATGGGGGAAGCCGGCCGCTATGATATTCGCAACCGCTTTATCGAGGATATGGAGGTCGCCCAGCTCTTCCTGGATGCCGATATCGTCGTCCTTCCCTATACTGAAGCCTCTCAAAGCGGCGTCCTCAATCTTGCCGCGGCATTTGGCAAACCGGTTATCGTGACCGATGTCGGCGAATTGCGAGCCACCGTCGTGCCGAACCGACTGGGGCTGGTGGTTCCACCGGGAGACGTGGAACAACTCGCGAGAGCCATCCGGACATTGGCGGAAAACAACGAGCTCAGAAGCAGGCTCGGGACCAGCGCGCTCGCTTGGGCCACAGGTCCGAATTCGCCCGAACGGGTCGGAGCACAGGCTGCGGCCGTTTATCGTGAGGTGGTCGGGACATGCTGATGGATGCGCTCACGGATGGGAGTAGGCTCGCGACACGGAACGCAGGAGCGACCGTGCGCCACTACGTGCCGGGTGGCTGCGAAAACGGCGGCGGAATTGGCAGGCTGGTCGGCTATATCTCGAACACGGCGAAGGCGGCCGGCGAAACACACCTGGTCACCGACACCAGAGGACCTCGATGGTCCCTGGCGACGTCGCCTGTGCGCTTGCTCGGCGCCGTCTTGATGATGGCGAAGGACCGGATAATGGCCCCGGCACGCATTCACCATATTCATGTCGCCGGTCGCGGCAGCACCACGAGAAAACTGATCCTGACCGAGGCTGCCCATCTCCTCGGGTGCTCTTACATCTTGCACCTGCACGACTACGACTATGCGAGCGACTTTGCTGCACGCTCTCCGCGCCGGCAAACGCTCATACGTCGGATGTTTCAACATGCCGACCAGGTCGTGGCACTCGGCCAGCGCGACCGCATGACGCTCCAGACGCTTTTGGGCGTGGACGAGCGCCGCATCGTCGTCATCCGCAATTGTGTTCCCGACCCCGGGGCACGCATTGTCCATATCGGCGAGGTGCCGTTGATCGTATTTCTCGGTCGGCTGAGCGAACGCAAAGGCGTTCCGGAGCTTCTGCGTGCCTTAGGTCATCCGGTCATGAAAGAGCTCGGGTGGCGAGCCGTGCTGGCAGGCGACGGACCTGTAGAAGACTATCAACGCCAGGCTGCCGCCCTGGGACTTTCAGATCTGGTGAAAATGCCGGGCTGGCTTGGCGCCGACGAGGCACAAGCCTTATGTGCGCAGGCAGATATCCTGGTCCTGCCTTCGCATGCCGAGGGCCTGGCAATGGCGGTCGTCGAAGGGCTTGCCCACGGGCTTGCGGTCGTTACCACGCGCGTCGGCGCGCATGAAGAAGTCATTTCCGACGGCGAAACCGGCGTCTTCGTCCCTGTTGGAGACAGTGATGCGCTGGCTGCGGCGCTGGCGAAACTGGTCACCGATCCGGGAACCCGCAAACATCTCTCGGCCAAGGGCCGCGCTCATTATCTCGCCCATTTCAGCATGACGGCTTACATGCGATCGCTGGGGGAACTCTACGAAGCCGTCTCCGCGCAACCTCAAACAGTGGCTGGTGAACGATGACGATTTCAACTGTCCCGCCAGACCGCAACAGCTCGCTCTCGTCGATGCGTTACGATCCCCGGTTTCAGGTAGAGACCAGATCGGACGACTTTGATCTGACATCAGGCTTGCGCCTTATCCGGCGAAGGGCGGTCATGATCGGGGCGATCGTCGCGGTCCTTATGGCGGTTGCCGCGGCCGCGATTTCGGGATTGAAGCCGACCTTTCATGCAGAATCCCGGCTGATCATCCACACGCCTCTGGCGACCACGCTCGGTGCGGAGGATTCCGGCCGCAACGATCCATTGAACGTCACATCGGAGACCGAGCGGCTTCTTTCCAGAAGCATCGCAGAGCGGGTCATTCGCGAGCTGCGGCTCGATGAGTGGCCGGAATTCAATCCGGCGCTGCAGAAAGCCTCGCTTATCGACGAGATCCGGGCAATGTTGCGCGGTTTGGTCGACAGAGAAAAACCGTCCTCGTCGGTACGAAGCGACATCGAGCCCATAATCCCGAAGTTCTACAAGGCGCTGCGCGTGTGGCGCGATGGCCAGGGTGACGTTATTCAGATCGGCTTCGATGCCAGCGACCCCGAACTGGCAGCCTCGGTCCCGAACCGGCTCATCAGCATCTACCTTGAAGAGCGCAAGGAAAGTCTCCGTGGCCGCCTGGACGCGGCGGAAGATTGGATTCTGCAGCGCATCGTCGAACAGCAGATCCGCGCCAAGACAGCACGCCGCGCCGCCGACGAGTATCAGGAAACGATGGACCTGGGCTCAGATGACGACGCTCAGGTTGAACCGATCAAGGCGATAATCGAGCTGGGCGAGCGGCGAACAAAAATCGAGCAAAGCCGCGCTGAAGCGAGAGCAACGATATCTGCACTGGAAACGGGCGACGACGCCTCGCTTGCCCTGCAGAATATCGTCGTTCCCGACAGCATTGGCGCAATGCAACGCGAGCTTCGTGTGCAGGAGCAGGATCTCGAACGCCTTCTTGAAACATATGGCAACACCGCCGAAGCAGTGGTCGATTTGCGCGCGAGGATCCTTAAATCCCGCACCGATCTCAGCCTTGTGGTCGATCGATATATCCAATCGATACGCGCCAAGCTCGCGACGCTTGATCAGGAGGACGACGCCGTCCGATCGGCATTGGCGGCAGCGCATGAGAAACGTTCTCGCTTCGCCCTGGCGCAAACCGAGTTGGCGCGACTCCAGCGCATGGCTGAAAAGGAGCAAACGGCACTCGACAGGCTTGAGGAGCAGCGCCGGGGCTTGGCTGGGCAGGCCCTGCTGCCGGGGGCGGAACTGGAGGTTTTGTCGCCGGCCGCGGTGCCGCTTGCGCCCCAGGGTCGCGGACGGCTTTTCTATTTGGCCGGCGCCCTCCTGGCTTCGATTTCGATTGCGGTGACCGCCGCTTTTGCGGTCGAGATGCTGGACAAGACGGTCCGCAGTTTCGACCAGGTGGCCGGAATGTCGCGTATAATCCCCGCCGGGTTCATTCCGCGTTTAAAAAAGAAGGACAGGGGAAATCCGGCGACACTCTTCGGGGGCATGCAAGACGGAATGTTTGACGAAGCAATCCGCAGCGTCTTGACTTCCCTTAAACAATCCAATGGCGGAAGGTTGCCCAACAGTATCGTTGTAACGTCGGCTCACAGCGGCGAAGGCAAGTCGCTCATCGCCAGGTCGTTGGCAGTCGAACTCGCCGCAAACGGAAATCCCGTGATGCTTGTCGATGGCGACCTTCGACGCGGAAATCTGGACTCGCTTTTCAAATCCGAGCTGAAGCAGGGATTGAATGAATTCCTGAGTGGCTTGGCAGGCTTACAGGACATCGTCCACCACCATCCAAGCGGTATCGACTTCATTCCGGCCGGCAATCCCAGCCTCCATCGGCACGCTTATTCGAGTGGTGCGGCTGACATCATCGAGATGGCCCGAGCAAGAGGCAAAATCGTTGTCTTCGACAGCGCGCCTGTGCTCGCGTCGCTCGATACGATGCGTCTGACAGCGGCAGCGGAACGAACGCTAGTGGTCGCAAAATGGGGAGGAACGAGCCGCCGCGCCCTGGAATTCTGCCTGCAACAGCTGAGAAGTTCGCAGAATTCAGAACTGTTCGTTACTATAAACAATGTTATTCCAAAAAAGCACGCGCAGTACAACTTCAGTGACTCAGAATTATTTTCCAGCTCACTGATGAAATACCATGACTTCGAAGCATGAATTCGAACATGGCTCGTACTGACTGATCGCCGAGAAATATTGGGGGACCGCGGTGACAAATGGCAATAAAGTCGCGCTGATTACAGGCATAACTGGTCAGGACGGTGCGTATCTGGCCGAATTGCTTCTGGAGAAAGGCTATGTCGTTCACGGCCTCAAGCGGCGTTCATCGTCCTTCAACACCAGCCGCATCGAGCATCTATACGAGGATCCCCATATCGAAAATCCTCGCTTTATCCTGCATTTCGGGGATATGACCGATTCAACGAACCTCATCCGTGTCGTTCAGGAAACGCAACCGGACGAGATCTATAATCTCGCCGCCCAGAGCCACGTTCAAGTCTCTTTCGAGACGCCGGAATATACGGCCAACGCAGATGGAACCGGCACGCTTCGGCTCCTTGAAGCAATTCGCCTCCTGAGACTGACCAGGAAGACCCGCTTTTATCAGGCATCGACCTCCGAGCTCTACGGCAAGGTTCAGGAAGTCCCCCAGAGTGAAACGACGCCCTTCTATCCCCGCTCACCCTACGCAGCTGCCAAGCTCTATGCCTATTGGATCGTGGTCAATTATCGCGAGGCATATGGCATGCACGCCTCGAACGGCATTTTGTTCAATCACGAGAGCCCGATCCGCGGCGAAACATTCGTGACGCGCAAGATCACCCGGGCGGCCGCTGCGATCCATCTTGGCCTGCAGGACCGGCTTTATCTCGGCAATCTCGATGCCAAGCGCGACTGGGGTCATGCAAAGGAATATGTCCGCGGCATGTGGCTGATGCTGCAACAGGATGAACCGGACGACTACGTCCTTGCGACCGGCGAAACGCACTCGGTCCGCTCCTTCGTCGACAAGGCCTTTGCCAAGGTGGGCATGCCGATTGATTGGCGTGGGAACGGCGTTGAGGAAAAGGGATACGACAGGACATCCGGCAAGTGTGTGGTGGAGATCGATCCGGCTTATTTCCGTCCGACTGAAGTCGATCTTCTGATCGGCGATCCGACGAAGGCGCATACGAAGCTTGGCTGGAAACATGAGACCAGTCTTGATCAGCTGGTTGCGGAGATGGTTCGCGAGGATCTGAAAGTCATGGCACGAAATGTCCCGTCGGTCGGTGTAACCAGAGGTTTTGCCTATGCCTGAGGTGATCTACAGCCTTGCCGGAAAGAGAGTCTATGTCGCGGGCCACCGCGGCATGGTGGGTTCTGCGATCGTGCGGCGTCTCGCTTCCGAGGGTTGCGAGATTTTGACGGCCACCCGCGCCGAGGTCGACCTCAGGCGGCAGGAACAGGTTGAGGCCTGGATGAGCAAGCATCGTCCCGACGTTGTCTTCCTGGCTGCGGCAAGGGTCGGCGGCATTCTCGCGAACGCGACCTATCCGGCCGACTTCCTTTACGACAATTTAGCCCTCCAGGCGAACGTCATTCACGCAGCCCATAGAACTCAGGTCGAAAAACTGATGTTTCTGGGCTCGTCCTGCATCTATCCGAAATTCGCCGATCAGCCGATCGTTGAGGACTCACTTCTGACTGGATCGCTTGAGCCAACGAATGAATGGTATGCGATCGCCAAAATTGCCGGATTGAAGCTATGCCAAGCCTATCGCAAACAGCACGGCAGAGATTTCATCGCGGCCATGCCCACCAATCTTTATGGTCCCGGCGACAATTTTGACCTCGGGTCAAGCCATGTCATGCCGGCGCTCATACGCAAGACACATGAGGCCAAGGTCAACCGGCAGCAAGAGATATGCATCTGGGGTACCGGCACGCCGCGGCGCGAATTCCTGCACGTTGACGATTGCGCCGACGCCTGCCTCCATCTCATGAAGACCTATTCCGCCGAAGGTCATGTGAACGTCGGTTGTGGCGAAGACATTACCATCCTCGAATTGACGCGTCTCGTCTCCAAGATCGTTGGTTTCAAAGGCAAGATCACGCGCGACCTCACCAAGCCAGATGGCACGCCACGTAAACTCCTGAGCGTCGACAAGCTTCGCACTCTGGGCTGGTCTCCCAAGATAGGTCTGAAGGAGGGCATCGCAGCTGCCTACCGTTCCTTCCTAGACGGCCACCATCTCGAACGCAGCGACAGAGCTCTGTCCAGCGACTTGATCGGTTCAAGCGACATCGGTTTTGAGAAAACCAAGACTTCGCCGCCGCGCGCGGCCACGCGCTCTGCAGTTGCCCATCATCCTCGCGCATAGGGAATTTGCACGAGGGAGAACAGGGTTTCGTCTCGGGGAGGACGCATATGCTGGGACGGAGCAAATAATGGAACCTGTAGAAATCAGGATCGCAGCGCTCATTTTCCTGGTAGTCGTATGGGTGATGATTATCGGTGTCGCAATGGATTTTTTCGCAGTCGAAATGCCGATTTCGCTTGTCGCGCTATTGCGCAGATAGTCCGCATCGGATGACCCCACGGATCTTACCTTCGGCTGGACTGCCGGACGACAATCGCTGCAAGAAAGTCGAGAGGCGAAGTGAAGAGCCAGACGGAACCTGCTCTGGATTGACAGTTCCGCATCGATGCGACCGGGCGGCAAACCTGGCTGACCGATCCCGAAGAACTCGCGCGGTCACATGTCCATCGTGACCCGATCGAGCCGATTAGGTCTATTCTCGAAGCCGAAAGTCCTCTGTTAGAGTATCGCAAAATTACCGATTAGATCCTCAAACGCATGCCGAACGAAGATCGTTATCCGCGCCCGACTGCGGAAGCGGTCCGATCATTTTTGATGCTGCGCCTGAGGCTACATCTGGCTCTTCGTCAAAAAACCTAAGGCAGTTAATCGCTTGCCCGCCTGGACATTTCCCCACATCGGAAAGGCGATTGGAGGACATGAAACGTGGGGAAATCCGCTGGAGCGACCGTGATAGTAGCTGGGAGGTGCTTATCCAATCCAGCGCCTTCAAGAATGCCAATTCGTGATTCTTCGGCTCGAAACCATTTCGGCTCGTCTTGCCGGATCTCCAGGACCTCTACAAATATTTGACTGCTTATATCGATCGCCACCGTGGCGTGTTGCTCGGCGGTCCCGATGATCCAGGCACGTTGTTCGTGAAGACCGTCAAGGCCACAAGCAAGGATGTGGCCGATAACCAGGCAACTTTCTATGAAGCCTGGCGCCTCGCCATTCAGCGATACGGGATCTACAATCCCTATCCTGGTCGTCGTGTCATCAAAGGGCTGTTGCCCCACGGCTGCGGCCGAGGCCGTCAGGTCATTCCTGCTTCTCCGGCTCGATCTTCACCGTATCGCGGGGTGTCATGAACAGCCGGGTGAGACACCTTCGCCTCGACAGGATCTGAACCTATGCGCCATTCCCAAAAAGACGTTTGGAATCAAAGTTCCTGACCATGCCGAACGGCAGCACGTTATCAGTTTCAAACTGAGCCGCCGGCGCGGGACGGCCAATGTAATATCCTTGAATCTGGTTGATTCCGTACTGCTGCATCAGCCGCTGATGTTCAATGGTCTCCACGCCTTCAATGAGGATCCTCACGCCGCGATTGCGCAGCAGGCTGATGATGTCGAGCAACATCCTCTTGCCTCTTTCCGTGTTGCAGTCATGGAGGAAGGATCGATCGATCTTGATGGTGTCGAACTCTATGAGGCGAAGCCACGAGAGCCCCGCGAACCCTGTGCCAAAGTCGTCGAGCCAGACTTGAGCGCCTAGCTTTCTCAGATCGCTGATGCAACGAACCACATCCTGGTCGATTTCCAGCTCCACTCCTTCGGTAATTTCGAAAGCAAGCCGAGCGCCCGTCACGTTGAATTCGGCCAGTGTTGCTGCGACATAGCTCGCGAAACCTGGCATCTTGAGTTCAATCGGCGAAACGTTGACGCTTGCCACTTGCACCACGCCGGTCGCCAACAGGTCCCGGCAGACAGTGCGAATCGCCCACCGCCCCAGTTCGATGATCGAACCTGTCCTTTCCGCAACCGGGATAAATGTGGCAGGGGACACGGCCGTTCCGTCCAACATCCTCAAACGCATCAAAGCTTCGACAGCATCCGTCTTGCCCGTCTGCACGTTGCGGATCGGTTGATAGACGAGGGAGACAAGGTCGTGTTCAAGCGCGATCCTCAGGGTCGCAGCTATATCCTCGCTGTCATCGCTGCTCAGCGGGTCATCAGGATCGAAGACCCGCTGAGTGTTGCGGCCCGTTGCCTTGGCGGCATAAAGCGCGCGATCAGCTTCATGAATGACCTTGTCGACCTGCTTGGTCTGATCCCGCGTATAGGAAACGCCGACACTCACGGTAATGACGGTGGTCCCGTCTCGCCTGTGCTCATGCGGCCAAGCCAAGGCTCGAACGGCAGCACACATTGCTTCCGCAAGCTCGGTCGCTCTTTCCGGATTTGGCATCGGTGTGATGACGATGAACTCCTCACCGCCATATCGCCCGATGATCGCGCCCTGGGACTGGGCCACGCTTTGGAGGAGCTGGGAGACCGCTACAAGACACCGGTCACCTTCTTGATGGCCGTAACAGTCGTTATAGCGCTTGAAATGATCGACATCGATAAGCAGAACGGCAAAGGGCGCCCTATGGTCATGCCAGCGTTGCCAATGATCACGCAGACGTTGATCGATTGCCCGGCGATTTTCCAGGCCGGTCAACGAGTCCGTGTTTGAGAGGTGCAAAAGAGCCTTGCCCCTCTCGTCGGCAGCAGCTTGCTGCAAACCAGCTTCAAGAGCATTCAAGAACACTTTGTAGCGCTCTCTATTGAGCTGAAGGTTCACGTAAGACGTGAAAATAAAGCAAGAAATGCAGAATGCGCCGAGGATCAGCTTGTGGAGAAGCAACATAGGCACGAACAGATAGAGGGCGCCGATGAAGATGAGCACGTTCGTTGCAGAGGCGGCAAGAGCAACCGGGAACCGGAAACTGAAGAACAGGTTGACGCTCATCATGAAGATCGCGCCAAAAACCATATAATATGAGAAGGCGTCCCTGACCGTGGTCATCTGGCCGGTCAGAAGCCAGACAAGATAGGCTGCCAGCACGGACACCGCCGCGGCCATGTCGACCGTATCGGCCTTTGCTTTGCGGTAGAGTAAGAGTTCCAGCATGCAGAGCGCACTGACGCCGACCGCCAACCGGCCAGCGATCGTGTACTGAACGACATCACCGATAAAAAGATAGTCCGTGAAAGCGTATGCAAGGTAAGCAGCTACCGCTATCCAGAGGCCCTTGCGCGTCGCGCTCTTTCGGCCGCTCTCGCTCTCCTGCTTATAAAGACGACGCAACTGTTCTGGCGACAGTGTCGGCCGCGAGGCGGCGACTGCGGTCTCGGCTAACACGTGCATCATGCCCCTGCCACCCAACATCTTACAGCAGTTGCTCTACACAGACCGCTAGCTGAAGCTGGATAGCCCTACGCGGACCCCGCATCAACCGATAACGCCCAAACGATCCCCAAGCGGGCGGAGTATCTCTTGGGTTCACTAATACTTTCTAAAGCCAGGACGTGCACGGGGGACACTGCCGCCAACCTTTACGCTTGACCTTCACGAAAATGCTAAGGATTTTATGCAATCTTTTAAATCTCTATTCACCGATGAGGTTTCCTTGGTTCAGCCGCTTTTTTCCCTCGATGGCCAAAGCTTGATTATACCGCAGTCCGTCAGCAATCAGTTCCCCTCACCTAACAAGGATAATGAAACAGACCACCTGCGAATTGCGGAGGCTGAGTTTGCAATCGTCATCACCATTGCTATGCAGCGGTTCGCCGCCGGCAAAGGCCTGCCTGACGCGGTCAAATGGTTGATTGGCCAGCTCCATGACATCCGTCTAAAATTCGGCGCTGCTGTGTGGCAGAAGCTCATCCCGATTATTCAGGCACATCCCTCGGCAGAGATTCTGCAGCAGTGCCCGTTTACTCGTTGGTCCTTTGAGAAACCCCGCGGCTACTCCGGTGATGCCGGTCTGATAGACTTTATTTATGGGCATTCGGCGGCGGCCGAAGAAGTGGCCAGATCTACCCCTCTCGGTCTGGATATCTTCGAATACACGATAAACGCTCCCGGCCCGGTAGCCGTGAGGGAACGTCGCGACACCCTGACCCGCTACGTCGATGAGACCGCTGCGCGAATAGGTCGCGATACCGAGGTCCTCGCCATCGCCGCCGGTCACCTTCGCGAAGCGGAGGAATCAAAAGCACTTGCGGAAGGCCGCCTTAAACGCTGGGTTGCTCTTGATCAGGATCCCCAAAGCATCGGCTCGATCGCGAGCCAGTTCCATGGAACTTCGGTCGAGGCTATCAACGGATCTGTGCGCGGCTTGCTGGCGCGAAAACATGAAATCGGCACCTTCGATCTCATCTACGCAGCAGGATTGTACGATTACCTTACCGATAAAGTAGCAATCCGACTGACGCAGATTTGCATGGAAATGCTGAAACCGGGCGGCGTCTTTCTATTTGCCAACTTCTCCGACGAGATGGCGGATGACGGATACATGGAATCCTACATGAACTGGGAGCTCCTCCAGCGTTCCGAGGCCGATATGTGGCGTATTGCCAATGGTAGTGCGCCGGAACACACGGTTGATAAGGCGGTCTGGTTCGGCGCTAACCGCAACATCATTTACAGCACGATCAAAAAGCTGTCGTAAGCTTCGACGGGCTGGGCGGCTCACAAACCAATGTGCCCAGTCCGGCGGCATCGCCACTCGTGCGTGGCAATCGGGTTACTTTCAGCTCCAGGGTTGACATGAACTGGATCGAGGACGTAGCCTCCGCAGCATTCACCAGGGGGGTCCCGGCAAGGGGCTGAGATACTGCTGGACAATAAGGCTTTGCCTGTTGTGGCGCAGTGACCCGTTGAACCTGATCCAGTTCATACTGGCGTAGGGACGGTGCAAGCGCTCGAAGGCTGCGGGTTCACGCGTGGAATCCAGGCCGGCGTCTTTTCATCATTCCGGCTGACTGACTGGGTCTCCAACTGCACTTTGGAGCCTCAAACCATGACCATTGCCGCAAAGAACCTCACCCCAACCGTCACGACCGGCCCCCTGCCGGCATCGCGCAAGATCCACGTCGCGGGAGAGATCCATGCCGATCTTCAAGTCCCGATGCGGCAGATCAGCCTGCATCCGACCTCCGGCGAACCGCCGGTGACCGTCTATGATTCCTCCGGCCCCTACACGATCGAAGGCGCCGACATCCGTATCGAGCAAGGCCTTGCCGCGCTGCGCCGCGACTGGGTGCTCGCGCGCGGCGACGTCGAGCCCTATGAGGGCCGCCACATCCGCCCCGAGGACAACGGCTTTGCCAGCGGCGAGCGGCTGACGCCGGAATTTCCGGCAAAACGTCAGCCGTTGCGGGCCAAGGACGGCAGGGCGGTGACGCAGCTGGCTTACGCGCGCGCCGGTATCATCACCCCGGAGATGGAATTCATCGCCATTCGCGAAAATCTCGGCCGCAAAGCCCAGGCCGGCGCGATGCTTCGCGATGGCGAGAGCTTCGGCGCCCATATTCCCGATCACGTGACGCCGGAATTCGTGCGCCAGGAAGTCGCAGCCGGACGGGCGATCATTCCGGCCAATATCAATCATCCGGAATCGGAACCGATGATCATCGGCCGGAATTTCCTGGTGAAGATCAACGCCAATATCGGCAACTCGGCGGTCACCTCGTCGATGGCGGAGGAGGTCGAGAAGATGGTCTGGGCCGCCCGCTGGGGCGCCGACACCGTCATGGACCTTTCGACCGGCCGCAACATCCACAATATCCGCGAATGGATCATCCGCAACTCACCGCTGCCGATCGGCACCGTGCCGCTTTACCAGGCGCTGGAAAAGGTCGAAGGCATCGCCGAAAACCTCACCTGGGAAATCTATCGCGATACGCTGATCGAACAGGCCGAACAGGGCGTCGACTATTTCACCATCCATGCCGGTGTGCGGCTGCATTATATCCCGCTGACCGTCAACCGCGTCACCGGCATCGTCTCGCGCGGCGGTTCGATCATGGCCAAGTGGTGTTTGCACCATCATCGCGAGAGCTTCCTCTACGAGCATTTCGAGGAAATCTGCGACATCTGCCGCGCCTATGACGTCTCCTTCTCTCTCGGCGACGGATTGCGCCCCGGCTCGATCGCCGACGCCAACGACGCGGCGCAATTTGCCGAACTCGAAACGCTCGGCGAACTGACAAAGATCGCCTGGGCCAAGGATTGCCAGGTCATGATCGAGGGGCCGGGCCATGTGCCGATGCACAAGATCAAAGAAAACATGGACAAGCAGCTTGCCGTCTGCGGCGAGGCCCCCTTTTATACGCTCGGCCCGCTGACGACCGACATTGCGCCGGGCTACGATCACATCACCTCGGGGATCGGCGCGGCGATGATCGGCTGGTTCGGCACGGCCATGCTCTGCTACGTCACGCCGAAGGAGCATCTCGGCCTGCCTGACCGCAACGACGTCAAGACCGGCGTCATCACCTACAAGATCGCCGCCCATGCAGCCGATCTCGCCAAGGGCCATCCCGCGGCGCGTATTCGCGACGATGCGCTGTCGCGCGCCCGTTTCGAATTCCGCTGGGAAGACCAGTTCAATCTTTCGCTCGATCCCGAGACGGCCCGCTCCTTCCACGACGAGACACTTCCGAAAGAGGCGCACAAGGTCGCCCATTTCTGTTCGATGTGCGGCCCGAAATTCTGCTCGATGCGGATATCGCACGATATAAGGTCGGAGGCGCAGAAGGAGGGTCTCGAGGCCATGGCGGCCCGTTACCGCGAAGGCGGCGACCTTTATGTTGCCGTCTCGTCGATCGAGGCCACGGGAGCCTGAGATGCGCGTCCTCGTGAAAGGGGCCGGCATCTCCGGCCTCCTCGTTGCGCACGAACTGCAGGCCCGCGGCGCCGAGGTCAGCGTCGTCGACCCGCATGCGAACTTCGATCGAGCCGCCTCGTGGCTCGCCGGCGGCATGCTGGCGCCATGGTGCGAGCGTGAAAGCGCCGACGAGGCCGTGGTCCGGCTGGGCGGGCAGGCGGCCGACCGCTGGGAAGCGATCCTGCCCGGCCACGTCGTCCGCAACGGGACACTGGTGGTCGCGCCGGCGCGTGACCATGGAGAGCTGAAGCGCTTTGCCGGGCGGACGAGCAACTATCGATGGGTGGAGGAGGAAGACATCGCCCTGCTCGAGCCGGCTCTTGCCGGCCGGTTCCGGCATGGCCTGTTTTTCCCCGAGGAAGCGCATCTCGATCCCCGGCGGACACTTATCGCGCTGAAAGACAAACTGTCGGCGCAGGGCGTTGTCTTCGCAGGCGGCGCCGCGGAGGAAGATGGTTTCTCCGATATCGTCGACTGTGCGGGTGCTGCGCGCATTGGCCAGGTTGACGACCTGCGCGGCGTGCGAGGCGAAATGCTCTATCTGCACAGCGATGAAATAGAGCTTTCACGGCCCGTCCGCCTGCTTCATCCCCGCATCCCGGTCTATATCGTGCCCCGCGGCGCCGGCCTCTTCATGGTCGGCGCGACCATGATCGAGAGCGATTTCGGCGGGCTGATCACCGCGCGCTCGCTGATGGAATTGCTGAACGCGGCTTACACGCTGCATCCCGCCTTTGCTGACGCGACCCTCGTCGAAACCGGCGCCGGCATCCGCCCGGCCTTCCCCGACAACCTCCCTCGGGTGATACGGCAAGGCAATGCCGTCGTGTTCAACGGCCTTTATCGCCACGGTTTTCTCCTGGCGCCCGCAATGGCGGCAAAAGCCGCCGATCTCGTCTTTTCCGAATGGACGAAGCAAAGGAGCTCCCAATGCGTCTGATCATCAATGGCGAACCCCAGACAATCGCCGCAAGCACGCTTTCGCAGCTGCTCACCGCACTCGACTACGAGGGAGAATGGCTTGCAACCGCGGTCAACGGCGAGCTCGTTCCTCGCGAGGACCGCGACGATCACGCTCTCAACGACAATGACCGGGTCGAGATCCTGACCCCGATGCAGGGAGGCTGACATGCTTGATCTCTACGGAAACCAGATCGGATCGCGGCTTCTTCTCGGCACCGCGCGCTACCCTTCACCGGCGGTCCTCGCCGACGCCGTCAAGCGATCCGGAACGGACATCGTCACGGTGTCGCTGCGGCGTGAAGCCGTCGGCGGGCGCAACGGCAACGTATTCTTCGACATGATCCGCGCGCTCGGAGTGCGCGTGCTCCCCAATACCGCCGGCTGCCATGGCGTCTCCGAGGCGGTGCTGACGGCCAAGATGGCGCGCGATGTGTTTCAGACCAATTGGATCAAGCTGGAGGTGATCGGCAACCACGACACGCTGCAGCCTGACGTATTCGGGCTCGTCGAGGCCGCCCGCATCCTTTGCGGCGAAGGTTTCGAGGTCTTTCCCTATACGACCGACGATCTGGTGGTGGCCGAGCGCCTGCTGGAGGCGGGATGCAAGGTGCTGATGCCCTGGTGCGCGCCGATCGGGACGGCGGCGGGGCCGCTCAATCTTTCCGCCCTTCGATCCATGCGGGCGCATTTTCCCGGTGTACCGCTGATCGTCGATGCGGGGATCGGGCGGCCGTCGCATGCAACGACCGTGATGGAACTGGGCTTTGATGCGGTCCTGCTCAACACGGCGGTCGCCGGAGCGGGCGATCCTGCCGCCATGGCGGAAGCCTTTGCCAAAGCGATCGATGCCGGCAGGCAGGCATTCGGCGCCGGCATGCTGGAGCCGCGCGACATGGCGGTTCCCTCGACGCCGGTGATCGGAAAGGCGGTTTTCGCATGACGCTCCATCCGTTCTATCTGATCGTCGACAACGCCGCCTGGATCGAAAGGCTGGTTCCGCTTGGCGTCAAACTCGTGCAATTGCGCGTCAAGGAACGAGCGCTGGAGGACATACGCGCGGAAATCCGAGCGGCAAAAGCAGTCTGCGAGACGCATGGCTGCCAGCTGATCGTCAATGACCACTGGCAGCTTGCCATCGAAGAAGGCTGCGATTTCATCCACCTCGGCCAGGAGGATCTGGCGGCCGCCGATCTTGCCGCCATCCGCAAGGCCGGCCTGAAATTAGGGCTCTCCACCCATGACGAGGCGGAACTGGACGTCGCACTTGCGGCCCGCCCGGACTATATCGCGCTCGGGCCGATCTATGCCACCATCCTCAAGGTCATGCCCTGGGCGCCGCAGGGCCTCGATCGGCTGCGCGACTGGAGGAGCCGCATCGGCCCCCTACCCCTCGTCGCCATTGGCGGGCTGAACGTGGAGCGCATCCCCGGTGTGTTTGAAAACGGCGCCGACAGCGCTGCCGTCGTCACCGACATCACACGCAATTCCGATCCCGAGCGGCGAACTCTGGAGTGGATTGCGGCAACGCGCACGTTCTGCGGGGAAGGCTGAGGAAGAACCTGCCACAAAATTGTAGAACCCAAGCCTTGCCAAATTTTGCCATAGTAGCTACCCTGCCCCGATGAGCACTATGAATATCTCGTTGCCCGACAGCCTAAAACACTTCGTCGATCAACAGGTCGCCGGGCGAGGTTATGGCACGAGCAGCGAGTATGTACGTGAGCTGATCCGTCGCGACAAAGAGCGGCAGCATTTGCGCGATCTGCTGCTTGAGGGCGCGTCATCCGCAGCAACCGAGCCGGTTAATGCCAATTATTTCGACGGCTTGCGCGACCGCGCCTTGAAACAAAGCTCCAAGTGACAGCAAAGTCTGTTATCCCCCGCCAATCGGCTCGCGAAGACGCCGAGAACGCCGTGGGTTACTATGCTCGCGAGGCTGGCGCTCAAGTCGCGATAGGCTTCGTTGATGCATTGCAGTCGACATTTCCTTTGCTCGCCGAGCATCCTGCATCGGGTTCCTTGCGTTATGCATATGAACTCGGCCTGCCTGATCTACGCAGCATAAGACTAAAGGACTTTCCCTATATCGTCTTCTATCTCGAGCAAGCCGATCATGTCGACGTATGGCGTATCCTCCACGCTAAGCTGGATATTCCGACGTGGCTGCAAGATCCCGAAGCATCGAATTAGCCCCATGTTCATTTTAGGCTGAAATGTCTGTAGCCGAGAGAAAGCCCGACCCACAACCATACCGGGATCCCGTCATCTCTTTCAGATGTGCAAGGCACTTCCCAAAGCTTTCGCCGCCGCTTCCATGATCGCTTCGCTGCGGGTCGGATGTGCGTGGATGGTGCCGGCGATGTCTTCCAGGCGTGCGCCCATCTCGATTGCCATGGCGAAGGCGGCCGAGAGTTCGGAGACACCCGCCCCCACTGCCTGCAGGCCGAGAACGAGATTGGTGTCGGCGCGGGCGACGACGCGCACGAAGCCCTCTTCGGACAGCATCGTCATCGCCCGTCCATTGGCGCTGAAGGGAAACTGCCCGGTGCGGATCTCATAGCCTTGTGCCCGCGCCTCCGCCGGCGAGAGACCGGCGCTGACGATCTCGGGATCGGTGAAGCAGATGGCGGGAATGCAGCGCTTGTCCCAGGCCCGCTTCCTGCCGGCGATGATCTCCGCCACCATCTCCCCTTGCGCCATGGCCCGGTGGGCCAGCATCGGTTCGCCGGTCACGTCGCCGATCGCATAGATGCCGCGCATGGAGGTGCGGCAGCGATCATCAATCCTGAGATAAGGACCGGCACGATCGAGATCGAGCTCTTCGAGACCGGATCCCGCTGTTCGCGGGCGGCGGCCGACGGTGACGAGGATGCGGTCGGCCGGCAAGGTCTCCCGCCGGCCGTCGGAGGTTTCGATGAGCAATGCCTCGCCATTGTCGGCAAGACCCATGGCCTTCGCACCCGTCAACACACGGATACCGCTTTCGGTGAGCTTGCGCAGGACGGGCCGCACCATCTCGGCGTCATAGAGCGGCAGCACCTGTTGCGTCGCCTCGACGACCGTGACTTCCGATCCCATCTTGGAGAAGGCCGTGCCGAGTTCCAGCCCGATATAGCCGCCGCCGACCACCACGAGCTTCTTGGGCAGCTCCGTCAGCGACAGCGCCTCGGTCGAGGAAATGACGCGACCGCCGAAGGGCAGGCTGGCAAGCTCCACCGGATCGGAGCCGGTGGCGATCACCACGGTCTCGGCGCGGATGATCTGCTGGCCGGTTTCCGTCTCGACCTCTACGGTCTTGCCGTCGCGAAAGTGGGCGCGGCCGTGGACGATCTTGACCCGCGCCTTCTGCAACAGCCCGGAGACGCCGCCCGTCAACCGGCCGACGATGCCGTCCTTCCAGGCAATCGTCCTTCGCAAATCAAGTGAAGCGCCTTCGATACGGATGCCCATCGGGTTCCTGCCGGCGAGCATCTTTTGCGTCGCGTCGAATTCCTCGGCCGCATGGATCAGCGCCTTGGAAGGGATGCAGCCGACCGTCAGGCAGGTGCCGCCCGGCTTTCCCGCCTCGACGATGACGGTATCGATGCCGAGCTGGCCGGCGCGGATAGCGCAGACATAGCCGCCCGGACCGGCGCCGATGACGAGGAGCTTGCAGAGAATTTCTTTCATGGCTCAGCCTTCGATGAAAATGAGCGCCGGCGTTTCGAGGAGCGTACGGATGCGCTGCACGAAGGTCGCCGCATCCCAGCCGTCGATAATGCGATGATCGAAGCTCGAGGAGAGATTCATCATCTTGCGCGGCACGAATTGCGTCCCGTCCCAGACCGGACGCGTGGCGATCTTGTTGACGCCGATGATCGCGACCTCAGGATGATTGATGACGGGCGTCGAGACGATGCCGCCAAGCGCTCCAAGCGAGCTGATGGTGATGGAGGAGCCGGAAAGCTCATCACGCGTCGCCGTGCCCGAGCGCGCCGCTTCCGCCAGCCGGTTCATCTCGGCCGCGCAATCCCAGATGCCGCGCGCTTCCGCATGCCGCACGACGGGCACGGTCAGCCCGGCTGGCGTCTGCGTGGCGATGCCGATATGCACGGCACTATAACGCGTGATGATGCCGGCATCGTCGTCGAAGGTGGCGTTGACCTCCGGCTGCTCGGAAATCGCCTTGACCAGCGCCCGCATCAGGAAGGGCAGAACCGTCAGCTTCGGATGACCCTCCCGGCGGTCGCCGTTCATCGTGGCGCGCAGTTCCTCGAGCGCCGTCATATCGACTTCCTCCACATAGGTGATGTGAGGAATGCGCGAGGTGGACAGCACCATCTTCTCGGCGATCCGGCGGCGCAGGCCAGTGAGCTTGATTTCTTCGGTCGCCGTTTTCCTGGCGAAGCCCGTCTTTGCCGCCGCAGGCGCCGTTCCCTGGGCCAGGAATTGCTCGACATCCTCGCGCAGGATACGCCCGGCCGGTCCGCTTCCCTGCACTTGCCTCAGATCGACGCCGCTTTCCCTGGCGAAGAGCCGCACCGAGGGCGCGGCGAGCGGCTTTTCGGCGGGCTGCGCGGCAGGAGGCGGCGGCGCGGGCTTTGCCGTTTCGCCCTTGGCCGGTTCGGCAATCGGCGCCTGCGAGATCTGCATCGGCTGCGCCTCGCCCACATCTCCAGCGGTCTCGATCCGCACCAGCGGCGCCTTCACCGCAATCCGGTCACCGACCTCGCCGGCAAGCCAGATGACCGTGCCGTTGACGGGAGAGGGAATTTCGACGGTCGCCTTGTCGGTCATCACGGCGGCGATCACCATGTCCTCGCGGACCGGATCTCCTGGCTTCACATGCCATTCGACAAGCTCGGCCTCGGCGACCCCTTCCCCGACATCGGGCATCTTGATGATGAATTCGCCCATGGCTCAGGCCTCCATGACTTCGGCGAGCGCCCGCCCGACCCGGCCTGGACCGGGAAAATAGTCCCACTCCTGCGCATGCGGATAGGGCGTGTCCCAGCCGGCGACGCGCACGACAGGCGCTTCGAGATGATAGAAGCAATGTTCCTGCACCAGCGACACGACTTCGGCGCCGAATCCCGACGTCAAGGTCGCCTCATGAACAACGACGCAGCGCCCGGTCTTGGTGACCGATCTGACGATCGTATCGAGATCGAGCGGCAGCAGGCTTCTCAAATCGATCACCTCGGCATCGATACCGGCATCCTCGGCCGCGGCGAGCGCCACATGCACCATGGTGCCATAGGCGATCACTGTCACCGCCGATCCCGTGCGCCGCACCTCGGCCTTGCCGATCGGAATGGTATAATGGCCGTCGGGCACCTCGCCGAGGTCGTGTTTCGACCAGGGCGTCACCGGCCGCTCGTGATGACCGTCGAAGGGGCCGTTATAGAGCCGCTTCGGCTCCAGAAACATGACGGGATCAGGGTCCTCGATCGCCGCGATCAGCAGGCCCTTGGCATCATAGGGATTGGACGGCACGATCACCTTCAGCCCACAGACATGGGTGAAGAGCGCTTCCGGGCTCTGGCTGTGCGTCTGGCCGCCGAAGATGCCGCCGCCTGTCGGCATGCGCACGACGATCGGGCAGGTGAAATCGCCGTTGGACCGGTAGCGGATGCGCGCCGCCTCCTGCGTCAGCTGGTCATAGGCCGGATACATGTAATCGGCGAACTGAATCTCGACACAGGGTTTCAGCCCATAGGCCGCCATGCCGATCGCCGTACCGACGATGCCGGATTCGCTGATCGGCGTATCGAAGCAGCGCGTTCTGCCGTATTTCGCCTGCAGGCCCTGCGTCGAGCGGAAGACGCCGCCGAAATAGCCGACATCCTCGCCGAAGACCACGACATTGTCGTCGCGCGCCATCGAGACGTCCATGGCGCTGCGCACGGCCTCGATCATCGTCATCCTGGCCATGTCAGTACCCCGCCTTCTGCCGCTGGCGGCGGATATGCGGCGGCATCTCGGCATAGACGCCTTCGAAAATGTCGCGCACCGAAGGCTTGCCGCCGGCATGCAGCGTGCCGTGCGTCTCCGCCTGGCGCTGCGCTTCGATCACCTCATCCATGATTTCGGCTTCCGCCTGCACATGCCGCTCCTCCGACCAGACGCCCTTGACGATCAGATGTTTCTTCAGCCGCAGCACGGGATCGCCGAGCGGCCAGGCTTCCGATTCCGTTTTCGGCCGATAGGCGCTCGGATCGTCGGAGGTCGAATGCGCGCCGACGCGATAGGTGACATGTTCGATCAGCGTCGGCCCGAGATTGCGCCGGGCGCGCTCGGCCGCCCAGCGGGCGACGGCATGGACGGCGAGATAATCGTTGCCGTCGACCCGCAGCGCCGGAATGCCGAAACCGAGGCCGCGGGCGGCGAACGTGCCGGAGCCGCCGCGGGCAATGCCCTGGAAGGTGGAGATCGCCCACTGATTGTTGACGATGTTGAGGATGACGGGCGCCTTGTAGGTCGAGGCGAAAACGAGCGCCGAATGGAAATCGGATTCCGCCGTCGATCCGTCGCCGATCCAGGCCGCAGCAATGCGGCTGTCGTTCTTGATCGCCGACGCCATCGCCCAGCCGACGGCCTGCACATATTGGGTGGCGAGATTGCCCGAGATGGTGAAGAAGCCGTGATCCTTGGAGGAATACATGATCGGCAGCTGCCGGCCGTGCAGCGGGTCGCTCTCGTTCGAATAGATCTGGTTCATCATTTCGACCATCGGGTAGTCGTCGGCAATCAAAAGGCCTGCTTGGCGATAGGTCGGAAAATTCATGTCGCCGTTCACGAGCGCCTTGCGGAAGGCGCAGCTGACGGCCTCTTCGCCGAGATGCTGCATGTAGAAAGAAGTCTTGCCCTGGCGCTGCGCCATCAGCATGCGGGCATCGAAGGCGCGCAGCTTCATCATATTGCGAAGCCCGGTCAGCAGTTCCTCATCGGAGAGCGATCCGGCCCAGGGACCGACCGCCTCGCCGTCACGGTTCAAGACGCGGATGATCGAATAGGCGAGATCGCGGATATCCTCGGATGCGACGTCCACCTCCGGCCGCGGCACGGACCCGGCCTTGGCGATCTTGACGTTGGAAAAATCGGGCTGGCCGCCCGGGCGGACGGCGGGTTCGGGGACGTGCAGGCTCAAACGAGCGGAATCCACCATGTTTTTTCTTTCCTCCCTTTGCCGGCCGTGCTCCCCTCCCCGGAAGCAGGGCCGGATGTGGTTCTTATAGATTGCGGGCGATCACCATGCGCTGCACGTCGCTCGTCCCCTCGTAGATCTGGCAGATGCGCACATCGCGATAGATGCGCTCGACCGGATAATCGGCCATGTAGCCGTAACCGCCGTGGATCTGGATCGCGTCCGAGCAGACGCGTTCGGCCATCTCCGAGGCAAAAAGCTTCGCCATCGAGGCTTCCGAAAGGCAGGGCAGCCCCGCCTCCCGAAGAGAAGCCGCATGAAAGACGAGCTGGCGCGCCGCCTCGATCCGCACCGCCATATCGGCGAGACGAAAGGCAACGGCCTGATGCTCGAAAATCGGCTTTCCGAAGGCCGTACGCTCCTTGGCATAGTCCCGCGCCGCCTCGAAGGCTGCGCGCGCCATGCCGACGGCCTGCGCCGCGATGCCGATCCGCCCGCCCTCGAGATTGGCGAGCGCAATGCGATAGCCTTCGCCTTCGGCACCGAGCCTCAAATCCGCAGGAATGCGCATGGCGTTGAAGGCGATCTGGCAGGTATCGGTGGAATGCAGTCCAAGCTTTTCCTCGACCCGGATCACCTCGTAACCCGGCGTCTCCGTCGGCACGATGAAGGCGGTGATACCCTTCTTGCCGGCGTCGGGATCGGTGACGGCGAAGACGATGATGACATTACCGTTCTTGCCCGAGGTGATGAACTGCTTGGCGCCGTCGATCACGTAATGATCGCCGTCACGCCGCGCCCTTGTCTTCAGGTTCGAGGCGTCGGAACCGGCCTGCGGTTCGGTGAGCGCAAAGCCGCCGATCCATTCGCCGCTCGCGAGTTTCGGCAGGAAGCGCTGCCGCTGCTCCTCACTGCCGAATTTCAGGATCGGCACGCAGCCGACGGAGCTGTGCACGCTCATGATCGTCGAACACGGCCCATCGCCGGCGGCAATCTCCTCGAGTACCGCGGCATAGGCGACCACACCGGTATCCGAGCCGCCATAGGCTTCCGGCACCAGCATGCCGAGGAGCCCGAGTTCGCCCATCTCCTTCAGCTCCTCGCGCGGGAAGAGATGCTCCCGGTCGCGCTTGGTCGCCCCCGGCGCCAAGCGGTCGCGGGCAAAGTCGCGGGCGAGATCCGAGATCTGCTGCTCGAGTTCGGAAAGGATCATCTATTTGCCTCCCCGCTAATGCCGCTCGATAGCGACGGCCGTCGCCTCGCCGCCGCCGATGCAGAGCGCGGCCATGCCGCGCTTCAGATCGTAACGCTCCAATGCTGAAAGCAGCGTCACCAGAATGCGGGCGCCCGATGCGCCGATCGGATGGCCGAGCGCGCAGGCGCCGCCATGCACGTTCACCTTTTCATGCGGCAGGTCGAGATCGCGCATTGCCGCCATGGCGACGACGGCGAAAGCCTCGTTGATTTCGAAGAGATCGACATCCGCAAGCGCCAGGCCGGTCCGGTCGGAGAGCTTCTGCAGCGCGCCGATCGGCGCGGTGGCGAAAAGGTTGGGCGCCTGCGAATGGGTGGCATGGCCAAGGATGGTAGCGAGCGGTGTCAGGCCGCGATGCTCGGCTTCGGAGCGGCGCATCAGAACGAGGGCTGCCGCGCCATCGGAGATCGAACTGGAATTGGCGGCCGTCACCGTGCCGCCATCGCGAAAGGCGGGCTTCAGCGTCGGGATCTTGTCGAGCTTGGCCTTGCCCGGCTGCTCGTCGCGGCTCGCAATCTGCTCTGATTTGCCCGATCTGACCGTTACCGGCACGATCTCGCTGTCGAAACAGCCTTCAGCGATCGCCTTCTGCGCTCGCGTCAGCGAGGCGATGGCATAGCTGTCCTGCGCCTCGCGCGTGAACTGATAGGCCTCGGCGCAATCCTCCGCGAAGCTGCCCATCAAGCGCCCCTTGTCATAAGCATCCTCCAGCCCGTCGAGGAACATATGATCCACGACGCGCCCGTGGCCGAGCCTGTAGCCGCCGCGGGCCTTGTCAAGGAGATAGGGCGCATTCGTCATGCTTTCCATGCCGCCCGCGACAGCGATCGAAACGCTGCCCGCGGCGATCTGGTCATGCGCCATCATGACCGCCTTCATGCCCGAGCCGCACATCTTGTTGACGGTGCTGGCGCCGGTCGCGAAGGGGAGGCCCGCATGGATCGCCGCCTGGCGCGCCGGAGCCTGCCCCTGCCCCGCCGGCAACACACAGCCGAAAACGACCTCCTCGATCGCCTCGGCTTCGACGCTGCTGCGCTCAAGTGCTGCGCGGATCGCCGCCGCTCCGAGTTCCGGTGCAGTCGCCTCCTTCAACTCTCCCTGGAAACTGCCGATCGGCGTGCGCGCCGCACCGACGATGACGATTGGGTCCTGCAATGCCATCTTTCCTCCTTGGGCGTCACGCTTACCGCGCGCCCATCCGCAATGCGCCGTCGAGGCGAATGACCACGCCGTTCAGCATGTTGTTTTCAACGATATGGCGCACCAGTCCGGCAAATTCCGCCGGCCGGCCAAGCCGCGGCGGAAAGGGCACGCTCTGGCCGAGGGCTGTCTGAACCTCGGCCGGCATGCCGGCCATCATCGGCGTTTCGAAAATGCCGGGCGCAATCGACACGACGCGAATGCCGTGACGGGCAAGCTCGCGGGCGATCGGCAAGGTCATCGCCGCCACCCCGCCCTTGGAAGCGGCATAGGCCGCCTGGCCGATCTGGCCGTCGAAGGCGGCGACCGAGGCCGTGTTGACGATCACGCCGCGTTCGCCTTCAGCATCCGGCTCCGCATTCTGGATCGCGGCAGCGGCAAGCCGGATCATGTTGAACGTGCCGATGAGATTGATGCCGATGGTGCGCGCGAAACTCTCCAGCCGGTGTGGTCCGTCGCGGCCGATCACCTTTTCGGCCGGAGCGATGCCTGCGCAATTGACCAGCCCGCGCAAGGCGCCGAAGGCTTCGGCTGCCGCGGCGACCACCGCCGGTCCATCGTCGCCATCGGCCACATCGGCCTTGACGAAACGGGCATCACTACCGAATTCCCGCGCGATCGCCTCGCCCGCTTCGACGTTGAGATCGGCGATCGTCACACGCCCGCCGGCCTCGACCAGCATGCGCGCCGTCGCCGCTCCGAGCCCGGAACCGCCGCCGGTGACGATGAAACTTGCCCCACGGATCAGCATGAATCTGTTCCTCCCTGCCGGCCGCGTCTTCCTCCGAGCGCCACCGACGCCCACGATTCTATTCGTTCCACCTATTGCAAGCGATGACAAAACTGCTCCATTATTTCGGCCAGTTTTGCCATAGCGGGGATGAGATGGCCGAGATCGAACGACGCATGATCGCACCTGCTTTCGTCGAGGAGGCGCTCGACAGCCTGCGGCGGCTCGGCAAGCCGACGGCGCCGATCCTCGCCCGCGTGGGTCTGTCGGTCGTCGACCAGCCGGTTTCGGCGGAAACCTATGGCGCGCTCTGGCTGGCGATCGCCGCCGAGCTTGACGACGAATTCTTCGGCATGGGCGGCCGGCCGATGCGCAGCGGCAGTTTCACGCTGCTCTGCCATTGCGTGCTGCACGCGCCGACGCTCGGTCAGGCGCTGCGCCGGGCACTGCGCTTCCTCGATGTCGTGCTCGACGATCCCCGGGGACGGCTCGTCATCCGCGACGGACTGGCGGAGGTCGAACTCAGGGATGCAGACAGCCCGCGCTCGGCCTTCGCCTACCGCACCTACTGGATCATCCTGCACGGCATCACCTGCTGGCTGGTCGGCCGCCGCATCCCGATCCGGCTCGTGGATTTCCGCTGCGCCGAGCCGAAACAAGGCGCCGACTACCGGCTTTTCTTCGGCGCGCCGGTACGTTTCTCGCAGCCGATCAGCCGTCTCGGTTTCGACAGCGCCCTGCTCGACCTGCCGATTTCACGCAGCGAACAGGCGCTGAAACAATTCCTGCGCGGCGCGCCCGCCAATATTCTCGTGCGCTACCGCTACGATGCCGGCATCGCCGCGGCCGTCCGCCGGCGCTTGAACCAGGCAACGCCGGCCACGTGGCGAAGCTTCGCCGAACTCGCCGCCGACATGCGCATGCCGCCCTCGACGCTGCGCCACCGCCTGCACGACGAAGGACAAAGCTATGCCGCCATCAAGGACGACATCCGCCGCGACCTCGCCGTCGAACTGCTGCTGAATACCTCGAAAACGATCGGCGAGATCGCCGTACAGCTCGGCTATTCCGAACCCAGCGCCTTTTTTCGCGCATTTCGCAAATGGATGGGCAAGAGCCCTGAGACTTTTCGACGGGAGGAAGCGGGGGAATAGCGCAGTGGGTAATAAGCCGAGACCTGCATCTAGACCCAGTCGCTATTTGGCGCTGGCAGTTCCACATACTCCCTCATGCCTGTGCTTGTCACAGGCATCCAGCGCGCCCAAGTCCTTGGGCGCAAGAGACTTTCTTCGAGCGAGCAAAGAGCCATTCACCGCGCGGACGCGCGATGGTTGGATGCCGGTGACAAGCACAGGCATGAGGGAGGCATGGGGTGCCTCTTTGAACCTGCCGCAACCCGCGCTACATATTTCAGCGGGAGGAGTGCCATGTTTGATTTTTCGCTCGGCGAAACCGCGGACGCGATCCGCGAAACGACGGCGCGATTTGCCGCCGGTCATATTGCTCCGCTCGCCGCGGAGATCGACGAAAGCAACACGTTCCCGCGCCAGCTCTGGCCTCAGATGGGCGCGCTCGGCCTGCATGGCATCACCGTCGAGGAAGAATTCGGCGGCGCCGGCCTCGGTTATCTCGAGCATGTCGTCGCCATGGAGGAAGTCTCGCGCGCCTCGGCCTCGGTGGGCTTGAGCTACGGCGCTCATTCCAATCTCTGCGTCAACCAGATCCGTCGCTGGGCATCGCCGGAACAGAAAAACCGCTATCTGCCGAAGCTGATATCAGGCGACCATGTCGGCTCGCTTGCCATGTCGGAGGTCGGCTCGGGCTCCGATGTCGTCTCCATGCGGTTGCGCGCCGATAAAAAGGGCGACCGCTATGTCCTCAACGGCACGAAATTCTGGATCACCAATGCACCGCATGCCGACGTGCTCGTCGTCTATGCCAAGACCGATCCGGCCGCCGGCCCGAAAGGCATTTCCGCCTTCATCATCGAAAAAGGCCTGCCCGGCTTCAGCGTCTCCAAGAAGCTTTCCAAGCTCGGCATGCGCGGCAGCGATACGGCCGAACTGGTCTTTCAGGATTGCGAGGTGCCGGCCGAGGCGCTGATGGGCCGGGAGGGAGAAGGCGTCAAGATCCTGATGTCGGGCCTCGATTACGAGCGCGCCGTGCTCGCTGCCGGCCCGCTCGGCATCATGCAGGCCTGCCTGGACGTCGTGCTGCCCTATGTGTGCGACCGCAAGCAGTTCGGCAAGGCGATCGGCGATTTCCAGCTGATGCAGGGCAAGATCGCCGACATGTACGTCGCGCTGAATTCGGCGCGCGCCTATGTCTATTCCGTGGCGCGGGCCTGCGATGCCGGCCGCGCCACGCGCACCGATGCGGCCGCCGCGATCCTCTTTGCCAGCGAGAATGCCGTGAAGGTGTCGCTCGAGGCGATCCAAGCGCTCGGCGGCGCCGGCTATACCAAGGAATGGCCGGTCGAGCGTTTCCTGCGCGACGCCAAGCTTTACGATATCGGCGCGGGCACCAACGAGATCCGCCGCTATCTGATCGGGCGGGAGCTCATCGCATCATGACGGTGATTTCGACGGCGATCGACCGCGACAGCGACAGCTTCAAAAACAACACAGCCAAGAACAGAGCGATTATCGACGAGCTCTACGAGCGCTCGGCGAAAGCGCGCGAAGGCGGACCGCAAACGGCGCGCGAGCGCCATACCGGCAAGGGCAAGCTCCTGCCGCGCGACCGCATCCAGCTGCTGCTCGATGCCGGCAGTCCCTTCCTGGAGATCGGCGCGCTGGCGGCCAACGGCATGTACGGCGACGAGGCGCCGGGTGCGGGCATCATCGCTGGCATTGGCCGCGTTTGCGGCCGCGAGGTGATGATCGTCGCCAATGACGCGACGGTGAAGGGCGGCGCCTATTACCCCCTGACGGTGAAGAAACATCTCAGGGCGCAGGAAATCGCCCTGCAGAACCGCCTGCCCTGCCTCTATCTGGTCGATAGCGGCGGTGCTAATCTTCCGCACCAGGCCGAGGTCTTCCCCGACCGCGACCATTTCGGCGCAATCTTCTACAACCAGGCGCAGATGTCGGCCGAGGGAATCCCACAGATCGCCTGCGTCATGGGAAGCTGCACGGCCGGCGGCGCCTATGTGCCCGCCATGTCCGACGAAACGGTCATCGTGCGCAATCAGGGCACGATCTTCCTCGCCGGCCCGCCGCTGGTCAAGGCTGCGACCGGCGAGATCATCTCGGCCGAAGAACTGGGCGGCGCCGAAACCCATGGCCGCCGCTCCGGCGTCGTCGATCATGTCGCGGAAAATGACGAACATGCGCTGCTGCTGGTGCGCGATATCGTCGCCAGCCTCAATAGCGTGAAGTCGGTCGATATCGATATTCAGTCCCCCCGGCCGCCGAAGCTCGACGTCGAGGACCTTCACGGCATCATTCCCGAGGACGTGCGCTCGCCCTATGACGTACGCGAGGTGATCGGCCGCATCGTCGACGGCTCGGAACTGCATGAATTCAAGCCGCTCTACGGCACCACGCTCATCTGCGGCTTCGCCCGCATCTGGGGCATGCCAGTTGCCGTCATCGCCAATAACGGCGTGCTCTTTTCCGAAAGCGCGCTGAAGGGCGCGCATTTCATCGAGCTCGCCTGCCAGCGCCGCGTGCCGCTGCTTTTCCTGCAGAATATTTCCGGCTTCATGGTCGGCGGCCGCTACGAGGCCGGCGGCATCGCCAAGGACGGAGCCAAGCTGGTGACCGCGGTGGCAACCGCCACCGTGCCGAAAGTCACCATTATCATCGGCGGCAGCTTCGGCGCCGGCAATTACGGCATGTGCGGGCGCGCCTATCGCCCGCGCTTCCTGTTCACCTGGCCGAACAGCCGCATCAGCGTCATGGGCGGCGAGCAGGCGGCTTCGGTGCTCGCCACCATCCGCCGCGACGCGATGGAAGCGCGCGGCGAGGATTGGCCGGCCGCCGAGGAAGAGGCCTTCAAGGCGCCGATCCGCGCCGGTTACGAGGCGGAGGGCAATCCCTATTATGCAACCGCCCGCCTCTGGGACGACGGCATCATCGACCCGCGCCAGACGCGCGACGTACTGGGCCTTGCCTTTTCCGCCTGCCTGAATGCGCCGATCCCGAAAGGGCCGCGCTTCGGCCTGTTCAGGATGTGAGGCGCGGCATGATGGAAAGTCTTCTCATTGCCAACAGGGGCGAAATCGCCCGCCGCATCATCCGCACGGCGAAGACGCTCGGCATCCGCACCATCGCCGTCTATTCCGAGGCCGATGCCGGCCTGCCTTTCGTGCGGGAAGCGGACGAGGCGATCGCCATCGGTCCGCCGCCCGCCCGAGAGAGTTATCTCTCTGAGGCGCGCATCCTGGAGGCCGCCCGAAAGTCAGGCGCTGCCGCCATCCATCCGGGCTACGGGTTCCTGTCGGAAAATGCCGAATTCGCCGAAGCGGTGGAAAGGGCCGGCATGATCTGGGTCGGCGCGCCGCCGGCCGCCATCCGCGCCATGGGTCTGAAGGACGCCGCCAAGGAATTGATGCAGGCAGCCGGCGTGCCCGTCACCCCCGGTTATCTCGGGCCGGACCAGAGCGAAGCAAGGCTCGCGGCCGAGGCCGAGGCCATCGGTTATCCCGTGCTCATCAAGGCCGTTGCCGGCGGCGGCGGCAAGGGCATGCGCCGCGTCGACCGCGCGCAGGATTTCGCCGAGCTTCTCGCCTCTTGTCGCCGTGAAGCAGCTGCCTCCTTCGGCGACGACCGCGTTCTAATCGAACGGTATATCGCCAATCCGCGTCACATCGAGGTGCAGATCTTCGCCGACAAATCAGGCAATTGCGTTCATCTCTTCGAACGCGACTGCTCGCTGCAGCGCCGCCATCAGAAGGTCATCGAAGAGGCGCCTGCCCCCGGCCTCGATGCCGCCACCCGCGCGGCGATCTGCGATGCGGCGGTCAAGGCCGCGAAAGCGGTGAACTATGTCGGCGCCGGCACGATCGAATTCATCGCCGATGCCTCCGCAGGCCTCGATCCCGACCGCATCTGGTTCATGGAGATGAACACGCGCCTGCAGGTGGAGCACCCGGTCACCGAGGCAATTACCGGCGAGGATCTGGTCCTCTGGCAGCTGAAGATCGCTGCCGGCGAACCCTTACCGAAAAATCAGGACGAGATCGCCATGAATGGCTGGGCCTTCGAAGCCCGGCTCTATGCCGAAAATCCCTCTGCCGGCTATCTGCCCTCGACCGGCCGGCTCGAATATCTCAAGCTGCCGGAGACGGTCCGCGTCGACAGCGGCGTCGATCAGGGCAATGAGATCACTGCCTTCTACGATCCGATGATTGCCAAGATCATTGCGCATGGGCCGAACCGCGAGACGGCCCTTTCGAAGCTCGCCGCCGCCTGCGCCGGTATCGAGGTCTGGCCGGTCAAATCCAATGCCGGTCTTCTCGCCCGCATCGCCACTGATCCGGATTTCCGTGCAGCCCAGATCGATACCGGCTTCCTCGACCGCCACGGCGAAGGCCTTTTGGCGAAGGAGCCCGATGAAACCGTCATCGACAAGGCAGCGACGGCACTTTCGAAGGGCACGGTTGGCGATCCCTGGTCCGCACTGACCGGCTTCCGTATCGCCGGGCCCAGCGACAGCCGCGTGCGCGTGCGCATCGACGGTCACCTCCATTGGGGAAGGGCCCGCGGCGACCTCGAAACAAATGCCGTCGAGATGGACGAGGCGACGGTACTTTTCGATGCCGGCAATGCCTGGCCGATCGGCTTGCCCCACGCAGGCGAGGTCGAAGCAAATCATGGCGTGGGCGACGGCGCCATCCTGTCGCCGATGCCCGGCCTCGTCATTTCGGTCCACGTCACTGAGGGCGATCGCGTGGCCAAGGGGGACCGTCTGCTGACGGTCGAAGCGATGAAGATGGAACATACGCTGCGGGCGCCCTTCGACGGCATCGTCGGCAAACTGCAGGTCGCTCCCGGTGTCAGGGTCTCGGAAAACCAGCTGGTCGTCAGCGTCATGAAGGGAGAGGAGTGATGGCCGGCCGTTATTTCGACGAGTGGACGGTCGGCGACCGCATCGCCCATGACATCCGCCGCACGGTCACCGAGACCGACAACCTGCTCTTCACGACGCTCTCCCACAATCCGCAGCCGCTGCATCTCGATGCCGGCTATGCGGCCGGCACCGAATTCGGCCGGATCGTCGTCAACGGCACCTTCACCTTCGCGCTCACCGTCGGCCTTTCGGTCGGCGACACCACGCTCGGCACGCTGGTCGCCAATCTCGGCTATGACAAGGTGACGATGCCGAAGCCGGTCTTCATCGGCGATACGCTCAGGGTGGAAACCGAGGTGACGGAGCTGCGCCGCTCGAACTCCCGCCCCGATGCCGGCATCGTCACCTTCCGGCACATCACCCTGAACCAGCGCGACGAGATCGTCTGCCAGTGCCTGCGCACCGCAATGCTGAAGGTGAAGCCGTCATGAGGCTGCGCTCGCTGCTCTTCGTGCCCGGCGACCGGCCGGAACGTTTCGAAAAAGCGCTCACCTCGGGCGCCGATGCCGTCATTCTCGATCTGGAAGATTCTGTCGCGCCGGCCAACAAACCAAAGGCCCGCGACAGCGTGCATGAATTCGTGCCGCGCCATGCCGGCGAGACCAAGCTCCTCATCCGCATCAATCCCCTCGCCTCGCCGGAATTCGAAGAAGACCTTGCCGCCCTGAGCGGCCTTCATCTCTTCGCACTCATGCTGCCAAAGGCCGAGGGCGCCGCTTCGGTGCGGAAGCTTGCAAGCGCCCTCGCCTCTGCCATTCCCATCCTGCCGATCGCGACGGAAACGCCGTCCGCGATTTTCGAGATCGGCAGCTACCGGGAGGTTTCGGCCTATCTCTGCGGGCTGACCTGGGGTGCAGAGGATCTGTCTGCGGCGATGGGGGCCGCGACCGCGCGAAGAACGGATGGCCGTTATACGCCGCCCTACGAGCTTGCCCGTTCGCTTACGCTCTTCGCAGCCCAAGCCGCCGCCGTTCCGGCCATCGAAACCGTCTATCCTGACTTTCGCGATCTCAACGGTCTGAGAGCCTATGCCGGCCGCGGCCGGCGCGACGGTTTTTCCGGCATGATGGCCATCCATCCGAGCCAGGTCGAAGCGATCAACCAGACCTTCACCCCGGATGCCTCGGAAATCGCCTGGGCCGAGAAAGTCGCCGCCGCCTTTGCAGCGAACCCTGACGCAGGCGCCATCCAGCTTGAAGGACGCATGCTCGACCTGCCGCATTTGAAGCTCGCGCTCCGCATTTTGGCGAGCGCCGGACGGCTGCCCAACTAGCCAGATTTTGCGGTTGGTTTGGAGGCAACCTGCTCCGGCTCGAGATAACCGGCACCGATGGCGACATAAAGGTCCACATAGTCCTTGGCGACCTGCTGCACGGTAGCGGCAAGGCTCGCCTGAGCATCGGAGACCGAACGTTGCGCGTCCAGGACATCGAGCAGCGAGGAGGCGCCATCCTTGTAGCTTACGGTCGAGAGCGCGAGCGATTCCTGCGCCGTCTGCACCTGCCTGCGCAACGGCTCCAGCGTCTGGGTGTCGCGGCGAACCGCCGTCAGCGCATTTTCGACCTCTTCGACGCCGTTCAGCACCGCTGCTTTCCAGGCGAGATACTGGGTCTTCGCATCGGATTTTTCGATATCGACATTCGCCCGCAACGTACCGCCATCGAAGATCGGCAGACTGAGAGATGGGCCGAAGGACCAGCTGGTCAGGCTTGCGCCGCTGGCGCCCGACGATTTGACCCAGCTCGGCGAGATCGAGCCGGAAAGCGAGATCGACGGATAGAGCTGGGCTTCGGCTGCGCCGATATTGGCGACAGCCGCCGCCAGCTCGCGTTCGGCCTTGCGGATATCGGGACGGTTGCGGATCAGATCGGCCGGAATGCCGGCGCGAAGATCGCCGCGGAACACCGGCTGGCCCGCACTCTTCCGCAGCTCACCCATCAGCGAGGCTGCCGGCATCCCGATGAGCGTGGCGATGTGATGGGCCGATTCCGTGAAACTCTTTTCGAGGCCGGGAATGTCGGACTTTGTCGATTGCACCAGCCCTTCGGCCTGCACGACGTCGAAGCGGGAGGCCGCACCGGCTTTCAGCTGCAGCTGCGTCAGTTCGTAAGTCTGCTGGCGGGATTTCAAACTCGCCTGCGACAGCGCGATGCGCTCCTGATAGTAGCGGGCGTCGATATAGCTCTCGACGAGATCTTTCAGAAAGGTGAGCTTGGCATTGTCGGCCGTCGCATAGGCGGCCCCGAGCGAGGCGATCGCGCTTTCCCTGGAGCGGCGATACTGGCCGAAAAAGTCGAGCAGCCAGGAAAGGCTGGCCTCGCCGCCTGATGTGTTCGTGGTGCCGACGCTCGTGCGCAGCCGCCCCTTCTCGCCGGACAGCGTATGCGATGCGCCGACGGTCAGGCTCGGCAGGCCGCCGGCACCGGCGATGGTGACGTTGGCGGCAGACGAATTGATGTTCTCGAGCGCCTGCAGCACATCGAGGTTTTCGCGGAGGCCATGGGCCACCAGACCGTCGAGCCGCTTGTCGCGATAGGCCGTCCACCATTCAGCGGTCACGACATTGCCGTTGCTTTTGCTACCGCCCTCCTCGAATTTGGCGGGCAGCGGCATTTGCGGGGGACCGTGATCCGGGCCGCTGACGCAGCCTGCCAGCAGAATTGTCAGGAGCGATGCGGCGTAGCGGAGGGATGATAGTCTTGTGCGAAGCGACGTACTCACGGGCGAGCCTTCTGAACCGGGATCGTGGGTTCAGGCTTAGCGACGCCAGCGTTAATGGCGGTTAAGAAACTGTAAAGTTAGGTAAAACCCGCCTTCATCGAGATCAGCTTTGATCGCCGTCCGCCCCATAGGGCGTCGGCCTTCTCGGAAGTTCCAGCGTGATGGCCAGGCCGCCGGCTTCCGGCAGCGATGCGTGCACGCGCCCGCCGTGGCGCTCGATCGCCTGCCGGGTGATGGCGAGGCCAAGGCCGTATCCGCCTCTCGGCACGGCGTCCTTCCCGCGGGAAAACGGCTGGAAGATGCGCTCGAGTTCGTCCCGCCCGACACCCGGTCCGTGATCGGCGACGCGGATCGTCAGGCGGTCGGCCGCCGCCTCGCAGGATACCGATATGTGGGAATGCTCCGCCGTGTGTTTGACGGCGTTGCGGACGACGTTTTCGAGCGCCCTGTAGATCAGTTCGCCTTCGACCTCGGCGCGGAAGACGCCCGCAACGCTCGTCGTGATCGAAACCTCTCGCGCCTGGGCCTCGAATGCCGCATCGCCGAGGATTTCGTTGAGGAGTTCGATCACATCCAGGCTCTGCGTTTTCAGCGGCCGGCTGGATGCCGCCGTCAGTCTCGCAAGTGTGAGAACCTCGCCCACCAGCGTATCGAGCCGTTCGACCTCCCGGTCCATGCGATCCAGCATGGCCGCGAGTTTGGCCGGGCTCTGCCTGAGAACGCCGACGGCGGCCTGCAGGCGGGACAAAGGCGAGCGCAGCTCGTGGGAAACGTCATGGAACAGCCTCTGCTGCGCATCCTGAAGCTCCTGAAGCCGGGCGGCGCTCGCATCGAAATCATAAGCAAGTGCGGTGACTTCATCCTTTCGCCCGGCCATCTTGTCGCCGATGCGGAAGTCGAAACGGCCATGGGCGAGCGCGCTCAAGCCGTCGCGCAGATGCACGACAGGACGAATGAGGTATCGCGCCAGCGCGCCGGCCGCGATCGTGCTGGCGACCAGGATGGTGAGCCAGGGTAGGAATGGCCCAAGGCTGTCGAAGGTGGAACCGCCCGAAGCCGACACCGAAAGCCGATAGCAGATCCCATTCTTCGGGACGGATCGGGTGGTGATCGTGTTCTTCTCGGCGCAGGCATCGACCTCGTCAGGCTTCGACAGGGTCAGGCCGAGGGGCTGCGTCTTTTCGCTTGTGGTCACGAAACGCGCAGCGGCCGCTTCGCCGTCCTCTACCAGAATATTTGCCGTCAGATTCAATACGAGCGTCCGCCGCTCCTGCTCCAGCTCGCTCGCGAAAGGAACCGCCTGAAGGAGTTTGACGATAAGGATAATAACAGCGAGGCTTGCCGCCAGCGTCAGCCAGATGATCCTGAAGAATTTCCAGAAAAGCCGGGGCATGGTCAGTCCACGAGAAGTTGATAGCCCTGGCCGCGGACGGACTGGATCCAGGATTGCCCGTCCTCCCTGAGGCCGAGCTTCTGGCGAACGCTGCTGATATGGACGTCGATACGGCGGTCGAACGGTGTGAGCGGCTTGCCGAAGGCCCGCTTCGAAATCTCCTGCTTCGACACCAGCTGACCGCCGCTGCGGGCAAGAACCTCGAGCAGGCTGAATTCGGTGCCGGTCAGATCCAAAGTCTCGCCGCGCCATTCGGCGCTTCTGCTGCCGGAATGGATCACCAGTTGCCCTGCCCTGACCGTGTCGGTCGAGACGCCCGCGGCCGGCTGGCCGGCGCGGCGCAGGATGGCGCGCAGCCTCGCCGCCAATTCGCCCGGCGAGCAGGGTTTCGGCACATAGTCGTCGGCGCCGAGATTGAGGCCCGATATCCTGTCCACGTCGTCGCCCCTTGCCGTCAGCATCAGAACGGGGACCTGGCTGAGCTTCCTGATCCGCTGCAGGACCTCAATCCCGTTCATCCGCGGCATCATGATGTCGAGGACGATGATATCGACCGTATTGCCGGCGGCCGCGGCAATGGCGGCGCGGCCGTCCGTATCCGTCACCACGTCATATCCTTCCTCGACCAGATATTCCTGCAGAAGCGTCGTCAGCTCGGCATCGTCGTCGATGAGGAGAACCTTGTTCATTCACTTCGTCCGTCATTAATTCCAGCAAGCCATACAGCAAAACGCGATCACCCCGCCAAGTTTTACCTAACTTAACACTAACTTGACCGCGCTTAACGTTCGCCCCGCTACTTATCCTGCCATGACATCGACGCGCACCGGGAGCGGGCTGCCTCGACATGAGCGGCAGTCCTTCGTTGCGTTCGCGCGGATCCAAAGGCATCGATGCCTTTGACCACAAGGAATGCTTTGTTGAGAAAACCGTCCAGAATATTTGCCACTGCGCTTGTTGCGGCAGTTCTTGTCTCTCCCGTCCGTCTTGCCATGGCGGAACAGGCCGCCGCAACCGCGCTCACCGTCTCCTTGGCTGCGCCGGCACAACGCGACTGGCCGGAGACCGTTCCCGCGAGCGGGTGGCTGAAACCGTGGCAGGAAGCGATCATCGCCTCGGAGACGAGCGGCCTGCGCATCACCGATGTCCTGGTCGATGTCGGCTCCGTGGTCGCGAAGGGAGAGACGCTCGTCCGGCTTTCCCAGGAAAGCGTGCTCGCCGACCTGCGCAAGCAGGAAGCGGCCGTCGAGACCGCCAAGGCAAGCCTTGCGAAAGCCAAGGCCAATGCCGACCGGGCGCGGCAGCTGCGTCCTTCCGGCGCGCTTTCCGACGAGAAGATCGTCGAATATCTGGCCGACGAGCAGACGGCGACGGCAAGTCTTGCGTCCGAAGAGGCAGCACTCGACAGCGAAAAGATCAAGCTTGGGCAGACGACCGTCACCGCCGTCGACGACGGCGTCATAACCTCGCGTTCCGCCAATCTCGGTGCTGTCGTCTCTACCGGCACAGAGCTGTTCCGCATGGTGCGCCAGCAGCGGATCGAATGGCAGGCCGAGGTTTCCGCCCGCTATCTCCCGCGCATTTCGGAAGGCCTGAGCGTCAAGATCAACGGGCCGGACGGCCAGGCCATCGAGGGCAAGGTGAGGCTTGTCGGACCGTCGGTCAGCACCGATACCAGCCGGGCGATCGTCTATGTCGCACTTCCCGCCGACATGCGTCCACGCACCGGGCTTTACGTGACCGGCAATATCGAACTGCAGACCTCCCCGGCGCTGACCGTTCCCGAGACGGCGATCGTCTTCCGGGATGGCATCAGCTACGTCTTCACATCAGGCGAGGATCAGCGGGTGCAAAGGGTCCGGGTGGAAACGGGCCGCCGCAACGATGGGGAGGTGGAAATCGTCTCCGGCATCGATCGGTCGTCGAAGGTGGTGACCTCGGGCGGCGCGTTCCTGTCGGACAATGACCTCGTGAAAGTTGCGGAGACAAACTGATGAACTTCTCGGCGTGGTCGATCCGCAATCCCGTACCGGCGATACTGCTGTTCGTGATGCTTGCCGTCGGCGGGCTCCTGGCCTTCAAGCAGCTGGCCGTCCAGAATTTTCCCGATATGGACCTTCCCACCATCAGCGTCACGGCGACGCTCGACGGCGCGGCGCCGACGCAGCTCGAGACCGAGGTCGCGCGCACCATCGAAGATAGTCTCGCCGCGCTCAGCTATCTCGACCATATCACCACGACCATCACCGATGGCACTGTCTCGATCAAGGTTTCCTTCAAGCTGGAAAAAGACAGCGAAACAGCCCTGAACGAAGTCCGCAATGCCGTCGACAGCGTCAAGGGCGATCTGCCGGCGCAGATGGAGTCGCCTGTCGTCACCAAGGTCACGGTACAGAGTTCCGCGCTCGTCACCTATGCCATCCGCTCGACCGCCCTCAACGAGACCGAGCTTTCCTGGTTCGTCGACAACGACCTGACCAAGGCGCTGCTGTCGGTGCCCGGCGTCGGGCAGGTCAACCGCATCGGCGGGATCGACCGCGAGGTTCATGTGGACCTCGACCCCACGACGATGGCTTCCCTCGGCGTCACCGCGGCCACCGTGTCGTCGCAGCTGAAGGCCGTGCAGGCGGATACGTCGGGTGGCCTCGGTGAAATCGGCGGCACCCGCCAGACCTTGCGCACGCTCGGCGCCCTGCCATCGGTCGAAGCCCTGAAGGGCCTCAGAATTCCCCTGGCGAACGGCCAGCAGGTTCGCCTCGACGACGTCGCATCCGTGACCGACAGCTTCGCCGAACGGTCCTCCATGGCCTATCTCGACGGCAAGCCGGTGATCGCAGTCGAGATCAAACGTTCGAACGGATTTTCCGACAGTGGTGTCGCCGATGACGTCGGCAAGGCGATCGAACAATTCGCCGCCGAGCATTCCAACGTGCAGATCGAGGAAGCCTACAGCACCATCGGGCCGATCATCGACAATTACGACGGTTCGATGCACATGCTGTACGAAGGATCGATCCTGGCGATCATCGTCGTCTGGCTCTTCCTCCGGGACTGGCGCGCGACGATCCTGTCGGCGGTGGCGCTGCCCTTATCTGTCATCCCGACCTTCCTCGTCATGTATCTCTGCGGCTTCAGCCTGAACATCGTCACGCTGCTTGCGCTGTCGCTGGTGGTCGGCATCCTCGTCGATGATGCCATCGTCGAGGTCGAGAACATCGCCCGCCACCTGCAGATGGGCAAGAGGCCGATCGATGCCGCCCTCGAAGCCGCCAACGAGATCGGGCTTGCCGTCATCGCAACCACCTTCACGCTGGTCGCAGTCTTCCTGCCGACGGCCTTCATGAGCGGCATTCCGGGACTTCTGTTCCGCCAGTTCGGCGTCACCGCCGCCGTTGCCGTCCTCGCCTCGCTGGTCGTCGCGCGCCTGCTGACGCCGATGATGGCCGCCTATTTCATGAAGGCCCATCCGACCGAGGAAAAGGACGGCCGCATCATGCGCGCCTATATGGCAATCGTGAAAGCCGCCATGAACCACAGAAAGACCACGGCGGCGGTAACCGCCGTCGTCGTCGCGCTTTCGCTTTCCACCATTCCCCTGCTGAAATCAGGCTTCCTGCCCGCTTCCGACGACGCGCGAACCCAGATCACGCTCACCATGCAGCCGGGCGCCACCATCGAGCAGACGGACGCCGCGGCCAGAAAAGCAGCCGGTATAGTCGGAAAGCTCAAGGACGTGACAGGTGTCTTTTCCTCGGTCGGTTCCGCAGCCTCGGGCGGCGGGCCGGACGCCAGCACGACGAGCGATGTCGGCTCCGCTACGATCGTCGCCGTGCTGTCGTCCATCGGCGATCGTGACCGCAAGCAGTCGGAAATCGAAAACGACATCCGGCAGGCGCTCTCGGTACTCCCCGGCGTCCGCGTGGAGGTCGGCGGCAGCGGCAATGGGACGAAGCTCGAAATCACGCTTGCAAGCGACGATGCAACCGTCCTCGACAGCGCGGCCACCGCGCTCGAAGAGCAGCTCCGCACGCTGCAGGGCATCGGCGCGGTGACGTCAACGGCGGCGCGGCAAGCGCCCGAAATCCAGATCACGCCCGACTTTGCACGCGCAGCAGCGCTCGGCGTGACATCGAGCTCCATCGCCGAAGCCGTGCGTGTGGCGACGAATGGAGAATATTCGGCCGACCTGCCGAAGCTCAACCTGCCGCAACGACAGATTCCGATCGTCGTCCGCTTCTCGCCTGAGACTCGCACCAATCTGGACGACATCAAGAACATGCGGGTGGCGGGAACGAACGGCAATGTCGATCTCGGATCGATCGCCGATGTCAGGATCGGCGGCAGCCCCTCCGAAATCGACCGCATCGACCGGATGCGCAATGTCACTCTCTCCGTCGAGCTCAACGGCCGCATCCTCGGCGACGTCAACCGCGAGGCGCAGGCCCTGCCGGCGCTGCAGCACCTGCCTTCGGGCGTCACCCTTGTCGAACAGGGCGAGCTTCAGCGTAGTTCGGAGCTGTTCCAGAGCTTCGGCCTTGCCATGGCGATCGGCGTCTTCTGCATCTATGCGGTTCTCGTACTGCTCTTCCATGACTTCCTGCAGCCGTTCACCCTGCTGATGGCCCTGCCGCTCTCGCTCGGCGGCGCGCTGCTGCCGCTGGTTTTGACCGGAACCAGCTTCTCGATGGCCGCCGTCATCGGGCTGCTCATGCTGATGGGCGTGGTGACGAAGAACTCCATCCTTCTCATCGAATATGCGATCATGTCGCGCCGCCAGGGCATGTCGAGGTTCGATGCGCTCGTCGACGCCTGCCACAAGCGCGCCCGGCCGATCGTCATGACCACCATTGCCATGGCATCGGGCATGCTTCCGGTCGCACTCAGCCTGACGGGCGGCGATTCCAGTTTCCGGCAGCCGATGGCGATCGTCGTGATCGGCGGCGTGATGATGTCGACGCTGCTCAGCCTCATCGTCATCCCCGTCATCTTCACCTTCGTCGACGACTTGGACCAGATCCTCAAGCGGTTGCTGCGCCGGATCGGACTGGCTGAGGAGGCGGCCGGAGATACGCCGCATGCTTCCAACGACCACGCGGCGATCGCCTTCCACCCCGAGCAATCACGGCGGGGGCACGGTCAGAGATGATCTCCGCTACCTTCCAGTCAGCAGCCGGTGACGGCGACCTCTTCGGTCGCGTTCCCTCCCCCACGGGAACAGACCGCGGGACGTGTTCCCCCGCAGGCGGCCTCAAGCCGCCTGCGCGTCCTGCATCCCGATCGGGAGGGCCGGCTCTGTCAGAAGACATTTCAATTGGTGGAACGGGGTGATCGACGACCTGCACCGGTGATCAGGTCGAACAGTTCGACAGAGCGGCGCGGCTATCGATGCCGAATGTTGCCAGCTCTCAGGACAATGGCTTCATCGATCCGAAATCGGGCAAGGTGCCGCTCGCGTAGCCGATGGCCCCGAGCGAAGCGATGGCGATCCGGCCGTCGCGGATCGACAGGAGCGGCCCGTCCCGCCCCTGCTCGTAGAGATCGGGATGGGCATCGGCAAAACGCGCCTTCTCCGCCTGCGGCGCCCCCTGCATGCCGGCCACATAGTGATGGCCATTGCGCTCGACATGGGAGAGGCCGAGCAGGGAGACCAGCGCCAGATCCTGCTGCACGGCAAGCCCGGCCTGGCAGGTCAGATCCTCGCCGGAGAGGAACAATCCCGGCACACCTTCCGTTCTGATGCGGATCGCCTTCATGAGCGAGCGGTAAATGCCCTTGCAGGTTTTCGAGGAGACGCCGGTATAGCCGAGCCCCCGGGCACGGGCGAAGGCGCCGTCGCCATCGTCGCTCTCATCGATCAGGAAAGGCAGCTGCGACGCCAGTTCTCCGAGCGGCGTTTCCATGGTGATCGCGCGCGAAAACGGCTGTTCGATAAAGGCCATGGCCGCACGCAGCCGCGCCAGCCGTGGCATGGCCGCGATCCGCGCCAAGAGGGCGGCAAGCGCGTCGGCGGTGGCGAACTGTTCGTTGCCGTCGACCGTCACCCGGTAGTCTGGCAGACGGTCCAAAACGGCGGCGATCCGCGACAGCCGGTCGATATCGGCATCGGCCGCGCCCGAAAGCTTGATCTTGAACCAGCGGTTGCCATAACGGGCAATCACTGCCTCGAGGCTCTCCGGCAGGCCATCGCCGACCGGATCGACGATCTCGTCCTCGGTAATGGAGTCGAGCAGCCCGATCGTATGTCGGGCTGCAATCGAGTCAACAGGGCGAAGCCCAGCGAGCACCGCTGACGCTGCATCCGCGTCGATATCGCCTGATAGCATCGGGCCACCGATGCCGACGAGATTGCGATGCACCGCATCGAAAAAGGAAATACCGGCAAGGCGGCAATAGGCATCGAGTGCTGCGCGGGCGATCAGCGAAGGACCGAAACCGGCGGCCAGCGGGTTTCCAGGCAGGCGGCGGACGGTTTCCATCTCGTTCAACTGCGCAGCGGCAAACAATGTCGCCGGCGCCGACGCTTCGAGCGATGCTGCCGCAGCGGTGCGGATCGAGCCGCGCAATTGATCGACATTCTGCGCCGGCGTCAGCGCCGGGTTCTTGTCGAACCATTTCGGCACCATCAATTCGGCGGCCGCACCGATGGCGGTTTTCCCTTCCTCGTCCTCGACACGCACCCTGAGAAAGGCCTGCGGCGCTTTTTCCAGCGTCGCCGCGCCGAAGCGGAACGGCAGGCGCAGGCTGATCTCGCGCTCGAAGGCATCGATCTCGACAATTCTGATGCGTGGCGCCGTCACGGAACCTCCAATGCTTCTGTCCAAGCTCATGCCATCCGCTCCAGCATGGCGCGCGACACTTCGTGTTGGAGCGGCTCCCGGCGCAGCAGCCGGCCGATCTCGTCCACCATGGCCTGCCCCTGAGCGAAATGCGCCTCTTCGGTGTGGCCGGCAGCATGCGGTGAGATAGTGACATTGGCAAGCGCAGGATCGCGGAACGGGCTGTCCTGAGGCAGTGGCTCATTGTCGAAGACATCGAGAGCCGCCTCGATACGGCCGGAGCGGATCTCCGCGAGCAACGCGGCCTCGTCGACCAGTTCGGCCCGCGCCGTGTTGATGAACAAGGCGCCGGGGCGCAGCAGCGCGAGTTCGCGGGCGCCGATCATGCGGCGCGTTTCCGGCAGAACGGGCGCATGCAGGGAAATCACATCGCTCTTAGCAAGCGCATCGTCCAGCCCGGCCTTGATAAGGCCGAGCGCGGCAGCCTCGCGATCGTCGAGATAGGGATCGACGACAAGCACGCGGCAGCCGAAAGGCACCAGCAGGCGCATGACCGCCCGGCCGACATATCCGGCGCCGACGATGCCGACCGTTCTGGCGCCGAGCAATCTTTGCGGCACGGCGGCGCGGACGTCGAGCCATTCGCCGCCCTTGCGCAATCGATGATGCAGAAGGTGGATGCCGCGCATGGCAAGCAGCGCTTCGGCGACGACGAATTCGGCAACCGAGGCGGCGATTTTCGAGGCGGCATGGCTGACGCGAAGGCCATCATCGAACAGGCGGACGGGAACCAGCGTGCGGATGCTGCCGGCCGAATGGGCGACGAGGGCAAGCTGCGGATGGCGTTGGCGCGCCGCGGGATCGAAGGGCGGCGTACCCCAGCCGGTCAGGCAGGCCGTGACGCCTTGCAGCAACCGGTCGGCATCGGCGGCATCGATCGTCGCGCCGGCCGGCCAGCGGACGTCGCCGAGGGCGTTCAAATCAGCGGTCGCCGCATCGTCGAGCATCATGCGGCGGGTCTTTTCGGTCAAAAGGACGGCGATGACGGGAGCTTGTTCACGCATGCTTCTATTCTTTCGCTGCGGCGACGAGGCGCCTGAGATGGGCGAGATCGGCGCGGGCCTTGGCGAGCGCCTGTTCCCGGGGAAGCCGGTATTGGGAGTGCACCGAGAGCACCCCGGCAAAGCCATCCATCACCAGATGCGGGATGATTTCGTTCCAGGGCACTATGCCTTCATCGAGCCCATACCAATCCGAATGCCAGGCACGCTGGCCCTGCGCCCCATAGACGCCGGGAAACCAGCCGCAATTCTTGACGCCCATGCAGCAGAACCAGGGATCGAGAAGGTCGAGCGTCAGACGCCAGTCCTCGCTGCCCTCGCGGATGATCTGGTTGGCCGGATCGAGATAGGCGCCGATCCTTGAGGGATCACGGCCGGCCAGCAATTGCGCCGCCAGCGCGCCGGAACTGTGCAGGGTTCCGCCGTGAAGCTGGACGGTCAGCTTGATATCGAAGCGTTCGGCGAGGCGCTCGAAACCATCGAGGTCACGCCGCGCCTCATCGGCCTGCGCCTTCCAGCGCCGGGACGGATCATAGCGCCAGAAGCCGAGCCGGACCTGCCCGATGCCGGCCTCGCCGCAGCAACCGAGAAGCCGCGACGTGGCATCGTCAGGCCGGGTGGCATCGATGGTCGCCATGGGTGTCCGCAGGCCGGCCGCAGCAAAGCGCTTTGCGGCATTGACGATCTCTTCCGGCCTGTCGGGGCAAACGGTGTGGCCATCGCGGATGAGAAGATCGGCACCATCGAAGCCCAAACCGGCAGTGATCTCCGCCGCCTTCTCCAGCGGCAGGCCTTCCAGGGTCTTGGTGAAATAGGCGATATCCATGATGCCGCTGCTCATCGACGGGAAATACAGAGCTCGCTCTCGCGGCCGAAGGCATCGCGGGCGCGCACCGCGTATCGCACGCCCACCGGCGGCGACATGTGCAGGAATGCAGTCGAAATCAGCGGCACCGGACTGACCTTTTCAAAGGCCTTGCCGTCGGTGCTGGCGAGGACATCGTAGAAGATGGCGGGGCTCACATCACCGGCTGCCCAGAAGAGCATGCGCTCCTCCCGGCCGCCGAGGCCGAGGTAACGTTCGACGACGAGGCCGGTGGGCGCGGCCGGCGGCGCGCCGATGTCGGGGACGACGAGCACCTGCGTCAGCGACGGCAACGGCACGTCGAGATCGACACTGATCCGGCCCTCGCCGCATGCGACGACACTGATCGGATGCAGCAGGGCGGGCTCCTGGGCGCGGCGCAATTCGGCAAACTGCGCTTCATCAGGCACGGGCGGCGCGCCGACCGGCTCGAAGGGCCCGCGCGGATTGCTTTCGTCGCTCTGGGCCTCCCAGACCTCCATCGGATTGGTGAATTCCTCGTCGATGCGCAGCAGGCAAAGCGCATGGCGGCCGGGAACGAGCCCGCCGACCTCGAGGCGCACGGCGGTCCGACCCGAGCGGTTGATGGCATCGACGCTGTGGATGAGGCTGATCGAAACACCGCCGCCCGGCAGCCGTGTCGGCAGGATCGCCAGGCCATCCTGATCGGGCGAGAGCGGCGGCTCGGCCGTCACCTTGCAGACGGTATCTCCGAGCGTCGCCAGCAGCTCCATCGATGTCAGGCCCGGCTTCTTGATGAGGTCGAAGGGCGGCGCGCTGTCGATGTCGGTCACCAGCCGATCCAGATCGGTCTTGTGCTCCCACTGCGCCTTGGTGAAATTGCGCGGACCGAAATAGGCGAAGATCGTGCGCTGGCTCCAGCCGCCGATAAAGGCGTGGTCATTGCTCAGGAAGCTGAAATTTGCCGCTTGCGGGGCGATGATGCGCCGGTCGTGCTGCTCGATGATGCGGGCGATGATGCCGGCATAATAGGCCTTGCCGTGCCAGCTGTGATGGTCGCTCCAGCCGAGCTGCGGATCGCATTCGTCGTTGATGATCGGCAGGCCGGCGAGCCGCGGATGGTGCTCCCTGAGATAGTCGACGACGAGAAGTGTGCGGTCGACGATGGCGTTGGTTTTCGGCGTCAGGTCGTCCTTGCTGCCGTTGACGCCCTTTTCATGGATCGAGATGTAGTCGAGGCGCGGCGGGCCGTCGCCGCTCAGGCAGCTCGCGCCGCTGTCGCAATGAGCCATCAGGGCGCGGAAGATCGGCGAGAGCGTGCGGGCGGTGCCCGGCCCGCCCATCGGCAGGCCCGGATCGACGGCGTCGAGGCCTGCGACGCAGGCGTCGTAATAATTGGTGTAGCCCTTGATCCCGTAGGTCCACCAGCCGGAGTCGGCCTCATTCGTCGTTTCGAAATACCATGTCCGCAACTCGTCCATGCCGTAGCGCGTGCCGTAGCGGTCTGCCGTCGCCGTCACGAGATCCCGCCAGCGCCTGACCTGGTCCATGTCCTCGTAATCGGTGAAGAGATCAGACGGGTTGCCCATCAGCTCGAAGAACGGTTTCAGGCGGTGCTCGATCATCACGTCGAGCGCCCGGTCGAGCAGAGACCAGTCGTAGACGAATCTGCCCTCGCCGCCGGTCGCGCGCAGCAGATTATAGAGATAATGGACGCGCAGATAGCGGATGCCTTCGTTCGGCAGGCCGCCGATATAGGCGAGCATCTGGCGCATCTCGGGTTCGAGCAGCAATTCGGCCGGCGAAAAGCCGGTGCCGCGCCAGAACCGGTTGAAGGGGCGCACCGCTTCGCCGGCATCAACGCTTATTCGCGTACGTTCACGCATGGATCGTTCTCCTTGGAGGGAAAGGCTGGCAGCGCAAAAGGCCGGATTATTTGAACTTGTCGCGCATTGCGTCGATGCCGGGGATGGTCTTGGTCAGATGCTGATGGGCGGGATCGAAGCGCTGGATCAGCCCGCGGCGATGCTTGCCGACGAGGATGGTGAAGATGTAGCCGCGATGCCCGGGCGAAGTGACGGTCGGGTGGTAGCCGCGATCGAGCAGGAAGGTGTCGCCGTTGCGGGTCATGAGGATCTTGACCGGGCCGTTGTCGTCATAGGTGATCTGGCTGCCGAAGCCGGTCTCGGGCTGGAAGCGGTAGTGATAGAGCTCCTCGTGCAGGGTCTCGGCATCGCCGTCTTCCGTATCGTGCTTGTGCGGAGGATAGCCCGACCAGCAGCCCTCGCCGGCATAGAGTTCGCTCACCAGAAGGTTGCCGCAGTGGCCGTTCTGCCGTTGGCCGAGGAGGTGGACGATCCGCCGCTGGCTGTGGGTGTCGGGCGAGCCGACATTGACCGCGTCGACCTCGTCGGGGGTCACCCTGAACGGCGCGTATCGCGTGTCGCAGAGGCCGCCGGCAATGGCGACTTCCGCCGGGCCGCCACGGGCCGATATCCGGACATTGGCGTCGACGGGCGCGTAAACCGAATCCGCGTCGCCTCCCCAGATATCGGCTCGCCGGCCCACAGCTTCGAAGCTGACCTCATCCACTGCGATATCCACCTGCCCCGACAGCACGACGTAGAGGCTTTCGTGCAAGGGCAGCCGCCGCGTGTCCTGGCCGCCGGCCGGGAGCGTGACGAGGTCGAAGTAGATGAGATCGAGCGTCCCGGAGGAGGTATCCACAATGGGACGCTGCTCGGAGCGTGGAATGAATTCGGGCATCAATTGAACTCCGGAAGGGTACGGTCGGCGAAAGGATTAAGGGTCAGGGATTCGGCGTGATGGCAGGCCACTTCGTGTCCATCGGCGGTGACGGCGCGCAGCGGCGGCAGCTCCCGCCTGCAAAGCTCGGTGGCGTAGCGGCAGCGCGGATGAAATGGGCAGCCGGGAGGCGGGTGCGCGGGGTCGGCGACCTCGCCCGCCAGCCGGATGCGCTTGCCGTGGCGGCGCAGCCTCGGATCAGCGATCGGCACCGCCGAGAGCAGCGCTTCGGTGTAGGGGTGGCGAGGGCGCGAAAAGATCTGCTCGGTCGGCGCCTTCTCGACGACCCGGCCGACATACATGACGGCGATATTGTCGGAGATGTGCCGGACGACCGAGAGGTCGTGGGCGACGAAGAGATAGGTCAGGCCGAACTGTTCCTGCAGGTCCTGCAGCAGGTTGATGGTCTGGGCCTGCACGCTGACATCGAGCGCCGAGACGGCTTCGTCGGCAATCACCAGCCGCGGATTGGAGGCCAGCGCCCGGGCAATGCCGATGCGCTGGCGCTCACCGCCGGAAAAAGCATGGGGATAGCGTCGCATATATTCGGGCCGCAGGCCGACACTCTGCATCAGCTCGGCGACCCGGTGCTCGAGCTCCCGGCCTTTGGCGATGCCGTTGACACCAAGCACCTCGCCGATGATGTCGATGACGGGAAGGCGCGGGTTGAGTGAGGATTGCGGATCCTGAAATACGATGCGCAGGTCGCGGTGGATTTCCTTGAGGGCCGCCCCGGACAGGCCCGCGAGATCGACCGTGCCGCCGCTGCGGTCGCGATAACGGATCTCGCCGCTGGTCGGCTGGTAGATGCGCAGGATCGTGCGGGCAAGGGTGGATTTGCCGCAGCCGGATTCGCCGACGATGCCGAGCGTCTCGCCGTCCTCGACGCGAAGCGAGACGCCGTCGACCGCCTTGACATGGCCGACGACCCGTCGGAACGCGCCTTTGTGGATGGGGAAATGCATCCTGAGATCGTTGAGCTCCAGCAGCGGGCTTGGCTGCATTACGGGATCGGCCATCATTGTCTCCCCTCGTAAAGCAGGCAGCTGGCGACGTGCCCGTCATCGACGACGACGGATCCGGGGTCCTTCCGATCGCAGAGGCCCGCCCTCGCCTCTCTGCATCGGGGATGAAAGCTGCAGCCCTCCGGCCTGTGGAAACGCGAGGGCACCATGCCCTCGATGGTCGCCAGCCGTTCGCTCGGCTGCCCATGCATGCGCGGCACCGATTGCAGCAGCGCCTTGGTGTAGGGATGAACAGGCGCGTGGAAGATCGTGTCGACGTCGCCCGCCTCCACCACTCGGCCGACATACATGACGACGACTTCGTCGGCGATCTCGGCCACCACGCCGAGATCATGGGTGACGAACAGCACCGAGAGCCCGAATTCGGCCTGCAGCGAGGCGAGAAGATCGAGGATATTGGCCTGGGTGGTCACATCGAGTGCCGTGGTCGGTTCGTCGGCAATCAGCAGTTTCGGACGACAGGCAAGCGCCAGCGCGATGCAGACGCGCTGGCGCATGCCGCCGGAAAACTGGAAGGCATAGCTTTCCATCCGTTCGGCCGGCCTCGGAATGCCGACAAGAGCGAGCGTCTCGATGGCGTGTTCGCGCGCTTCCTTCTTTCCCATCTTCAGATGCAGGCGGATCACCTCCACCATCTGGTTGCCGATCGTATGGACGGGCGACAGGGCCGCCATCGGCTCTTGGCTGATCAACCCGATCTGGGCGCCGCGGATCGCCCGCATGTCGCGGCCGCGCGGATCGAGCGAAACGAGATCAATGGCAGGCCCGGCCGGATCGGGCCGGTAGCGGATCGCGCCCGAGACGATCCGCCCGCCGCGCGGTACCTGATTGAGAATCGAGCGGCCGGTGATGCTCTTGCCCGAACCGGACTCGCCGACGACGCAGACCGTCTTGCCGCGCGGGATGGAAAAGGAAACGCCGTCGACCGCCCGCACCGTGCCCGCGCCGCCGAAGAAATGGGTTCTGAGGTCGTCGACTTCGATCAGCGGGTCGCGTTCGATGCTCCGGCCGCCGGCGGCGGCGAGATGGGAGTCAGTATTCATAGGGATCTGCAGCATCGCGTAATCCATCACCAAGAAAATTGAGGGCGAGCACGGTGACGATCACCGCGATGCCCGGGAGAAACAGCCAGGGAGCGCTCGAGACCGCGAGAATGTTCTGCGCCTCCTGTAGCAGCACGCCCCAGCTGACCACAGGCGGGCGCAGGCCGATTCCCAAGAAGGAAAGCGCGGTCTCGGCGAGGATCATCGTCGGAATGGCAAGCGTCACCGAGGCGATGATGTGGCTCATGAAGGAGGGAACCATGTGCCGCCAGATGATGCGCATCCGGGAACAGCCATCGAGACCGGCGGCGATGACGAAGTCCTCCGTCTTCAGCGACAGGAAGCGACCGCGCACGACACGCGCGAGATCCGTCCAGCCGATCAGCGACAGGATGACGGTGATCCAGAGATAGACGAGGATCGGATCGGCGCTGATCGGAACGGCAGCCGCAAGGCCCATCCATAGCGGGATGGTCGGGATCGAGTTGATGAGCTCGATGCAGCGCTGGATCACATCGTCCACCCAACCCCCATAAAGGCCGGAGATGCCGCCGAGGATAATGCCGAGGATCAGACTGATCGCCACGCCGATGAGGCCGACCGACATTGAAACGCGGGTGCCGTGCACCGTCCGGCTGAAGACGTCGCGGCCCAGCCGGTCGGCGCCGAACAGGTAGAAGGGTTTGCCGGCCTCGACCGGGCCGATCAGGTGACGGTCGAGATCGAACAACCCCCAGAGCCGATAGGGTTCACCCTTGACGAAGAAGCCGACGGGAATGACGACGGCCGGATCGGGCACATAGGTGCGGCTGAGCGCAATCGGATCGACCTTCATCGAATAGCCGTTGACGTAGAGCGCATGAAACTGCCCCGCCGCGTCATAGCTGGCAAATCTCAGCTGCTGGGGCGGCGCATAGGTGTAGCGGGAATCGTAGGTCTGCGATGAAACCGGAGCGATCACCTCGGCAAACAGGGCGACCAGGTAAATCAGCAGGATGACGACCCCTGCCCCAAGCGCCAGCCGGTGGCGGCGGAAGCGGCGCCAGATCAGTTTCCACTGGCCGGCGACCGCATCGGAATTGCGAACACGTTCAGGTATCTGTGCGATGGCTTGATCGGTCATTTCTATCGTCCTTCAGCCATTGCGAATGCGTGGATCGAGCCAGGCGAGCAGCAGATCGGAGATCAGGGTGCCGATCAGCGTCAGCATGCTCATCAGCAGGATGAACGTGCCGGCGAGATACATATCCTGGGCAAACAGGGCGTTGAGCAGGAGCGGTCCCGTGATCGGCAGGCTGAGGACGATGGAGACCACCACCGAACCCGAGACGAGGTGCGGCAGTACCCAGCCGACAGTCGAGACGAAGGGGTTGAGCGCAACCCGCACCGGATATTTGAGCAGCAGGCGGATTTCGCTGAGGCCCCGGGCGCGCGCCATGTCGACATAGGGCTTGTTGAGTTCGTCGAGTAGATTGGCGCGCATGATGCGGATCAGCGCCGCCGTCGCGCCCGTGCCGAGCACGACGACCGGGATCCACATATGCGAGATGAGATCGCCGAGCTTGGCCCAGCTCCAGGCAGCGTTGATATAGAGGGGCGAAAACAGCCCGCCGACGCTCTGGCCGAAATACTGCGCGGAGACGAACATCAGCACCAGCGCCAGCAGGAAGTTCGGGATGGCAAGGCCGAGGAAGCCGAAGAAGGTGGCGACGTAATCGCCGACCGAATATTGCCGCACCGCCGAATAGATGCCGATCGGAAAGGCCACAGCCCAGACGAAGAGCAGCGTGGTGACCGAGACCACCATCGTCAGGCCCATGCGCGCCCAGATCAGCTCGCTGACCGGCTTGTTCCAATCGAGGGACTGGCCGAAATCGCCGCGCAGCAGGATGCCGCTGATCCATTTCCAGTATTGCACCGCCCAGGGCTGGTCGAGGCCGTAGCGTTCGCGCAGACCCGCGATGACGCCGGGATCGACGGTCTCGTTCTGCGAAGCCAGCCGCGCGGTCATCGCCGTCAGGAAGTCGCCCGGCGGCAGCTGGATGATGATGAAGGTCACGACCGAGATCGCGAACATCATCGGGATCATGTAAAGCAGACGTCTGATGATGAAGCCGGCCATGTTCAAGCTCCTTCGACCGGCATCGCCGATCGGACTGGGTGATTGGGCGGGGCTGGTTCCGGAACGGCGCCTGACGAGCACCATTCCGGCCGATCATTTGTCTTATTGCTGGTAGTAGAAGGTTTCCGGCTTGGCCGGTCCCGGCGTCATGTAGAAGGACGTGCTGGGGATGACCTTCGGCACGTTGTGCATATTGGTCTTGACGATACCGACGCGGTCCGGCTCCAGGTTGGTGCCGATGACGTAGAACTCGTCACGGGTGATCGCCAGCAGCTCCTTCATGGCTCCGAGCTGTTTTTCCAGCGTCGGCGCTTCCTGAACCTGGCGATAGAGATCCATCTGCTTCTTGGCCGCCGGGCTTGGTTCCTCAGCGTTCGGATCCTTGGGATTCTGGTAGTAGAGGCCCCAGGCCGTCGCGAAGCTCGATTCATATTCGTGCGGGAAATACCATTTGGGATCGAGCAGGCCGAGGAAGTCGTAACCCCCGCCGCCGACCCATGCCAGACCGTCATTTTCGTTGTTCTGCAGGCGGGAAAAGATCAGCGACCGTTCGGCCGGGCGGGGCTGCATGTCGATGCCGACCGCCCGCCAATAGCGTTGGATCATTTCCAGCGCGTCGACCTGGATCGGGCTGCCCGTTAGCGCATCGATCGCAAAGGTGATCCGCTTGCCGTCCTGGCCGAGGCGAAAACCTTCGGTGTCTTTCTTGGTCAGGCCGGCCTTGTCGAGATACTGGTTGGCGAGATCGACATTATATTCGAGATACTGCGTCGCCATCTTCTCGTCGTAGAGCGCCGTGCCCTCGCGGGGTGCGGCCTGATAGGGCTTGGCCTGTCCCGCATAGATCAGCTGGTTGAGCTCCTCGCGGTTGATGGCGTGGCTGAGACCGATGCGGAAGTCCTTGTTGGAGAAGACGGCGCGCAGGGCCGGGTTCTTGTGGGTCTGGTTGAGCGTGATCAGCAGCGCATTCGACCAGGCCGGCCGGGCGATGAACAGGCCATAGCCGCCCTTCTGCTGGTTTTGCACGATCACGGTGCGGGCATCCGTCGTCTCGATGAAGCGGTTCTGCATGTCGATTTCGCCGCTGATCGCTTTCAGGATGATCGCCTGCGTGTCCTGCATCACGTCGATGGTGATGCGGTCGAAGTAAGGCAGCTGGTTTCCTGCCGTATCCACCTTGGCATAATAGGGATTGCGTTCGGCGACGACCTGCGTCGTGCCGTTATAGGGCGCGGTCAGCACCCAGGCGTCGAGCGTCGGGCGGCCGAGATCGCGCCAGCGGCCGGGAAAGCCGATCTTGTTGTTGAAGAGCTGGACCCAGTCGGTTGCGCCGGCCGCCTTCGCCAGGGCATCGACGCCGTCGGGATTGAAATCCTTGTGGAACTGCTTGAGGTAATGCGCCGGTGCCGCCGCCAGAATATCGGAGCCGCGCACGGTCGCCATGTTCATCAGGAAGAGCCCGTTCGGCGCGGCGAATTTGAAGACCACCTTGTCGTCGCCGATCTTCTCGACCTTGACGGTCTCGCCCCCCGCAGTCAGCCATCCCGGCGCGGCGGGGGTGATCTTGGTGTTGCGCAGCACATTCTCGTTCCACCACACCAGATCGTCCGCGGTAAAAGGCTCGCCGTCCGACCAGCGCGTGCCTTCGCGCAGGGTGAAGGTATATTCGGTGGCATTGGCATTGACCTCGAAGCTTTTGGCGATGTCGGGAATCACCTCCGTCCATTCCGGGTTCCAGCGGACCAGGCGCGTGTAGCCGATCGAACGCTCGATCTCGCTGTCGCCGCCGCCGAAGGTGGCCGTGCGCCAGGTGCCGCCATAAGCGCCGACCGATTCAAGGGGAGTGAGCACGAGCGGCTCCTTGGGCACCCGCTTTTCGACCGGCGGCAGCTTGCCAGCATCGACGAGCGCCTTGAGCTCCGGCGCCTCCTGAAAGCCGAGGGCGGCGCCGGCCCAGCTGGAACCGATGAGGATCGCACCGGCAACGGTCGAAACGACCTGCCGTCGTAGCATTCTGACGTGTTGCATTGTTTCCTCCCAATGATCTCGCCTAGGTTATCGTTAACGTATTTTCCTTCAGCCATAACGTTAACGTTACCGTTCAATCTTGTCAAAGAGATTCTACTAGCCGCGTTCATGGCTTGAACCGCCTTGGCTTTCTCTGGAATTATGTTAGTTATCGTTATCGCAAAATTCTATCCTTCCGAGAGACAGCCCAGTTGAACCGCCCCAAAGAGCCAGAATCCAAAATCACCATCGCCGACGTCGCTCGCGCCGCCGGCGTGTCGCCGATGACGGTATCGCGCGTGCTCAATGATCAGGGCGGCGCCAGTGCGGAGACCACGCAGCGCATTCTCCTGGCGGCAAACGAACTCAATTACCGGCCCAATCCCTTTGCGCGCGGATTGCGATCCGACCGGTCGAAGACCATCGGCCTTCTCGTTCCCGACATCACCAACCCGTTCTTCCCCGAGGTCATCAGGGGAGCCGAGGATGCGGCGAGCGCGGCCGGCTACAACCTGCTTCTGTCCAACGTCGTCGAAAACAGCAAGCGCGAGGAAGAGCTCATCGAAGCGCTGCTGCGGCACCGCGTCGACGGCATCATCGTCTGCAGCGCGCGCCTGCCCGACGCCGCCCTGCACAAGGCGCTCGCGCACCACCGCGCCGTCGTGCTCATAAACCGCGAGGCTCCCCCTGAAGTCGCCGGAACGATCGTTACCGATTACGAGACCGGCGCCTCGCGGGCCATCGACCATCTGGTCGAGCGCGGACGCCGAAAAATCGCCATCGTCGCGGGACCTCGCAGTTCGTTCGGCGGCAAGAGCCGCCTCGTCGGCTTCCGCAAAACGCTGGCGGCCCATGGGCTGAAGGCGCACGGCATCGTCTACTGTGATCCCACGGCTGCGGGCGGACAGACGGCGGCCGCGCAATTGCTGGCGGAAGCGCCCGGGATCGACGCCCTCGTCTGCTACAACGACCTCAATGCGATCGGCGCCATGAAGGCCTGCCGGGCCGCCGGCATTTCCATCCCCGAACAGATCGCCCTCATCGGTTTCGATGACATCCCGACCGCCGAACTTCTGTCCCCGGCGCTGACGACGCTACGCGTGCAGAAACGGGAAATGGGAGAGGAAGCCGTGCGCCTGCTGCTCAGCCGCATCGCCACCAAAAACCGTCAGCACGGCATCGTCATCGTGCCCGAGCTCATCATCCGCGAAACGACCTGATCGACGATCAACAGGAGGATATCCCATGGATGCCGACAATCTGCAGTCACTGGCCCTGCCCGAGGAGAAGAAAGCCTGGTTCGTCCACGACCGTTTCGGCATGTTCGTGCATTGGGGCCTCTATGCCCTGCCGGCGCGCCATGAATGGGTCAAAAGCCGCGAAGAATTGAACGACGCCGACTATAAAAAATATTTCGATCATTTCGATCCCGATCTCTACGACCCCCGCGAATGGGCGAGACGCGCCAAGGCCGCGGGCATGAAATATGTGGTGCTGACCACCAAGCACCATGAGGGCTTCTGCCTGTGGGATACCAAGGCCACCGACTTCAAGGCAACCAACACGCCCTATGGAAAGGATCTGCTGCGCCCTTTCGTCGACGCCTTCCGCGCCGAGGGCCTGAGGATCGGCTTCTATTATTCGCTGATCGACTGGCATCACCCCGACTTCACCGTCGATCCGCGCCATCCGCAGCGCAATCATCCCGATGCAGCGAAAATCAACGAAGGCCGGGATATGCAGCGCTATGCCGCCTTCATGCGCGAGCAGGTGCGCGAGCTGCTGACCGAGTTCGGGCGGATCGACATCATGTGGTTCGATTTCAGCTATCCCCAGTGGAAGCTCGGAGAACTGGTGGGAAAGGGCCATCAGGATTGGGAAAGCGAGAAGCTGGTGCGCCTGGTGCGCGAGCTTGCCCCCGATATCATCATCAACAACCGGCTCGACCTTGCCGGTCTGCAGCCCGACATCGTCACGCCGGAGCAATATATGCCGCGCGCCTGGCCGAAACGCGACGGCAGGCGCGTCGTCTGGGAAGCCTGCCAGACGCTCAGCGGCTCCTGGGGTTATCACCGCGACGAGGACACCTGGAAAAGCACGGAGCAGTTGGTGCAGATGCTGGTCGGCACCGTTGCGATCGGCGGCAATCTGCTGATGAATGTCGGACCGACGGCACGCGGCACGCTCGACCACCGCGCGATATCGGCCCTTGCCGCCTATGAGGAGTGGATGGCGCTGCACGAGCGCAGCATCGTCGGCTGCACCCAGTCCGACTTCACCGCCCCGCCCGACTGCCGCCTGACCCAGAACGGCGATCGGCTTTACATCCACCTTTTCAACTGGCCCTACAAGCATCTGCATTTCGATGCCCTAGCCGGGAAGATCGAATATGCGCAATTCCTGCATGACGCCAGCGAAGTCACCTGGCTGCGCCCATCCGCCAATACGCTGTGGGCGAACACGCAGTTTCCCGTCGCCGAGGACGAACTGACATTCGTCCTGCCGGTGCGCCGTCCCAAGGTCGTCGTCCCGGTCATCGAGGTCAGGCTCAAGGCGGGGAGCACAGGTGGCATTCAAGCCTAGGATCGAAGCAGCTAAAACTAGCCTTGGCCATGTCCCAACAGCGCAACCCGGGACCGACCGAAAACCCCACCGGCCTTGCGCATGGTGGACGAGTCTTAAAGGGAAAATATGTTTTTATCTGAGAAATATAATCATCAAGACGGAATTATTGGTGGCACTATAATACTATCTCTAGTAGTTATATTTCTAATTATCCAAGAAGTTAGAGAAATAATGTTCTATAAGAGAAATAACTGGAATTTTGATTTAGACAGCCATGTCGGGATAAAGCTGTATAAAGGGGATTCAACTGATGACAAAGATCTGGTTACCAACAAATCAAGGGTTTGCTATGGAACACCATTCATGATTCTCGGATTTGCAACACTGCTGATTGCCTGCGTTGCAATTCTTTTGTCGAAGTAACTGTCGTCGTTCCGGTTATGGAGGTCAAGCTCAAGGCAAGGGTGCGACTGCTATGCAGGATTGATGCATTCACTCTGCGTGATCCCATGCTTCAGGACAGGCTGATCGCCATTGGCCGGTCGAGGTCGCGGGCGAGATAGTCCTGGATCTGGCGGACGATCTGGCTGGCGTGGGCGATCGCCAGCCGGTCTGCCCGCTCGGCATCGCCCGCCTCGATCGCAGCAATGATTTCCTCGTGTTCGTCGACATATTGACGCGGCAGGCGGTCATCGAAGGTGGAGTAATAGAGGCGAAGGATGCGCCGGCCTTCGTCGAGCAGCTTGGCGAAGAAAGCCGTGTAATAGGCATTGCCGGCAAGCTCGGCGATCGCCACGTGAAATTCGCGGTTCGCCTCGATCATCGCATAGGCGTCGCGCGCGGCGACGGCATCGGCAAAATGCTTCTGATGCAGCCGGATGCTCTTCATGATGTCACCGTTCCGCCGCTCGGCAGCCCCGCGCGTCGTGACCCGGTACATCAGCGTCAGCGCTTCGAAATAGGTGGGCAGGCTCGCGAAATCGATCGGCGCGACGATCGTGTTCCTATTCGGCAGGGTCGTGACCAGTCCGTCGGCGGCAAGCCGCAGCAGCGCCTCGCGAATGGGCGTTCGCGACATCCCAAAACGCTCCGACAACCGCACTTCATCGAGCGGGCTGCCGGGCTCCAGCGCCATGGACAGGATTTCCCGGCGCAGCGTCACATAGACGCTCTGCGTGCCGGAGCCGCGCACCCGCACATTTTCCGCGTCGTTCTGCATGTGTCCCGCCCTCTATCCTGAAAGCCTTGTATTGCGTTTCGGCCGGTTTCCGCAACGGTTCTCATAAAGCCGGTTGAGTCTTGTCGACAGTTTGTATATAAGGCTCCAGACTTCAACGGGGTTCAAGCGATGACGACAGGATGGAAGGGCGTATTTCCCGCCGTAACGACACAATTCAACGAAGATCTTTCCGTGGATCTGCCCTCGACCCAGCGCGTTCAGGACGCGCTCGTCAATGACGGGGTCAACGGGCTGATCGTCATGGGCACATGCGGCGAGAACAATTCGCTCGATCCCGATGAGAAGCGCACGATCCTGAAAGCTGCCGTCGAGGTCGTCAACGGCCGCGTTCCCGTCGTCACAGGCGTCTCCGAATTCGACACGCGCCGCGCCGTCGCCTATGCCCGTGACGCCGAAAAGCTCGGCGCCGACGGGCTGATGCTGCTGCCGGCCATGGTCTATGTACCGAAGCCGGAAGAGCTGATCGCGCATTTCCGCACCGTCGCCGAAGCAACCTCGCTGCCGATCATGCTCTACAACAACCCGCCGGCCTATCGCGTCAACATCGGCGCCGACGTGCTGAAGGTGCTGGCCGACGTGCCGAATATCAAGGCCGTCAAGGAAAGCGCGCCGGACCCGCGCCGCTTCACCGATCTCATCAATGCCTTCGGCGATCGCTTCGATATTTTCGCCGGCCTCGACGACGTCGCGCTCGAAGGCCTGATGCTTGGCGCCAAGGGCTGGGTCTCGGGTCTCACCAGCGCCTTCCCGGAGGAATCCGTGCAGCTCGTCGCCGCTGCCGAACGCGGCGACTGGGCGAAGGCCCGCGAGATCTATCGCTGGTTCATGCCGCTCCTGCATCTCGATGCCGAACACGACCTCGTACAGTCGATCAAGCTCGCCGAGCAGATCATGGGCCGCGGCTCCGAGCGCGTGCGCATGCCGCGCCTGCCGCTTTCGGGCGCGCGGCGCGCCGAGGTCACTGCGATGGTCGAAAAAGCGGCCGCCACGCGTCCGTCGAAAATCGGCAAGGCCGCCTGACATAAAGTGGCCGGCAGCGTGCAGCGCAGCTGTCGGCCTTTCCACACTCCCGCTAAGCGCCTTTGGCGTTGCTGGAACGGATGAGACTGCCACGGCTGACCAGCGACGGTATCTGGAAAATATGCTCCGCGCTGGTGCGGCCCTCTATCCTGGTAATCAATGTCCGGGTGGCGACCTGGCCGAGCTCCCTGCCCGACTGATCGATGCTTGCGAGATTGACGAGGCCGAGCGCCGCGGTCGAGGAATTGTCGTAGCCGATGACCGCGAGGTCTTCGGGCACGCGCACCCCCATCTCCATGGCCAGGCTCAAAAGCGTGATCGCGTCGAGATCGCTCCAGCAGAAGACGGCGCGCGGCCTGTTCTTCCGCGACAGAAATTTTCGCATCGTTTCCTCCCGCTTTGGCGGGGCGATCGGGATTTTGCTGATCGAGGCAGACGAGCCGAGCCCGGCACGCTGCATCGCCCGGCGGAAGCCGATCTCACGCTGACGGACGACGGAGACCTGGTGCCCCTCGCGCTCTCCGAGACTGAGCATTTCGATATCGCGGTAGCCGCAGGCAAGCAACGCCTCGACTGCGATCTCCGCGCCGCGCTGGTCGTCGGCATTGACGGTATCGAAGGCGGTGGCGCCGGCATCGTGGTAGCCGACGGCGACGATCGGTATCTCTGACGCGAGTTTGGCAATGATCTCGGAGGGCAAACGCGGGGCAACGAGGATCAGGCCGTCCATCTTGTAGTCGATCATCGACTCGATCAACGAGGTCTCCAGCTGCACCCGCGCATCGCTGACGCCGATCATCGCCTGATAATGCGACGGCGCCAACACGCCGTTGACGCCGGCAATCACCTCCGGCAGGAAGGGATTGCGGATGTCGATCAGCAGCACCCCGATGGTGAAACTGCGGCCGCGCAGACCCCGTGCGGCCCGCGAAGGGCGATAGCCGAGCTCCTCGATGGCGTCGGTCACCTTTGCGCGCAGCCCTTCGCTGACGCCATAGGCATTTCGCATCACCTTGGAAACCGCGGCGACCGAGACGCCTGCGTGCTTTGCCACTGTCCGGATCGTCACGCGATCATTTCGTTGCAGTCTTTGTTTGTCTTCGATCGACATGAAATCTCTGGGCTGCCCTGCGGGCCGTCCACAATCGCCCGCGAAAACACCATGGCAGAGTGGCGGCGAAATTTCTATTGCAGTCCCGAAAAAAATGTAGAACGTTATATGGAGAACGTTCTACATTCTGTGGGAGGACTTGATGAACTTTCAGCCGGCAGCCATCAGCGGCAATCGCGTTTCGCGCATCTGGTCTGGAGACATGATCGCGCCGCTGTCGGACGGCGGCCAGGGAACGCAGGCAAGCTTCGTCTCCAGAACTTTCGAGTATGATGGCGCCGGCGGTCCGGCCGAACTCTTCATCTCCGCGCTCGGCCTCTACCGCTGCTTCATCAACGGCGAGCGCGTCGGCACCGATCTTTTGACACCGGGCTGGACGAATTATGACGATCGCATTGCCTATCAGCGATACGACGTGTCGAGCCTGCTCAAATCAGGCCTCAACCGGATCGAGATCTGGCTCGCCGACGGATGGTACCGGTCGCCCATCATGTGGGGCGCCAAAGCGATCCCGAACTGCTGGGGCGAGAGGATCGGCGCCATTGCGGATCTGGTCACGCCGGGCGGCACCATTCTGTCCACCGATACGAGCTGGCGGAGCGGCCTTCTGCCCATCCTGAAGTCGGGGATCTATTTCGGCGAGATCTATGACGCCCTCCGGGAAACCCTCGCAGAAACCCATGGGACCGAGAGACTTCCTTTCGACAAAGGGCTGCTCGTCGCCCATGAGACCGCGGCGGTACGGGAATTGCAGCCGCTCGCTCCGGTCGACAGCTGGAGCGATGATGAGGGCAGGACGATCTATGATTTCGGCCAGAATGTCGGTGGTTATGTCAGATATGCGGTCCGTGGCGACGGCGGCGCCCAGGTGCGGATGGAGCATTCGGAAGTCCTCGGCCCCGATCGCCATTTCGACAATCGCAACTATCGTGCGGCCGCAGCGCACACGCTCTACACGCTGCGCGGAGACGGCGACGAAACCTATGCGCCGCATTTCACCTTCCACGGCTTCCGCTATGCCAGAGTGACGATCACAGGAAATGCCGAGATCCTCGAAATCGCATCGATCCCGATCTCGTCGGTGCCGGAACCCGCCGGCGGCTTCACCTCGGGCAATACTCTCGTCAACCGTCTCGTGCAGAATACCATCTGGTCGCAGCGCGCCAATTTCGTCGAAGTGCCCACAGATTGCCCGCAGCGCGACGAGCGCTTGGGCTGGACGGGCGACGCCCAGGTCTTTGCCGCAACCGCATGCTGGCTGAGCAACAGCCAGTCCTTTCTGAGGAAATATCTGCGCGACGTGATGGCCGACCAGCGCGAGGACGGGGCCGTCTCGCATTTCTCGCCGGACCCGACGCGTCTGCATCCCGCAGACTTCCCGGGCTATGCCGGCTCAACCGGCTGGGGCGATGCGATCGTCGTCATCCCCTGGGTGCTCTATACCCATTACGGCGATCGGGCCGCTCTTTCGGAGTGCCTCGATTCCATGGTGCGCTGGGTGGATTTCGTCTGGTCCATCTCGGATGGCCCGATCGTGCGTCCGCCGTCGCATTGGGGCGCGCGCGGCTTCACCTTCGGCGACTGGCTGCAGCCGGTCGGCGACAACAGGAAGCCGCGCCCGACGATAGCCGACGATTGCGCCGCCACCCTCTACCACTTCATCTCGACAGACCTTCTCGCAAAGATCGCAGCCGTTCTTGGCGAAGACACCCTTGAAGAGCAGATGAAACGGCGTGCCGGCGAAATCAGCCGGGCCTTCGCCAACGAGTTCATCACCCCGGCGGGACGCCTCGCCCATAACGACCAGACCTCCTATGCGCTGGCTTTCCTCCACGACCTGATACCGGCCGAACATGATGAGGCGGCCCGGCGGCATTTCCGACAGGTGATCATCGATGCCGACTACAAGATCGGCACCGGCTTCATCGGCACCCCTGCGCTCCTGCCGGCGCTGACGAAGCTCGGCATGGACGACCTCGCCGAAAAGGTCTTCCTGCAGGAGGACGTGCCGGGCTGGCTCTATCAGGTCTCGAAGGGAGCGACGACCATCTGGGAGCGCTGGGATTCGATGGCGCCCGACGGCACCATCTACGAGCCCGACATGAACAGCTACAATCACTACGCCTATGGCGCGGTCTGCCAATGGCTGTTCGAATGCGTCGCCGGCATTTCACCGAGCCCGGATGCGCCGGGGTTTGCCGAGGTGATCGTCGATCCCGCGCCGATCCCGTCGCTTTCGCATGTTTCAGCCTATCACGATGTCAGCCAGGGACGCATCGAGGCGGGCTGGCGCTGCACCGGCAACGAGGTCACTTACGTGCTGACGCTTCCGGAGGGCTGCGTCGGCCGCTTCCGGCCCGGACGGCGGCACAAAAACCCGTCGCTCGACGGCAAGCCTGTCACCGGAGAGGCCGTTCTTTCGCCCGGGACGCACCAGCTGGTTTTTTCTCTACCCGATCATTGAGGAGCATAAAGGTCACACCGTTCAGAGGAGGAACGTCATGACACATCGGATAAAGCGCATTCTTTGGGGCGCGTCGGCGCTTCTGGCCCTGGCCGCAGCCGGCCCGTCGCAGGCGGAAACCACGCTGTCTTTCCTGATCGACAACAACCCCGATACCGTCGCGGCGGCCGAGGCTCTGGTCGCCGCCTACCAGGCCAAGGCGCCCGACGTGACGATCGAGATCGAGCAGCGGCCGGGCGGCGGCGAGGGCGACAACATCGTCAAGACACGCCTGGCGACCGGCGAAATGTCCGACGTGTTTCTCTATAATTCCGGCTCGCTCCTGCAGGCGCTGAAGCCCACGCAGACGCTTGTCGATCTGAGCGGCCTGTCGTCGCAAGCGAAGGTCGACGAAAGCTTCAAGGCGGTCGTCAGCGCCGATGGCAAGCTCTACGGCGTTCCCTTCGGCACGGCGATGGCGGGCGGGATCCTCTATAACAGGAAGATCTACCAGGACCTCGGCCTGTCCGTTCCGAAGACATGGGCGGACTTCATGGCCAACAACGCTAAGGTCAAGGCATCGGGCAAGGTCGCCGTGGCGCAGACCTATCGCGATACCTGGACTTCGCAGCTCTTCGTTCTCGCCGATTACTACAATCTGCATGCCGCCGTGCCGAACTTCGCCGCCGACTATACCGCCAACAAGGCGAAATATGCCGAAACACCGGCGGCGATGAAGGGCTTCGAACGGCTGAAGGACGTTCACGACGCAGGCCTGATGAACGAGGACTTCGGCGCGGCAAGCTATGACGATGGCTTGAGAATGGTGGCGACCGGCGAGGCGGCGCATTATCCAATGCTGAGCTTCGCCGTCGGCGCGCTCAAACAGAATTATCCCGACAATCTGGGCGATGTCGGTTTCTTCGCTCAGCCGAGCGACGATGCGGCGACGAACGGGCTGACGGTCTGGATGCCGCCGGGCCTTTATATTCCGGCCAGCAGCCATCATGCCGAGGAAGCGAAGAAATTCGTCGATTTCGCCGGAAGCGTCGAGGGCTGCAAGGTGATGGTGGACACCAACGCCGTCCAAGGGCCTTCCCTCGTCGACGGCTGCGACCTGCCGGCGGACGTGCCGCCTGCAATCAAGGACATGCTTCCCTATTTCGAGGCCAAGGACAAAACGACGCCGGCGCTGGAATTCGTCTCTCCGGTCAAGGGACCGGCGCTCGAACAGATCACCGTCGAAGTTGGCTCCGGCATCCGCCAGCCCGCCGACGCGGCGAAGCTTTATGACGAGGACGTGCGCAAGCAGGCCAAGCAGCTCGGCCTGCCCAACTGGTAGAGCGGTCTTTCGGGCCAGTCGGCCTCGCCCGCGAAGGGCGGGGCTCCACCCGATCGAAGAGGGAGCTATGATCGAGACACGCCGCCCCGCGCGCAAATCGCCCTATCCGCTGTGGTTTTTCATTCCCGCCGCCGTCATATACGGCGTGCTGTTTCTCGTTCCCACGATATCGTCTCTCTGGTTCAGCCTGACACGATGGGATCTGTCGACGGCCGAATTCATCGGGCTTGAAAATTTCCGGCAGTTCTTTTCCGAACCCTTCCTGATCCAGGGGCTCGTCAACACGCTGATCTATGCCGTGACGACCTCGGGCTTGAAGACGGTCTGCGGGCTGCTGCTCGCCGTGCTCCTGACCGGCAATATCTTCGCCCGCGGCTTCCTGCGCACGCTGGTCTTCTTCCCCGTCCTGGTCTCGACGATCGGCATCGGCATCACCTTCACCGTGATGATGCATCCGACCAAGGGCATCATCAATGTGACGCTCGAGGCGCTCGGCATTCCCGGGCCAGGGTGGCTGACCGACCCGGCGCTCGCGCTGTTTTCGGTGGCGCTGGTCGATCTGTGGAAGGGCGTCGGCCTCGCGACCCTGATCTTCATTGCCGGCCTCGCCGCGATCAGCCCCGATTATTACGAAGCGGCGAGGATCGACGGAGCCACGCGCCTGCAGCAATTTTTCCGCGTTACCCTGCCGCTCGTGCGCCCGGCAACCGTCACGGTGGTGACATTGTCGCTGATCGGCGGCCTTCGCTCCTTCGACCTGATTTGGGCGATGACTCGCGGCGGCCCCGGCTTTTCCTCCGACGTGATCGCCTCGGTCATCTACAAGCAGTATCAGGCAGGCTTTTACGGCCTGTCGACGGCCGGCAACGTCATCCTGTTCGCGCTGATTGCCGCAATCATCCTGCCGCTTACCCTGTGGTTCAACCGGCGCGAGGTCGAGGAATGAGAAGCATCCGTCCCTATGTGACCGGCGCCATATCGCTTGCCGTCGCGGCGGTCATCTTCGTCATGCCTTTCGTCTTCGTCGCTCTCCAGGCGGTCAAATCGAAATCGGAAGCCTCGCGCCTCGATTTCAAATTGCCGGAGCGATGGCTGTTCTGGGACAATCTCGTGGCCGTCTTCAAGGCGCGCGATTACCAGCTCGTGCTCGCCTATTTCAATTCGACGCTGATCACCGTCGCCTCCGTCGCGATTCTCATCCTGCTGTCGGCGATGGTGGGCTATGTGATGCAGCGCCGCAGGACCGCCTGGAACAAGGTCGCCTCGGTTGCGCTCTTCATGGGGCTGATGATGCCGCCCGCCGTGGTTCCGACGATCGGCCTGCTGCAGGAGATCGGCCTCTTCAAGACCATGACCGGGATGATCCTGATCCAGGTCGCCTATAATCTGTCCTTCTCGACATTGCTCTACCGGTCCTTCATCTCGACCATCCCGCGCGATCTCGACGAGGCGGCGCTGATCGACGGCGCAAAGCCGCGGCAGATCTTTTTCCGGGTGATCCTGCCGCTTCTGAAGCCGGTGACCGTCACCAACATCGTCGTGCAGTCGATCGCTATCTTCAACGATTTCACCAACCCGCTCTATTACCTTCCCGGCAAGGAGAATGTGACGGTGCAGCTGACGCTCTATAATTTCCAGAGCATGTATACGAGCCAGTACAACCTCCTCTTCATGAACATCCTCCTCGTGACGATCCCGCCGCTGATCGTCTTCATCTTCTTCAACCGGCAGATCGTCGCGGGCATGACGGCTGGCGCAGTCAAAGGGTAGCAGAATGGCCGAGCTCACTCTCAAACAGGTTCGCAAGAGCTTCGGCGCCCTCGAGGTCATCAAGGGGATCGATCTGGAGGTCGCCTCCGGCGAGTTCGTGGTGTTCGTCGGTCCCTCGGGATGCGGAAAATCGACGCTGCTGCGCATCATCGCCGGCCTGGAAGAGACGACCTCAGGCAGGCTGACCATCGGCGGCAAGGACGTGACCCATGCCGAACCCTCCGAACGCGGCATTGCCATGGTCTTCCAGAGCTATGCGCTCTATCCGCATATGACGGTGGCAGAAAATATCGGCTTCGGCCTTTCCCTCGCCCGCCGTCCGAAGGCGGAAATCACAGCCAAGGTCGCGGCGGCGGCAGAAACGCTGCAGCTCACCCACCTGTTGCAGCGAAAGCCGAAAGCGCTCTCCGGCGGCCAGAGGCAGCGCGTCGCCATCGGCCGGGCGATCGTTCGCGATCCCAAGGTCTTCCTGTTCGACGAGCCGCTCTCCAATCTCGACGCATCACTGCGGGCCCAGATGCGCCTGGAGATTTCCGATCTCCACGCACGGCTGAAATCGACGATGATCTATGTGACCCACGACCAGGTCGAGGCGATGACGATGGCGGACAAGATCGTCGTCCTGAACGGCGGAGCGGTCGAACAGATCGGCAGCCCGATGGAGCTCTACCGCAATCCCGCCACCCCCTTCGTCGCCGGCTTCATCGGCAGCCCGAAGATGAACCTCTATGGCGGCGAGACGGCACGGCGTTTGAACTGCACGACCTACGGCATCCGTCCGGAACATATCCGCCTGTCGGCAGACGCCGGACAGTGGCATGCCACGATCCGGCACGTGGAACGCCTCGGCGCCGACGCGATCCTCTACCTCGACGTCGCCGATCTCGGCGAAATGGTCGTGCGCACCGAAGGCGACACGCCGTTTGCGCCTGGGATGACGGTCTGGGCAAATCCGGTCGAGGGTGCGGAGCATCGGTTCTGAAACATCGTAATGCCGATGGCCTCGCCGTGGAAATCTGCAATCAATGATTAATATGCAATCATTGCTGAATGGAGAACGAAATGGCCAGCATGACCATCCGCAATCTGACGAAGGTTTGAAGCAGCGGCTACTCATACGCGCCGCAACCCACGGACGCTCCATGGAGGATGAGGCACGGGATATTTTGCGGACAGCGCTTGCGGCCAGCGAACCGATGGCCCGCAATCTCGCAGATGCCATCCGCACGCGCCTGCTCTCGGTCGGCGGCATCGAACTCGACATTCCGCCCCGAGAGCCAATTCGCGAGCCTCCGGACTTCGCCGCGTGATCGTTCTCGATACCAATGTCATTTCAGAACTGTTGGCGCCCGCTCCGAATGCGGCCGTTCTCGACTGGGTCGCAAAGCAGCATCCTTCTTCCGTCTTCACGACCGCGGCAGCGGAGGCGGAGATTCTCTATGGCCTTCGTCTGCTTCCCGAGGGGCGGCGCCGACGCGATCTGGAGGCAGTGATTTTGCCGATATTCACCGAAGATTTCGGCGGGCGCGTCCTGCCGTTCGATCGCGAGGCTTCGAACGTCTATGCGACGATCGCTACCGACCGTCGCAAAGCGGGTCGGCCGATCAGTCAATTCGATGCCCAGATTGCCGCCATCGCCATTTCGCGTGGGGCTTCGCTCGCAACACGCAATGTCTCCGATTCCGCGGGGATCAATCTTCAGATCGTCAATCCGTGGAAGGGCAAATAGCACGCGGAACCGCCAGTGATTCCGCACGGCAAGGTTCCAACAGCGGGGAAGAGGCACCGACAGAAACCGAAGCCGGCGCCACTGCCAAATTCAGAGGCGGATCGTCAGGCGAGAAGACGCGCAGGCTGGCCTTGGCGGATCATCAGTTCGACTGCACGCGGAGGGGAGAATTCTTCCGGACGATGATGAAGCTGCGCATCAGCGGCCCATCGCAGCCGGGATGGCTGTATACAGGAGTGGCCACCAGCCGCACCCGGCCGCGCAGGTTCGTGGCAAAAGGATAGCCGCATGCCTGCGACAGAAGAAGATTTGGCCTCAGCCAGGCTTCGTCATAGGCAACCGGTTGGTCGAGCGTTTCAGGCATGCCAGTAACGCCAGCGTGCTGGAGGTGATGCCGGAGAAACGACCAGAGTTCGGCCGTCGCCTCCGCGAGCGGCCGGGATGTCAGGTACATGGCAATGCTGACGAGATGCATGCCGATCTTTCATTGTCCCTGCGTGAGCGCTACAGCGTCCCGTTTGAAAGACGGGCGGCGCTGGAACGCAAAGGTTAAGGATCAGGCGATGCCGCCCAGGCATACATATTTGAGTTCGGTATATTCGTCCAACCCGTGCCTCGACCCCTCGCGGCCGAGACCCGACATCTTCACGCCGCCGAACGGAGCCTCAGCGGTGGAAACGAGACCGGTATTGACGCCGACCATCCCATATTCGAGCGCTTCGGCCACACGAAAGACCCGCGAGAGATCACGCGCATAGAAATAGGAGGCAAGGCCGAATTCGGTGTCGTTCGCCTTTTCGATGACATCCTGCTCGTCGCGGAACCGAAACAGCGGCGCAAGCGGCCCGAAGGTTTCCTCGCGCGCCACCTGCATGCCGGCATCGACGTCACGCAGAACCGTCGGCTCGAAGAACAGGCCGCCAAGCGCGTGGCGTTTGCCGCCTGAAACGACGCTCGCACCCTTGGCGACGGCATCGCGAATATGGGTCTCTATCTTGGCGACGGCGTTGTCGTCGATGAGCGGGCCAAGCACGACGTCGCGCTCCAGGCCATTACCGACCTTCAACGTCGCAACCGCCGTCGCGAGCTTGGCGGCGAATGCCTCATAGACGCCGTCCTGGACATAAAGCCGGTTGGCGCAGACGCAGGTCTGGCCATTGTTGCGGAACTTGGCGATCAGCGCGCCTTCGACCGCCGCATCGAGATCGGCATCGTCGAAGACGATGAAGGGCGCGTTGCCGCCAAGCTCGAGACCGAGCTTCTTGATCGTCGGCGCGCATTGCCGGTAAAGCAGTTCGCCGGTTCGCGTGGAGCCGGTGAAGGTCAGGACCCGAATGTCGCGGCTTGCCGTCAGGACCCCGCCGATTGCGGCTGCGTCACCGGTGACAATGCTGAGAAGACCCGCCGGCAGGCCGGCTCGTTCGGCGAGAACGGCAAGCGCGATGGCAGAGAATGGCGTCTGCGGCGCCGGCTTGAGAACGACGGCGCAGCCCGCCGCAAGTGCCGGGCCGACCTTGCGCGTGATCATCGCGTTCGGAAAGTTCCAGGGCGTGATCGCCGCCACCACACCTGCGGGCTGGCGCAGCACGAGGATGCGCTTGTCCGGCTGATGCCCCGGTATGATCTCGCCGTTGATGCGTCTTGCTTCTTCGGCGAACCATTCGACGAAGCTCGCCCCGTAGGTGATCTCCCCCTTGGCCTCAGCGAGCGGTTTTCCCTGCTCCAGCGTCAGGATCATCGCCAGATCGTCGCGGTTTTCGATCATCAGGCGGTGCCATGCCTTGAGAATGGCGGCGCGTTCCCCGGCGGTCTTCTTCGCCCAAAGCTTCTGAGCGGCGACGGCTGCCCGGATGGCATCCTCCGTTTCCGCGGCACCGAGTTCGGGTACGGACCCCAGCACCTCGCCCGTCGCCGGGTTGCGGATCGCCGCCGCCCGGCGGCCTTCCGCTTCGATCCAGCGATCGGCGACCGGGCACGCCTGACGGAACAGCGAGGGATCATTGAGCTTCATAAGGCAACTTTCAGCAGAAAACGTGAGCGGCACCGGGATCGAACTCGAGATGCACCTTATCGCCGCGGCTGAGCCCGGTGATCGCCTCGTGACCGAACGGCAGGCGAACCGCCAGCGCCTCGCCATTCGCCGTTTCGGTCGAGACGTGAATGTTGTTGCCGAGGAAGGTGATGTCGCTGACCGTCGCGGCAAGACCGGCTCCTGCCGCCTGAGCCCGCGACAGGCGAATACGCTCCGGCCGCAGCATCAGAGCTGCCCTCTTGCCCGATATTCCTTTTCCATGGACCGGAATATGGTTGAAGACAGTGCCGCCACCAAGCGAAATCGTGGCCTGCCCGTCGGCAGACGACACGAGATCACAGGAAATGAAATCGCTATCACCGATGAATTCGGCGACGAAGCGGGTCTTGGGATTGGCGTAAAGTTCAGGACCGGTTCCGATCTGGTCGATGACGCCCTTGGAGAAGACGGCGATGCGGTCGGAGAGGCGCAGCGCTTCTTCCTGATCATGGGTGACGTAGAGGATCGTGACTTCGGTCTGCTGGTGAATGCGGCGGATCTCGTGCTGGATTTCCTCGCGCAGCTTCTTGTCGAGCGCCGACAGCGGTTCGTCCATCAATAGCACCGGCGGGTCGTAGGCAAGGGCTCTGGCGAGCGCGACACGCTGCTGCTGGCCGCCGGACATTTGCGCCGGCTTGCGGTCCTCGAAGCCTTCGAGCCGGACGAGGCGCAGCATCTCCTTCACCTTGCTGTCGATCTCGGCCTTGGACTTGCGCCGAACCTTCAGCGGAAAGGCGATGTTCTCGCCCACCGTCAGATGCGGAAACAGCGTGTAGCGCTGGAACACCATGCCGATATTGCGCTTGTGCGACGGCGTGGCGAGCAGGGTCTTGCCCTCCAGCGTGATGTCGCCCTTCGTCGGGTTTTCAAAACCGGCCAGGATATAGAGCGTCGTGCTCTTGCCGGATCCGGAGGGGCCGAGGAAGGTCAGGAACTCGCCGCGGCGAACGTCGAGATTGACGTCGTGGACGGCGACCACAGGGCCGTATTCCTTGCGTATTCCGCGGATCTGAAGGAATGCATCGTTCATTGTTTCAGTACCTTACGCACGACGGCAACCAGCGCCATCAAGATGATCGTCAAAAGGATGAGAAGGGTCGACGCGGCTGCGACAACAGGCGTCAGGTCTTGCCGGAGCGTCGCCCATACCTTCACGGGCAGCGTCTGCAGGGTCGGGCTCGACATGAAGATCGCCACCACCACCTCGTCCCAGGATGTCAGGAAGGAGAAAACGGCAGCCGAAAACAGCCCATGGCTGATCGCAGGAAGCGTGACCCTGATCTTCGCTTCCAGAGGCGAGGCGCCGCAGAGCACCGCCGCATCCTCGATCGACTTGTCGAAGCCTTCCAGCGCACTCGAGATGGACAGGATCGAGAAGGGCAGCGCCAGAACAAGGTGCGAAATGACAAAGCCCGTCAAAGTGCCGCCAAGGCCGATTCGGAGGAAGAAGGCGTAGAGAGCAACGGCCAGAACGACGACAGGCAGGATCATCGGGGTCAGAAACAGCGCTTTCAGCGCATCGCGGAACATGAAGGAACCGCGCACCAGCCCGAAGGACGTCACGAGCCCGAGCAGAACCGACAGGACGGTCACGATGACCGCGATCCTCAAGCTCGTCAAAGCCGATTCCAGCCAGCGCGGGTCGGCGAAGAGCTCGCTGTACCACTGGAAGGTCCAGCCCGGCGGCGGAAAGATCAGCCATTGCGAGGAGCCGAAGGACAGAGCCGCGATGAAGACGATCGGCAGCAGCAGGAAGGCTGCGGTCAGAAGCGTTATGCCGAGAAGAATGTATTTCCACCAGCCGAGACGGTCGAAATTGAGCAACATATCAACGTCCTCCCGGGTTCTGATTGCCGAAGAAGCGCAGCTGTACGGCATAGAGCGAGAGCGTCACGATCAGGAGAACCAGCGCCGCGGCGCCGCCCATTCCCCAATTGACCAGCGACTGCACGAACTGCGCGATCAGCTCCGCGAGCATCATGTTGGCCGTGCCGCCGAGAAGCGATGGTGTCACGAAATAGCCGAGCGACATGACGAAGACCATCAGCGCGCCGGCCGCCATGCCGGGCATGGCGAGCGGCAGGAGAACACGCGTCAGACACTGCCAGCGATTGGCGCCGCAAAGGGCGGCCGCCTGCAGCGTCGAGGGGTCGATCTTCTTGATCACGCCATAGAGCGGCAGGATGATGAAGGGCAGCATGATATAGGTCATGCCGATCGTCACGCCGGTCAGATTGTTGACGAGCGCCAGCGGCTGGTCGATCAGGCCCATTCCCATCAGCATCTTGTTGATAAGCCCGGTGCGCTGCAGCAGCACCATCCAGGCATAGGTGCGGGCCAGCAGGTTGGTCCACATCGAGAGCAGCAGGATCGCAAAGATCACCGAGGTCAGCCGTCCGGGCATGATCGCCAGCGCCCAGGCGACGGGAAAGCCGATCGCGAGCGAAATCACCGTGACGAAACCCGAAACGATGAAGGTATTGGCGAAGATCTTCAGATAGGTCGCGGAGCCGATCAGCTGCGCATAGTTTCCCAGGCCCGGCACGGGTTCCAGCACGCTGCGCAGCAGGAGTATCGCCACCGGCACGATGAAAAAGATGCCGACAAAGGCGAGAGCCGGAACGACTCCGCCAAAACCTGTTGCTCTCTGCGCCTTTGGCAAGGGCGCAACTATGCCGGAGGCATCGCTATACGTCGACATGACAGTCCTTCCCACCCGTCAATACCGCGGGGCGCCGAAGTGAAACCAATGGCATTGGCGCTGCGGTGAGGCACGGCGACCTTCGCCGTGCCCGTTCATCTCGAATTTCGGCTTACTTCGCCTGCCAAGCGTACCACTTCTCGCCGATCGCATCGCGATTATCGGCCCAATAGTTCATATCGGCATTGACCTGGCTTGCGGTCTGCTGGTCCGGCAGGGTCTTGGCGGTTTCCGGATCCATCAGCTTGGCCGAGTCGATATTGATCGGCGCATAGCCGGTGGCCTTTGCCAGGGCGGCCTGCGGCTCGGCCGAGGTCGCCAGGGCAATGAACTTCATCGCGGCTTCGACATTCGGCGAGCCCTTCGGCACGACGAGCGCATCGGCAGCGGTGATGTTCTGTTCCCAGGAGGTTTCAACCTTGATGCCGGTCGCGGCAAGTGCCGTCATGCGGCCGTTCCAGACGCTGCCGAAGGGGGCTTCGGCGGATGCCAGGAGCTGCTGCGACTGAGCGCCGCCCGACCACCAGATGATATCGGACTTGATCGTATCGAGCTTCTTGAAGGCGCGGTCGAGATCGAGCGGATAAAGCTTGTCGGCCGGCACGCCGTCGGCAAGCAGCGCCGCTTCGATCACGCCGGGAGCCGACCACTTGTAGAAGGTGCGCTTGCCGGGAAACTTGGCCGTGTCGAACAGGTCGGCCCATGTCTTCGGGCAGGCTTTGACGGCATCGGCATTGCAGCCGATGACGAAGGAATAATAGAAGCTGCCGACCGAATAATCGGTGACGAAGCGCGGATCGAGCTTGGATTTGTCGATGACCGAGAAGTCGAGCTTCTCGAGCTGGCCGTTCTTGCCGGCCTGGGCGGCATAGTCGCCTTCGACGTCGACGACGTCCCAGGTGACTTCGCCGGCCTCGACCATGGCCTTGAGCTTGCCGTAGTCGGTCGGGCCGTCCTGCACGACGGTGATGCCGGTCTTTTCGGTGAACGGGCTTGCCCATGCCGCCTTCTGCGCATCCTGGGTCGTGCCGCCCCAGCTCGAGAAGACCATGTTTTCGGCCTTGGCCGGCGCGGAGACCGCGACGAATGCGGCAACCGCCGCGAAAGCAAATGTCGTTTTCATGTTCCCTTATCCCTGTTCTGGTTTGTCCTACGGGTATGCCTTATGCCGTCAGTGCGCCTCGCTCCGGGGAGAGAAACTTGCTGGCTTCATAATCTTGTTTTCCGCCACCTCGATGAGGTCGCGAATCTTGGGCAGGAAAGCCTGCCAGCGGGGATCGGCCAGAAGCCTCTGGCGTCTCGCCTCCCGGTCGTCCAGGCTGGTAAAGGCCCAGATGTGGACGATCTCGTTGATCGTGCCGATCTCCGAAAAGAAGTAGCCGACCAGCGTGCCGAGATGGCTCTTCTGGATTTCGATACCCTCTTCCTCGACGACCTTGAGATATTGCGGGATCGTTCCGTTCTTCAGCCGATAGGTGCGGATTTCGTAAAACATCGCGTCACCTCATCACGAAAGGATCGGGGATCGGATCGTCCGAGGTCCTCAGCCAGATCGTCTTGGTGCGGGTATAGTCGAGCGCCGCAGCCATGCCGCCTTCCCTGCCGTGACCTGACAGACCGAAACCGCCGAACGGCGCGATCGGCGAGACGGCGCGGTAGGTGTTGACCCAGACGATCCCGGCGCGGATGCCCTTCATCAGCCGGTGCGCCCGGGTAAGGTTCTGGGTGAAGATGCCCGAAGCCAGGCCGTAGCTGGTGTCGTTCGCAAGCCTGAGCGCCTCGGCCTCGGTCTCGAAGGAGACGACAGAAAGGACCGGCCCGAAGAATTCCTCGACCAGCGAGGGTGAAGCGACATCGTCGCAGTCGAGGATCGTCGGCGGGAAATAATAGCCTTCGCCATCGATCTTGCGTCCGCCGGTGACGAGACGGGCGCCGCTTTCGATCGATCTGTCGACGAGGGCGCCGATATTGTCCTGCTGGCGCCTAGTGGCAAGCGGGCCGACTTCAGTCGCCATGTCGAGCGGCGCGCCGATCCGGATCGCTTCCGCCTTCTCACGCAGCAGCGCGACGAACCTGTCCTTGATGCTGCGCTCGACGATCAGGCGCGAGCCAGCGACACAGCTCTGCCCCGTCGCGGCGAAGATGCCCGCGACCTGGGCATTGGCGGCACTTTCGAGGTCGGCATCGGCAAAGACGATGAAGGGCGACTTGCCACCGAGTTCGAGCGAGGTGGAGGCGAGGTTTTCGGCCGAATTGCGAACGACATGCCGCGCGGTTTCCGGACCGCCGGTAAAGGCAACATGGGCGACCTTCGGGTGACGGCCAAGCGCCGCACCGCAGGAAGCGCCGAAACCGGTGATGATGTTGACGACGCCGGCGGGGAAGCCCGCCTCGTGCACGAGACGCGCGAATTCGAGAAGCGGCGCCGGTCCGTCTTCCGAGGCCTTGACCACCATGGTGCAGCCGGCCGCAAGCGCCGGGCCGATCTTGACCGCCGACAGGAAGAGCTGGCTGTTCCACGGCACGACCATGGCGACGACGCCGATCGGCTCGCGGCGAAGCCAGACATCCATGTCAGGCTTGTCGATCGGCAGGTAGGAGCCTTCGATCTTGTCTGCGATACCTGCATAGTAGCGATAATATTCGGCGACATAAGCGATCTGCGCGGATGTTTCGCGGATGATCTTGCCGGTATCGCGCGTCTCCAGTTCAGCGAGGATCTGCGCATTGGCGGCAACGAGGTCGGCCAGCTTGTAGAGCAGCTTGCCGCGCTGCGTCGCCGTCATCTTCGCCCAGGGGCCGTCGTAGAGCGCCCTTTCTGCAGCGTTCACAGCCCGGTCGACATCACCCTCGCGCGCTTCGGGCATCTCTGCCCAGACCGTACCGGAAGCCGGATCGATGCTTGGATAGGACGCTTCACCATCCGAGAATTCGCCATCGATGTAATGCTGGAAACGCCGCATGGCCTTACTCCTGAAATGCCGGCATGACCTCGGCGATGAAGCGTTCGAGCGACGCCTTCTTGCGCTCGAAACTCATGCCGGTGTCGATCCAGAAGGAATATTCGTCATAACCGAGGGCTTCATAGGCCTTGAGCCGGTCGATGACGGTCCGGGCGTCTCCAACCACATTGTTGGTGCGCATGACCTGATCCGAAAGCATCGCATTTGCCCGGATCTGCTCGTCGGGAATGCGTTCGATCAGGCCTTGGGCAATCGCCTTCTCGTTCTTGAACCAGGCGAAGAAGTAGTTGTAGTAAACACTGAGTTCATGGGCCGCCTGGGCGACGTCCTCTTCCGAGGAGCCGACATAGGTGTGGCGCAGCAGCATGATCTTCGGCCGCTCGATATCAGGGTTCTTGGCGCAGGCATCGTTGAATCGGTCCATCAGCGACTGGACCTCGTCATCGCCCTGCCAGAGCGGCGTCACCTGAACGTTGCAGCCGTTGGCGACGGCAAATTCATGCGAATTCGGATCGCGCGCCGCAACCCAGATTGGCGGGTTCGGCTGCTGCAGCGGCTTCGGCGCCGAGGTGGTCGCGGGAAACTTGAAGAACTCGCCGTCATGGGCGTAGTCGCCAGCCCATATGCCCTTGACCGCCGGGATGAGTTCGCGCATGCGCTGGCCGGCGCCCCAGGCATCAAGACCCGGCAGCAGGCGCTCATATTCGAAGGAATAAGCGCCGCGGGCAATGCCGATATCGAGCCTACCGTCGCAGATGATGTCGGTCATCGCCGCTTCGCCGGCAAGCTTGATCGGATGCCAGAAGGGGGCGATCACCGTTCCCGTCCCGAGCCTTGCCCGCGACGTGCGGCGCGCGAGATCGGCAATGGTCACGAACGGGTTGGGCGCGATGGTGAAATCCATGCCGTGATGCTCGCCCGTCCAGATCGCATGCATGCCGCCCTTGTCGGCGATCTCGCAGAGCGCGACGAATTCCTCATAGAGGCTTTTATGGCTCTGGCTGGCGTCGAGCCGTTCCATATGGACGAAGAGGGAGAACTTCATGCTTTTGCGCCCTTGGCTGGAATGGGATGAATCTTGCCGCCGGTCTCGTCACCGAAATAGACGCCGAAATTGCCGATCGAGCTTTCCATCGCGAAGCGATTGACGATATCGGCGGTCGAACTGGTCTTGAATTTTGCCGCAGCCAATGCGTCGGGCTTTACGAACCTGCCGCCGGCAGGCTCGCCGTCCCCGGCAACGGCGTGATAGACGATGTGCTGCTTGCCATCGCTCTTGCCTTCGTAGACCGAATAGAGAAAGCCGATGCTGACCGTCAGCCCGGTGAGCGTCTCCAAGTATTTTTGCAGCGCTTCGGTCGGGTTGCCGTCATGGGCGTCGATGCTCGGCAGGGAGAGCACATCCTCGCCCAGCAGCAGGACCTCTCCGCGGCGTTCGACGACGGCCGCAAGCTCGATATTGCCTTCGGCGGCGGCGGAAACCGCCTTGCTTGCAAGCGTCGGCGTGAAATAGCCGCCGCGGGCATAACCGAGACCGTTGCGGCCGCTATTATCGAAGGATTCGATGCGCCCCATCAGGATGACATGGTCGCCGGCCTCGATGACCTCTTCCATGGCGCATTCGAACCAGGCCGCGACATTCGAGAAGATCGGGCAACCGGCCGACCCCTTGGCCCATTCGACCGCCGCAAAGCGGTCTTCGACAGGACGCGCGAAAGTATTCGACACGTCCTTCTGCGTTTCCGACAGCACGTTGATCGCGAAATGCTGCGCGCCGGTCATGGTGGCGAAATTGCGCGAGGTCTTGGCAAGGCAGACGAGAAGCAGCGGCGGGTTGAGGGAGACCGAGGTGAAGGAATTCGCGGTGAAGCCGATCGGATGCCCCTCCCTGTCGCAGGCGGTGACGACGGTCACGCCGGTCGGGAAAGCCCCGAATGCATCGCGCAATGCTCTTGGATCGACAGTCTGGATTGTCATCGTTCATCCTCCCCGAACGACAGCCACTCTGCGAGCAGCGAATTGACGATATCAGGCGCGGTCAGGTTCACCATATGGCGATGGCCTTCGACGATGCGGACCCAGCCTTTCGGCGCGAGCGCTGCCATTTGCTCCGCCATCAGGGGGGTCGAATTCGGGTCGTCGGAGCCGGTCAGAAACAGAGCCGGACCACGGACATCCTTCCAGCCATCGGCATAGGTCTCGTCTCCGCCGGCAAAGGCTGCATATGCGACAGCATATCCCTCGGAATCGACGACGCTCAGCCATTCCCGCGTCAGTTCGCGGGCAACCGCGCTATCCCTGTCATCACCGAACCAGCGCGCCAGAGGACCCTCCTTGTCCACGCCCGTCACCGGAATGGCCGCGGCCCGCGCAAGCACGGCAGCCTTCGCCTCCGGGTCGCGCCTGTAGACCCCGTTGAGGTAGGCGACACGCTTGATGCGCGCGCCGAAGGTCGCGGCCGCCCCGCCCGACACCAGCGCACCCATGGAGTGCCCGGCGACATTTGCCGTTTGGATTTCCATCTCGTCGAGAAACCGTCCGAACCAGGCGACGAATTCCTCCAGACGGCTGCCCACCGGCAGCTTTGCGCTCCCACCGTGTCCCGGCATGTCGACGGCGATGACGCGATGGCCCCCGGAGAGGGATTTAATCTGCGGAGCCCAGGCTTCGAGGCGCATGCCGACGCCATGGATCAGCACCACCGGCTCGCCGCTGCCGGCCTCGTGATAGGCCGTTCCGCCTGCCGTCTTTTTCCGGGGCAAGGCACCGCCGGCGCTCTTTGCTGCAGCGGCACCTGTGGTCGATCCAGCTGTCAGCATCTCGGAGCCCCTCTCAAACGCCCGCAGGATTGGCGACGTCCTGGCCCAGGTCCTTCAGATCCTGGTAGCGATCGCCGATGCGGTGATGGGGACGCCCGCCCACGGAAGCGCCGAGAGCCACGACGATCTCGTCGGCGGCCGGCGCGTCGGGGATCGACGTCTGGATGGTCAGATAGTGCGAGCGGCGGCCTTCGTCGTTCTTGTCCATCAACGGGATCATGATCGGCGCATTGGCGGGGCCGCGCGTGTTGCAGAAGGCGAGATAGGATTTGGCGCCGACGGCATGGCGATAAAAATTGCCGAAACGCAGCGTGTGGATAAGCGCGGAGGCATGTTCGATTTCACCGTCCAGGCCGACGACGGCGGCCTTGCCGTAGCCTTCGACGGCATCGCCCGATCCGACCGCATCGATGATCATCTTGGTCAAGAGCTCACCGAGCACGGGAGCGCCCGCATGGATTTCCGGCTTGAGATCTTCGACGAAGCCGCGGCCTGCCCAGGGGTTCTTGACGACCGCGAAGGCCGAAAACAGCTTCAGCGGCGCCGCCGCGGCCTTGCCGCCCTCGATCAGCGTCGTTTCGATCTGCAGTCCCGTCTTGCGAATTTGAATGGCCATCCCGACACCTCATTTTTCTATTAGGTATTATGGTATACCATCATATCACGCTGTCAAGTTCGTTTCTGCGGAGACGCAGACTGAGTTGGTCGCTTTAAAATAATCATTTAAAAACAGCATTTTACAAGATCTTCCCAGCTGCCCGCCCCTAACTGCTGTCGATAGAGTCGGATTCGAAAACTCGGCGACGCACGAGCGATATCGAGCGTCGAAGGCAATTTGGATCAGCTTGTTGTCAGGCGTTGGAGACGTTGCGTGGGCAGCCCGCAGGCGATCGACAAATCCGGAAAGGCAGATGATCCCAGTTCATATGATACCGCCTTAGATATTATTGAATATGGCATACCATCACATTGAGCAAAGCTGGGTGTCAAGCCTCGAGTGCGGCTTCTCCTGGATTCCACGGAGTCGTGATTGCGGCTGCCGAAAGGCAGCAGCGGGCAGCCGGTGGAACAGCCTTTACTGTTGCGTCCAGCAGAGGCGGCAGCGGTGTACGCGCTGATTTATTCGGTGGACTTCTTGGCCGACAGCACCGCTTCGGCAATCGCACTGGCGGCCGCGACATGATCCGTCGCGGCCCGGTAGGCCCCCTCGCCGTCACCGCGGCGGATGGCGTCGACGATCTTCGCCATCTGCGCCGGTCCCTCAATGCCGCGCCGCTCGGTCTTGATCGTCATCGACCGCAAGTGGTTTATGCGCACGGTAAGGAGATTGACGACGCCCCAGGCCACGTGCCGGTCGACCATGGTGAACAGCGTCTGGTAGAAGGAAGAAGTATTCGCCAGCACGCCCGCCATATCGTTGTCACGGTAGCTGTTGCGTATCCCCGTCAGGGATTCTTCCAGGGCAGCGACGATCTCGGGGCTGCTGCGCTCGGCGCATAGCCGCGCCGCCATGCCTTCGAGCGCGCCGCGGATCTCATAGATCTGCTTGGCTTCTTCGATATCGAGCTGGGCGACGATCGGCCCCTTGTTCGGCAAGTTGGCGACAAGCCCTTCCGATTCCAGGTGCCTCAGAACCTCGCGCACAACAGTCCGGCTGACACCGAGCTGAGCGCAGAGATCACGCTCGACAAGCCGATCGCCGGGACGGAAATAGCCGTTCACGATCGCTTCGCGGACCTTGTCCAGCGCCAGTTCCCGCAATGTCTTTGTCGGACGCTCGACTCGAATTGCTGCGTCCTTCAGAGCACCGCTCATTCTACACCTCAGAGTTGGACCGGCTTCGCACGATCAATTTTCGCCGCGGCAGCCGAATTCGAAAATCGTATTATGGCGTACCAGACACTGTAGCTGTCGGCGGCCGGCAATTCAACAAGCACCGTGACCTTGGGATTGTCGATCTATGCCTCGGGCGCCGCCAGCTTCGAGACGATCTGTTCGACGACGGCCTTCGAATATCGGGGACGGCCGTAATTTCCCAGAATTGCCCTGCCGTCAAGGCGCCGACTGCAAACAGCCGCGCCGGCGATGTGCGGGATGGCGCGCCACCACTTCGGAAGCGGCATCCACCTCTATCCCGAGGCCGAGGGGATCGGGCGCGACCAGCCGAACGCGGCTTTAGGATCTCATCCGTGAGCGGTATTCCTGTTCCCGCCGTGCATGCGAACCTGGCTTTGCCGGGCCCGGAAACAAGCCACGTTTCAATGCACCGTAAACCTGGCCGCATCGGCCCGTCGCCGTTCCAAGCTGCGGATCAGCATCGCAGCCTCCCTGACGATCGCCGAAAAAGTCGCATCGTCGGCCTCGGCAATCCTTCCCGTCATGTCACGGATGATCGTCGTCAGATGAATGATCGAATGGCGGCTTTGCGCATCTTCCGGTCCGAATTCACGATCGGCCATGGCAAGCAGCGCCTGCACCAAACGGTCCATGGTCTGGCGGCGCCTGCTTCTCGGGTCGGCGTTCGGATCTTCACTCAGGCGCAGGAGATCGGCGACGATATCGGACATTGCGCTTCCACTCAGATCGCAAAAGCCGGCGGCATGGAAGCGATGCGCCTTCGCGCCCCCGTGCGCCGTTTCAAGGCATCCAACAGCCGGTAGCCGTTGCGCCAGCGCCCGAAGCCGCTGGCGATATTGATGTGCCCGGCAAGACCGATATTCCTGGTCTCGGCATTCCACAGCCGGCCGAACAGGCTCAGGCGGTCGACCGTCATGTAGGCATCGTTCATGCTGCCGACGACGATGCTCGGAAAAGGCAGAGACGCCACCGGCATCTCCTCAAACGAGATTTGTCCCGGATGCAGGATTTCCGTAGCCGGCAGATCGCATGGCGCAACGAGGAGCGCGCCTTTCACCCGGCGAGCAGCGCTCTGGCCGGCGAGCCGTGCGGCAAGCAGGCATCCGAGACTATGAGCGACCAGATAGGCCTCACCCGCCTCCTCGAGCGCGCTTTCCAGCCGCGGCAGCCACCTGTCGAGGCGCGGATGATCCCAATCGTCCTGGGTGACGCAACGGCTGTCCGGCTGATCCTGCAGCCAATGCTGTTGCCAGTGACCGTCTCCCGAACCGAAAAGCCCGGGAAGAATAAGGACATCGCTCATCGGATCAGCCCGATCACCAAGGCAAATAGAAATGTGAAGGAGCCTGCGATCGTGCAGATCCCGGCCGCATGGCGGAATCGCGGCATGAGACTGCCCGCTGCTCTTCTCGCACCGTGCCGGCCGAGGCCGGTCTCAAAGACAATTGCCATGACGCCACCTCCTCAATACCAAGTTCCAGGCATCGCGCCCCAATAATGGATTTCATATTCGCGGGCGGACCGGTCCCGCTCATCGTCTCGAATGGGCGCCCCGTTCGCAGGCTCCCGCGCAGCCACCGTCTTCGCCTTGAGGAGGCGGTCGACCGCAAGTTTCAGCCAGACATGGAAATCGAATTTCATGCGAACCTCCCTGTCGGGGACCAATATTCTCCAGCTAGGAAATCAGCGAACGACGACGCGCATTGGCCAGAAGATCGCGAAGCGACGCCGTTGGCCCGCAGAGCATCAGCAGGCGATTTTCCTCGCGTTTGGCGAGACGGTATCGGCGGGCGAATTCATAGACGCTCCCTCGCGGTTGTCCACTTCAGGTCCCGATATTATCTACTGGATTAGTAGATTAAAGAAATGTGCGTCTCACCTTGTTTGTGTCATTGAAAAAAATGTCCATTCCCGTCTCCGTCATCGCACGGAGACATCGCTGCGCCCGGATCTTTCAATCGACCATTCAATGATCTATATTCTGGTCAAAATGGAGTAGCCGCATGAAGCTGTCAGAACAGGTCAAGCCGATCAGCTATCTCAAGGCGCATGCGCCCGAGATCATCCGGACGCTGAAGGACAATCCACAGCCCGTCGTCATTACCCTTCACGGCGAGGCCAAGGCGATCCTTCAAGATGTCGGCCAATATGAAGAAACGCAGGAAACGCTGGCACTGCTGAAGGTGCTGGCGCTCACCAATCGACAGGTCGAGGAAGGCAAGCTGCGTCCTGCATCGGAATCCTTCGCGCGCATCCGCAAACGTCTGGCCGACGACCAGTCCTGATGCGTTATCGTGTTCTTCTTGCCGAGGACGCGGAACGCGACGTCGAGGATCTCTATCGTTTCATTGCCGCCCGAGACGGCGCCGAGACGGCAGAGCGCATCCTGACGGAAATCGAAAGTGCCTGCGCCGATCTCGAAGAATTCCCCGCCCGCGGAAATATTCCAAAGGAACTGGCCAGCATCGGTATTTCCGAATACCGCGAACTGCACCATAAGCCCTGGCGCATGATCTACCGTATCATCGGCACCGACGTCGTCGTCTACTGCGTGGCGGACGGCCGTCGCGACATGCAGGCCTTCCTGGAACGAAGGCTGATCCGCTAACATTCGGCGTTCCCCTCTCCTTCGGCATCGTCGCCGGCGATCATCCGAGCATGGATGACTCGGACGATCGCCGAAAACTTATCCCGCCTTTCGGCCGGCCGGCGCATTTGCCCGCAAGAGCGCCATCAACATCGGGCCGATCGCGAATTCTCCCTTTTCGCTTCGCCGCGTCAGGTCGCGAAGATAGCCGCCGGCGGAATTGATGTGACCGCCGCGCTCCAGGATGCAGGCCATCACCGTCGCGGCATTTTCCGCGCCCATCACGCTTGCCGCCTCCTCATAGGCGGACGGGCTGACGCCCAGCATCGATCGAACTGTGACGGCCGCCGTCATCAGGTCGCGCCAGTTTCGGATCACGCCATCCGGCCCGTAGGCGAGGATCTCGGGGCAGGCCTGCAGAACCAGACCAAGCGGGAAGGATTTCAATCCGCCGGCATCATCACGGCCGCCCGACCGTCCCCTTTGCCGCTCCTCCTGCCCGGGCTGATCAGCTGCCTCGTGCCTTTTCTCGTCTATCGTCACGCGCCCTCGCCCGTTCTCTTGCTCCGGCCTCGCGCCCTGCTTCGGTTCGAAGCTTGGTTCAAGTTCAGAGATGGAGTCGGGATTTGAATTCTGTATGTGACGCTCGTTATAATAGGCATTGCCGCGTTCTTTTGTCGTTTTAACGCGAACTTCCAACCGGTTAAGGATATCCGCTCTCAGCGCCGTCAATTCATCCAGCAGCTGCTCGAGTTGTGCAGTCGTTGGCGACCGCGGCAAACCCTCGACCAGGTCGCGGAACAGCTGGTAGACGGCCTGCCAGTTGTCTTGAACGTCTTCTTCGACCGCCGCTTCGATCAGCTTTGCGATGTCGCGGCGGCAAAGCGTGATGCGTTCGCGCAAACGCTGAACGTGCAGCCGCTCAGCCATCACCGCGGCCGCCAGTTGCTCAATCTCCTCGGCGCGGGCAAGCAGCGGCGCCAGCGAGAAGCCGAAGGCCTCGTCGATCTCCCCTGCCCTGTCCCTGCGGACGTAACGCTTGCCATTGGGACTGTCCTTGCGCAGCAGAAGACCCGCATCGACGAGCGCTGCGAGGTGCCGGCGAACGGTTTGTTCGGCCATGCCATGCGTCCTCAGCGAGAGCTGGACATTCGACGGGAAGACGATCAAGCCATTGTCCTGCGCCAACTCGTTCTTCGGATAAAAACTGAGGAGCGCATTGAGCACGGCAAGCGCGCGGTCGGTGATGCCGAGCAACGGTTTTGCTTCGCACAGCGTACGAAACAATTTCCACTTATCGACGGATTGATCGGGCTTGATCTCGCCTGCGGCAACCTGGCTTGCGAGCATGCCAAGCGTCATCGACCGCCGCCCGAACGGCGTCGTTATACTTCCGGTTTCCATCTCTTCCACCTCACAGAGGCAAAAGAAATCCGCTCGCCAAAACGGCGCCAAAAACTCTTGACAGCGATTCTCGGAAGTGCGATTCTCGGAGGTGTTCAAGACTACGAGGAAAGCTTCCGTGACGGTGACGTTCGGGGGCTTTTT
>NZ_NWSX01000051.1 GCF_002531825.1 Rhizobium sp. J15 | reverse complement strand
CCAATAAACCGTCCAACTTTACGGGGTCAGTTCAGAGATGGCCGGGTTTTTTATTGGCGAGAACATCGAGCAATATCTGCGCCGCGTGCTCTCCCGGCGGTCTTTCCGTCTGCATCCGCTGCCAGATGAACTCGTAGCCGTCCTTCATCGCCTTGAGCTGATAGGTGTCGGCCGAGAGCCTTTCCATCCAGCGTGCAAGGCTTGCGCCGCGAACGATATCGTTCAGATATTCCGGTACCACCGCATAATCGGCAATCAGATTCGGCAGCGCGCCGGTCCAGGTTTTGATACTCGATGTCAGCATGCGCATGATCCAATCGACCTTATAGGCGGAAACGACAGGAACATCGGCAAGCGCCAGTTCGAGTATGACAGTTCCGGACGCCGCCATGGCCGCATCGGCTTCAGCAAAGGCCTTCCATTTCGCTTCCGCGCCGACGACAATCTCCGGCTTTACAGCCCATCCGGCCGTCATTTCCCGGACAAGCGCTTGCTTGTGCGTCACCGTCGGCAGAATGAAGCGCATCGGCCCGTTGCGGGCAGCAAGCTCGTTTGCGGCAGCCTCGAAATAGGGCAGAAGCTTCTTTATTTCGGAGGAACGCGAGCCCGGTAGAAGCAGGATCGTGCCGTTGCCGGGCTGCCTGCCGGCGCGCAGGCGCCTGGTTTCCAGCAGCGCAGGATCGGCAGTCAGGCGGTGCCCGACATAGGTCGTTGCCGGTCCGCCGAGCGCGCGCATGACCGCCGGCTCAAAGGGCAATATGGCGAGCACGTGGTCGACATAGCCGAGCATGCGCGTCGCGCGATATTCCTTCCAGGCCCAGACGCTCGGACAGACATAATTGACGACAGGCAGATCCGGCAGCGCGGTGCGGACGCGCTTGGCGACGCGATGGCTGAAATCCGGGCTGTCGATGATGAGCAGAATATCCGGCTTCGCGGCGACGATTGCCGCTGTGGTTTGCCGGATCAGGGTAAACAGCCTTGGCAGCCGGCTCAGCACCTGGGTGATGCCCATGATCGACAGCTCGGAGAAATCGAACAGGGATTTCAAGCCCTCGGCCTGCAGCCCCTCGCCGCCGACGCCGACGAGTTCCACCGGTCCGCCATGAATACGCTTCAGGGCGGCGATGAGATCGGCGCCGAGCAGGTCCCCGGAGACTTCGCCGGCAATGACGGCGACCTTGAGCGGCGTCCCGGTCATCCAAGCCCCCCTGCCGGCAAGCCGCGGTCGATGCCGCAGACGAACAACCCGGCTTCATCGGCGGCCTTGATGACGGCAGCGCGATCGAGCACCAGAGAGCGGCCGGCCTCTACGGCGATGCCGCCAAGGCCGGCTTTTTTTGCGTTGAGAATCGTGGAGATCCCGATCGCCGGCAGGTCGGCGCGGATATCCTGCTGCGGCTTGCAGAGCTTGACGAGCGCACCGCGGCGGCGCGGCGAGATGCGGCCGGCGGCTCTAAGATCGGCGACCCGTTCCAGCATCCCGTCCGTGCCCTCGAGGCCCTCCAATGCGACGATGCGGCCGCCGATGCTTATAGCGCCCTGCCCGACATCGAGCCTTCCGAGCATCTCGGCGGCTTCGGCCGCGCGGGCGATATCGCGCCGGTCCTCCTCGGACGGTGTCACCGCACCAAGCGGGCCGACGGAGGCAAGCAGATCCGGGGCGATCTCATGGGCGCCGACGACGCGCCGGCCGTTTCCCTCGATCAGTCGGATTACCATCTGAAGAACGGTATCGTCACCGCCGGAGAGCAGCGTGCGGATGGTGGCCGGCACCTTCATCAGGATGCGCAGCGTGGGGCGCACCTCGCGCCATTCCGGCCGGCGGCGAACGCTGCCGGACATGACGACGCGGCCGACGCCGTAGCGATTGAAGAGACTGTCGAGGGCCGCGAAATCGCCGATGCCGATGACGGCGTGATCATAGCCTTCCCAGCGGCGGTCGCTTTCATCCTTCAGCGCCACGATGACGGGATTTTCGCCGGCCGCACGGGCGGCTTCGGCGACATAGGAAGGCAGAAGGCCGCCGCCGGCGATGATCGCCAGCCGGCCCGCCGCGGTGTCGCCGGATAAAGCCACGCGCTAGCCCTTCTGTCCCCGGGTCGGCGAGGACAGGGCGCGATCGCTATCGGCAGCGATGAAATCGAGGATCTGCATCACCTGCTCGCAATCGGCATATTCCTCGCGGATAGCGGCGGCATTTTCACGGACGGAGGCCGTTCCTTCGAAGATCGCCTTATAGGCGCGGCGCACCCTGTGGATGACGGCGCGGTCGATGCCAGCGCGCGTCATGCCGACGACGTTGAGACCGCTCAGCAGGCCGGGATTGCCGTTCAGCATACCATAGGGGATGACATCGTAGCTCACCGCCGACAGGCCGCCGACGAAGGCCTGCCGGCCGACGCGGGTGAACTGGTGAACCGCCGAGCCGCCGCCCAGGATGACGCGATCCTCGATGACGACATGGCCGGCGAGCATGACGTTGTTCGACATGATCACGTTGTTGCCGACATGGCAGTCATGCGCAACGTGGGAGTTGGCGAGGAAAAGATTGTTGTCGCCAACGGTCGTCTTGCCGCCAAAATCGGCCGTGCCGGTGTTCATCGTCACGCCTTCACGGATCGTGCAATTGGCGCCGACCGTCAGCGTCGTCTCCTCGCCGCCATGATGCACGCTCTGCGGATCGCCGCCGACGACGGCCATCGGGAAGATGCGCGTACCCTTGCCGATCACGGTGCGGCCGGTGACGACCGCATGCGCCAGAAGCTCGACATTCGCATGCAGGACGACATGCGGCCCGACATGGCAGAAAGGACCGATTTTGACGCCCTCACCGATGACAGCCCCGTCTTCGACGACGGCCATCGGATGAATACGGGCGCTTTCGGCGATATTGCTCATGCCTGATCCTTACGAACGATCATCGCGCCGATATCGGCTTCGGCGACAAGCGCGCCGTCGACCTTGGCGTCGCAATGGAATTTCCAGATATTGCCGCGCTGCTTGTGCTTCTTGACGTGGAACTCGACGCGGTCGCCGGGCACGACGGGCTTACGGAAGCGCGCATTTTCAATGGTCATGAAGTAGACGAGATTGCCGGTCTGACCTTCCTTCTTGGCGCAGATGGCGCCTGCCGTCTGAGCCATGCCCTCGATCAGCAGAACCCCAGGCATGATCGGCGCTTCCGGAAAATGGCCGGTGAAATGCGGTTCGTTCACCGTGACGTTCTTGATGCCGATCGCCGTGTTGTCGCCGTCGATCTCGATGATCTTGTCGACCATGAGAAACGGGTAACGATGCGGCAGCAGCTTCATGATCTCGGTGATATCAGCCGAAGAAAGCGTCGTCGTGGCTTCCTCAGTCATCTTGCTTGCCTCCAGGGTTCTTTCCACGCAACTTGGACTTCGACACCTGTTGCGCGGCCTCTCTCAGATAGTCTTTTAGCGGACGTGCCGGTACACCGCCATATTGCCCGCCGGCGGCAAGGTCAGTCATGATACCGCTTTTGGCAGCGATCTGCACGCCGTCCCCGATGGTCACATGCCCCTTGATGCCGGCCTGGCCGCCGATCTGCACGCCATTGCCGATCTTGGTGCTGCCGGCGATGCCGACCTGCGCGACGATGGCGCAATGGCGGCCCATCTGGACGTTGTGGCCGATCTGCACCTGATTGTCGATCTTGGTGCCCTCGCCGATCACCGTGTCGTCCATGGCGCCGCGGTCGATGGTGGTATTGGCGCCGATCTCGACATTATCCTGGATGATCACCCGGCCGATCTGGACGATCTTGATCATGCCGCGCGGGCCCGGCGCATAACCGAAACCATCCTGGCCGATGCGGACGCCGTTGTGGATGATGACGCCGTTGCCGATCAGCGCACAGAGAACGCTCGCACCGGCCGCGATCGAACAATCCCGGCCGATCTTGACGTTCGGGCCGATGACGCTGTTGGCGCCGATGCGCGTTCCTTCGCCGATTTCGGCATGTGCGCCGATCACGGCCAAAGGCTCGACGATCACGCCCTTTTCAAGCTTGGCGCTCGGATCGATCACCGCGCTCGGCGCGATCTCGCTTTCACCCGGAATGGCGACCGGACGCAATGCGGCGGGATAGAACAGACCGCCCGCCATCGCGAAGGCCGCATGCGGATTGGACGACAGGATAATCGGAAGGTGCGGGGGAACGAGATCGGCGAGCGCCTTGTCGCAGATCACCGCCGAGGCCTCGCATGTCGCAAATTCCTCGCGGCTGCGGCGCGACAGAATATAGCAAACATCGCCCGCCCGCGCCCTGCTGATCGGGGCCACGGACCTGACGATGACGTCTGCATGATCGGAATTGGCAAGTTCCGCCCCAAGAAACTCTGCAAGCTCAGCGAGCCTCAGACCTTCATGGGGCAGAAAAAAAACGTTTTGCTCCATCGGCAATGCTCCAGAACGGAATTGAGTCTTACAGTTCCGGACTGCCGATATCAGAATTGGTTGTTGATGCCAAACTTGAAGTTCTGCGTCTTGTCGAAGTCTTCCTTGAGGACCGGGATTGCGTAATCCAGACGCAATGCACCGAAGGGAGACTGCCAGACGACGCCGACACCGACGGAAGCGCGCAGCGACGCGCTGGTGCCTTCAGCCTGGTCGGCACCAAGAAGATCTACGTCATTGCCGAACAGCGTACCGGCATCGGCGAAGACTGCACCGCGCAGGTTGAAGTCACGCGGGAAGCCCGGCATCGGGAAAGTCGCTTCCGCAGACGCCGTGAAATAGGTCGTGCCGCCGAGCGGATCATCGTGCGTGCCGGTGATCCGCGGACCGATACCCTTGTTTTCAAAGCCGCGAATATCGGCATTGGTCAGGGTGAACTGGTCGAAGACGTTCAGGTTATCGCCGAAGCCGACGACATAGCCCGCCGAAGCGGAGAGCGAGCCGATGATATCGGCATCGTCTGCGAGCAGGTGGTAATAACGCGCCTTGCCGTAAATCTTGTAGAACTGGGAGTCGCCGCCGAGGCCGGCAATTTCCTGGGTCGCCGTCGCGTAAATGCCTTCACGCGGCAGGACGGTGTCGTCAAGCGTGTTGTAGGTCAGCGTCTGCGAGACGGAAGAACGCGTCCACGGGCTCTCGTCAACCAGATTGGCGTACGTGGCCGAAAGATCGGCGGTATCGCCATCGTACTTCATCTGCTTGTAGTTATAGCGGAAGGTCGTCGCCAGATCCTCGGTGATCGGCGCGGTTACGCGCAGGACGACACTGGTTTCCTCGTAGTCGTAGTCATCGTTGCTCGACGTTTCGCTGTGGTTGACGTCGAAGCCGGCCGCCAGACGGTAGCCGAGGAAATAGGGTTCGGTGAAGCTGACACCGTAGGCGCGCGAGCCTTCCTGGCCGCCACCGGCCGAGATGCGGATGTACTGGCCACGGCCGAGGAAGTTCTTTTCCTCGATCGATGCTTCGAGCAGGAGACCATCACCACCGGCGGCATAACCTGCACCGACGCCGAACGAACCGGTCGACTGATCCTGCACATCAACGACGACCACGACGCGATCCGGCGAGCTGCCAGGCTGCGTGGAGATGTTGACGGAGGAGAAGTAACCGAGCGCTTCGAGGCGACGCTTGGCCTTGGTGATCATCTGCTGATTGAAGGCATCGCCTTCGCTCATGTCGAATTCGCGGCGGATGACGTAATCGCGGGTGCGGCTGTTGCCGCGGATTTCGATGCGCTCGACATAGGCGCGCTCACCCTGGTCGACCAGGTACTCGACGCCGATCGTGTTGTTGTTCAGGTCGCGGTTGCCGCGCGGCGTGACGCGCGCAAAGGGATAACCGGCAGAGGCCACCTGATCGGAGATGGCTTCGATCGACTTCTGCACTTCCTTGGCGCTGTAGAGCTGGCCTTCCTTCGTGCGCACGAGCGGCTGCAGCTGATCGGAGCCGACGCCTTCGACGGTCGACTGGACGGTCACCGGTCCGAAATCGTAGCGCTGGCCTTCCTCGATGTTGAAGGTCAGGGTGTATTTGTTGGTCGCTTCGTCGAAGGTGGCATCGGAAGAGACGATGCGCATATCGGCGTAGCCGCGGTTGAAATAGAACTGACGCAGCGCTTCTTCGTCGGCGTGGAGCTTGTCTTCGTTGTAGACGTCCTTGCGGGTCAGGAACGAAAGGAAGTTCGAACGCTTGGTCTGGATGACGGCAGCCAGGCGGCCGGCGCTGTAGGCATTGTTGCCGACGAAATTGATCGCATCGATCTTGGTGCGGTCACCTTCGTTGATGACGAAGGCAAGATTGACGCGGCCCTCGCCGAGCGGCACCACCTGCGTCGTCACTTCGACTTCGCTGCGGCCGGTGGCCGCGTAGGCATCCTTGATCGACTGGATGTCGGACTGGATCTGGGTGTCGCTGTAGGGGCCGGCGGCATGCGTCTGGACGATCGTCGCGAGCTTGTCGTCCTTGATCTTGCGGTTGCCGTTGAAGACGACCTGATTGACGAGCTGGGCTTCCTGGACGTTGACGACGAGCGTGCTTCCGGAAACCGAGATCTTGACGTCGGAGAAGTAGCCGGTGCCATAGAGCTGCTTGACCGAGTCATCGATATCGGTGTTCGAGAAACTCTTGCCGGGAGCGATGGTGAGGTTCGAGCGGACGGCTTCCGCGCCGACGCGGCTTGCACCGCGCACATCGATGCGCTGGATAACCGCGGCCTCAGCGGCCGTAGCAGAAACGAACGTCACAGCACCTGCGCCCGAAGCAACAACACCAGCAGACAGCGCAACCGCCGATACTGCGTTCAAAAACTTTGAACCAGCCTTCATTTCACCTATTACCTTTTTTCCCTCGTCCCCGTCCACGGGAAACCCCGATTCCGGTCACGTGTGTCGTTTTACCCGCTTTTGACATACAAGCAAGGGAGGTCGTTAATTTCTGTTTACTTCATTTCCAAGCGTGACCCATTCGCCACTACAGCCTTGAAACATCGTAAATAAATAGTAATTCCCTCGCCTTGCGCGTTTATCCTATCAGCGCGCTAATGTCGTTCCAGGTCGCAAAAACCATCAATGTCAGTACCATCGCCAAACCGATGCGAAATGCAATTTCCTGAGCACCGGAGCCCAGGGGTTTCCCCCTCACCGCTTCCACCGCATAGAACATCAGGTGGCCGCCATCAAGTACCGGAACCGGCATCAGGTTAAGCAATCCTATCGAAACAGAAAGCACGGCAGCAAGCTGCAACACTGCGCCTATACCAAGCGTGGCCATCTGGCCCGAAGCTTGTGCGACGCGGATCGGCCCGCCCAGTTGGTCGGCCCGCATCGATCCGGTCAACAGATTGCCGATATATTTGAAGGTGCCGGTGACGATATCCCGGGTCTGGATCACGCCCTCGCGCAGCGCCTGAAGCGGCGTATAAGTCTGCAGGCGGAAATGGCCGACTTCCTGGTTGGTGACGATGCCGATCAGGCCCACTTCGATCTTGTTGCCGAACTGGTCGGTCATATCGGTCCGTTGCGGCACCATCGGCAGATCGAGTGTCTGGCCGCCGCGATCGATCGTCACGACGATCTTCTGGTTCGGGCGGATGCTGACGTAGCGGCGCACGTCGTCGAAGGTCTCGACCTTGCCGCCGTCAATGGCAACCAGCAGATCGCCGGGGAGGATGCCCGCTGATGCGGCGGCGCTGTCCGGCTTGACCTCGGCCACGACAGGATCAGCGACCGTTCGGCCATAGACCGCGAAAAGAACGGTAAAGATGGCAATCGCCAGCAGAAAATTGGCGATCGGGCCGGCCGCGACGGTTGCCGCACGTTTCCACAGCTTTGCGCCGGCGAAGGAACGTGCCCTATCCTCCTCGGACATGGCGGCGAGCTTGTCGGTATCGGGCTTGCTCGAGGCATCCTCATCGCCGAAGAATCGGACATAACCGCCGAGAGGAATCACCGAAATCTTCCAGCGTGTTCCGTGCCGATCGGTAAAGCCGAATATCTCGGGGCCGAAGCCGACCGAAAAGGCGAGGATGCGGATACCGCTCCAGCGCCCGACGAGATAGTGGCCCATCTCATGCACGAAGACGAGCAGCGAGAGCACGAGGATGAAAGGGACGATATAACCCGTCAAAAATCCGAATATGCCGGTCACCGCTTCCATGAGTTCCTTCCGTCAGGCTGCCGCTTCATCACAGGCCGAACAACGCCGCACCAAGCGACGTCATCCCATTCCCCTTTATCAGGGAAAATAGCCCAGCAAGCAAGAACGCCGAAAAACAGGCAAAAATCAGCCCGTCGACCCGGTCCATGACGCCGCCGTGGCCTGGAATGAGACGGCTGGAATCCTTGACGCCGAATTTTCGCTTGATGAAGGATTCGAAAAGGTCGCCCGACTGGCTGCAGACCGACAGAACCAGCGCCACGCCGGCAGCGATGATTTCAGCGCCGGGAACAAGAAAATGGACGAGAAGAACGCCGGCCGCGACCGCTGAAACGGCGCCGCCGATGGCGCCAGACCATGTCTTTCCAGGCGAGATCGAGGGGGCAAGCTTCGGTCCGCGAAGCGCCCTGCCGACGAAATAGGCAAGGATATCGGTGGCCCAGACGACGGCGAAGACGAAGAGCATGGCGTAGAGCCCCGGCTGATCGTCGCTCCTGATCGCGGCGAGCGCCACGCCGGTCGCCCCGGCATAAAACAGGCCTACCGGAAACCAGCGGCTCGTGCCGTGCAGGATGATGAGGGCGATACCGACGGCGGTGACGCCGACCAGCATGCCGGTGGCGAATTCGAAATTGCCGACGAGCACGAGAAAGGCGATTGCCGCCTCGCCGATCCAGCCGACGGCATTGGCGACCCAGTCACGCGCGATGCCGGTTATTTTCGTCCATTCATAATAGATCAGCAGGCCGATCACGGCCGCCAGGATGCGGAAGGCAAGACCACCGTACCAGGTGGCGGCAAGAACGACGGCCGCGAGAATCAGTCCTGAAACGATGCGGAGTTTCAGTTCCTGCTGCATCAGGTGCCGACCGCAGCTGCTTGCGACGACACGCCGCCGAAACGCCTGTCGCGGGAGGCGAATTTCTCGAGCGCCGAGCGGAAAATCTCAGGGCTGAAGTCCGGCCAATATTCCGGAAGGAAGACGAATTCCGAATAGGCGGCCTGCCAGAGCAGGAAATTGGACAGCCTCTCCTCGCCGCTCGTGCGGATGATGAGATCGGGATCAGGAATACCCGCCGTGTCCAGACGGGCATTGATCAGAGCGGGGGTAATGTCCTGCGCCCTCAGCCGGCCGGCCTCGACATCCTTGGCAAGACCAACCACGGCGCGGGAAATCTCATCCCGGGAGCCATAGTTGAAGGCGATGACCAGCGTCAGCGCCGTATTCTCCTTGGTCGTCTCCTCCGCCTCCAGCAGCAGGCCGAGAATGTCGCTGCGCAGGCTGTGACGGTCACCGATTACCTTGACCCGCACATTCTGGCGATGAAGTTCGGCGAGGTCGCGGCGGATGAAGGCTTTGAGCAGGCCGAGCAGATCCGAGACCTCAGCCTCGGGCCGGCGCCAGTTCTCCGAAGAGAAGGCGAAGAGAGTCAGATATTTTATGCCGGCGGCACCGGCGGCGCGCACCGTCTCGCGCACCGCTTCAACACCCTTTCGATGGCCCATCGTGCGCGGCAGGCCGCGCTGCTTGGCCCAACGACCATTGCCGTCCATGATGATGGCAACATGCTCTGGCACAGTCACAAATACAGATTCCGACATTTCCCGTCCGGTCTTTCCAGGCAAAGGCACAGATCCCTTAGACCTGCATGATTTCCTTTTCCTTCTCGCCAAGCAAGCGGTCGATCTCGGAAATCGTCTCGTCCGTCATCTTCTGTACGCGTTCGGACTGCGCCCTGCTCTCGTCCTGACCGATTGCGCCGTCCTTCTCGGCCTTTTTAAGGCCGTCCATGCCATCGCGGCGGACATGGCGAATCGCCACCTTGCTCTTTTCGGCGTAATCGTGAGCCACCTTGACGAGCGACTTGCGGCGCTCCTCGTTGAGTTCCGGCAGCGGGATGCGCAGGCTTTGACCGTCGACGATCGGGTTGAGGCCGAGATTGGACTCGCGGATTCCGCGCTCGACGGCGCTGACCATCGACTTGTCCCACACGGAAACCGTGAGCATGCGCGGTTCGGGCACGGTGATGTTTGCGACCTGGTTCAGCGGCACGCGCGAACCATAGGCCTCGATCGTCACCGGATCGAGGATGTTGGCCGAAGCGCGGCCGGTGCGCAACGATGCGATGTCGCTTTTGAATGCGGAAACCGCGCCATCCATGCGGCGCTTCAGTTCCTTGATGTCGATACCTTCACTCATGTCGATGCTCCCGTCCAGAGCATGATGCCGAAAGGTGTCCGCGGCTTTCGGACGGCATCATGCTCTAACTATCAAATGTAGAACATGAATCACATTTTAGACCAACCGGCCTGAAACCATCATGCTCTAGCGAGACTGCGCCGAACACGGCGCAACTTATATCAGTTGTCGGAGACGATGGTCTTGAGACCACCGCCCGTCAATATTTCAGCAAAACCGCCTTTCTCGTGGATCGAGAAGACGATGATCGGAATGGAATTCTCTCTGGCGAGCGCCACGGCGGCAACGTCCATCACCGCGAGCCCCTTGTCCAGCACTTCCTGATGCGTCAGGCGGTCGAAGCGGGTGGCGTCGGGATATTTCTTCGGATCGGCGGTGTAGATGCCGTCCACCTGCGTGCCCTTGAAGATCGCTTGCGCACCCATTTCGGCGGCGCGTAGCGCAGCGGCGGAATCGGTGGTGAAGAACGGGTTGCCGGTGCCGCCGGCAAAAATCACCACGCGTCCCATCGACAGATGATAGAGGGTCGCGCGCTGCGAAAAGCTCTCGCAGATCTCCGGCATGGAGATGGCCGAAAGCACCACCGTATCGATGTTCAGCTTGCGCAGCGACGTCGCGAGCGCCAGTGCATTGATGATGGTGCCGAGCATGCCCATATGGTCGCCGGTGACCCGGTCGCCGCCCTTGGACGCCACCGCAACACCGCGGAAGATATTGCCGCCACCGACGACGACGCCGACTTCCACGCCCATATGCCTTGCCTCGGCGATATCAGATGCGATGCGGTCCGCCACCGCGACATCGATCCCGAAACCCTGGCTACCCATGAGCGCTTCGCCGGAAGCCTTGAGCAGAACGCGTTTATAGACAGGCTCTAAAGACATCTTGGCTCCTCGTAAATTGCCGTGAATGCCCGATACACGAAGGGCACCGCGTTGTCACGCGATGCCCTGGCGTTTTCCCAATAATGGCTGGAAGATCAGCCCTTGACGGCAGCCGCGACTTCGGCTGCGAAATCGGTCTCTTCCTTCTCGACGCCTTCGCCGAGGAGAAGACGGGCCATGCCGGCGACTTCGATCGGTGCGCCGACGGCCTTTTCAGCTTCCTTGATGGCGGCTGCGACGGTCAGGTCGGGGTTGATGACGAAAGACTGCGAGAGAAGAGCAACTTCCTCGAAGAACTTGCGCATGCGGCCTTCGACCATCTTCTCGATGATGTTGTCCGGCTTGCCGGAAGCGCGCGACTGCTCGATGAAGACGTTGCGCTCGCGCTCGGCGACGGCGGCATCGACTTCCTCCGGACGGATCGCCAGCGGCGCGGTCGCGGCGATGTGCATGGCGACCTGGCGGCCAATAGCGTTCAGGGCTTCCTTGTCGCCGGTCGACTTCAGGGCGACGAGTACGCCGAGCTTGCCGAGGCCGTCGGAAACGGCATTGTGGATATAGGTGGCGACGACGCCGTCCTCGACGGAAAGCGCGGCCGAGCGGCGCAGATTCATGTTTTCGCCGATCGTTGCAACCGCATCCTTGATCGTGTCGGAAACGGACTTGCCGGATGCCGGATAGGTCGCGGCAGCGATGGCGTCGACGGTGCCGTCAGTCGCAACGGCGACCTTGGCGACGCCGCGGACGAGATCCTGGAAGGCGTCGTTGCGGGCGACGAAGTCGGTTTCGGAGTTGACTTCGACGACGACGGCCTTGGTGCCGGCGCTCGAAACGCCGATGAGGCCTTCTGCGGCGGTGCGGCCGGACTTCTTGTCGGCCTTGGCGATGCCCTTGGCGCGCAGCCAGTCGATCGCCGCTTCCATGTCGCCATTGGTTTCAGCAAGAGCTTTCTTGCAGTCCATCATGCCTGCGCCGGTCTTCTCGCGCAGTTCCTTCACCATTGCAGCCGTAATCTCGCTCATTAGCTTCCTCTTGTCGGTTCACACGGTGGGCCGCTAAGCGCGGCGCGGCACCGGATTGACGCACGAAATGTACCTGTATGTATGACAGCGTGATGAAGACGCGTCATAACGAAACTTATCGGGCAAAGCGCCTGGAGCCCTCGCCCTGAAACAGGCAAGGCCGCCGAACTTCGATGAGTCGCGAGCGGCCTTCCCCAATCCCTAAAAGCTTTGGCGGAACTTTCGCTCCGCCTACTTTGATCAGCCTTCGGCTGCTTCTTCGAGAGCCGGCTCGACCGGAACTTCGGAGGAGGCGCCGAGATCGCGGCCGGACGAGCTCTGCTGACGCGCGATGCCGTCGATGGCGGCGCGGGAGATCAGCTCGCAGTAAAGAGCGATCGCACGCGATGCGTCGTCGTTGCCCGGGATCGGATAGTCGATCAGGTCAGGATCGCAGTTCGAATCGATGATAGCGACAACCGGGATGCCGAGGCGCTTGGCTTCGTCGATTGCGATCTTTTCCTTGTTGGTGTCGATGATGAACATCAGGTCGGGGGTGCCGCCCATGTCGCGGATACCGCCGAGAGCCTTGTCGAGCTTTTCACGCTCGCGCTCGAGGTTCAGACGTTCCTTCTTGGTGAAGCCCTGGGCTTCGCCGCCGAGGATCTCATCGAGCTTGCGCAGGCGCTGGATCGAGTTGGAGATCGTCTTCCAGTTCGTCATCATGCCGCCGAGCCAGCGCGAGTTGACGTAGTACTGGGCCGAACGCTTGGCGCTGTCGGCGATGATCTCCGACGCCTGGCGCTTGGTGCCGACGAAGAGAACGCGGCCGCCGCGAGCAACGGTGTCGCTGACGACCTGAAGGGCGCGCGACAGCATCGGAACGGTCTGGGCCAGGTCGATGATGTGAATGTTGTTACGGTCGCCGAAGATGTACGGCTTCATCTTCGGGTTCCAGCGGTGCGTCTGGTGGCCGAAGTGAACGCCTGCTTCAAGAAGCTGGCGCATAGAAAAATCAGGCAATGCCATGCCTTTATACTCCTTTTCCGGTTGAACCTCCGCAAGGCGAACAGCATCCTCTTCGAGGACGCCACCGGCGGAACAGCCCGGATTTCTCCCGGACGATCCCATGCCTTACGTGTGGAATGCCGGTGCCCATACATTCCGTTCGGCATAAATGCAAGCAAAACATTCCGTTTGGAATATTATACTAGGAAAGCGCCCCGCATTCGCCCACGCGCCCGTCACGCAAAATGGGAATATGACGAATGCAGGAAAGATCCGGCGCCGCGAATGCCGCTGCGAGATGGATCTATGACAGCCGCAGACGGCTCAGTTGCAGGCTTCGGCCTTGCGGTCGAGCAGCTCGAGCTTGGCGAGCTTTCCCGTCAGGACGAAATCGCCGTAATCCATGGTCAGATCGCGGGTAATGCCGTTCTCATAAAGCTTGAAGGACATGCGGTAGACCGGCACCGCATCGGTTTTGGCATTTTCGTTGAAATAGGCGATCGTCACCGGCCAGAAGGCGGCCTTCGAGAAGGCGCCGGCATTGCCGGCATCGGCCTCGTCGGTCACCGGTGTTTCCTGCTTGCCGACGATCGTCGTCGTCACCAGCGACTTATCGCCGTCATCGGAGCCATCGAAGACGCGGGCTTCGAAGAAGCGTTTACCGTCCTTGGCATTCTGGATCACATCCAGCATATGTTCCGTGGGAAAGCGGCTTTCGGCCAGCTGCAGCTCGCGGCTCGCCGGCTGCTTCAGATCGACCTTGACTCCATCCGGCCGATCTTCGGCCGCGCCGTTGACCTCCTTGTCGAGCTGCTGGTCGGTGAAGGACTTGGTGTCGAAGGTGAATTTGCCGTCCTTCAGGTTCTCGAAGGTCTTCGTCTGCTGGTCGCTGACACGCACGCTGTCGCCCGTATCGATCTGCGTCACGAAGCGGAAATTGGTGGTAAAGCCCTGGCAATAGTTGCCGTCGAATTCATAGACCATCCGGCCGTACATGGCAGCGATGCCCGAGCGGTCCGAGGCGTCCTTCAGTTCCAGATCATAGACGGCGCGATGGGCGACGAGGCCGGTCGCAATCGCCGCGCTCGCCGCAGGCGCGCCCGCCCATGCATTGGCGGAAACGCTGGCGAGAAGCAGAGCGGCAAGCGACGATCGGAACATTCATTCACTCCTATTGGACTCGGCCGCAATGTTATATGTACTCTTTCGGCCAAATCGAGGCTCGAAGCTGCCATATTAAAGATTCTAGTCTTGATGCATAATTTTTGAAACATTGACAACAAAAGCGGAGACGAAAATGTCCGATGAAATTGCAGCGCGCCTGAGTGAGATGGGGATAACCCTGCCCGAAGCCGCAGCCCCTGCCGCAAACTACGTTCCCTATGTCATCAGCGGCAATCTTCTCTACATCTCCGGACAGCTGCCGCTCGAAGGCGGCAAGGTCGCCGTATCCGGCCATCTCGGCAAGACGGTCGACGTTGCGAGCGGCCAGCGCGCCGCCGAACTCTGCGCCATCAACATCCTTGCCCAGGCGAAGGCCGCGCTCGGCGGCGATCTCGGCCGCATCCGGCGCGTCATCAAGCTGAACGGCTTCGTCGCCTCGGCGCCTGATTTCGTCGAGCAGCATCTCGTCATCAACGGCGCTTCGAACCTGATTGCCGGCGTACTCGGCGAGGCCGGCAAACATGCGCGCGCCGCCGTCGGCATGGCGGCCCTGCCGCTGAACGCCGCCGTCGAGATCGATGCTATCATGGAAATCGTAGAATGACGAATGCAGACTGGATCAAGGACGTGCCGGTCGCCCATCGCGGCTATCACGACCTCAATAAGCTCGTCTGGGAAAATACGCTTTCGGCCTTCTCGCGTGCCGTCGACGCCGGCTTTGCGATCGAATGCGACCTGCACTACGCCTCAGACGGCGTGCCGATCATTTTCCACGACGAGGATCTGAAGCGCCTTTGCAATCTCAACGGCGACATTCGCGAGCGCACCTCCAGGGAACTCGGGCTGATCGCCATCGGCGGCACGGCAGACAAGGTGCCGACGCTCAGCCAGCTTCTCGATCTCGTCCAGGGGAAAGTGCCGCTGGTGCTGGAACTCAAGGGCCGCGAGGCCGATGACGAGGGATTTGCCGAATCCGTGCTCGAAGTGCTTCAGAACTACGAGGGCAAGGTCGCGCTGATGAGCTTCGATCACTGGCTGCTGCGCGATCTGAAGGCGCTCGAGGCACCCTACCCGCTCGGACTGACGGCCAACGGCAATACGCCGGAGGAGATCAAGACGCATGCCGCGGCAATGGAGATCGGTCTCGATTTCATCTCCTTCTACTATGGCGACCTGCCGAACGCCTTCATCACAGGCGAACGCGGGAAGGGCATTCCCGTGATCACCTGGACGGTGCGCGACGAAGAGGCACGCCGGCGCACCTTCGCAAGCGCCGATCAGATGACGTTCGAGGGCTTCGACCCGCGTGTGGCGGTTTGACGCTCGCTTTTTGGCCAAGATCATGCGCAGACTGAGGCAGAGCCGAACCATCTCCCCACAGGCTTCGCATTTGCCCCATGACCGATGAACTATCCATTCGTGTAGAACGCTCCTTCACCGCGATTTCCCCGGAGAGCTGGTCCAGGCTTTCCGGGGCGTCGAAGGCTCGCAGCACGCCTGGCTACAACCCCTTCGTTTCTCACGCCTTTTTGTCGTCGCTGGAAGAATCCGGTTCGGCCACTGCCGAAACCGGCTGGCTCGGCCACCATCTGCTGCTCGAGACCGATCGCGGCGAACTGATCGGCGCCCTGCCCGGCTACCTCAAGAGCCACAGCCAGGGCGAATATGTCTTCGACCATGGCTGGGCCGACGCCTTCGAGCGGGCCGGCGGGCGGTATTATCCCAAGCTTCAGTGCTCGATCCCGTTCACGCCGGCGACCGGGCCTCGCCTTCTCGTCGCCGAGGGGCTGCAGCGGCTGCCGATCCAGAGCGCGATCGCCGAAAGCCTGAAAGAGGTCGTGCGCCGGCTCGGCGTCTCCTCCGCCCATGTCACCTTCGTGCCTGATGACGAGATCGGCGTCTTCGAGATGGACGGCTATCTGCACCGCACCGATCAGCAGTTCCATTTCATCAATGACGGCTATGCCAATCACGAGGAATTTCTCGAAACGCTTGCCTCGCGCAAACGCAAGGCCTTGCGCAAGGAGCGCCGCGCCGCGCTCGAAAACGGCATCAGCATCGACTGGCTGACCGGGAAAGACCTGACGGAAGGCATCTGGGACCAGTTCTTCAAATTCTACATGGATACCGGCGGCCGCAAATGGGGCCGGCCCTACCTCACCCGCAAGTTCTATTCGCTGATCGGCGAGCGCATGGCCGACGACATCCTGCTCGTCATGGCCAAGCGCGACGGGCGTTACATCGCCGGCGCGATCAACTTCATCGGCGGCGAGACGCTCTACGGCCGCCACTGGGGCTGCATCGAGGATCATCCCTTCCTGCATTTCGAGGTCTGCTACCACCAGGCGATCGACTTCGCCCTTTCGAAAGGGCTGAAGCGGGTCGAGGCCGGCGCGCAGGGCGAACACAAGCTCGCCCGTGGTTACCTGCCGGTGACGACGCATTCCGCCCATTATGTCGCCCATGCCGGCCTTCGCCGGGCGATTGGCGACTATCTCGCGCGCGAGCGGGCCGATGTCGAACATATGGGCGATGTGCTGAGCGAGCACAGCCCCTTCCGCAAGGGCGAGCGCCTGCAGGAGGATTGACGCGGCCCCGCCGGCCGCGCTACCCGATCAACCAGAAAACGAGGAGATTTCGCGATGACCAGATCGGCCGCCTATGACGACAACAACATCTTCGCCAAGATCCTGCGCGGAGAGATCCCCTCGCACCGTATCTATGAAGATGAGCATACGGTCGCTTTCATGGATGTGATGCCGCAGGCGCCGGGCCATGTGCTCGTCGTTCCGAAGGCGCCTTCCCGCAATATCCTCGACGCCGATCCCGCCACCCTCGCCCATGCTATCACCGTCGTCCAAAAGGTCGCCAATGCGGTCCAGGAGGTCTTTGACGCCGACGGCGTGTTTATCGCCCAGTTCAACGAGCCGGCCGCCGGGCAGACGGTGTTCCACCTGCATTTCCACGTCATCCCTCGCCATGAGGGCGTGGCGCTCAAGCCGCATTCCGGCAAGATGGAGGACGGCGCCATGCTCGCCGCCAATGCCGAAAAGATCAGGGCGGCGCTGGCGTAAGGCCGATTGTCGCCTCACAAAAAGCATTCTGCGCATCCGCCTTTCACGATTTTTGCGGCAAGAAGGAACCGCAATATGGGATCGGTTATCGAGATTGGGACTATAAAAGATGTCGAGCCATGGGCGCAGCTTCGCGTTGCTCTATGGCCGCATCACTCGCTTGAAGATCATCGGGCCGAGTTGAGCCAGGCGTTTCTTTCAGAAAATGAAGAAGCCATCGCGTTCATCGCTCGCAATGCCGCGAATGAAGCTGTCGGGTTTGCCGAGGCCACTTTGCGACATGATTATGTGAATGGATGCAGCAGCTCGCCCGTTCTATTCCTCGAAGGGATTTATGTCCGGCCCATCGACAGGCGAAAGGGCATCGCACGATTGCTTTGCAATGCCGTTGCCGATTGGGGGAAGTCGCTTGGGTGTGTTGAGTTTGGCTCAGACGCGCTGCTTGAGAATTCCGCCAGCCGTGCGATGCATGCCGCTTTAGGATTTGAGGAGACACAGCGCGTCGTGTTCTTCCGAAAACGACTATAGGCCGGTGTTGCCCTTCCGCGAAACTCACGGGCAGTTAAGGGCCGGGGAAACCCGGCCCTTTCCAATTCGGTGACGTATCTCACTTCTTGCGCGGAACCTTCGGAACCGCGCTTCCTTTTTTCGGAGCGTCGCGAACCTCCGGCTCGGCCCGCGGGACGGTCTTGGCGCGCGTCTTGCGAGCCGTCTTCGTCTTCAGCTCGCCGTCGTCCTCATCGTCGGCTTCGGGATGCACGACTTCGGCCTCCGGCTTCGGCTTGATCGGGGCCGTATCCGGTATGGCCTCCAGCACGATGCCGGGCTTGCCGTCTTCCTTCGGACCGACGGTGACGTTGACGACGCCACCCTTCTTCAGCTTGCCGAAGAGGATTTCGTTGGCAAGCGGCTTCTTGATGGTGTCCTGGATGACGCGGGCAAGCGGGCGGGCGCCCATCTTCTCGTCGTAACCTTTGTCGGACAGCCAGGCGATCGCATCCTCGTGCAGGTCGAAGGTAACGTTCCTTTCGGAAAGCTGGGCCTCCAGCTGCATGATGAACTTCTGCACGACCTTGTGAATGACAGCCGTCGGCAGCGCCGCGAAGGGAATGATCGCGTCGAGACGGTTGCGGAACTCCGGCGTGAAGAGGCGGGTCAGCGCTTCCTCGTCCTCGCCGGTGCGCTTGGACGAACCGAAGCCGATCGCGGCCTTGGCCATTTCGGACGCGCCCGCGTTCGTCGTCATGATCAGGATGACGTTGCGGAAGTCGATCTTCTTGCCGTTATGGTCGGTCAGCGTGCCGTGGTCCATGACCTGCAGCAGGATGTTGTAGATGTCGGGATGCGCCTTCTCGATTTCGTCGAGCAGGACCACGCAATGCGGATGCTGATCGACGCCATCTGTGAGAAGACCCCCCTGGTCGAAGCCGACATAGCCGGGAGGTGCGCCGAGCAGACGGGAAACCGTGTGCCGCTCCATATATTCCGACATGTCGAAGCGCAGGAGCTCGACGCCGAGCGACGAAGCCAGCTGCTTTGCCACCTCAGTCTTGCCCACACCGGTCGGGCCGGAGAAGACATAGGCGCCGATCGGCTTGTTCGGCTCGCGCAGACCGGCACGCGCCAGCTTGATCGAGGTCGAAAGGGCTTCGATCGCGATATCCTGGCCGTAGACGACCGAGCGCAGTTCCTGCTCGAGATTGGCAAGCACCGCTTCGTCGTCCTTGGAGACGGTCTTCGGCGGGATGCGCGCCATCGTCGCGATCGTCGCCTCGATCTCCTTTTCGGTAATCAGCTTGCGGCGCTTGGAGGGCGGCAGCAGCATCTGGGCCGCACCCGTTTCGTCGATCACGTCGATCGCCTTGTCGGGCAGCTTGCGGTCGGAGATATAACGAGCCGACAACTCGACGGCCGACTTGATGGCATCGTTCGAGTAGCGCAGATGGTGATATTCTTCGAAATAGGGCTTCAGACCCTTCATGATCTCGATCGCATCATTGATCGACGGTTCGCTGACGTCGATCTTCTGGAAGCGACGGACCAGCGCCCGGTCCTTCTCGAAGAACTGACGGTATTCCTTGTAGGTGGTCGAACCGATGCAGCGGATCGCACCCGACGACAGGGCCGGCTTCAAGAGGTTCGATGCATCCATCGCACCGCCTGAGGTGGCGCCGGCGCCGATTACCGTATGGATTTCGTCGATGAAGAGCACGGCGCCCGGATATTCTTCCAGTTCCTTGACAACCTGCTTCAGGCGCTCTTCGAAATCGCCGCGGTAGCGCGTGCCGGCAAGCAGCGTGCCCATGTCTAGCGAGAAGATCGTCGCATCGGCGAGCGCTTCGGGAACCTTGCCTTCGACGATGCGCTTGGCGAGGCCTTCGGCGATCGCCGTCTTGCCGACGCCGGGATCACCGACGTAGAGCGGATTGTTCTTCGAACGGCGGCACAGGATCTGGATGGTGCGGCTCACCTCGGCGTGACGGCCGATCAGCGGGTCGATCTTGCCGCCCTTGGCCTTCTCGTTGAGATTGACGCAATAGGCCTTGAGCGCATCCTGCTGTTTCTTGGGGCCGCCCTCTTCCTCGCCGCCGCGTGCTGTCGGCTTGCTTTCCGATTCCTCCTCGGCGCCGCGCGGCGGACGCGATTCCGAAGCGCCTGGCCGCTTGCCGATGCCGTGGGAGATATAGTTGACCGCATCGTAGCGGGTCATCTCCTGCTCCTGCAGGAAATAGGCGGCATGGCTCTCGCGCTCGGCAAAGATCGCGACGAGCACGTTGGCGCCGGTCACTTCCTCGCGGCCGGAAGACTGCACATGGATGACGGCGCGCTGGATGACGCGCTGGAAACCGGAGGTCGGCTTCGAATCCTCGTCATATCCGGTGATCAGGTTGGAAAGTTCGTTATCGACATATTCGACGAGCGTCTTGCGCAGCGCGTCGAGATCGACATTGCAGGCACCCATGACCGCGGCCGCATCGGCATCGTCGATCAGGGCAAGCAGCAGATGCTCGAGCGTGGCATATTCATGATGCCGCTCGTTGGCAAAGGTCAGTGCCTGATGGAGCGCCTTCTCTAAGCTAGGCGAAAATGTTGGCACGTTCAGATCCTCACTTCTTTTCCATGACGCATTGCAGCGGATGCTGGTGCTGCCGGGCGAAGTCCATCACCTGGCTGACCTTCGTTTCCGCTACCTCGTATGTGAATATTCCGCATTCGCCGACGCCGTGGTTGTGGACATGGAGCATGATGCGGGTGGCACTTTCACGATCCTTCTGAAAAAAACGCTCCAGAATATGAATGACGAATTCCATGGGAGTGTAGTCGTCATTCAAAAGCAGTACGCGGTAGAGGTTGGGCTTCTTGGTCTTCGGCTTGGTGCGCGTGATGACCGAGGTTCCGCGATTTCCGTTGTCCCCGTTCCTTTCGCTGTCGTTCTGCATCCGGATCGGCTTTGCGATCATTGTCATTCATTCCTCGATCAATCCGGCAGAGCATGGGAGGGTGCTTTTCCCGCCGAATATCTGAAACACTAACTTAGTTCATAATGGGCCGATTTTAAGCCCCCTGTCAGACACTGCAATCAAGAAATGCCGGCATGCACGGGAAAGACTAAAAAAGTCCCCGGCCGATCTCAGGCGGACGCAGCAATGAAAGTGGAAACAAAAAAAGACCGGCTACAGATGCGTAGCCGGTCTTCGTTTTTCAATATGTAGCGGAGGTTGCGCTACCGAATTTACATCATGCTGCGGCGGGTGTCGCCGGCTGCGGCGATTTCGGCGACTTGACGGCGGTAGCCGCAGCAGCGATCGGCGCCTCGTAAGGCTTGTAAGCGGATTTCGCGAGATCGGCATACATTTCGCCGAGCTTCGTCGTTTCGGAGACGAAGTTCTCATAGGCGGACTTGACGTAGCTTGTCTGCAATTCGAAAGCGGCCTCGAAGCTCTTGGCGCCGGCCAGCGTTTCGAAATGCGTCACCGCGTCCTGAAAGGACTTCTTCGAATATTCGGCGGCTTCGGCGGCGATCGCCTGAAAGCCCCTCGCCGTGTCGGAATAGGTTCTCAGCGCCGTATCGACGGCTTCCTTGCTCTTCCTGTTGGCATCGTCAAAGTTGAACATGACCGTCCTCCGTGGGGCTGTTGGGGTGGCGGCAGGGTAGCTGCAATGCACAAATAGTCAAGTAGTCTTGTGCGATGCAAAACATCTAATGGTTGCATTACAATTATAAAACAAAGCCTGCGCGCCGGGGCACGTACGTCTTTAATTGATTTTGCTAATATATATCAGAATGCCACAACCGGAGGCTTTAAATAAATTTTGACTCAGCGGCGAAAAAACGAAAAAAGGCCGAGCGGATCGCGCCGCCCGGCCCTCTTGAAGCTTTCGAACGCGATTAAAGATCGACGTCGAGAATGGCCATCGAAAAGTTGTAGGAGCGGTCACCGTCCTCGTCATCGACGTAGACGACGCCCAGAAATTCTTCGCCGAGATAAACTTCCGCAGAATCATTCTTGCGCGGACGCGCCTTGACGACGATCTGCGGGTTGAGCGTACGTTTGAAATAGGCGTCGAGCTTCTTGATTTCTTCTGGCTTCACTCTGTCATCTCCGTAAGCGGTCTTGATTGGCCGCTTCTTGCACAGGAAAAGCAGCGGTGTAAAGGCAAGGTTGCCACTTGGCGTAGCCTGTCCCCGCCCGGTTCCCGCCGACTTCCTATTCCTTTCCCAATGGCGCTCAGATATCGGCGCCGATCACCTGGTCCATGTTGCGCGACGGCTCGGAACAACCGGCTTCGCCGACGACCTTGGCCGGAACGCCCGCGACCGTCTTCTTCGGCGGCACCGCCTTGAGCACCACGGAACCGGCGGCAACGCGCGAGCAATAGCCGATCTCGATATTGCCGAGGATCTTCGCGCCGGCGCCGATCATGACGCCGCTGCCGATCTTCGGGTGACGGTCGGCGCCTTCCTTGCCCGTGCCGCCGAGCGTGACGCCATGCAGGATCGAGACGTTGTCGCCGATGACGGCCGTCTCGCCGACGACGAGGCCGGTCGCATGATCGAGGAAGATGCCCTTGCCGATACGCGCCGCCGGATTGATGTCGGTCTGGAAGACGCTGGAGGAGCGGCTTTGCAGATAAAGCGCGAAATCACGCCGGCCGCGGTTCAGCAGCCAATGAGCCAAACGGTGCGTCTGCAGCGCATGGAAGCCCTTGAAATAGAGCACCGCCTCCATGAAACGCAGGCAGGCGGGATCGCGGTCGTAAACGGCCTGGATATCGACGCGCAGGATAGAGCTCCACTCCGGCCAGTCGAGGAGCATTTCCTCGAAGGTCTGGCGAAGCAGGTTTGCCTGCATATCGGGATGATCGAGACGTTCGCAGATGCGGTGGATGACGCATTCCTCGAGCGAACGGTAGTTGATGACAGTCGAATACAGGAAGGCGGCGAGAACGGGGTCCTTTTCGGCCGCGATCCGTGCTTCCTCGCGCAGGCTGTCCCAGATGGGATCCATCACCTTCAGGGGATGGCCAGCCTCAAAAGCACGAATGTCTGTCTTTGCGACCATCGCCGCTCTCCTTGCTGCCAACAGGAATGCCGTTTTCGGAATGCCAATATATAGAGGAAAACGGCAATAACATAAATGGGTACCGCCGCCATGGTTTTTTAGCATGGCTGTTCAGCATCACGATCATGTCACCGGCGATGTCACCCCTCGGCGACCTTTGCGTAGAAGGCCAGCACCGCCTGCTTGAAAACCTTGTCGCCGACGGCAAGCATATGATCGCGGCCGGGAATATCGAGCGCTTCGGCATTCGGCATCAGCGCCGCCAGCTCTTGCGGCGAGCCGGCGATATCATCCTTTGTGCCGACGCCGATCAGGGTGGGCATGTCGAGCTTGCCCATATCCGATCGGGCGACGAGATCGCGCGAGCCGCGAATGCAGACGGCAAGGGCGACACGGTCGCTCTTCGTCTGCTCGGCGAAGGCGCGGAACATCCTGCCGCGGGCATGCGTCACCTCGTCGAGCGAGGGAGCAAGCAGCGCATCGGCGATCGGGTCCCAGTCGCCGACGCCGTCGGTCATGCCGATGCCAAGGCCGCCGAGCACCAGGGACCGGACACGATGCGGATTGGCGAGCGCTGTAAAGACGGAAATGCGCGCGCCCATCGAATAGCCCATGATATTGGCCTCCGGGATGCCCAGATGATCGAGCAAGGCGATCGCGTCGCCAGCCATGACCCAGGGACGATAGGCTTCGGCATCGTGCGGCTTGTCGCTTGCGCCATGGCCGCGATTGTCGATGGCGATCACCCGGTAGCCGGCGTCCCCCAACGTCTTCAGCCAGCCCGGATGCACCCAGTTGACGTTCGCGGTCGAGGCAAAACCGTGGATCAACAAGACAGGCACGCCGGACGGATCGCCTTCGTCGAAAAAGGCAAGTTCCAATCCGTCATGGGTGAAGCTTGAAAAGGCGGGAGTATTCAGGTTCATCGGGTCTTCCTTTTTGGCGCGACCATAATCGAGCCGCCAGTCAGCGTGAAGCCGAAAACTGTGCCCAAAAACTGTGACCGGCGCGGCGCTTTGGCTCTACACATTTGCGGCGAAGGCTTATAAAGTCCGCCCACATTTCTAAGCATTCGGAGAGCAATATGGCCGGCCACAACATCCCCCACTTTCAGAATGACGGCGGTCACCGCGTTATCGAAGTCGGCGTCAAGGAATTCATGTGCACCGGCGCTTCGGCTCCCTTCGACCACCCGCACATCTTCATCGACATGGGCGACGACAACGAGAAGGTCTGTTCCTACTGCTCGACGCTCTATCGCTTCAATTCCTCGCTCAAGCCGAGCCAGACCAATCCGGCCGGTTGCGTCTTTCACGTGAAGGCGGCGTAATCCGTCCAGAATCTGGATCGGACAGACAATGCCTGCCGAACATGCCACCATCATCGGCGCCGGTATATCAGGACTGGCCGCGGCCCTTTCCCTTTCGCGTCGCGGCATCAGCTCGGAGATCTTCGAGCAGGCAGGCGAACTGACCGAGGTCGGCGCCGGGCTGCAGCTATCGCCGAACGCTTCCCGCATCCTTGACGAACTCGGCATTCTGGACGGGCTGTCGAAGGTCTGGCTCGAGCCGGACACGATCCGGTTGATATCGGGCAGTTCGCTGCGCCAGCTTGCGGCGGTGCCGGCGGGGAAATTCGCGCGGGAACGCTGGGGGGCGCCCTACGGCGTCCTGCATCGCACGACATTGCAGAAGGCCCTGCTGGCTGCGGTCGAGGCCGATCCGCTTTGCCGGCTTCATCTCGGCGTGCAGATCGAGGCTGGCCTGCCGCCGTTGGAGCGCGCTGCCGATCTCGTCATCGGCGCGGACGGCGTCTGGTCAAAGCTCAGGCAATCCGTTCCCGGCAGCCCCTCGCCGCGTTTTTCCGGCAATATCGCCTACCGCTTCACCATTGCCGAAGCAGAAGCGCCCGCCTTTCTCGATCGGACATCCGTCTCGGCCTTCCTCGGCGGTTCGGCGCATCTTGTGAGCTACCCCCTGAAGGAGACCGGCAGCTTCAACATGGTGGCGATCACCGCCGGCAACCTCGCGCCGCAGACCTGGCAAAGCGAGCCGACGGCCGAGCAGCGCGCGCAGTTGCGGAAGCGCCTTTCCGGGTGGAACGCTGCCATCCTGTCGCTGGTCGAAAGACAGAGGAACCTGACCTTCTGGCCGCTGTTCGAAACCACGGCGGGCGCATGGCACGACGGCCGAAGGACGGTGCTGATCGGTGACGCCGCGCATGCGATGATGCCCTTTGCCGCGCAGGGCGCGGCGATGGCGATCGAAGACGCTTACGAGCTTGCCGGCTTTCTTTCGAACCGGCCGGTAGCGGAAGCGCTGGCGCTTTTCGAAAAACATCGCACGCCGCGCATCGCGAGGCTTCGCCAGCGCGGCGCTTTCAACCAGTTCGCCTATCATGCCAAGGGGCCGATCCGGATCGGCCGCGATCTCGTGCTTGGCCTCAAACCGCCGCAAAGCCTGGCGGCGGATCTCGACTGGATCTACGGCTACAAGGCCGCGCGCCTGCCGTAAGGCGCCGCGGTCAGACGGCGCTTGCGGCGGCAAAACCCCGTTCGATATCGGCCTTGAGGTCGGCCACATCCTCGATGCCGATCTGCAGACGGATGACCGGGCCTTCCGCCGGGGCCTTGGCGATCTTGCGGTCGTTGAGGTTGGCGTGCAGGGCGAGACTTTCGAAGCCGCCCCAGGAATAGCCGAGACCGAAAATCTGAAGCGCGTCGAGGAAGGCGTGCGCCTTTGCCCTGAACTTCTCGGGACCGCCCGCGGCAAGCACGAAGGAGAAGATGCCGCTAGCACCCTTGAAGTCGCGCTTCCAGATATGGTGAGAGGGAAAACTCGGCAGGGCCGGATGCAGCACGCGGGCGACGTCATCCCTGCCCTCCAGCCATTCTGCGATCGCGAGCGCACTCTCATAATGCCGCTCGAGGCGCAGGCCCATGGTGCGCAGTCCGCGCAGGATCTGATAGGCATCGTCGGGCGCACCGCAGATGCCGAGCGCGCCATTCGCCTCCTTCAGCCGCTCCCAGTGCTCGGCATTGGCCGACACCGTTCCGAGCAGGATATCGGAATGACCGGACGGATATTTGGTCGCCGCATGGATGGAGATGTCGACGCCGTAATCGAGCGGCCTGAAATAGAGCGGCGTCGCCCAGGTATTGTCCATCATGACGACGGCGCCGTGGCGGTGCGCAACCGCCGAGATTGCCGGAATATCCTGCATCTCGAAGGTATTTGAGCCGGGAGCCTCGGTATGGACGATCTTGGTGTTCGGCCGGAACAGTGCTTCGATGCCGGCGCCGATCGCCGGATCGTAATACTCCACCTCGACGCCGAGACGCTTCAGCATCGTATCGCAGAAATGACGCGTCGGGCCGTAAACCGAATCGACGACGAGCGCATGATCGCCGGCCGCGACGAAACCCAGGAACGGAACGGTGACGGCCGCAAGACCCGAAGGCACGAGGATCGTGCCGGCCGAACCTTCGAGCGCGTCGATCGCTTCGCAGAGCGCATCGGTCGTCGGCGTGCCGCGCGTCCCGTAGGTATATTTCTGCGAACGCGTCTCCATCGTGCGGGCATTCGGAAACAGCACCGTCGAAGCATGCACGACCGGCGGATTGACGAAGCCGTGATAGTCGAAGGGATCGTTGCCGATATGGGTCAGGCGGGTGTTGATGCCAGCGTTCTGCAGCAAACTGTCTTTGTCTTTCATGTCGGAAATGGCCTTTGGCGAAGGAGCGCGGAAGCGAACATTTGGACGCCTCGCCGGTTACGGTCAACCCCTCGAAGACAGCGAACGGCCGACGCGCCGATCTCGCGAAATTTTGGATTTTCGCGTTATTTTTCCGCAAGAGACCGCCTATTTGGTAGCCAGCAGCCCAGGAATGCAGCGCAATATACCAAAATCCCGAAATTTGCCGCAATTATTGATGGCGACACTTGACCATGGTGACATTTGCGACTGTGATAGAGTCACTCGCGCCGGGAGGGTGTCGAGACAATGGGGGGCGGCAGAGTTTTTCGCCGGAACTCCCCACAAGAAAAGATAAGACAACGGAAAAGGTTGGGAAAAAATGAAGAACAAGCTTCTGTCGGCCGCGATCGGCGCAGCAGTTTTCGCTCTTGGCACCTCGGCTGCTTCAGCCACGACCCTTGGAGACGTAAAGGCAAAGGGTTTCATTCAGTGCGGCGTCAACACCGGTCTCGCCGGCTTTGCCGCGCCTGACGCTTCCGGCAATTGGGCCGGCTTCGACGTCGATTTCTGCAAGGCTGTCGCCGCGGCCGTCTTCGGCGACCCCACCAAGGTGAAGTTCACCCCCTTGAGCGCCGCCAATCGCTTCCCGGCTCTTCAGTCCGGCGAAATCGACGTGCTCGCCCGCAACACGACATGGTCGATCAACCGCGACACCGCTCTCGGCCTGAACTTCCGTTTCGTCAACTACTATGACGGCCAGGGCTTCATGGTCCGCAAGAGCCTGAACGTGAAGTCGGCGCTCGAACTCTCCGGCGCGTCCGTCTGCGTGCAGTCGGGCACGACCACGGAACTCAACCTTGCCGACTACTTCAAGGCGAACAACCTTCAGTACAACCCCGTCGTCTTCGAAAAGCTGGACGAGGTCAATGCCGCCTATGATGCCGGCCGCTGCGACGTCTACACGACCGACCAGTCCGGTCTCTATTCGCTACGCCTGACGCTGAAGAACCCGGACGAACATGCGATCCTGCCGGAAATCATCTCCAAGGAGCCGCTCGCTCCGGCCGTTCGCCAGGGTGACGACCAGTGGTTCGATATCGTCAGCTGGGTTGGCTATGCCATGATCAATGCCGAAGAATTCGGCATCACCCAGGCGAATGTCGACGACATGAAGAACTCGCCGAACCCCGACATCAAGCGCTTCCTCGGCGTCGAGGCCGACACCAAGATCGGCACCGATCTCGGCCTGACCAACGACTGGGCCTATAACATCGTGAAGAACGTCGGCAATTACGGCGAAGTCTTCGAGCGCAACATCGGCCAGGGCAGCCAGCTGAAGATCGCACGCGGTCTCAACGCTCTCTGGAACAAGGGCGGCATTCAGTACGCTCCGCCGGTTCGCTGATCGGCATCACGCATGAAAGCCGGAAGGGCGGGCGACCGCCTTTCCTCCTCCTATAAAAAAGCTCCGAAAAGGAGCGCATAACGTGGGGAATTGGCCAGGTATGACGCACCAGATTGCGGGTTCAACACCTATACCCAGGAGTGGCTGGAGTTTTCAGTCCGCCCTTTACGACCCGAGAGTTCGGGGTATCTTTTTCCAAGTTCTTACCATCGTGTTGCTGGTCACCTTCGTGTGGTGGGTCGCGCACAACACTGCCGTCAATCTGGCGCGCGCCAACATCGCATCGGGCTTCGGCTTCCTGAACGGCCGCGCCGGCTTCGAAGTCGGCCAGTCGCTGATCGCCTATTCGAGCGATTCGACCTACGGCCGGGCGCTGCTGGTCGGCCTGCTGAACACGCTGCTGATCGCCGTTACCGGCATTATCACCGCCACCATCATCGGCTTCATCATCGGCATCGGCCGTCTGTCGCGGAATTGGCTGATTGCCAAACTGTGCACGGTTTATGTGGAAGTGTTTCGCAATATTCCGCCGCTGCTCGTGATCTTCTTCTGGTATTCAGGCGTTCTGGCGGTTCTGCCGAATGCGCGCGAGTCGCTGCATCTGCCGTTCGGATCGTATCTGAACAATCGCGGCCTTTCCTTCCCCAAGCCGATTTTCGGTGAAACTTTCTGGCTCGTCGGCGTCGCCTTCGTCATCGCGATCATCGCCGTCATCGTGACGGCCAGATGGGCGCATCGCCGGCAGGCAGCGACAGGTCAACCGTTCCACACGATCTGGGTTTCGATCGGCCTGCTGATCGGCCTGCCGCTTGTTGCCTTCCTGCTCGCAGGCATGCCGCTTTCCTTCGACTATCCGATCGCGGGCAAATTCAACCTCACCGGCGGTTCCATCGTCGGGCCGGAATTCATGTCCCTCTTCCTGGCGCTTTCCTTCTATACCGCCGCCTTCATCGCCGAGATCGTGCGCGCGGGCATTCGCGGTGTGCCGAAGGGGCAGACGGAAGCTGCAGCCGCACTTGGGCTGCATCCCTCGTCGATCACCCGCCTGGTTGTGATCCCGCAGGCCTTCCGCATCATCATTCCGCCGCTGAGCAGCCAGTATCTCAATCTCACCAAGAACTCGTCGCTGGCGATCGCCATCGGTTTTGCCGATCTCGTCGCGGTCGGCAGCACGACGCTGAACCAGACCGGTCAGTCCGTCGAGGTGATCCTCATCTGGATGGTCATTTATCTCAGCCTCAGTGTCGTGACCTCGCTGTTCATGAACTGGTTCAATGCCAAGATGGCGCTGGTGGAGAGATAAGATGAGCAACAGTTTCGTCAGAACCGCCATGCTGGCGCCGGAACCGCCTCCTGCGGGAGAAAAGGGTGCCGGAGCCTGGATCCGCCGCAACCTGCTTGCGACACCAAAGGACATGGTCCTTACCATCGTGGCCCTGGTCTTTCTTTCCTGGGCTCTCTTCCATGCGATCGACTGGCTCTTCGTGCAGGCGGTCTGGACCGGCTCGGATCGCACCTTCTGCGCCACGACCGTTCAAGGGGGCATCCAGCCGGACGGTTGGAATGGTGCATGCTGGGCCTTCATCAACGCCAAGTTCGACCAGATCATCTACGGTGGCTACCCGATCGACGAGCGCTGGCGGCCGACGCTGGTCGGCATTCTATTCGTACTTCTGCTGGTGCCGATGCTCATCCCTTCGGCGCCGCGCAAGGGCCTGAACGCCATCCTGCTCTTCATCGTGCTGCCGATCGTTTCCTTCGTTCTGCTGTACGGTGGATTCGGCCTGGAAGTCATCGAGACTCCGCGCTGGGGCGGACTGATGGTGACGCTGGTGCTCTCCTTCGTCGGCATCGCTGTCTCCTTCCCGCTCGGCATCGTCCTGGCGCTCGGAAGACGCTCGCAGATGCCTGTCATCCGCACGGTCTGCATCATCTTCATCGAAGTCGTCCGCGGCGTGCCGCTGATTACCGTGCTCTTCATGGCGAGCGTCATGCTGCCGCTTTTCCTGCCGGCCGGCTGGACGGTGGACAAGCTCCTGCGCGCGATCATCGGCGTTTCGATCTTCGCCTCCGCCTATATGGCCGAGGTCATTCGCGGCGGCCTGCAGGCAATTCCGAAGGGCCAGTTCGAGGGTGCGGATTCGCTCGGCCTCGGCTACTGGCAGAAGATGCGGCTAATCATCCTGCCGCAGGCGATCAAGCTGGTGATCCCGGGCATCGTCAACACCTTCATCGGCATGTTCAAGGATACATCCCTGGTGTCGATCATCAGCATGTACGACCTGCTCGGCATCGTTCGCTTCTTCTTCACCGATCCGAACTGGGCAACCGCGGTAACGCCGCTGACGGGGCTGATCTTCGCCGGCTTCGCCTTCTGGCTTTTCTGCTTCGGCATGTCGCGCTATTCGGCGTTCATCGAACGTCACCTCGACACCGGCCACAAACGATAAAAATGAGGGAAAACAATCATGGCTGAAGCTCCAGCTAAAAAGCTCACCGTTTCCGCAACGGAAGTGGCGATCGAAATCATCAACATGAACAAGTGGTACGGTGATTTCCATGTGCTGCGCGACATCAATCTGAAGGTCATGCGCGGCGAGCGCATCGTCATTGCCGGCCCGTCGGGTTCCGGCAAGTCGACGATGATCCGCTGCATCAACCGCCTGGAAGAGCACCAGAAGGGCAAGATCATCGTCGACGGAACCGAACTCACCAACGATCTGAAGAAGATCGACGAGGTTCGGCGCGAAGTCGGCATGGTGTTCCAGCACTTCAACCTCTTCCCACATCTGACGATCCTGGAAAACTGCACGCTGGCGCCGATCTGGGTGCGCAAGATGCCGAAGAAGCAGGCGGAAGAAATCGCCATGCACTTCCTCAAGCGCGTCAAGATTCCGGAGCAGGCGAACAAGTACCCGGGCCAGCTCTCCGGCGGCCAGCAGCAACGCGTGGCGATCGCCCGTTCCCTCTGCATGAACCCGAAGATCATGCTGTTCGACGAGCCGACCTCGGCGCTCGACCCCGAAATGATCAAGGAAGTGCTCGACACGATGGTGGGCCTCGCCGAAGAAGGCATGACCATGCTCTGCGTCACCCATGAAATGGGCTTTGCCCGCCAGGTCGCCAACCGCGTCATCTTCATGGATCAGGGCCAGATCGTCGAACAGAATTCGCCGGCCGAATTCTTCGACAATCCGCAGCACGAGCGCACCAAGCTGTTCCTCAGCCAGATCCTGCATTAAGTCTCGCGCTGAAGCTTTCCGAAGACCCGCCGCGCCTTACGGTTCGGCGGGTCTTTGACGTTCAGCGGGAGGCCGACGCCTGCAACAGGCTGCAAAGACCGGCAAGACCTGAATCAACGCCGCCAGAGGAGATATCGACGCAACGGATGAGCATCTTGCGCCGCTGGTCGGCCGGCATGGCGCGAAAGGCATCCAGCGTGCGAGCCTGCGATGCGCTGACGGTGCGATCAGGCGCGGCGGTTGTCATACGCTCCGCCCCGTTCGCGTCGCCAATGGCAAGATCGGCGTTAACGCCGCTTCCGCCACCAATCGACGCTGTGGCTTTGGCATCTATATCGTTGGAGCCGCCGGTCCGTGCATTGATATCGGCATTGACGCCGCGATCGCCGCCGAGCCTGGCTTTGCCGTTCGTCTCGAGACCCTCGCCGCCGCCGATGACAGCATTGACGTCGGCATCGATACCTCGACCGCTGCCCGCACTGGCGCTCGCATCCGCGTTGATGCCGCTCGAGCCGCCGATGGATGCATCGGCGGTTGCATCAACGCCGCTTCCGCCGCCGAGCGAAGCCCCGGCATTGGCGCTGGCGGTATTCCCGGCGTTCACAGACACGCCGATGTCGAGCGCATGTGCCTGACCTGTCGGCATGGCAAGGGCCAAGCAGACGGACGCAAGCAGGGCAGCCGGCAGTCTTAGGTGCATATGGGTCATGATCTTCCTCCGTTTCCATGTGCCGAACAGTGAAGTCCGGCAGCTGAAAATCGAGGAACGCGCGTGCCTTCGATCGATCGGACGCCTGCTCTCTAGGACGTCCATGCCAAGCCAACGTGAAGGGGTAGCCAATGTTTCCCCTTAGCGCCGCCTGAACCGGCGCGAGAGCCGACAATAACCAATTGTGGTTATCGCCAGGCAAGCGGCGCGGAAACGATTGTGCCAAAAGCAGACATCCGAGGCAAATCCCGGCCGATATCGCGGCCCTGTCGAAAGTCTGAAGGATTGGCACAAGGATCGCTTCCAATAGGACGACGGCCGGGTCGATCAAGCTGGCTGCTGATATCTCGATCGTTTCTCCCTCCATTGAGGCGGCAAAAATAAACTTCCACTCTTCTGGATATGCCTTGCCGGAACTCCATGTTCAGCATGTCCTAATTTACGAAGCCGGAGGTTCAGGAATGGGCATTTTCGACAAAATCAAACATGCAATCTTTGGAGAAGCCAAAGCTGCCGAACCCGCTGCCGCCAGTGCACCAAAGGCAGCGCCGGCCCAGGCTCCCGTTTCACCCTCGCCTGCGCCCAGCCAGGCGCCGACGGCTTCTCCAGCGCAGAGCAAGGCGGCCCCAGCCCCGGCAGCGGCAACAGTCGATATCGTTCCCATCCTCGACGCGGCGGTGAAGAAGAGCGGCCAGAAACTCGACTGGCGCCACTCGATCGTGGACCTGATGAAGGCTGTCGGAATGGATGCGAGCCTCGCCGAACGCAAGGAACTCGCCGCCGAACTCGGCTACACCGGCGACACCAACGATTCCGCGAAAATGAATATATGGCTGCACAAGGCACTGATGAAGCGGCTTTCAGAAAACGGCGGCAAGGTTCCGGCCGATCTCCTGGATTGAGCGATGACGGGTGGCTGCCGCCATTTTTCGGCCGCAGCCATCCGGCCGAGGAGGCTCGGGAATGCAAATCCTCATTTCCAGGCCGGACGATCAAAAGTCACGCGCCCATGCAGATGCTATTCACAAGTCTCCTTGCTCATAAATGCAGGAACCAATAATATCGTACTCGATTACTTCGTATGAGCGACACGGGAGACTGTCCAATGAGATTGATGGCAGCAGTTGGTCTTACGCTTAGCCTGGGCTGTATTTCGGCCGCAGAATCCCCTTCGAACTATCAATCCTATCACGGCGGCATTCGGGTCGATACCGACCCCGTGCTCCTTGCACGATACGACAAGGCGCTTCAACGCTGCGTGCCGGAAGCAAGCTCATTGCGCAGGGGCTCACCGGATCCACAGAGCCTGGAATACAATGCGGCGCTGAGAAGCTGCCTCTACAGGTACAGCTTCGTCGACAGAGGCGTCTACGCCTATCCCATACCCAAGGTCTATTTCGATCATTTTCTGGATCGCTGAGAAGAAGCTCTCGGCTACGACATCAGCAATTTTTCCACCTTTCAGCGAAATCAGTAGGATTTCGCGCTTGTCCTTTCGCGCGCCGCACGAATCGAAATAAACATCAGGCGCCATCGATTGTAATTAGGGGACAATATTAAATGCGCGCTCGTACCGTAACAATAATAATTGCCATTGGACTTCTGACCGCATGCGTCCCAACGCGTCAGGACTACGAAGCTTACGTCACATTGCTGCAAGGCAGTTCAAGGGCAAGAAGTGAAGTCGTGAAAGACTGCGCGAAGGGATTTGATGCGAATGGCCGCCGCGGTGCAGGACTTGTGACAAGCGTTTCGGACAAGGACGCGCCGAGGGTTGCGTGCGAGCGATTTGTTGCAGCCCTGGTTTCCGGCCGCCTTACCTATGATGATGTTGTCGACGTCAGACAGCATCGATTCACGCCAAAGGTAATCAAGATCTTTCAGGGCCGCTAAGCATGCGGCGGCTTGCAGCGCCCGGCTTGCAAGCCGCCGAGAGACCGTCCGGCGGATCAGCTGTCAGCATAGGATTGAAATTTCAGCCATGAGTTGCACTTTGTCGTATAGTGGTCATAGGACGGCCGCGACAAAGAGGGATGACTGACGTTTTGATGCGAAAACGAGAATTGATGAAGGGCGCGGCCGCGGTCGCGCTTGGAGCTATTCATGGAGGGCGGGCGATGGCGGCGTTAAATGAAAGCGTGGATGTTGCGGCGCTCGCGGTCCTAAGACCCGGGATGCCGATGGCGAAAGTCCAGGCAGCGATGGGGTCGGCGTGGAAGCCACTTGCTGCGCATAAAGGCGGCAAGATCGATCTGCTTGAGAACAGCCATGGATTCGTTGCATGGATTGATGAGAACGGCTTCATCGGAATGCTCAATTACGATCATCGCTTTCTGCGTCCCGTCGAAGGGATCGCAATGGGAATGAAGATCGAACAGCTACGCGCAGCCATGCCATCTCTCGAGATCGGAGACGATATTCCGATGATGCGAGGCGTGCGTATGGGCGTGCGGCACTATCCGGAGGGTTACACTTTGCGGATCCGCCTCACGCTGGAGACCGTCAACGAAATCGGCTTTTCCAACCCGGCGGCGGAATATCCGGAGCCGACGGAACCACCTTATCCGGCGGCAGCAGGCATCCCCGGCGCGCCCTTTGCCGACCCAAATCTCAAGCTCGTCGTGCTATCATCGCTTCTCGACGCCAAGCAGATTGATCTTGGAACCCCGGCACAGCTTGCGACCCACGTCCTCGGCCGGGCCGTCGATCTTGAGAGCGAAGGCTATGAAATCATGCCCGAGGCGCAGGATTATCTGGCGCGATATCCTTTGACTAACGAGTTGCTTACCACGGTAGAGGAAATCGCGTTCGACGGCGGAGGAAGCGTCTATAGGTACGTCTGGCATTTCTGGGACGGCGAGGACGATGTCTTCAACGTCACCGACCTCTCAGGGATCGAGCTTTGCAGGAATCTCAAAAGCTTTTCCGCAATCTCGATGATCGGAAAGATCGACATTCGAACGCTTCTTTCATTTGGGAGACTGGAGTATCTGAGTCTCAGCACCGGGGCAGACCATATCGAAACGCTGCTCGGGCTGCCGACGCTGAAAGAAGTGAGGGTTCTCGACGACGAGATTTATGACGAGGTCACAAAGGTGGGGACACCAGCTAGGCGTGTCTTCGATACGCTGAAGGACCGCGGAGTGCGCGTGTGGGTACACTGGGTCTCTGCCACGGAGCCCACGCCCCCTGCCTTCGAATGATCCGATCGGCAACACAGCAACGTCGGTCCGCATCCGCGTGGGAGCCCGGTTTAAATCAGCGTGACCTACGTCTTCAGTATGAACAACGAAAAGATGGCGACCCCTGCAGGAATCGAACCTGCGACAACCTGCTTAGAAGGCAGGTGCTCTATCCAGCTGAGCTAAGGGGCCGTCTGCTGGCCGCGCTCGGGAAACGCGACCGGATGCGGCATATGTGGACGAGAAATCTCAGTGCGTCCAGGGCTGCGTACGGGTATAGCGGAAATTGTCCGGATAAGCGACGACCTGGCGGGCCGGATCTTTCGGGGCGATGACACGATATTCGATGCCGTTGCGCTGGGCGTAGGCTTCCGCAAGCGCCTGCGTTTCAAAGGTGAGCTTCACCTGCTGGCGCGTGTCGCGGGAGGAAGTGTAGCCCATCATCGGATCGATCTTGCGCGGCGACTCCTGATCGAATTCGAGCACCCAGAGATGGGTCTTGGCCTTGCCGGACTGCATGGCGGTCTTGGCTGGACGATAGATCTTGGCAGACATGACTGCGGCGTCTCCGAATATAGGGTCTCGATCCCGTTGCCGGGCCTTTGCTTCACCCCGAAGGGATAATGCAAAGAGATGAATTTTGCTTATCCGCGAATCCCCGGTTTTTCAAGAAAAAAGGCGGCTGGTAATACCGGCGCCCGTTTCGCCTTGTGGCGGGCGGCACAGTGAAAAATCAGTCTTGGCCGCCAAAGCCACTGTGGATATGTTTCCCTAGCCCGGCCCCGCAGCACCTTGAAATGCGGGAGATTTGCGGGTCGAATTCCCGAATGTTACCGGCTGTCTCATGTTGTGATTGCAACGAGATTGCCGCATACAACGCTCGGCACTAGTTTACGCCCCAGTCGGGTTTAGCGGATTTAGAATTATGACGAGACGTTCGGCAGAGTTTAATGCCATTGTGATCGGCGCTGTCATTACGGCCTTCTTCTACGTTGCCATCAGCTACGCGCAATATATCGGCCTGCTCGGTCAGGGCTGAACGTCCCATCGTGCCTTGAGGGTACCAAACCGGCGGCATCACCAAGATTTTCTGTGTGGCACCCACATCCCGGCGAGGAATCTCCTGGCCGGGCAGGTTTTATGGGTTGCGACGGCAAAGCGAACCGTGTATTCCCCCTGCCATTCACGGCACGGAGTGTAGCGCAGTCTGGTAGCGCATCTGGTTTGGGACCAGAGGGTCGGGAGTTCGAATCTCTCCACTCCGACCATTCAATACCCTGATATTATTGAATTCCTTGAGAGCCGCACGATCATTCGCGCGCGCTCACGCGCCGCCGTCACTTCGCCTTCGTCGTCGTGGCGCTTACGATCCTGTCGCCGGTTTTGATTCCGAGCTTGGCGACGATGCCGGCGTTGAGTTCGACGACATATTTCACCTCGCCCATCGAATCGATCACGTCGCGCGAATAGGGTTTGGCGTTTTCCTTGATGTGGCGGATCGTGCCGGTATCGTCGGCAAAGAGCATGTCGAGCGGCAGGATGGTGTTTTCCATCCACATGCCGACGCGCCGCGACTGGCCGAAATCGAAGATCATGCCGGCATCATCGGCCATCGTCTTGCGGAACATCAGGCCACGCGCACGCTGATCGGCTGACGAGGCGACCTCGACGGTGAAACGCAGCGTCTTGCCCGCGGCGGTCTGGATGAGCAGCGGCTCCTTGTCGAACCGAATCTCCTCCTGGGCCAAAGCCGGCAAGGCGGCGGCCATGAAAAAAAGCGCCAGAATGGCGCTTCTTATCGCATGAAATAGAATGGAGCCGCGCATGTCAGTGCGACCGGCTTGCCGGGCTCGGAACGTCGGGATGGATTTCCGCAGCCATCAAGCCCTTTTCGCCGTCGCCGAAGCGGACGAGGACGACCTGGCCGGGGCGCAGTTCCGTCAGGCCGAAGCGGCGGAGCGTCTCCATGTGCACGAAAATGTCTTCCGTGCCCTCGCCGCGCGTCAGGAATCCGAAGCCCTTGGTGCGGTTGAACCATTTGACGAGCGCGCGTTCAAGCCCGCTCGTCGCGGTGACCTGCACATGTGTGCGCACCGGCGGCAGCTGCGAGGGATGAACCGCCGTCGACTGATCCATCGAGAGGATCTTGAAAGCCTGGTAGCCGCGCTCGCGGCGCTGGACAAGAGCGACGATGCGCGTTCCCTCGAGGATCGTCTGGTAACCGTCGCGGCGAAGGCAGGTCACGTGCAGGAGAACGTCCTGCATGCCGTTATCGGGTACGATGAAGCCGAAACCCTTGGCGACGTCGAACCACTTGACGACCCCGGTGATTTCAACAAGATCGACCGCCTCGCCCGATAGCTCGTCGAGATCGGAGTATTGGTTCGGTGAAATCCTGTCAGCCATTGTCGCCAGCCCCTCGAATACGCGTCACACTGTTACGGTTAACTGATTCTTGAAATCAAGATTAACATCTTGGTAACGGATAAGCGCAAGTCCTAGTTTTCGGTTATTCCCAGGTGCACATTTTATGATGATGTCTTGCCCGAAGCTGACCACGGCTGGCCGAAAAGGGCTAGCCCCAATAAAGGAGTAAATAGAATGCGTTATCTTCATACTATGGTTCGCGTCAAAGATCTGGACGCCTCACTCGCCTTTTATACCACCCTGTTCGGCCTGGAAGAGATTCGCCGCCACGAAAACGAGAAGGGCCGCTACACCCTGGTTTTCCTGGCCGCCCGCGACGATGTCGACCGTGCGCGCAGCGAAAAGGCCCCCTGCCTCGAGCTGACCTACAACTGGGATACGGAGGATTATAGCGGAGGACGCAATTTCGGCCACCTCGCCTATGAAGTCGACGATATCTATGCAACCTGCCAGAAGCTGATGGACAACGGCATCACCATCAACCGGCCGCCGCGCGACGGGAACATGGCTTTCGTACGCTCGCCGGACGGCATTTCAATCGAAATCCTGCAGAAGGGCAGCCCTCTTCCGGCCGCCGAACCCTGGACTTCGATGGGCAATACCGGCGCCTGGTAAGGTTTTTTGCCGCAAGGCTTTTGCGAAGCTTGCGGCTTTTGCGATTTCGGGTCCGGCCGGCGCCTTGGCGCTTGCCGCGATCCGGCCCCACAGGCAATCTCCGACCGACTCGAAGCGGTGAAGGGCGTTTTGGCCCTTTTTCGCATCAACTGGAGACCGGTCGCTTGCGTAATACTGAGATGCGGATGCCCCTGGCGGGCGCTTTGCTGATCGCCACCTCGGTGCTGGCGCTGGCGGGTTGCGTGTCGAACAAGAAGGCGCTCGATTCCGCCGCAGCCATTCCAGCGGCGCCGGCAGCGCAGGCGGCAGCACCTCAGCCTGCCACCGCAGCGCCTGCAACGACCGCCAAACGCTCAATCTACACCGATCCCCAACTCGTGAATGTTTCCGGCGCCCAGCCCGCGCCCCAGGTCGCAGCGCAGGATCCGAATGCCGCCGTGCCACCCGCAGATCCCGCCGCGGCGGCGCCGGCCAATATCGGCGGCCTCGTCCTGCAGTCGACCCGGATCAATGCGCAGGCGATGAGCATCTTCTCCGACCGTCAACCGGCGCCGCAGAACAACAGCACCTCCACCATCATTCAGCCGCAGGGCGCAAACGCCTATGCGCCGGTGGACGGTGTTTCGCCCGCGCGAAGCAGCGTCTATAGCCAGCCGCCCGCACAGGGGCAGCCGGCGGAGCCGGTGCTGCCGCAGCAGTCCTCGCAGAATACCAGCACGCAGCTTGCGCCCGTTCAAACCGCCTCGCTGGCAACCGGCAGCATTCAATCCTCGACGATGAACGCGCTCTACAGCGCCCCGAAGCAGAACCTGCTCGGCAGCCTCTCCGGCCTCCTGCACAAGGCGGCCCTGCCCGGCATGACGCGCATCGCGCCGAACGGGCTGCATCTTCAGAATGACAAGGTCGAGGTCGGCTGCTTCAAACCCGATCTGCTCAATATCATCAAGGCGGCCGAAACCCATTTCGGCCGGCCTGTCGTCGTCACATCCGGCCATCGCGACGAAGAACATAACCGCCTGGTCGGCGGCGCCGACGAATCGATGCACAAAAGCTGCGAAGCCGCCGACATCCAGATCGAGGGCGTCTCGAAATGGGATATTGCCGCCTATATCCGCTCGCTGCCGAACCGCGGCGGCGTCGGCACCTATTGCCACACGGATTCCATCCACGTCGATACCGGCAAAACCCGTGACTGGAACTGGGGCTGCGGCGGTAAACGCGCGCCGATAGCGACCGCAAGAGCGATCTGATCACCCCAAGGCGACAGGGCATAACGCAACGTCAGCTCTATCCCAGATTCTCACGGCAACGCGCACAAGCTGTTGATTCGGCTGCCCTAATCCTCCGCTTTATACCAGCCGGAATAACTGTCATTTTTTTGAAAAAAATCGAATTTGCCGCTTGCGGGATCGTAAGTGCCTGACTATAAGGGCGCCACCACGAAGGAAGCGCCCTTCGTCTATCGGTTAGGACACCAGATTTTCATTCTGGGAAGAGGGGTTCGACTCCCCTAGGGCGTGCCACTCCTCTCAATTGTCGAAGCATCGTGATCTGCTTGCAGATATCGCTTCCCTTTCCTATTTTAACGAAATCGGCACGCGCCCTTCGTCTATCGGTTAGGACGACAGATTCTCATTCTGTAAAGAGGGGTTCGATTCCCCTAGGGCGTACCAGTTTCTTCGAATTGGTTGAATTTTAGTATTTAATCAAACTACAAGCCCCAAAAAACGGCGGCTATGCGAACTAAAATCAAATCATATTTCTTATGAACGCTCCCCTGCATACGGGATGCCTTCCCTAATAGGAGAGTCCTCTCTAACATACGAGGATGGTGACAAAGTTCTTTTTCATGGACGAACAATACGTCGAACCCCAAACCGATCGCAGCAAAGGGACAAAGCAGCGTAAACGTTGCCTATCACTGACTGGCGTATTGATTCCCACTAATGTGCATAGCACGTTCAGACAACGATTCTATCAAGAGATAGCAACAGCGCTCAATATAGACGGCAACAATATTCCTGAAATTCCAGAAATACACGCGTCCAATCTATTCCGGGAACAACCCGACGCGGTAAAATATCACTTCCTCAAAGGAATCGTCTCAATTTGTCTTGACTTGAATTTTCTTATCTACCGTGTCGGATATTATCGAACTCTGCGGATGGATGAGTCCTTTAAGGATCCAAAGAGTATCTTAGGTCTTTGCTTTTTAGGTCTGCTTTCATGTCTAAAAGATCAACTGATACAAAATGAGATATGGCCAGTAATGGAAACAGATAACACGAAAGATCAAGATCGTCACTTCGCAGGTCAAGTTCAGCAAATCGATTATCTATCATCTCTCATTGGCAGAGAATGTATGTCTATTGATAATTGCAACCTCGGGGAGCTTCACTACACCACCAAACGATCCTCCTATGGATCAGTCGCTGATTGTATTTCCTATATGCTGGATGCCAGATTTCTGCTCTCCTCGGGTCACGAGATATCGCCGTTCAAAAGAAAGTTGGCTGAAATCGCGGTGGAACTCGACCCGCTCATCATGTTCGACGAGATTATCGAGATGAAGTTCGAAAAGCCTCCCTCCGGCTATATTGGTGAAGGCCCCTTTCGCTACACCTTTCCAATCAGCCCAACGGCCCGCTCTGCAAAGTGAGAAAATCAAGTCGGCCTACGATTTGCCAGACTGTGGGCTAAGCATGACTTGACCGAGATTGTAAATGCGGTTTTCCACAGCGGAAAAAAATCGGCGAAAACGATGATTTTTTCGCGTCTTGGCGCTTGCGGCTTTCGAAGGTGCTGACTATAAGGGCGCCACCACGAAGGAAGCGCCCTTCGTCTATCGGTTAGGACACCAGATTTTCATTCTGGGAAGAGGGGTTCGACTCCCCTAGGGCGTGCCACTTCTCTCTCCAAATTTCATGTCGTTCAGAGCTTTGCGCGGCGATCTATTTCGCCGGCGCTGCGTCGCAGACGCGCAGCTGGATGCGGCGCGCGCCCTGATAATGCTCGGCGCCCAGCGAGCCTGCAACGTGCAGGCTGGCGCCGCGGGAGTTAAGCAGCAGGCTGCCGAGCGCCGTGTCGGCGGCGCGGAAGGCGATGCCGTCGAGTCTCGATCCGTCCATCGCCTCCAGCGTCACCTTCACATGTTTCTCGCCGACCAGGCGCGCGTCGCGCACGCGATGGGCAGGCACAGCAAAGAGCGGTTGCGCATGGCCGGAGCCATAGGGACCGGCGGCCTCCAGGCGGTCGATGAGTTCCAATGTGGCGCCGCTCGCGCCGATCGCGCCATCGATCTTCAGCGTCTCGTTGGCGACGAGGCTCGCCACCGTCCTTGCCGCCTTCTCCGCGAAGAAGGTTCTCAGCCTGCCGAGATCGGCACGTTCGACCGTGAGCCCCGCGGCCATGGCATGACCGCCGCCCTTGACCAGAATCCCTTCTTCGACGGCCGCGCGCACCATCCTGCCCATGTCGAAGCCGTTGATGGAGCGGCCGGAGCCGGTGCCGCGGCCGGAAGGATCGAAAGCGATCGCGAAGGCCGGCCGTTTGAACTTTTCCTTGAGCCGCGCCGCAATCAGCCCGACGATGCCGGGATGCCATTTCTCATGGGCCGTGACGATGACGGAGGCGCCCTCGCCGTCGCCATATTCGGCCAGCGCCTCGGCTTCCGCCTCCTGCAGCATGATGGCTTCCATCGCTTGACGCTCCCGATTGAGTTCGTCGAGACGTTGGGCGATCATCTCCGCCTCACCGGCATCGTCGAGCGTCAACAGGCGGCTTCCGAGTGCGGCATCGCCGATCCGCCCGCCGGCATTGATGCGCGGGCCGATCAGGAAGCCGAAATGATAGGGTGTGACCGGTCCGGCGAGCCCGGCCTTGCGGAAGAGTGCGGCAAGGCCGGCATTGCTCTGGTGGCGGGCGGCGACCAGCCCCTTCACGACATAAGCGCGGTTGAGGCCCTTCAGCGGCACGACATCGCAGACCGTCGCCAGCGCCACGATATCCAGCCATTGCAGCAGATCGATCGCCAGGATTCGTTTGTTGCCGGCAGCGCGCAGCAGCCTGAGCGTGGCGACTAGCACCATGAAGACCACGCCGGCCGCGCAGAGATGCCCCTGCCCCGACAGATCGTCCTCGCGGTTCGGATTGACCAGCGCATGACAGGGCGGCAGCTCATGTGTCACCTGGTGGTGATCGATGACGACGACATCGATATTGCGCGCGGCAGCGGCGGCAAGCGCCTCGTGGCTGGTTGAGCCGCAATCGACGGTAACGATCAGCCGGGCGCCGTTATCGATCAGCTGATTGATCGCAGCCGGATTGGGTCCGTAACCTTCGAAGACGCGATCGGGAATATAGATATTGGCCTTGACGCCGAAGTGGCTGAGAAAACGGAACATCAGCGCCGAGGAAGCCGCACCGTCGACGTCATAATCACCGAAGATCGCGACGCTCTCGCCGCGCTCGATCGCGCTTACGAGGCGGGTCGCGGCCTTTTCGCAATCGGTCAGCTTATGGGGATCGGGCATCAGGCTGCGGATGGTCGGATCGAGGAATTCGATCGCCTCGTCCACCGTCACTCCGCGCCCGGCCAGCACACGGGCGATCAGATCCGGCAGCCCGTGGATCTGCGACATGGCCAAAGCACGATTCTGCCCGGCCTGGTCGAGACGCGCGACCCAGCGATTGTCGAGCGCGGATTTCTCCACGCCGAGAAACGCGCGCTGTACCGGATCCACGAGATCTGCCATGCCAAACTCCGCTGACTTCATCTGCTCTTTCTACAGGAGCAGCGGAGATAACATAGCGACATGTTTGCAGACACGGGTTTTTACCAGAATATCGCCCAGATGATCAGGGCGATGCCGGCCAGTTGCACCAGCAGGAACGAAAACAACGTCAGCAGAATGGCCCAGTTTCGGCCTTCGCCTTCAGTCTCATTCCGAGCCCCCCGGCGAATTTCATGGCGGGCCGGCTTGAGGATTTCCTCCATCGCACCGGAATCGTCCCGCGGCACCTCATCCGTGTAGCCATGCCCCTTCCCGGCATGGCTGTCCTTGCTCATGAAAAATCTCCAGCCGGCGACTCACCATCTTCTGGTTTATTTATATCAATATTTCGGTATCTGTTAATATAGGCTTCCGTTAGGGAAGGTTAGACAAATCACAGCAAGTTTACGGCTAAAGGTTGCGCGAATTGGCCGGATGTGAACAGCCCGAGCCGCGTTAAGAGATTGCGCGACGGCCCACACCGTTCCCAGGCAGCGACTGGATGACAATCGCCAGAAAACACGAAGGAAGCTGCGACCGGTCTTTTCAGCAAGCCTGCGTCTCAATACTGCCGAAAAGTAATAATCAATACAATCTCAGCGATCGGACCGTCCGATCGCTGAGCGAACGGCGTCCTGAACATCGACCTCAGAAACGTCTGCCGCTGCGTTGTCATGATGCTTCTCGACGAAGGGCTTCCATCCTCCTTGCAATTGACCGCCGTCACAGCGCTGTCACGCGCATTAATGTTAATAATATCAATAACGCAGGGTAGATTGACTTCGTTATATCACGAGAGGCTAATTAAGACATAACCGCTATGTGGGAGTTGGCGTAATGAAGAAAGTTCTGGTGGCAGGCGGAGCCGGGTTCATTGGTTCGCATATGTGCGACAAGTTGTTGCTGCGCAGCAATATCAGCAAGCTTGTGGTCGTCGACAATCTCTGGACCGGCCGGGCGGAGAATCTGGCCCACATCAAGGATCCGCGTCTGCATTTCGTGCGGTCCGACGTCGAAACACTTCAAACCTCCGACAAGTTCGACGAGATATACCATTTCGCTTCTCCGGCTTCACCGCCGTGGTACATGAAAGAACCGAAGCGGACGATCTCGGCCAACCTGCTCGGCGCCTTCCGGCTGCTCGACCTCCTGAAGAAGGGAGGCCGCTTCTGCTTCACCTCGTCGTCCGAGGTCTATGGCGATCCGCTGGTGTCGCCGCAGCCGGAGAGCTACAAGGGCCAGGTCGACTGCACCGGGCCGCGCTCCTCCTATGACGAAAGCAAGCGCTGCACCGAATCGCTGCTGTTCGAATTGCAGCGCACCGAAGGGCTGGATGTCCGGGTCGTGCGGCCGTTCAACTGTTACGGGCCGCGGACGCGGCCGGATGACGGCCGGGCCGTCTCCAACTTCATCACCCAGGCGCTGACCGGCCGCTCGATCACCG
>NZ_NWSX01000050.1 GCF_002531825.1 Rhizobium sp. J15 | reverse complement strand
TTGAAGATCTTGGAGAAATGGCCGGAATGCAGCACCAGCAGGCCCATGCCCTCCCAGACGCGCTTGGCGACACGCTCGACGACGATGTCGGAGACCGCGCCATGATCCTTGTGGCCCCACCAGGTCAAGACGTCGGTCTCGGCAAGCCGGGCTTCGCTCAGCCCATGTTCCGGCTCCTGCAGCGTCGCCGTCGTCGCGGAGATGGCAGGATCGGCATTCAGCGCATTGGCGATCGTCGTGTGCATGCCCTCGGGATAGATGCCGCGGACGATTTCATTGATATTTTCGTGGATGTTTTCACCCCACACAACGGTGCGAATGGTCACGTCGTTCTCTCCTTGTCGTAAAGCGGATCGAGTCTTGGGAGGAACATCGATCCTGGGAAGGTCAGGCAGCCTGCATAGATTGACGCTCGAGCGCCCGGCCCGAACGGTCGAAACGGTGGACATGGCCGGCAAGCGGGGCAAGGCCGAGCATCTGGCCCGGCTCGTGGCGGGAGACGCCGGCCTCGCGCACGATGAGCGGCTCGTCCGTTCCGATATCCACATAGACGAAGCTGTCGGAGCCGAGGATTTCCGAATGGACGACCGTGCCGCTCCAAACCGGCGAGTCGGACGTGATGCGAATGTGCTCCGCACGTACGCCGATCGTATGGCAGCCATAGGATTGCGCCAGTTCGCCCGACAGAAAGTTCATTTTCGGCGAACCGATGAAGCCGGCCACGAAGAGCGAGTTGGGGCTTTCGTAAAGCTCCAGCGGCGTGCCGATCTGCTCGACGACGCCGTCCCGCAACACACAGATCCGGTCCGCCAGCGTCATGGCCTCGACCTGATCATGCGTCACATAGATCATCGTCGTATTGTGCATGCTGCGATGAAGCTTGGCGATCTCAAGCCTCGTCGCGACGCGCAGCGCCGCATCGAGATTGGACAGCGGCTCGTCGAAGAGAAAGACCTTGGGGTCGCGGACGATCGCCCGGCCGATCGCGACGCGCTGGCGCTGACCGCCGGAAAGCTGCCGCGGCAGACGCTCCAGATAAGATGAAAGCTGCAGCATGCCGGCCGCCTGTTCAACCCGCTTGCGGCATTCGTCCTTGCTGCGTCCCGACAGTTTCATGCCGAAAGCCATGTTGTCGAAAACCGTCATATGCGGATAGAGCGCATAGGACTGGAACACCATGGCGATCCCCCTCTTCGAGGGCGCTTGCCGGTTCACCATCACGTTGTCGAAGGCGAGCGTTCCCGACGTAATGTCCTCGAGGCCGGAGATGAGCCTCAGCAGCGTGGACTTGCCGCATCCCGACGGCCCCACGAACACCATGAACTCGCCGCGGCGGATGTCCATCGTCACGCCCTTGATCACCTCGAAAGCGCCGAAGCTCTTGCGGATGTTCTCCAGTCGGATTTCTGCCATGTCCTACTCCCTCAACCTTTGACGCCGCCGGCGGTCAGCCCGGAAATGATGCGGCGCTGGAATATCAACACGAGCACCACGACAGGCACGGTGACGATCACCGATGCCGCCATGATGTTGCCCCAGGGGATCTCGAATTCGCTGTTTCCCGAAAGCAGGGCGATGGCCACCGGGACGGTTCGCTGTGTATCCGACGATGTGAATGTCAGCGCAAAAAGGAACTCGTTCCACGCGGTGATGAAGGCGAGCAGCCCAGTCGTCACCAGTGCCGGCCACATCAACGGCATGAATACCTGGGTGACAATGACCCATGGCGAGGCGCCATCGACGATCGCCGCCTCCTCGATCTCGATCGGCAATTCGCGCATGAAGGTCGTCAGCACCCAGACGGTGAAGGGCAGCGTGAAGATCATGTAGGAAAAGATCAGCGCGAAGGGCGTGTTGAAGATGCCGATCCAGCGAATGAGCTCGAAGAGGCCCGCAAGAACCGCGATCTGCGGAAACATCGACACCGAGAGAATGGTCAGCATCAACAGCGCCCGCCCGCGGAAGTGCACCCGCGCCAAAGCGAAGGAAGCTGTGACCGAAAGCAACAGCGACGCCGAAACCACGATGCAGGCGATCATTGCGGAGTTTGCCAGACTGCGGACGAACCCGCCCTGGCCCATTACCGATGTGTAGTTGCCGAACGAGATCGAGGTCGGCCAATAATCGACCTGGAAAAGCGCCGTGCCGGTCTTCAGGCTCGTCAGGATCGCATAGTAGAACGGAAAGACCGCAATGATGACGATAATCGTGACGAGCAGGTAGAAGAGCGTATTTCTGGTGATCGACAGCAGCATTAGCGTTCCTCCCCGCCGAGCCTGACGCGGCCGAGCCAGATATAAAAGACGGTGACGGAGGCGATGATCAGGAAGAGCACCGTCGACGCGGTGGCGCCGTAAGCGAACTTGTCGAAGTCGAACAGGTTCTCCCGCGCCATGACCGACATGGTCTTGGTCTGTGCATTGTTGGGCGTCAGAACATAGATCAGATCGAAGATGCGCATCGCATCCAGCATCCGGAAGATCACGGCAACCATAATGGCCGGCCGGATCAGCGGCAGCGTCAGACGCCAGAAGACCTTGACCGGATTGACGCCGTCGATCTTGGCAGCCTCGTATATGTCTCCCGGAACCATCTGCAGCCCGGCAAGGATCAGAAGCGCCATGAAGGGCGTCGTCTTCCAGACGTCGACGATCAGCACGGCCACCATCGCCGTCTCAGGATTGGCGGTCCAGGCGATCTTTTCGCTGATCAGGCCGAAGCCGAGCAGAATGTCGTTCAGGATGCCGAACTGGTCGTTGAGCATCCAGGCCCACATCTTGGCCGAGACGATCGTCGGGATCGCCCAGGGAATGAGGATTGCGGCCCGAACGATCCCGCGCCCGACGAAGCGTGCGTTCAACACCAGCGCGACGATCAGCCCAAGCATGGTTTCGAGCACCACCGAAAGGAGGGTGAATTTGGCGGTGTTCCAGACGGCTTTCCACCAAACCGGATCGGCAAGCAGCCCGCGATAGACGGTCTTTCCGCTCTTCAGCGTCACCCACGACAGATAGTTGTCAAAGCCGACGAAGCGAGCATTGCCGAGATCGTTGAGCGATGCATTCGTAAAGCTGAAATAGATCGTTCTGAACAACGGCCATCCCGCGACGATCGCCAGGATCAGCAGCGTCGGCGCCAGAAACATCCAGGCCGATCGAACCCGCTCGGATCGCAGCTCCGTAGAGGTTCTGAGAGCGGAAATCCTTGGTTCAATTGCTTGCGAAACTACGATTTCAGTCATGAAACGCCTCTCCCGTTCGCTCGTTCGAAACCGGGCCGGCGGCTACACAGCCGCCGGCCGGAATCTTACCAGGCGTCGCCCTTGAGGGTCGTGAGGTCGGCTTCGAGAAGCTCGAGGTTCTCGGCAGCCGAGCCGCTGCCGGACAGCGTGTTGTGCACCGCCGTCCAGAACTTCGAAGACACTTCGTTATACTTCACCTTTGCCGTCGCCGAAGGACGCGGCACAGCATCCTGGAAGATGGGTTTCCAGTTCGGCATGAAGGGCTGCGCGGCGGCAACGTCCTTGTCGTCATAAAGCTCGCTCAGCGTCGGCAAGTTGGACAGCTCGATGGCGCGCGCCTTTTGAACGTCCTTCGACGCCAGGAACTTTACCAGCGCGACGGCTGCTTCCTGCTTTTCAGAATATTTGGACACCGCCAGATTCCAGCCGCCAAGCGTCGAGGAAGGCTTGTCGCCGGCCGCCGCAACCGGCAGCGTCATCACGTCGAACTTGCCCTTCACGGCGCTGTCGGCGCCATTGCCGAGGGCATAGGCATAGGGCCAGTTGCGCATGAAGACGGCGTTGCCGGTCTGCCAGACACCGCGCGATTCTTCTTCCTGATAGGCGAGCACGCCGGGCGGCGAGATCGTGCCAATCCAGCCCTTGGCGCGTTCAAGCGCAGCCGCCGCCTTCTCGTTGTTGATTGAGATCGTCCCGTCCGGCTCGACGATCTGGCCGCCGCCCGAAGACTTCACCCATTCCAGCGCGTTGCAGGTCAGCCCTTCATAGGAATTGCCCTGGAAGACGTAGCCCCAGAGGTCCTTTTGTCCGGCCTGGCGTTCCTTCTCCTGAACTTCCTTGGCGGTCGCGGCCATCTCGTCCCAGGTCTTCGGCGGCTGCTTGCCATATTTTTCAAGCAGATCCTTCCGATAAAACAGCGCCGGAGCATCGGTAAACAACGGCAGCGCCACGAGCCGGCCATTGACCGTCTGCGAGGCGATGATCGACGGGAAGAACTGGCCGGCCACGTCCTTGGTGGCTTCCTTCAAATCCACGAATTGATCGGCGAGCTGCGGCGCCCAGATGACGTCGGTCTGATAGACGTCGATGTCCTTGTTTCCGGCGGCAAGCCACAGGCGATATTGGGAGAACTGCTCGCTGCTCGATGACGGCATGGTGACGAGCTTGACCTGATTGCCGGTCTCCTTCTCGAAAATCGCCAGCTGCTTGTTGAGAAATTCGACGTTCTTTCCCGTGGTGTTGGCGGCAAACGAAATCTCAGCGGCACGGATCGGACCGGCGACCGCGATGGCCACACCGAGCGCCGACAGACCTAATGCAAACTTTTTCATGATCTCCTCCCAGAAATTGAAATCGATTTGGCCCGCAGACAATTGCAAAAGGTTCCGGCGCCGTCAAGCCGCCAAATTGGCACTTTTTAGTTGTTCACACCGACGAAAAATGCAGCTTTAAAGGCAATTCAAGGCTTACCCACGCCTGACTTCTCGGCAAATGAATTGAAACCGTTTTCAATTATCTTCGAATTGGCACTTGGCCGTTGCGCATCGTCAACGCATCGTCCATTGATTTCCCGGACAAAGAAGACACCGATGAAACTTCGTGAATTTGCAAAGCAGCTAGGGCTTTCTCCGACGACGGTCAGCCGTGCACTCAGCGGCTATCCGGAGGTGAGCGAAGCCACGCGTGCGCGTGTCGCAACCGAAGCAATGCGGCTCGGCTATCGTCCCGACATCAATGCCGTGCGCCTAAAGACCGGACGAGCCGGAGCGATCGGCGTTATGATGGGACGTTCGGGAGAAATTCATTTCGCTGAATTCGTGTCGGGAATGGCGCAGCGCCTGGAAACGGCCGATACGGATATTCTCATCACGCCCATCACCGCACACAATGATGACGACGAGATCCAGGCCTATCGACGCCTGGTCGAAAGCCGCCGGGTCGATGCAGTGATCATTCATTCGCCACGCCCCCAGGACCCTCGGATCGAGATGCTGAACAGCCTCGGCGTGCCTTTCCTGGTTCACGGCCGCTCGGAGACCGAGCACGTTCATGCCTGGCTCGACATCGATAATGAAGGTGCCGTGCGCAGGTCCACCGAACACCTGCTCGATCTCGGGCACCGCCGCATCGCCATGATCAACGGCCTCAGGGGCAAAACCTATTCGATCCATCGCGAACAGGGTTTTCGGCTCGCCCATCAGGAACGTGGGCTCACCGCCGATCCCAACCTGATGGTGTGCGACAAGTTCTCCGACGAGAGCGGCTTTCGCCATGCCCGCTCCTTCCTCGAGAGAGCGAATGCGCCGACCGCCATCGTCGCCGGTTCCACGATGACGGCGCTTGGGGTTTACCGCGCCGTCCGCTCGCTCGGAATGACGGTGGGACAGGATGTTTCCGTCATCGCCCATGACGACGTCTTCCCTTATCTGACGGCCGAAAACATGGTGCCGTCGCTCTCGACAACGCGATCCTCCATGCGTGCCGCCGGCACACGCTGCGCCGAACTGGCGCTGCAGCTGATCGCCGGACGCGCCGCCGAGGAGATCCATGAATTATGGCCGGTCGAACTGATCCTGCGGGAAAGCACCGCGCCGCCGCGCTGACTGGGCAGTTCCTGTCGCCGCAACCTTTCGTCCAGCCCGCCAATCGGAGTGGAAACAGCTGAGTTGACCGGATGAGGCAACGGCGCAACCGCGTTGCAGCTGAAATCCATCACCCAGCATGTCGTCGTACCCCGCCATTCGCCCGCACGAGCGCCATCAGCATCGGACCGATCGCAAACTCGCCTCTCTCGGTCCTGCGGGTGAGATCGCGGAGATAGCCGCCCGGCGAATTGATATGCCCTCCCCTCTCCAGGATGCAGGCGATCACGGTGGCGGCGTTTTCCGGCCCCATGCCGGCACAGGCTTCCTCATAGGCCGAGGGGCTGACGCCGAGCATCGAGCGCACGACGACGGCGGCCGACATCAGGTCGCGCCAATTGCCGATCGCGCCACCCGGCCCATAATCGAGAATGGCAGGGCAGGCCTGCAGAACGAGGCCGAGCGGGAAGGATTTCAGGCCGTGGCCGGCGACCGCCGCAGCGGCATCCGGCATCTTGCCAGCAGGTCCGGCGAAAGGCTTCGGCGGTTTCAGCCTTCGCACTTCCGGCGGTTCGGCCATCCCATCGTTGTTTGCCACCGCCGTTTCGCCCTGCTTCGTTTCGAAGCTTGGTTCAAGTTCATAAATGGAGTCGGGGTTTGAATTGTGTTTGTGGCGCTCAATTTGAGACTCATTGGCGTCTATTTTTTCTCTTTTAATGTGTCTTTCCAGCAGGTTGACGGCTTCGTCGCGCAGCAGGCCCATCTCGTCGAGCAGCGAGGCCAGTGCTTCAACGCTCGCCACACGCGGAATCCTGGCGACAAGATCGCGGAACATCATCGTCATCTGCTCCCAGTCGCCGGGAACCACTTCGTCGATGGCCGTGGAGATCAGCTTGGAGATATCGCGCCGGCAGACCGTCAGGCGTTCTCTCGTCGCCCGCAGCAGCTCCCGGTCGGCAATCGCCTGGGCCGCGAGGTTTTCGATTTCGACGGCGCGGGCCAGAAGCGGCGCGACGCTGAAGCCGAAGGCCTCGCCGATCGCCCCTGCCCTGTCGCGGCGGGCATAGCGCTTCCCATTCGGGCTGTCCTTGCGCAGGATCAGGCCGGCCTCGACCAGGACGGCAAGATGGCGCCGAAGTGTGGCCGGCGTCATACCGCGGGCACGCAGCGAAAGCTGCGCGTTCGAGGGAAAGACGATCAGGCCCTTCTCCTCGGAAATCTCGTCATCGGGATAGAAGGTCAAAAGCGCATCGAGCACCGTCAGCGCCCGGTCGGTCACGCCGAGCGCCGGCCGCGCTTCGCAGATCGCCCGGAACAATTTCCACTTGCTGCGTTTCATCCCCGGCTCGATCGTCTCGGCCAGCTGCTGGCTTGCCAGCATGCCAAGCGACATCGGCCGCCGCCCGAAGGGCGTCGTCACATATCCACTCTCCATTGCCTTCACCTTCGTTCAGGCAAAAGAAAACCGTCCACCACTTTGGTGCCTAAGACGCTTGACTGTGATTCGTGGAAATGCGATTCTCGATGTGCTTAAGATCTGAGAAGGGCTTCCACGACGGCGTCGTTGGGGGCCTTTTTCTTTTGCGCGCTACGCTCCTCTGTGCTTTTTGAACTCCTGGAACAGGCCCTGCAGCCTTTCCTGGACGAATTGATCGAAACCGGGCGCGGTCTTGCCGTCGAAGACGAATGTCGCGCCGGATGCTGTCTTCTTGATCGTCACAGGCACGCCGCTGACTTCGGATTTGGCCGCCGCCGGCTTCGGCGCCGCTTTCTTCTTCGCCGCCAGAGCAAATGCCTTATGAAACCGCTCGTCGCTCGACATCCTGCGCGCGTCGTCCGCGGACAACTCGGCAATGATCTTGCCGATATCGGCGCTCTCGAGCTGCTCGCCGAACTCCAGCCACCGCCGGCGGCCGATATCGGGTGCCGCGCCAATGGCGTTGATGAGCTCCAGGGGAACCTGGCGCATGACGATCAGCATTCTCGACAGCGCCGCCTTATCGACGCTGAGAGCGGCCATGATCGTATCCCGGCCGAAGCCTCGCTCTTCGAGCCGCGACGCAAACAGCGCGCGCTCGATATAGGAGAGGTTGGTCCGGGCGCTGTTTTCCTGTCCCTGGCTGACGACCAGCTGGCCGTCGGTGAGATCGCGGACGACCGCGCGCACCCGGATGCCTATCGCTTTGGTGGCTGCCAGACGGCGATGGCCGTAGGCGACCTGATAGCGTCCCTTGGTTTCGGGGTGCGGACGCACGAGAATCGGAACTTGCTGCCCATGCTCGCGGATCTGCTCGACGAGATCGGCCAGTTCCGCCGCGTCGATCGCAAGGCGGTCGCTGACGAAGGAAGCGTCGATCAGGCCAGGATCGAGCTCGACGATCATCTGGCCCGCTGCAAGCTGCCGTTCCAGCTCGCTCGCCCGCTCCATCTTCTCGGTGATATTGCCGAGCGTCTTCGTAATGCCGCCGACCGGCGCGCCGACACGCTCCTGCGGCACGAAGCCGGCGATCGGGCGATTGTCGCGCGGCGCGACCGCTTCCACCCTTGCCGGGCTCGGAGCAGAGATTTCGATCAGGTTCTTGCGCGCCATTTCTATCTTCTCCCCCAGGTGGAGCGAAGATGCGCTTCGATCTCACCATTCACGAGGTTCAGCGACTCCAGCGCCCGGTCATAGGTTCCGCGCGTGAATTGCGACCGCTCGACCTCATAGAGGGTCTGCTTGGTGACGCCGGCGTCGGAGACCGCCGTCGATTTGACCATGGCGTTGTGGAGCATGCGATTGCCGAAGATCGCCCGCATGAAGCCGGTCATCTGGCTTTGCGGCCCGTCATTCGGTTCGAACCGCGTCACGAGGTAGCGCATCCAGTCATAGCTGGTGCGCCCGCCGGCCTTCTCGACGACCGACATCAATTCGCTGGTCATCGTCAGGAACTGCGACATCGACATGACGTCGAGCATCTGCGGATGGACGGTGATCAGAACCGAGGTCGCGGCGCAGAGCGCCGACATTGTCAGGAAACCAAGCTGCGGCGGGCAGTCGATGACGACGACGTCGTAGAGACTTTCGATGTCCGTCAAGGCCTCGCCGATCCGGGCAAAGAACATCGTCTCGGCCGTGCCCGAGGCCATGGCCTTCGGCGTCTCGTGCTCGAATTCCATCAATTCGAGATTGCCGGGGATGAGATGCAGGTTCGGGGTGTAGGTGGCGCGCACGATGTCGGCGATCGGGCGTGGATCCTCATAGCGGATCGCGCCGTAGATCGTCTCGCCCTCGCCGACGTCGAATTCCGGCTGATGGCCGAAGAGCGCCGACAGCGAGGCCTGCGGATCGAGGTCGACGGCGAGCACCCGGTAGCCCCGGAGCGCCATGAACTGCGCGAAATGGGCGGCGGTCGTGGTCTTGCCCGAGCCACCCTTGAAATTCATGACGGAAACGATCTGGAGCTTTTCGCCTCCCCTGCGAGCCGGCACATATTTCGGCGTTCCGTTGCGCTCGTCGAGGACGCGGCGGATCCGGTCCATATCGGTTGCGCTGTAGAGCCGCCGTCCGTTTGCCAAAGGATCCGGACCATGACCGTCGGCCGCTACCTGCCTGAGATAGCCTTCGCCGATGCCGATGAAGGCTGCGGCCTCGGCCGGAGAAAATGTCCTGATCGTCTTTTGCGACAGCGGGGGAAAGATTTTGGCCTGATGCTGCTGAAGTTGATAGGATAACTCCTTGGCATCCGTTGCCAGAAGCGACGGGAGGTGCTCTTGATCATCTTGAAGAGCAAGACTCGGCTGCATGATCTTTTTCCCAAGTAACTGCGCAAATTTGAACGAAAGCGCTTCAGTTGCGCAGTTACTATATGCCGCGATTCGTGACCGAATTACAAATGCTTAACCAAAGCAGGCCTCGAGGCATGCCAAACCAGCCCGCAAATCCAGCGAATTAGCCGACAAACAGGCAGGTGATTCGCACCGGCCCGAGGTTCTGGCAGACAAGGCCGATCTCCTCTTTATGCACATGAAATTCATTGATTTTCACAATGCCGCGACGAGCCGGAAATAAAGGCTCCGCTCGGCTATTGCCCATCATCCTTCAGATAGTTCTGGCCGTTGAAGAGATTGCCCTTGCCGGCCTTCCTCCAGCCGGAATCGGGCTCGGGCAGCGTCACCGTCAGGCCGCCGATATCGGTGGGCGCAGCGAATGCGAGCGGGCAGGAAAAGAGGCAAATGAAGCCGAGTACGAAGGCTAGGGCCGATTTGCTCCATCCAGTATACCTGCTGCCCATGCGCCCTCCCCTCCCGTTGCGGCAATCGCCGACGAGATTTGGAGCCGCTCAAAAGCTTTTCAACCCGGAGCTTCCATGAAGATTTCCTGAACCTCGCGCAGATTGCGCACAACTACGCCTCAGGAACCGGCGTAATCAATTTCAACGAGGGGAAATGGCTGCGATAACGGCCGACATCTCGTGTCAGCAGCGGCAATTGCTGTACGGCAGCATGAGCACCGATGAAAAAGTCGGGAAGCACGCCGGTACGCGTCCCGCCAGCCTTGCGAGATTGCGTGAACACCTTACCGGCAAGAAACAAGGCGGGCTTGGGTATAGGCCTGAGGTCGAGGCCAGCTTCTTCTACAAAAGCCTCCAGCGCCTCGATCCTTTCGTATCGAACCGCAAGTTCGGCATAGATGACATCGTTGATCAGCAGTGGTCCTTCGATACTCGCCGCTTCGAGCTGGGCGACGGGCCAATCCGACCACTTCGGGTCGTTGGTCACGAGGTCCAGGATCACATTGGTATCGACGAGCGTCACGTTTCGCCGCGCGTCAAAGCCATGATGGCATCCGTATCGAGGCCCTCGCCAGCATGGCCGCGCAGTTTCTCAAAGCGGCTGGCTGGCCGCTTCTTGTCGGCGCGCGTCAGAACCACGCTGCCGTCGGCAGCACGATGAAAATCGACTTTGCTGCCTGGAACGATGCCGAGCAGATCCCGGACAGGCCGAGGGATGGTCACCTGTCCCTTCGCAGTAAGGGTTGTGGCCATAGCGAACGCCTTGTAATACTCTTTTGACAGAAGGTATTACTTCAATGGATGACTTTCAAGACGGCCGCTAAGCCGCCATCGATTGGTAGAGCCAGTCGGACAGCTTCTCACTCGCCAAGCGCGCGCCAACGCCCGGAAGCAGCACATCGTCCGTCAGTTCGACGCCGAAATAGGAGGTGGACCGATCGGTGATCACCTGCCGGCCGTCTTCATTTGCGGCGAGATAGATCCGGGCGATTTCGTCGATGCCGAACTGTTCCGGGCCACCGATCTCGACGATATCGCCCGAGGGCCTGCCCGCTGTCAGTTCGGCAAGGAATGCGGCGACGTCGTGGGCCGCGACCGGCCGCATGAAGGCCGGCGGCAGGTGGAGCACGTTGCCTCTGGCACCGATGTCGATCAGTCCGTTTATGAACTCGTAGAACTGGGTGGAGCGAAGGATCGTGTAAGGTCTGCCCGCAGCCCGGATGAGATTTTCCTGCACCATCTTGGCGCGGAAATAATCGCTCTCCACCAAGCGCGGCGTGCCGACGACCGAGAGTGCGAGATAGTGCCCGACATCGGCTTCGGCCGCCGCGGCGAGCAGATTCTTCGTCGAGGCGCTGAAGAAATCCAGGGCCGAACTGTCACCGAACGATGCGGCGTTGGTCACATCGACGACGGCCTCGGCTCCCGCCATGACCGCTTCCAGGCCCTTGCCGGTTACCGTGTCGACGCCGAGCGACAATGACGCGGCCGTGACGTCGTGGCCCGACCGGCGCAGCTTTGCCGCGAGTTCAGTTCCGATAAGCCCGCTTGCTCCAACGACGGTGATTTTCATGCCGGCATCCTCTGCTTCATCTCGTCCGTACGCCTCGCGCGGATCGACAATGGCCGCAAAGCCGCACGCCTTCCATCATGCCCGAGGTCCGGCGCCCTGGACGCAGGGCGTAGCAGAGCCAGACCGAAGTCTAGGACGCCTTATCGGAAAAACAGGATTGCGCGCTCGCCCGAAAATTCCCGGCTACATTCCCGCGCAATGCATGGGTTTCCATGAGTTGCGGTTGTGGTGCGGCGGGATTACGGTTTGAGCATGAGCTTGCCAGCGCCGAAATCGACACAGACTGCTGTAGGAAATGCTGACGATCCCCTGGCCTTCTCTGCCCGGCAGGAGCGGTTGCTGAGAAGCGTCTGGTCGCATCGTCCCCGCTTCCTGCATCTGGCGCTCTTCTTTCTCGGCTATGTCCTTGCCTGCGGCTTTGCACAGTCGCTCGCAATCGTGCCGGGAACGGGTATCTCCATCTGGCCCCCGGGCGGGCTTTTCGTCGCGACACTCATCCTCGCCCCCCGGCGTAGCTGGCCATGGTGGATCCTGTCCGGCTGCCTGGGGGAGATGTTCGCCAATGCCCTGTGGTTCTTCAGTCCAGTCCTGGCCGCCTTCCTGATCTATGTCGGCAACGCCCTTGGAGCGGTGGTCGCGGCATGGCTGGTCAACCGGACGCTGAAGCAGCCGGTTCGGATGGAGACTTTGCAGGAGGTTCTGACCTTCGTCATCCTGGCCGCCGGCATTGCGCCGATCGTCAGCGCGACCATCGGAAGCGCCACATTGGCCTGGTTCGCGATCCAGTCGCAATCCTTCGCGACCGCCTGGCCCCTATGGTGGGTGGGAGACGCGACCGGCATCCTGATCGTCGCGCCGCTGGCGCTGGTCCTCTTCCATAGCTGGCGCGGCAAGACGCAGCTGTCGGCCGCGCAATGGGTGGAAGCCGGCGTGCTGGGCCTGATCTTTCTCGGCGTCGCGGCTCTGTCGCTGAGCGGCTATCTACCCTTCGCCTATATCATCATGCCGCCGCTTCTCTGGGCCGCGGTCCGCTTCGAGTTCAAGGGCGCTGCCGTCTCGCTCGCTCTGCTGGCCCTGATCACGGCGATCTTCACGATCACGGGCGTCAGCCAATCCGCCGGCGATCCGGAAGCCCAGAGGCACAGGCAGATCATGCTGCAGCTGTTTCTGGCGATCTCGGCCTTTTCGGCGCTCATCGTCGCGGCCATTTCCAGACAGCACCAGCTGGCGGTGCTCACATTGCGCCAAAACGTCGAGACCTTGCGCGACCGGGAACGGGAACTCTCGCAGCTCGTGGATATGGTGCCGAGCCATGTCTGGCGGCTGACGCCCGAGGGCGTGCCGACCTTCTTCAACAGGCGGATGGTCGATTTCCTCGGCATCGATGTGGCGGATATGGACAGGCCCGGCATCAGCCGGCTGGAGGCGCTTCAGGCCGCCGTCCATCCCGATGATGCGGCAGGCTTCGGCAACGCGCTTCGCCATTGCCTCGCCACCGGCGAAAACTTCGTCATGCGCTATCGGCTGCGCCGCGCCGACGGCAGCTACCGCTGGATGTCGAGCCGTGCCGAGCCGATGCGCGACGAAGCCGGAGACATCGTCCAGTGGTACGGGCTTTGCCATGATATCGACGATCAGGTGCATGCCGAAGAGGCGTTGCGGCGAAGCGAGCAGCAGCTCCAGCAGATGATCGATGCCGTGCCTGTCCGCGTCTGGAGCGTGGAGCCGGCGGGCGGGTCGATGTATTTCAACAAGCGTTATCAGGATCATTTCCGCTCCGTCATCGCCGATTTCGACACTCGCGGCGAGCCGCGCATCGAAGATCTGCTGCAGCAGCTAATTCACCCCGAGGATGCGCCCGACGTCCAGCGAACCTTGCAGAACTGCTTCGAAAGCGGCGGCGGCACGGCGATGCGGTTTCGCTGGCGCGAACAGGACGGCGTCTATCGCTGGGCCGAATGCCGCGTCGAGCCGCGGCGTGATGATGACGGCAAGGTCGTGCAATGGTACGGCGTTTCGCTCGATATCGACGAGGAGGTGCGCGCGCTGGAGACCCTGCGCGAGCGCGAACGCGAGCTCTCGCAGCTCGTGGACATGGTCCCGGTCCAGATCAGGCGCCTGACGCCGAAAGGCGAGCCGGTCTTCTTCAACAAGCGGCTGATCGACTTTTTCGGTGTCGATGTCGGGGATATGGACAGGCCGGGCATGAGCCGTCTCTCGTCGGTCATCCACACACTCGTCCATCCCGACGATGCATCGAGACTGCTGGAGACGGTCCAGCGCTCCCTCGTCACCGGCGATCCCTTCTCGATCAAATACCGCATGCGCCGTTTCGACGGAGCGTATCGCTGGGTCGACGGCCGGGCCGAGCCGCTGCGGGATCAGAACGGCGCGATCACGCAATGGTATGTCATATCGGTCGATGTCGACGACGAGATGCGCGCGCAGGAAGCGCTGCGCGACCGGGAGCGGGAGCTTTCGCAACTGGTGGACATGGTTCCGAGCCTGCTCTGGCGGCTCGATCCGCAGGGCAATCCGACCTTCTTCAACCAGCGCCTGATCGATTTCCTCGGCGTCGGCATCGCCGATATGGAAAAGCCGGGCGTGAGCCCGCTGGCCGCACTCATCGAAGCGGCCGTCCATCCGGACGATGCCGCCAGCCTCGCCGAAGCGCTCGAGCATTCCTTCGTCACCGGCGAGCGCTTCTCGAAACAGTATCGGCTGCGGCGCGCCGACGGCGTCTACCGCTGGGTGAAAGGCAGCGCCGAACCGTTGCGGGATGATAATGGCCGGATCGTACAATGGTACGGTCTCTCGCACGACATCGACGATCAGCTGCGCACCGAGGAGGCCCTGCGAGAGAGGGAACGTTCGCTCTGGCAGATCGTGGAGACGCTGCCGGTCATGATCGATTGCGCGGCTCCTGACGGAGAGCCGGTCTATCGCAATCCGCAGCTTCGCGACTTTCTCGGATACAGGCTCGAAGATCTCGACGGAACCGGCAAATCACGGCTCGCCGGCACGCTCGATGCCGGCGTTCATCCGGACGACCTCGCCGACGTCAAGGAGAAATACGCCCTTTCGCTCGCCACCGGCGAACCCTATGCGCGCAAGCATCGCCTGCGGCGGTTCGATGGCGAATATCGCTGGGTCGAGACGCGCGCCGCGCCGATGCGCAACGCCGAGGGCGCGATCGTGCAATGGAACGTGATCTGCCTCGATATCGATGGCGAGGTTCAGGCGCAGGAAGAGCTGCGCCTGACGCAGGAAGGCCTTGCCCGGGCAAGCCAGGCGGCGAGCCTAGCCGAGCTTTCCGCTTCCATCGCCCATGAGGTGAACCAGCCCCTGGCAGCCGTCGTGGCGAATTCTCATGCCTGCCAGCGCTGGCTGATGGCCGAGCCGCCGAACATGGAGCGGGCGCAGAGAACGGTCGAGCGCATCATCCGGGACGCCAATTCGGCCGCCGAAGTCGTCAGCCGCATTCGCGCCCTGTTCAAGCAATCCGCAGATACGAGAACTCAAACGACGCTCTCCGGCATTATCGACGAAGTGCGCAGCCTCATGGCCGACGAGGCCTGGCGGCGGCGCGTTCGCATCGAGGCCGATGTCGACGCCAATCTGCCGCTCGTCGCCATCGACCGCGTCCAGATCCAGCAGGTTCTGATCAATCTCATCCGCAACGGCATCGAGGCGCTGGACGTGGCAACGAGCGACAGGGTGGTCGAGATACGCTCACGTCACATCGGCAATGCCGTCCAGACCGAGGTCAGCGACCTCGGCCGCGGCATCGAGTCTCCCGAGAAGATGTTCGAGCCCTTCTTCACCACGAAGCAGAACGGCATGGGCATGGGGCTGGCGATCTGCCGCTCGATCGTCGAATTGCACGGCGGAAGATTATGGGCGGAGAAGAACGAACCGCGCGGAGCGACGTTGATCTTCACATTGCCCGTTGAAGTGAAGGCGGCGCCATGAAGGCCGACGACCATATTGTCTTCATCGTCGACGACGATGAACGTATTCGCGAGGCGCTTGGCGAGCTGCTGGCCTCGCACGGCATGCACGCCGTCGCCTTCGAGTCCGCCGGCGATTATGTCACGGCGGACAAGCCGGATCGGCCTGCCTGCCTCATTCTCGATATCGAGCTGCCCGATATCAACGGCCTCGACCTGCAGCGGCAGATCGCCGATGGCGATCATCCGCCGATCGTCTTCATTACGGGACATGGCGACATCCCCTCCTCGGTGCGCGCGATCAAGCGCGGCGCGGTGGATTTCCTCACCAAGCCGTTCAGCGACGAGGATCTCATGGCGGCAATCCACGCGGCTCTCGCCCAGGATCGGGAAAAGAGAGCCGAGCGCGCCGAACGCGACATGCTGAAACAGCACTACCTCGACCTGACGCCGCGCGAGCGCGAGGTGCTGCCGCTCGTCGTCAGCGGCCTGCTCAACAAGCAGGCGGCAGCAGAACTGGGGATCAGCGAGGTCACGCTGCAGATCCATAGAAGAAACGTGATGCAGAAGATGGCGGCGGCGTCGCTCGCCGACCTCGTGCGCATCGCGGAGAAACTGGAAATACCGATAACCCACTCGCGCCGAGTGGGAGGGAATTGAACATGAACAAGACAAGACATGTCGTGGCAATCGTCGATGACGATCCGAGGCTTCTGGAATCGATGGGCGACCTGCTGGAATCGGCCGGCTATGTCGCCCGCAGCTTCTCGTCGGCCGGCTCGCTGCTCGTCAACGGGCTGTCGGACCTCGACCTGCTCATCACCGATATCGGTATGCCCGGCATCGACGGCTTCGAGCTTCGCGACCTTGTCAGGAAATCGCGTCCGGAGCTGCCGGTCTTCCTGATCACGGGCCGCCACGAGATCGCCGATCAGGGCCGCGCTCAAGGCGCCGGCGGTTTCTTCCGCAAGCCTTTCGATGCCCAGGCCCTGCTCGCGGCCATCGCCAATGCTTTACACAAATCAAGAGATGGAGGGTGACATGAGAGTTGACCAGCCGTTCGTCCGGAGATCGGCGCCGTTATCAGTGCAGCGCGGATGTGAGGAGGATCAGCCGCTCGTCATCATCGTGGATGACGACGCACCCCTTCGCGAGGCATTGTCGGAGCTGATCCTGTCGGCGGGTTTCCAGCCGGTCAGCTTTGCCTCGACCCGCGAGTTGCTCGATGCGGATATATTGGACAGGCCCGGCTGCCTGATCCTCGATGTGCGCATGCCGGGGGCAAGCGGTCTTCATCTGCAGAGCCATCTCGCCGAAAACGGCGTCGTCAAGCCGATCATTTTCCTGACAGGGCACGGCGATATCCCGATGACCGTGCAGGCGATGAAGGCCGGTGCGGTGGATTTCCTCACTAAGCCGGTGCGGGATCAGACGCTGCTCGATGCCGTGACCGCAGCCATTGCCATGGACTGCGAGCGACGGGCGGAAGCGGCGATCGCCAATCGCAACATCGAGCGGCTGGAGACGCTGACGCAGCGCGAGCGCGAGGTTCTCCATGAAGTCGCCCGCGGACGGCTGAACAAGCAGATCGCCTTCGATCTCGGCATCAGCGAAGTGACGGTCAAGCTGCATCGCAGCAATGTCATGCACAAGATGGAGGTTGGCTCGATCGGCGAGCTGATCCGGGCATGGGAAACCCTGCCCGCGCAAATGCGCCAGAGCGGCTCGCGCTAGCTCAAGCCTCAAGCGCGATCCGAGGTGCGTAGGACGCCGGTCCTCGCGCATAAGCTGCCGCCGCTGTCCAATTTTTGCGAGTCCTATCCGATTCGCGCCAAAAACGACCACGCGGCGCCGGCAATGGGTTTCGGCATCTCACCCATGCGTTATCTCTAAATTAAAGCTCGGGGATTTGCCTGGTTCCCGCCTTTGGTTCCCTAAAGGAGATCTCGCCTTGAACAATCAACCGTCCGCCGCGCCCTCCCCTGAGGTCAACCCCTTCGACAACGAGGCAAATCTCCTGTCGGCCATGGGCAATGCCAAACGGCTTCACATCCTGCATCTGTTGGGCGAGGGCGAAATGTCCGTCTCCATTCTGGCCGACGAAGTGGGATTGAGCCAGTCTTCGACGTCCCAGCATTTGGCGATTCTCCGAGAACAGGATCTCGTACAGACCCGAAGGGCCGCCCAGACCATCTACTATTCGCTTCAATCCGGCGCGGCGAGAGCCGTGCTCGATACGCTCGCCGACATCTTCGGATCGCACCATCGCACCGTCGTCGAGCGCGTGCAGGCCGTAAACGCCTGACGAAATGACGGAGCACTGCTCTTGCCGCCATCCCTGATGAACGTTTGATGTACGCCTCCTAGACCAGGGTGTGATTACGTCTCCATCGCGCTTGGAGATAATGGACCACATCAGGAACGGTCAGGAGGAGACGCCATGAACATGGACAACATCTCCCGCGTCGACCGCGTCCCGACAAGCTGATTCCCTCGCGCCATGCGCTCAGGATCGGCCAACGGCATGGAGATGATCATGGACGTCTATGAGGCAGTCACAAGCCGGCGGTCGGTGCGCGGATTCAAGAACCAGCCAGTGGCGAAGGAGATACTCGAGCGGGTGCTCTCCGCCGCGGCCTGGTCGCCATCGGGATCGAATATCCAGCCGTGGAATACCTACGTGATGACCGGCGCGCCGCTCGCCGAACTCAAGACATCAGCCGTCGAGCGCGTGGCTCACGGCACCGCTTGGGACAAGCGGCAATACGAAATGTATCCGTCCGCGCTGAAGACCCCGTATGGGGAGCGCCGATCCGCCTTCGGCAAGGAACGCTACAGCGCGCTCGGCATCGCGCGCGAGGACTGGGAGGCGCGCCAGCGGGCAGCAATCGCCAACTGGAACTGCTTCGGAGCGCCGGCCGCCCTGTTCTGCTACATCGACCGTGAGCTGGGTCTGCCCCAATGGGCCGACGTCGGCATGTATCTGCAGACCGTCATGCTGCTGCTGCGCGCCGAAGGCCTGCACAGCTGCCCGCAGATGGCGTGGTCACAGGTGCGCGAGACGGTGGCGGAGGCCTTGTCGCCCCCGGACGGGCTCATCCTCTTCTGCGGCATGTCGATCGGGTACGAGGACCCCGCGGTCAATTTTGTCCGTACGGGCCGCGCCCCTCTCGCCGAGACGGTCACATTCGTCGGCGACTAGCGGCTTGCGCCGAGAGCACCAGAAATTCCTTATGATCCTTGCGGGAGAACGCCATGACCACGCTAAAGTAGGCTATCTCATCGGGAGCCTCGCCAAGGGCTCGATCAATCGCAAGCTCGCCAAGGCGCTGGTGCGCCTCGCCCCGCCGGAGCTTGAAATGTCGGAAATATCCTTCAAGGAGCTGCCGCTCTACAGCTATGACTATGACGCCGACTTCCCTCCGGCCGGCAAGGCATTCAAGGCTGATATCGCGGCCGTCGACGCCGTGCTGTTCGTCACACCCGAATACAATCGATCCATCCCCGGCGGGCTGAAAAACGCGATCGACTGGGCGAGCCGCCCCTACGGCACCAACTCCTTCACACGCAAGCCGTCAGCGGTCATCGGCACATCGCCGGGCGCCACAGGCACGGCAGTCGCCCAGCAGAATTTGCGCAGCGTGCTCAGTTTCTGCAACTCTCCCCAGATGAATGCTCCGGAAGCATACATCCAGTTCACGCCGGGCCTGATCACCGATGACGGCGAGGTCACGAACACCGCCACCGCCGATTTCCTCCGCACATTCATGCGAGACTTCCATACCTTCATCGCAAGGGTCCGCTCGGTGCTGCCGAGAGATGCCTAGCAGGCTGCTGACCTGGTCTGTTCTCCGTGGCAGCCAGATAGCCTGCCATGATGGTGCGCCGGTCACCCGAACATTTCGGTGAAATGGAATTTGTGGGCCTATGGGAATGTCCGCACGCCATTCCGTCGCCCTTGGTCTCGCCCGCACGATCTTGATCCCGTCCCTGACCTCGAGGCGGCCGAGGTCGTGGACAATCGATCGGCGTGAACACGCGGTTGCGCTTCGTTCCCGCTGGCCAGGCAGTGACCGCTGCGGACAACGACCAGCTTTCCGCACCATCGGCTATTTCGAACGCATCACGCCGTACTCTTTCTCTTCGGCATCGAAAATCGAACCGGCAGCGTCACACGCCATCGAGTTGTCGCGGTATCTTTCGCGAATATAGTTTTCGCTCTGCTCCATCGCCTGGAACTGCTCCTTGTAGTCTTCCGAGGCGCGCAATTGCTCAAGGGAGCGCCCGCTCCAGGCGATGACCTGCTTGACCGCGGCCTCGTCCACCTTCCACCATTCGCACGGAGTCCGGCGATAAAAGTCCGCCACGGCTATAGCCGAAGCGCCCCAGGCGGCGCGGCTGTCCGGCTCCATGGCGAGGCTCGGGGACGGTGCGAATATTGCCGGGACTATCGCCAACAGGAGCAATAGGCGTGACCCAAAGAACATGCAGGATCCATTCCAGTAGCAATGCGGCCTGATCATCTGTTCAGGGGCGCCCGGCTTCGAGTTCAATGACCGCGGCCCCACGGCCGTCCAGCCCGCGAAGGCTTACCTTCGTCCCATCGAGCGCTTGCGCCCGGACAACGCGCCGTCCACCGTAAGAGATTGAGCCACTAGCTTCTTGAACCCCATGGCTGAACACGAGGGTGATCGTGTCACCGGCATGCATCACGGTCTCGGGCGCGGTCACCGACTCGAACTCGTCAATGTCTCCGGGACTCCGCAGCACTTCTTTCGGAATCGCGAACCGCTGTCCCCTGAAGCGCACTTCATAGTGATAGGCAGTCCCGACGGACAGATGATGGATTCGAACGTAGTAGATCTTCCAGGGCGACGGACGGCTCTCGTACTGGAGCGTACGCTGCGCGCCGGAACAGCCGGCAAGTGTCCCCAGCATCAACAAGGGGATCCCCAGCCACGGCCAAGAGATATTTTGCCAATTTTTCATAGGTGCTTCTACTGCGGATGCCGCGCCGAGTTTAGAGCATGATGCCGAAAAGTGTGAGCGGTTTTCGGACGACATCCTGCTCTAACTCTTTAATTTAGAACAGGATTCGGATTTTAGGCCGAGCGGGCCTAAAATCACCTGTTCTAGTCTTAGCCTTTGATCGCTATCGATGCGGCGATTTCCTCCATCGCATCCTTCAGATCTCCATACTTGTCCTGCGCGGCAGTCCCCAAGAAACCGATCACCGCACCGCTTTCGGTCGCCGCAACGATCTGAACGAACTTCTTCTGAACGCCGTTTTCCGTGAAAGCGCCATGGCTGGCAACGCCGTCGAGCTCGGCGAACATGGTATCTTCCTGCGCTTCAACGGTGACGTCGTCGCCGACGGCGTTCAAGACGATTTTGGCATAGCCCTTCAAATCGCCGATCGGCGCAGCGGTTTCAGTGTAGGTTACAACGATCTGGGGCTGGCTAGCCTCCGGATCGATATCCTTCGGGCCGACGGTCAGGAGGACACCGGTATGGTTCGTGACGCTCGCCAAGCGGAACGGCTCGGCAATATCGAGTTCATAGGGCAGTTCGGCAAGCCGCGGGTCACTCCCCGGCTCGCCCGAAGCGCCAGCAAGTTTCACGGAAGCGAAGGCCGCCTTCATCGCGTCCTCGTCGAGCGCCTTGTCCTTGGGGACCGAGAATGTGACCATAACCACCTTTTCGGCCACATATAGCGCCATCCATTTTTCGAGCGTCACGCCATTCGCTTCCTGACTTCCGCGCAGAAGCGGGATCGTGTCGCCATCAGCGTTGTCGATCTCCTCACGGCTCTCGATCGTGATGCCCTTCTGCGCGAAAGCAGCGGCTGCGCCGCTTTGATCGGAAAACAGGCCCGACAGTTGCGAGGCGGCCTCCGCCGGGAACTCTGCGACGAGGAAACTTCCCTGCTTTTCGACACTCTCGAAGCCAACGAACCCGCCGGCAATCGTAAAGCCCTCGGGGGGTGTCATCATAACCGACGTGCCGGGCACGGCGACCTGAGCGACGGCTAAGCCGGCATGCATCGTCAGTGCGGCTAGTCCTGCTGCAAGCCTTCCAACAAAACGCGAAACGATGCTGGCTGACGAATTCTTCCTTCTGGTCATGCAATGCCCCTGGCTTTTACCTCGGTGTGTTAATGTCGTGTTCCACAAAAGGAACGTCAGCTCTTCCGGCCTGACTGCCCAGTCCAGAATCTCCAGCGCAATTGTCGACCGCGGCACCAGCGAACGGAAGTGTCGAAAGTCATGCCTTGATCGGAAAGGGCATCCGGAACTTCACCACACCCGGACCTCTTGAAGAAGGTGCGTTCCGTTTGCACGCGTCGGGCAAGCGGGGGCGGATCTGGCAAAACTGGGGATGGGCTCTCTACCGTCCGCCAACACGCACAGCGAAGGGGAAGGTCCATTCATTTCCCCAACACAGCTCGTCGGCACACGCTATCTAGATGCCGTCGCAGCGGTCACCTATCCGCGCCTGTGTGGCCGAAGTGATTGCCCTGCCTTCGATGGCGTAGGTTTCGCGATTGAAAACCGGATCGCTCTCAACAAAATCGTAGCAGACCCGGACCGTCGTCCTGTTCGACGATTGAGATTCAACCATGTAGCGGATATCGACGGACCCGAGCGCGTCGCTGTGCTGGCGCATATAGTCCATGAATTCGTCTTTGGTCTGCGTCGAGCCGAACTCCTCGAGAGTGAAGACTGCCCCCGGCGCGATCAGTTTTTCCAGGCCCTCCAGATCGACTGCCTCCAACTTTTCGTACCACTCGCTCAGAAATGCATCTTGTGAGCGGGCGGCGGCCGGCGTGAGAAAAGCCGACCACAGGCAGGCGATGGATACGATCGCGGCGATCGTCGGCGCACGTCGATATTTGGCAGTTGTCATATATCTTCCTCGATATGTCGAAGGGTCTTCATTCTTCTGCATGGGCGTCGCCGCCGTATCCTTGCTGCCCTGAAGCCACGATTCCGCCGCTCGACGGACGCGCCACTGGCAGCACCAGTCGAAAGCGGCTGCCGCGACCAGGGCGTGAACGAACGTCCACCGGGTGATCCAGCAAGCGCGACAGACGGTTGACGACCGACAGACCGATGCCCAGGCCGTGTGCTCGGCCCCTACCGGGAGTGGGAGCCTGATAGAACTCCTCGAATACATGACTCAGATGCTCGGATTCGATGCCGACTCCGGTATCGTGGACCTCGACCCATACACGCTCGCCGCGTACGCGCGCCGTGACAGTTGCGCCGCCGCGCACGGAATACTTCAACGCATTGTCGATCAGGTTTCCCAACATGCGGTGCAGCAACTGCGCATCGCTGCGCACCCACAACCCGCTGGCGCGCACGCGCAGTTGCAGGCCCTTCTGCTCGGCATGAGCCGCGAACATGTGATTGAGGGAAACGAATAGCGCATCCAACTGCACCGGCTGCAGATCGGGCGTCACCACGCCGGCGTCGAGCAGCGAGACATCGAGCATGCTGTCCAGCGATGTGCCCAGCACTCTGACAGCGCGCATCAGGCGTTCGGCATTTTTACCTTCAGGGCGATCCTGCAGCTCGTTTTCGAGCGCGGTGCCGAAGAGGGCAATGGCATGCAGGGGCTGGCGCAGATCATGGCTGGCAGCAGCCAGGAAACGCGTCTTTTCCTCGCTGGCGCGTTCGGTGGCGGCGATCTGCTCACGCAGCCGGGCCGCCAAATGTTCGTTCTCGAAGCGCAGGGTCAGCGACTCTGTCAAGAGCTTGTGTTCCTGCACACCGACGCGCAGCATCATCAGCAGGTAAATGAGCGCGAAGGCCGCAAGGAAGAGGTGCACCCGATCGCCCTGCGCGGCCAGCGCCACGATAAGGCCGCCCATCATGGGCAGGGTATAGCCGATCAGTGCCGCCTTCAGCGGTCGCAGCGATTGCACGGCGCGAGCGCAATTGCCCATCATCAGGACCATCAGCACACAGGTCACGGGCAAATTGCCGGCCGGAACGAAGAGCCAGGGCGCCAGGGCGTCCGCGAAACCGAGCAGGGTCACGGTGCGGATGATCCTGCGTGCCCACATCGCGTTCTCGCCCGCGGACGCCGCAGGGGTCCACCGCGGCGCGAAATACAGGAACAGATAAAGCAGCAGGTGCAGCGCAACGAAAGGCCAGACGAGCGGATGCGGTGTCTGCAAGTGTATGAAGACGCCGAGCACGATGACGAAGAACATCCGGAGAAGGCATGTTGCGTCGTAGATGAAATAGATCGAGGCCAGGTGTTCGCGCAGCACCCGCGGTCCGAACTCGCCGTCCATCGCGGCGTCATGCATTGCGCGGCCTCCGCGCTGGCCGGCACGCATCAACGCAGACTGCTGATCAGTTGGGCCCGCGACCGCATGCCGAACAACAGCAGGATCGTGGACACATGGTTTTTTACGGTGCCTTCACTGAGATTGGAGATGTGCGCGATCTCCTTGTTCGCCTTGCCCTCCAGCACCCAGTTCAGCACCTCCGTCTGGCGCGGCGTAAGCTGCTGCCATACCGAGGCATGCGGCGTCTGAGGCACAGGTTTTCCGGCCGTCCCCGACACAGATGGCGAACCGCCCGCCGCTTTGACGTCGATCAGGCCGCAGGCACGGATGAAATTCACGATCTCGCGCAAGTCTGCCGATTTGGGAAGAAATGCGCTCGCGCCCCACGCCAGCGCATCCCGGGCGAGCGATGCATCAAGCGTGCCGGAGAGAACCACGATGCGCGCCGCTGGATGGCGATCATGGAAAGCCTTCAGGCCGCTCAGGCCTTCGGTGTCGGGAAGCGCAAGATCCAGCAGCACGAGACCGATCCTGTCTTGTGCCGCACCGTAGATGGCCAGGGCATCGGCCAGGCTGCCGGCCTCGAGAACATCAAGAGCCTCACTGGGGTGATTGACCAGAGCCTGCACCAATGCGCGGACACCGAGGCGCAGCAGATCGTGGTCGTCCACAACCAGAATTGCGCGCGGCGAATGGCCGATCATATCACTCCCTTTTGGCTGATCGCACTGAATCGACAGAACTCTCTTGGTCGACACTAGCAAAACTGTGAGGCTGGAACAGCCGTGCCGAAAGTCATGTTCCGCCAGTGCGGGCGCACGCCACCGGCGTCTTGGCGAGATCGACGAAGGCGACGTCGCAGCTGAACGACGGCCGACCCACCGCCGAGATTTCCCGCGTCTTCCTAGGCGCTGCGGCCAAAGGGCCGCTCGCTGATTGTCCTTTAAGTTGGACGTTTTCAGAGCGACGTACGCACCGGGCCTAAAAGAAACTGGCCGCTTCCCTGCGGCAGCGGCCAGTTCCTGGTTTTCGAGTTACGTCTTTAAGCGAAGGCGTACGAACCATCAGGACGCTTCGGCACGCGCCGCTGCCAATGGATGTAGCCTTCCTCCTGCATTGCCTTCTCGTCCATTTCGACGCCCCAGCCCGGCCGGTCGGGACGCAGTTCGAGATAGCCGTCCTTCGGCAGATAGGGATCGACGACATAGCGGGTTTCGCCCTGCCGCTGCTCGATATCGAGCCCGCCATAGACATAGGCCTGTCCCTTGGGAAGCCGGTATTCGAGGATGCGGAAATTCTGCGCCGCGGCCGAGAAATGCACGTTGACGGCGGTGGCCAGCGGCCCCATCGGGTTGTGCGGCGCCACGCCGACGAAGTAGGCTTCGGCGAGCGTGGCGATGCGGCGCATTTCGCTGATGCCGCCGACGACGCAGATATCGGGCTGGATGAGGTCCGCGCCCTTGACCTGCAGCAGCCGCAGGAACTCGTTCCTGTTGTAGAGCGATTCACCGGTCGCAAGCGTGCAGTTGAGGCCCTGCTTCAAGTCGCCCCAGGCCTCGATATTCTCCGGACGCAGCGGCTCCTCGAAGAACAGAGGATCGTAAGGCGCCAGCGCATTGCCGAGCTGGCGCGCGGCGATCGGCTCGAAAATCTTGGCATGGGCGTCGAAGGCGATCTCATATTCGTCGCTGACCGTCTCGCGAAGCGAGCGGAAATAATCCGCCGAGGCCTTCACGACATTGCCCCAGCGATTGGAGTGCATGTCGATCCGCCAGGGGCTGAGCTTGAAGGCGGTGAAGCCCCATCCTTCCTTCAGCCGATCGAATTCCTCGCGGGCTGCCGGCGCATCGGGCGCGGTATAGACCCCGGCATAGACCTTGATGCGGTCGCGCACCTCGCCGCCGAGCAGCTTGTAGACAGGCACGTTCGCCGCCTTGGCCGCAAGGTCCCACAGGCAATGGTCGAGCGCGGAGATCGCGGCAAGGCCGAGCGCGCCGGGCGGGAAGCGGCTCTGCTGGATCAGCAGATTGACGAGATATTCGACGCGTGTCGGGTCCTGGCCCGAGATAAAGCCGTAGAGATAGTCGAGCAGCGGCGGCAGCGCCTTGTCGGGGCCGTGATTGTAGCATTCGCCCCAGCCCGTCAGCCCGTCATCGGTGTCGAGCGCGACGATCACGCGGGGGCGGTCCTTGTCGCGGGTCATGAAAACCCGCATCCGGTCGATCTTCATCATTCTGTCCTTCTAGCGATTGAAATAGCTGCGGCGCGCCACGCGCGTCTGCACGTAGACGTGCTGGTCATGGGTTCCGGGATTGTAGGCGCCGCTTCCCTCCGGCACGGGCACGGAGACATTGCCGCCGCTCGGGAACCGCGCGACGAACTCTTCGTCGATATCGCAGCCGAGCCCCGGGGCGTCAGGCACCGCGATCAGGCCGTCGACCTGCTGCGGGTGCGGCACGATCGTCTGGCGGCGGCCCTCCCAATCATCGTCGAGCCGTTCGAGTATCAGCGCGTTCGGGATGGCGGCGAGCAGATGCAGCGCCGCATATTCCGCCACCGGCCCGAGCGAGCCGGAGTGCGGCGCCATCTGGATATAATGCGCCTCGGCCATGGCGGCGATCTTCTTCATCTGGGTGATGCCGCCCGCCCGGCCGGTATCCGGCTGGATCACATCGACCAGCTCTTTCTCGATCAGCTCGCGCTCGCCGAAAATGGTGGCCGAGCGCTCGCCGGCCGCAAGCGGCAGATGTGCGGCGTCGCGAATGCGCTTGTAGCCTTCGATATTGTCCGGCGCGATCGGATCTTCCACCCACATGAGCTCATAGGGCTCGAGCGCCCGCACCAGCCGGCAGGCATCCGCGGGTGTCAGCCATGGCGGCCCGTGCAGGTCGATCGCGATATCCATATCGTCGCCGACGGCTTCGCGCAGTGCCGCAACCTTGCGGACGGGATCGGCCACCCCGCCGCATTTGATCGCCTTGATGCCGCGCGCCTTGAGCGCAAGCGCGCCCTCCGGCGTATTCGCATGCGAATAGATCGGGATCCTGTCGCGCACCTTGCCGCCGAGCAGCATCCAGACCGGCACGCCGAGCGCCTTGCCCTTGATGTCCCAGAGCGCCATGTCGATGCCGGTCATCGCGCCGCCTCCGACCGTGCCGAGCATGCCGTGACCCATCATGGCGATATGCATCTTCTGCCAAAGGCGCTCGATATGGGCGGGGTCCTCGCCGATCAGCAGCGGCGCAAGATCGCGGATCGCCGTCTCGACGACGCGCGGCCAGCCCGAGCATTCGCCGATGCCGGTGATACCCTCGTCGGTATCGATCTTCAGGAAGAGCCAGTTCCTGGTGCCGCCGAACGGCTTGGAGGCGCCGCTGCCGGCCTGTCGATCGGATGCCCATTTCGAAGGGTCCGGCTGGCCGACATGCATGAGAAACGTTCTGATGCCGGTGATCTTCATCTCTGAGAGCTCCCGTTCTTCAGGTTCTCCGGTTCGACGTAGCGGAAACGCCTGGAATGATCCCGGTCTCGTGGATCGGGGCGTGGGATCGCCGATAGGAGGGCCTGCGTATAAGCGTGCTCGGGCGTACTGCAGACCTTCTCCGCATCGCCGATTTCGACGAGCTGGCCCTTGTACATGACGCCGACGCGGTCGCACATGTAGCGGATGACGCCGATATCGTGGCTGATGAAGATATAGGCGAGGCCAAGCTGATCCTGCAGGCGCATCAACAGGTCGAGCACCTGCGAGCGCACCGAGACGTCGAGCGCCGACGTCGCCTCGTCGGCAACGATGACGCGGGGATCGAGCGTGATGGCGCGGGCGATGCCGATGCGCTGGCGCTGGCCGCCGGAGAAGGCGTGCGGATAGCGCTCGCGCGCCCTCGGATCGAGGCCGACCTGCTCCATGAGGTGGCAAACGCGCTCGTCCAGAGCCCGTCCCTTGGCGATGCCGTTGACCAGCAGCGGTTCGCCGATGATCTGCGAGACGGTCATGCGCGGATTGAGAGAGCCGAAAGGATCCTGAAACACCATGCGCAATTCGCGCCGCGCGGCGGCAAGCGTGGGCCCTTTCGCCGTCGCCAGATCGATGATGTCGCCGCCGGCGTTGCGATAGAGGATTTCGCCGGCGGAGGGATCGATCAGCCGCATGATCGAGCGGCCCATGGTCGTCTTGCCGGACCCGCTCTCGCCGACGATGCCGAGGGTTTCGCCCGGCAGCAGCGAGATGGAGACATCATTCAGCGCTTTCACCTCGCCGAAATCCATCGAGACGTTGCGCAGTTCGAGGATCGGCGCCTTCGTCCTGTCGAGCGGCGGGCGCGCCAGGCGGATCTCGGCCTTTTGCTCCAGCTTCAGGACCGAGCCGATCAGCATGCGGGTATAATCGTCCTGCGGCGCGTGGAAAATCTGCTCGACCGGCCCGTATTCCTTCGCCACGCCATTGTGCATGACCAGCACGTCGTCGGCGATCTGCGCCACCACGCCCATGTCATGGGTGATGAACAGCACGGCCATGCCGTTGGCCTTCTGCAGCCGGCCGATCAGGTCGAGGATCTCGGCCTGGGTGGTGACGTCGAGGGCGGTGGTCGGTTCGTCGGCGATCAGGAGCTGCGGCTTGCAGGCGAGCGCCATGGCGATCATCGCGCGTTGGCGCATGCCGCCGGAATATTGGAAGGCATAGCGGTCCAGCGCCTTTTCCGGCGAGGGAATTTCCACCTGCTTCAGCAGCGATATGGCCTCGGCACGCGCCTCCGCCTTGCTCATTCGGGTGTGAAGGCGAAGCGCCTCGACGATCTGGTTGCCGACCGTGTGGATCGGCGACAGCGACGACATCGGCTCCTGAAAGATCATCGCGATATCGCGGCCGCGGATCGCCCGGATCTGGCGCCCGCGCGGATTGAGGCTGGTGAGATCGGTCGAGCCGCCCTTCTGATCGTTCAGGACGATCGATCCACCGGCAATGCGCCCGGGCGCATCGACGATCTGCAGGATCGAGCGCGCCGTCACCGATTTGCCGGAGCCGCTTTCACCGACCACGCAAAGCGTCTTGCCGGGCTCGATCGAGAAGGAGAGATCGCGAACGGCGCGGAAGACGCCGGTGCGCAGAGGGAATTCGACCGTGAGGTTCTTCACCTCGAGCAGCGGCCTGCCGGCAATGGGAATGATATCGGTCATGCCGGCCTCATTTGTTGTAGGGGTCGGCCGCATCGCGCAGGCCGTCGCCGAGAAGGTTGAGCGCCATGACGGCGACCACGACGGCACAGCCCGGCATGAAAAGCCAGGGCGCGGTGGCGATCGAGCGGATGTTCTGGGCCTCGCGCAGAAGCACGCCCCAGGAGATCGTCGGCGGCTGCAATCCGAGCCCCAGGAAGGAGAGCGAGGTTTCGGCAAGGATCATTGCCGGCACCGCAAGCGTGATCGAAGCGATGATGTGGCTCGCGAAACTCGGCAGCATGTGGCGGAAGATGATGCGCCTTTCGCGAACGCCGTCGAGCCTTGCGGCGGCGACGAACTCCTCGGTGCGCAGGGACAGGAAGCGGCCGCGCACGACGCGGGCGAGCTGCGCCCAGCCGGTCAGCGACAGGATGATGGTGATCATCATATATTGCAGCGTCGCCGGCCAGTCCTGCGGCAGGGCCGCGGCCATGGCGAGCCAGATCGGGATCGTCGGCAGCGACAGCACGAAATCGATCAGCCGCTGCATGAAGAAATCGATGCGGCCGCCGTAATAGCCCGAAATGCCGCCGAGCACGATGCCGAGCATCAGCGAGAAGAACACGCCGACAAGGCCGATCGACAGCGAGACCTGTGAACCCTGCACCGTCCGGCTGAAGACGTCGCGCCCAAGCCTGTCGGCTCCGAAGAGCAGCAGCGGCGTGGTCTTATCGGGCGAAGCGAGGAGATGGATGTTCGTATTGAACAGGCCGAACACGGAATATTCGTAGCCGCGCCCGAAGAGCTGCACGTCGATCCGCTTCGTCGTATCTTCCTTGAAGATGGCGGCGAGCGTTTCGGGATCGCGGGTCAGCTTCATCGGATAATAATGCAGGCCGAAGGAGAAGCCGTTCGTCGTATCGATCAGATGCACTCTTTGCGGCGGGTGGAAGGTCGCCCGCGCATTCTGCAAGTTCGGATCGTTGATGGCGAAAAAGCCGGGAACAAGCGCGACGATATACATCATCACGGTGACGACGAGCGCCACCATGGCGAGGCGATGCCGGCGGAAAGCCCACCAGATGAGTTGCCATTGCGATGCGACGGCGGCACGGTCCGGCTGTAGATTTGTAATGGTAATGTCGGCCACATCAGCCTCCTATTCCAAGCGGATGCGGGGATCGACCAGCGCCAGAAGAATGTCGCTGATCAGGGAGCCGATCAGCGTCAGCGCGCAGATCAGGAGCACGAAGGCGCCGGCGAGATACATGTCCTGCGCCATCAGCGCCTGCAACAGCAAGGGAGCCGCCGTCGGCAGGTTGAGGACGATCGCGACGACGACGGAGCCGGAAATCAGGTTGGGAAGCAGCCAGGCAATCGTCGAGATGAACGGGTTGAGCGCGATCATCAGAGGATATTTCATCAGCAGCCGGAATTCGGAGAGGCCCTTCGCCCGTGCCGTGACCACATAGGGTTTCGGCAGCTCGTCCAGCATGTTCGCGCGCATGACGCGGATGAGGCTTGCCGTCGAGGAAACGGCGAGAATGATGACGGGAAGCCAGAGATGGGTCAGCAGATCGAACATCTTGGCGATGCTCCAGGACGCGGTCTCATATTCCGGTGAAAACAGCCCGCCGACATCCTGGCCGAATTCGACCGCCGCCACATACATCAGCACCAGCGCCAGCAGGAAGGACGGGATGGAAAGGCCGAAGAAGGTGAAGGCAGTGAAGAAATAGTCGCCGATCGAATATTTCTTCACGGCGGAATAGACGCCGATCGGCAGGGCGATCGCCCAGGTGGCGATCAATGTCGAAAGGGCCAGAACCAGCGTCAGCGCCATGCGCTCCCAGATCAGATCCGAGACCGGCTGCTGCCATTCGAAGGAAATGCCGAAATCGCCGCGCGAAAGGATGCCCCACATCCATTTGAAATATTGGATGAGCATCGGATCATCGAGGCCGAAGCGTTCGCGCAGCTGCGCGGCCGTGTTCTGGTCGACGATCTCGTTGGATGCCGCAAGCGTCGCGATATAGGTCGTGACGTAATCGCCCGGCGGCAGCTGGATCAGCACGAAAGCCAGGAAGCTGACGGCGAAAAGCGATGGAATCATCCATAAAAAGCGTTTGGCGATGAACACCAGCATTGAGGCGTCTCCCGACGTGGACGCCGCCCTCCGACCCCTTCGGCTTTGAGGGCCGGCAAGGTTTCGGAGGGCGAACCTGAATGAAAGCGCCGTGCCCGAGGGTACGGCGCTCGAAGATCGAAATCAGCTCGTGAAGGTGAATTGCTGCGGCAACGCGGGACCGGGATTGGGCCAGGACCAGCTGTCCGGCTCCTTCTCGGGCACATTGCGCAGATTGTTGCGGATGATGCCGAAGCCGCCGACGGCGAGGCAAAGGCCGACGGTCTCGAATTCTTCCGCGGCGATATCGAAGATCTGCTTCATGATCGCGCCGCGCTTGTCGAGATCGGCCGTCGACCGCGCCTCGTCGAACAGCTTCATGCGCTTCTTCTGGCTTTCCGGCGGCTCTTCGCCGCGCGCGCCGTTGGACGTATACCAGAGCGTCCAAGGAATGGCGTAGCGCGATCCCTGCGGATGGAAGGCGAAGAAATCGCGCGGATCGAGCATCGGGTCGAGACCGCCCGGCCCCGGCCAGACCGCCGCATCATGCGCATTGTCGTCGCCGCGGGTATAATAGAGCGCCCGCTCGATCGTGTTGACCTTCATGTCGACGCCGATTTGGGCCCAATGCGCCTTGACCAGTTCGAGCGCGTCGACGAGGTCGGGATAGAGCGTCGGGATGACGTCTACCGAGAAGAACACCTTCTGCCCGTCCGGCCGAACGCGCATGCCGTCGCCGCCCTTCTTGTAGCCGGCCTCGTCAAGCATGGCGCCCGCCTTGTCGGGATCATATTCGGTGAACTGGCGCGCATATTTCTCATTGTACCAGGGATGAGTCGGACGCGGCCCGGCCTGGTAAGGCTCGCTCTGGCCGAAATAGACGATATCGATCAGTTCCTGGCGATTGATGCCGATCGACAACGCCTGCCGGAACGCCTTATCCGCAAACATCTTGCGCATGGCAGGATCTTTGTGGGTGATGTTGAAATAGATCTGGCACTGCTGCGAGGCGGAGGGAACGAGCGTCAGCAGGCGATAATCGCCCTTCTGCATGTTCTGGGAGAGCGTCGGCTTGTTGGCGAGCACGCTGATATGGCGTTCCTGAATGTCGATCTTCCCGGAGATGACGTTCAGCATCAGCGATTCCACATCCTGCGAAATGCCGAAGTTGACCTCATCGATGTAGGGAAGCTGATTGCCCGATGTATCGACCTGCCAGAAATAGGGGTTGCGGGCCATGACGACGCGCGTCGCGCCCCCGACATAGGGCTCCTTGACGACCCAGGGATCGAGCGTCGGCTTGTCGACATTGCCCCATCTGGTCGGGATCTCGATATCGCCGCAGCGGCTGCGGAAGAGTTCCGTCCAGCTGGTGACGCCCGCCTTCTTGGCATCGGCCTCGATGTTCGGGTTATATTTCGGCAGGAACTGGCTGCAGTAATGCTTGGGGAAGAGCGTCGGATGCTGGCCGAGCGGCGTGGCGAGGTTTTCCAGATAGAGCGCGTTGGCCGCGGCAAAGGTGAATTTCACCGTGTAGTCGTCGATCTTCTCGACATTGACCGCCTTGCCGGCGACGGAAAGCTGTGCCGGTGTGGCGCTGTAAAGCTCGGTGTTCTTGACGCAGTCCTCGATCGCGAAAACCACGTCGTCTGCCGTGAAGGGATGGCCGTCGGACCAGCGCACGCCTTCGATCAGATGGAAGGTGAACTGCGTCGCGTCGTCGCTGACCTCCCAGCGCTCGGCGAGGTTCGGCTGCACGGCGGTAAATTCCAGATTCCAGCGCACGAGGCTCTGGTTGCCGACCATGCGCAGAATGCCGTTATGGTCGGATGAACCACGCAAGCCGCGGCGCAGCGTACCGCCATAAGTGCCGACCTTCTCGAACGGCGTCACCACCATCGGCTTCTTCGGCAGGCGCTCGGCAAGCGGCGGCAACTTGCCGTCCTTGACGAGTTGCGCAAGAGCCGGCGCTTCGCCGCCCGCCGCAAAGGCGCGGCCGGCGATGGACAGCGCCGCAGCACCGGCCATGCCGCCGAGAACGGCGCGGCGGGTGACACCGCGAGACAGAATTTCATTGGGCATCGATTCCTCCCCTTTTATGCCGGAACAGGCTTGTCCCGCTTGCCACGGCAGGCTCCCGACCTGCCGTTTTGCGCCCTCCTCGGCGCTGGGAGGAAACCATAGACACGTTCCCAGATGATTACAAGAGTTGACAGATAATTACAGATTCGATAGCGATGCAGCATCAAACGGGGCGCCCAAGCCGTTGGGAAGATAGCCTTGGGGGAGAAAAAACGGCTGATCTGTCAGATGCTGTCCAGCAGCCACACCGTGGCCGCGGCGGCGCGGCGCCATCTCGCATGATCGGGCAGGCATATTCGGCTTCTGCTCGCCAGCCGGAAAGGCGACGGCTGAATTTGCCGCGTGGCGGGAGAGAAAAGGACGATAATGACATTCGCAGTCGATGCCGTTCCCAACAGAGGCGCAACGCGCTTCAGCGACATCATCTACGAGAAGATCGTAGGGATGATCGCGGACGGCAAGTTTCCCGTAAACGAGCGACTTCCATCGGAAACGAAGCTCGCCACCGATTTCGGCGCGTCGAGGCCCGTCGTGCGCGAGGCCCTGGAGCGGCTCAGAACCGACGGCTTGGTCGTCTCGCGCAAGGGGTCCGGCTCCTATGTCCGGCAACGGCCGGATTCGTCGATGCTGAAGATGGTTCCGGTCGGCTCGCTTGCCGACGTGCAGCGTTTCTTCGAATTCCGCGCCGGGCTCGAGGCCGAGGCCGCGGAGCTTGCCGCACGCAACTGGCAGCCGGCCGACAAGGAGCGGATCACGGCGGCACTGGTTGCGATCGAGCAATGTCTGAAGAACGGCGAGCTCGGGGCCGAGGAAGACCAGGCCCTGCATGACGCGATCGCGATGGCGACCGGCAATCAATATCACATCACCGTGCGCGAATGGTTCCGGCCGCATTTCGCCATCGGCCATTCGGTGACGCGAAGCCTCAGCCTGAAGCGCACGCCGGAGCAGATCCGCAGCGTCCAGGACGAGCACGCGGTGATCGTGGAGGCGATCTTCGCGCACCGGGAAACCGAAGCGCACGATGCGATGAAGAGACACATACTGAATGCGCGCGCCCGCATGTTCCAGGGGGTTTGAGCGATGACGGGAGAAAGAACGATGAGACGGGTTGCTGTGACGGGTGCCGCCGGACGCGTCGGGACGCTGCTTCGCCCGCTCCTTCGCCAGCATGCAGAGCAGTTGCGCCTGATCGACATTCATCAGCCCGCCGACATGGCCGAAAACGAAGATTTCGTGCGCGCCGATCTTTCGAAGCTCGACGAAGCGACGGCGGCCCTCAGAGAGGTCGACGGCGTCGTTCATCTTGCCGGCATCGCTAGCGGCGTCGACATGAACGCCATTTTGCAGGCCAATGTGCTCGGGACCTACAATCTCTACGAGGCCGCCCGGATCAACAAGGTCGGGCGGATGGTCTACGCCTCGAGCAACCATGCGACCGGCTTTTATCCGCGTGGCGAAGTCGTATCGCCGCTCGACCCGATGCGGCCGGACAGTCCCTACGGGCTGTCCAAATGCTGGGGCGAGCTGGTGGCCGGGCTTTACTACGACACCTCAGGCATTCGCTCGCTTTCCATCCGCATCGGCAATGCCGGCACCTATCCCAACAGCGAACGCTCGATCGCGATCTGGATCAGCGCCCGGGATCTCGCGCAGTTGGTGCGGATCGGGCTCACCCACCCGTCGATCGCCGCGACGGTGGTCTACGGCGTGTCCGATACCGACGAAAAATGGTGGGACAACGATCTGGCGAGGCGGCTCGGCTACCAGCCGCAGGACCGGCCGCGTGATCACGCCCGCATCGAGGACGGCGCGGAAGGACGGATCGCCCGCGCCTTCCAGGGCGGCGGTTTCTGCGAATTCAATCACGACGGCGAGATCCGCATGCGCGATGCCGAGGGGCTCGCCAAAGATCTGGAGAAGGTCTCGTGATGGCGCCCCGCATCATCGAGCCGAAGATCTGTCCGGTGCTGCAGCAGCCGCTGACGGTCGGTGAATCGCCGGTATGGGACGACGAAACCGGCGCGCTCTGGCTCGTCGATATCCTGGCGCCGGCGATCGTCCGGATCTCGCCGGATGGCAAGGCCGACCGCTTCGACATGCCGGCGGCGGTCGGCTGCCTCGGGCTTTGCCGCGATCACAGGATCGTCGTCGGCCTCCAGACCGGCGTCCATCTCTTCGATCCCGTTTCGCGCCATCTCGAATTTCTCTGCGATCCAACCGGGCGCGAGATGGTCGGCCGCTTGAACGACGGCAAAGTCGGTCCGGACGGGCATTTGTGGGTCGGCTCGATCAGCGAGGCCAAGCCGCAGGTAAACGATGCGGCGCTCTTCCGTGTCGGCGCCGATGGCAGCATGCGGACCGTCGCAACGGGACTGACGAGCTCGAACGGCCTTGCCTGGTCGCCGGATGGCCGGCGCATGTATCACTCCGACAGCCGGCAATGTTTCCTGCAGGCCTTCGATTTCGATCCCGGGACGGGAGAACTCGGCGAAGGACGCCGCCTTCGCAGCTTTACCGAGGAACAAGGGCGGCCGGACGGCGCGACGACCGATCGCGACGGCTTCTACTGGAGCGCCGGCGTCTCCGCCGGCCGTCTCAACAGAATATCTCCCGAAGGCGAGATCGTCGAAATCTACATTCTGCCGGTCGCAGCACCGACAATGCCGTGTTTCGGAGGGCCTGATCTCGGCACCCTCTACGTCACGAGCCTGTCGACCGACCGGACCGGCCGTTTCGAGGCAGGCACGGTCATCGCCTTTGACGTGGAGGCGGAGGGGCTGCCGCCCTTCCGCTTCGGCAAACAGTCATCTTGATGGAAAGCGAACGGGGTAGAAAAATGAGCATCGCGATCATGCGCAAGGCGCTTACGGGCGTGTCGGGCGTGCCCGTCACAGCTTACGACGGGGGGGGCGAAGTCGAACCCCGGATTACCGCGGAGGTTTATGCGCGGGTGGCGGCGGCGGGCATTCACAACATCGTCGCAGCCGGCAATACTGGGGAATTCTACGCGCTGACGCCGCAGGAGATCCGGATCGTCCACGAGGCAGCCGTCGCCGGCGTCGACGGCCGTGCGCCGGTGACGGCGGCAGTCGGCCGGTCGCTGCGCGAAGCGATCGGCATGGCCAGGGATGCCGCCGCGATCGGCGCATCGGCCGTCATGTCGCACCAGCCCGTCGATCCTTTCGCAGCCCCTTCGGCGCAGATCGATTATTTCTGCAATCTCGCCGATGCGTCCGCCCTGCCGCTCGTCGCCTATGTAAGGGCCGAGGGTTTCAGCGTCGCGGAAATCGTCCGCCTCGCCAATCACGGCAATATCGCCGGCATCAAGTTCGCCACAACAGATCTGATGCTGCTGTCGCGCGCGATTCCCGCCGCCGATCCCAACGGCGCGCTCTTCGTCTGCGGCCTGGCCGAAAGCTGGGCGCCGACCTTCACCGCGGCCGGCGCGCGCGGCTTCACGTCCGGCCTCGTCAACGTCGCGCCGAAGCTATCGCTCGCCGTCCACGACGCGCTCGAAAAGGGCGATTTCGCCGCGGCGAGAGCAATCGTCGGCAAGCTCGAACCCTTCGAGCGGATGCGCACCAAATTCCGCAACGGCGCGAACGTGACCGTCGTGAAAGAGGCCGTCACCTATTCCGGCCTCGATGTCGGGCCGGTGCGCGTGCCGGGACTGCCGCAGCTCGATCAGCAGGACCGCGAGGAGCTGCATCGCCTGCTTCGAGGCTGGGAGGCCGAGGGCGACATTGAAACGCAACCGGACCGGCAGGCCGTGAAGGCTGCCGGTTAAGTTCGAAACATTCTTCTGCAAGCAACAGGCGCGGGATGGCGCCACGAGATTGGGAGGTCTTGAGATGCTGAAACAGCTACTGACGACGATCGCGATTACCGGCGCCCTGGCGGCGGCGCAGCCGAGCCTGGCGGCATCGCCGCCCAACATGCTGGTGATCGGGACGAATCTCACCGGTATCCGCACGCTCGATCCGGCCCAGAACAATGCCCGCACGGTGTCCGAGCTGATCTCGAACCTCTATGACAACCTCGTGCAATTGTCGCCGGACGATCTGAAGACGCTGAAGCCGATGCTGGCGACGCAATGGAGCGTCTCGGACGACGGCAAGATCATCACGCTGACCCTGCGTGACGACGCGGTCTTCCAGAGCGGCAACAAGGTGACCGCCGAGGATGCCGCCTGGTCGATCCAGCGCGTCATCAAGATGGGCCAGGTCGGCTCCACCGACGTCGCCCTCTGGGGCTTCACGGCCGATAACGTCGAGAAGCTCGTCCGCGCCAAGGATGAGCACACGCTGGAGATCGAGCTGCCGCAGGCGGTCAACACCGACCTCGTCCTCTATTCGCTGGCCGGCTCCTCGATCGGCATCGTCGACAAGAAGACGGTCCTTTCGCATGAGGCGAACGGCGATTTCGGCGGCGCCTGGCTTTCGGCCAATTCCGCCGGCAGTGGCCCCTTCAGCCTGGCGCAGTGGCGTCCGAACGACGTGGCGATCTTCAATGCGCAGCCGAAATACTGGGGCGGCAAACCGGCCATGGCGCGTGTCGTCGCTCGCCATATCCCGGAATCCGGCAATCTCCGGCTTCAGCTCGAAGCCGGCGACGTCGATGTCGGCCAGTATGTGGCAAGCGGCGATCTCGATGCGCTCGCCACCAACAAGGACATGGTCATCGAAAACGTCCCGGGTCTCGGCTTCTACTATATCGCTCTCAACCAGAAAGACCCCGATCTGCAGAAGCCGAAGGTTCGCGAGGCCTTCCAATATGCCTTCGACTGGAAGGCGATCTCCGGCAACATCATGCGTTATACCGGCTTTCCCTGGCAGTCGATGATCCCGCGCGGCATGATCGGCGCGCCCGGCGAAACGGCCGTTCGCTACGACTACGATCCCGCAAAGGCCAAGCAGTTGCTGGCTGAGGCCGGATATCCGAACGGCCTGAAGAAGGTGCTCAACCCCTCGGGAGCCCCAACCCTGCCCTTTGCGGAAGCGCTGCAGGCGAGTGCACGCGCCGCCGGTTTCGATCTCGATCTCGTGCCCGGCGAGTTCACGCCCGCCTTCCGCGAGCGCAAGTTCGAAGTGCTGCTCGGCAATTCCGGCGCCCGCCTGCCGGACCCCTTCGCCGTCGCCACGCAATATGCCTTCAACCCCGACAACAGCGACGAGGCGCGCCTCGGGAGCTATTATCTCTGGCGCACCGGCATGAAGGTGGACGAGCTCAACACGCTCATCGACCAGTCGATGCGGGAGCGCGACACGGAAAAGCGCACCGACATCTTCAAGAAGATGGACGGCATCTATGCCGGCATGGCTTCGCCGCTCGTCATCTTCTTCCAGCGAACCGACCCCTATGTCATGCGCGCCAACGTGAAGAATTATCACGGCCACACGACATGGTCGACACGCTGGCATGACGTGACCAAGGAGTAGAGCGCGTGGCGAGCGCCGATCTGACATCGAAGCAGGAGGCAAGCCGCCAGCCGGCGGGGAGCGGGTTCGCCGAGGCGGCCCCGCACCCTCTGCTGAGCCTGCTGCGGCGGCTGGCGGGGCGCGTGGTGGCAGTCGTCACGACGCTGCTCGGCCTGCTTTTCCTGACCTTCTCGATGGGCCGCCTGCTGCCTGCCGACCCGGTGCTGGCAATCACCGGGGCGGAGGTCAGCAAGGAGGTTTACGACCGCGTCTACAATGAGCTGGGGCTCGGGCAGCCGATCTGGATGCAGTTCCTCTCCTATGTCGGCAAGATCGCCACGGGCGATCTCGGCATGTCGGCGACGACGGGCCAGCCGATCCTGACCGATCTGATGACGATCTTTCCGGCGACCATCGAGCTTGCCATCATCGCCATGATTATCGGGGCGATCGTCGGCATTCCCCTGGGGATTACCGCTGCGGTCAAGCGCGGGACGATCATCGACCACATCGCCCGCATCGTCGCGCTTGCCGGCCATTCCATTCCGATCTTCTGGACCGGCCTGATGGCGCTCTTCATCTTCTACGCCAAGCTGAAGCTCGTCGGCGCGTCGGGCCGGGTCGACGTCTTCTACGAAGGCCTCGTCACGCCGATGACCGGCTTTCTCTTGATCGATGCGGCGATCGAGGGCCAGTGGGACGTGTTTCACAATGCGCTCGGCCACATCATCCTGCCGGCGGCAATCCTCGGCTATTACTCCGTCGCCTATATCAGCCGCATGTCGCGAAGCTTCATGCTGGAGCAGCTGAGCCAGGAATACATCATCACCGCGCGGGCAAAGGGTCTCGGCACCCGCAAGGTCGTCTGGCGCCATGCCTTCCGCAATATCCGCGTGCAGCTGCTGACGATCCTGGCGCTGACCTTCGGCGGTCTGCTGGAAGGCGCGGTGCTGATCGAAACGGTTTTCGGCTGGCCGGGGCTTGGCCAATACCTCACCCGCGGGCTGCAGATGAACGACATGAACGTCGTCATGGGCTCGGTGCTGACGATCGGCGCCGTCTTCCTGACGATCAACATCCTGTCCGACGTCCTCTATCGCATCCTTGATCCGAGAACACGGTGACGCCATGACGATCTCCACCGAAGATGCACACAGCAGCCATGCCGGCAGCCTTCGCAAATGGCTGCAGGCGCCCGAGCCTCAGGGCTGGTTCCAGTCGTCGGCGCAGCAGATCCATCAGGGCTGGCAGAAATTCAGCCTGCATCCGCTCGGCCTTGCCGGCCTCGTCATCATCGTGCTCTTGATGGTCGTGGCGACGGCCGCTCCGCTGCTGACGAGTTACGATCCGATCGTTCAGGATATGGCCGGGCGGCTTGCGCCGCCCTCCGCCGAACATTGGCTCGGCACCGACAATTTCGGCCGCGACGTCTTTGCGCGCGTGATCTACGGCGCCCGCACGACGCTCTACATCATCATGCTGGTCACGATCATCGTCGCACCGCTCGGCCTGCTGATCGGCACCTTCTCCGGCTATTTCGGCGGCATCGTCGACGAGATCCTGATGCGCATCACCGATATCTTCCTCTCCTTTCCCGGGCTGGTGCTGGCGCTTGGTTTTGCCGCCGCTCTCGGCCCCGGCATCACCAATGCGATCATCGCCATTTCGCTGACGGCCTGGCCGCCGATCGCGCGCCTGGCACGCGCCGAGACGCTCAGCCTGCGCAAGGCGGATTATATCGCCGCCGTGCGCCTGCAGGGCGCGACGTCGATCGCGATCATCACCCGCCACATCCTGCCGATGTGCATTCCTTCGGTGATCGTGCGCGTCACCCTCAACATGGCCGGCATCATCATCACCGCCGCCGGTCTCGGTTTTCTCGGCCTCGGCGCGCAGCCACCATGGCCGGAATGGGGTTCGATGGCCGCCAGCGGCCGCGAATTCATGCTCGACAGCCCCTGGGTGATCGCCGCGCCCGGCATCGCCATTGCGCTCGTCAGCCTTTCCTTCAATCTCGTCGGCGATGCGTTGCGCGACGTGCTCGACCCGAGAGGTTCGGAATGACGCAGCCCCTGATCGATATCCGCAACCTCGAAATCGCCTATGGCGGCGGCCACATGCGCGCAGTGCGCGGCGTGAGCTTCGCGCTCGGCCAGGAAAAACTCGGCATCGTCGGCGAGTCCGGCTCGGGCAAATCCACCGTCGGCCGGGCGATCATGAAACTGCTGCCGCCGACAGCACAGGTCAGCGCCGAGCACATGCGCTTTCACGACCTGGATCTCCTCAGGGCGGATGAGCGGACGATGATGACGATCCGCGGGCGGCGGATCGGCCTCATCCTGCAGGACCCGAAATATTCGCTCAATCCTGTCATGCGGATCGGCGAACAGATCGCCGAGACCTACCGCTTCCATCATCCCAAGGTGAGCGCGAAAAAGACCTACGCCCAGGCGCTCGACATGCTCGAAGCCGTCCAGATCCGCGATCCCGAGCGCGTCGCCCGCCTCTACCCGCATGAAATATCCGGCGGGATGGGCCAGCGCGTGATGATCGCCATGATGCTGATCGCCGAACCCGAGGTGCTGATCGCCGACGAGCCGACCTCGGCGCTCGACGTCACGGTCAGGCTCGAAATCCTGGCGCTGCTCGACGAACTCGTTTCCCGCCGCAATCTCGGCCTGATCTTCATCAGCCACGACCTCAACCTCATCCGCAATTTCTGCGATCGCGTCCTCATCATGTATGCCGGCCGCGTCGTGGAAGTGCTGGAGGCGCGCGATCTCGACAAGGCCAAACATCCCTATACGCAAGGGCTGCTGGCCTCGCTGCCGACGATCGAGAACCCGCCCGCCCGGCTGCCGATCCTGAAGCGCGATCCAGCCTGGCTGAATGACCTGACAGCGGAGGCGCCGCGATGATCCGGATCGACAATCTCACCATCCGCTTCGGGCACGGCCAGCGGCCTGTCGTCAGGGATGTGAACCTCGCCATCGAGAGCGGCACCGCCTTCGGTCTCGTCGGCGAATCCGGCTGCGGCAAGTCCACGGTTCTCCGGGCGCTTTCCGGCCTCAACGCCCACTATGACGGCCGCATCGCGCTGAACGGCGAGGCGCTGGAGCGCCAGCGCAGCCGGCCGTTCTATCGGCGGGTGCAGATGGTGTTCCAGGACCCTTATGGCTCGCTCCATCCGCGCAAGACCATCCGCTCGCAATTGCAGGAACCGCTGCGCAACCAGGGGCTGCACAGGAACAGCGTCGACTTGAACGCCGTGCTGCGCTCGGTCGGCCTCGATCCGGCGCTCAGCTATCGATTTCCGCACCAGCTCTCCGGCGGGCAGCGGCAGCGCGTGGCGATCGCGCGCGCCCTGATGCTGAACCCCGACGTCCTGCTCCTCGACGAGCCGACATCGGCGCTCGATGTCTCGGTCCAGGCCGAAATCCTCAATCTTCTCCAGGACCTGCGCAAGGAGCGCGGCCTCACCTATCTCCTCGTCAGCCACGATCTCGCCGTCGTCTCCCACATGTGCAGCCGCGTCGCCATCATGGAGGCGGGCGAGATCGTCGAACAGGTCGATATCGAGGCCTTGCGAAGAGGCGCGGTCGAACATCCCTATTCGCAACGCCTGCTGCGGGCGAGCCGGATGTATGGTAGGGCGTAGCTCCGAGCCTCATCGGAACCACAGGACATGACCGCCTTCCCTCTCTTTCACGGCCTCCCCGATCGTCTCGCCGACCGCCGCGCGCCCCGTGCGTGATCTTCGGAGCGATGGCTATTCAAAGAGAATGATGCTTGCCGGCGTTGGCGGCATGGGTTTGACCATGACGCCCGCAAGGCCCGCCAGTCTGGCCATCTCAGTCAACTCGCTCTGCGTATAGGCCTGGCCCGCCGGCGTGCTGGCGAGCATCTCCCAGGAGAACGCCGCCGGAAAAGGCGGCGACACGCCATCTTCGTTCGGCACGAAATCGACCGCAACGATCCGGCCATCCTTTGCAAGGCTCGCACCGACCTTTCGCAACAGCTCTGCGCATGTCGGCAGATCGAAGTGGTGCAGGAAGTTCGGGAGCAGGACGAGATCATAATCCGTGCCCCACTCGACATCGAAGGCACTGCCGGCGATCGTCCGATACCGGTCAGCCACGCCGGCTTTATCCGCATTCTGCCGCGACAGCTCCAATACCGCGGCCCAGTCGACGGCGACGATCTCAGCCGATGGGAAGGCCTTCGCGATTTCGATCCCGAAAATGCCGGGACCCGCGGCAATGTCCAGAACCTTTCTGGGAGAGATCGGCCAGCCGGAGATTTCGTCGGCCAGCAATCTGGCGCTGAGCCCGGTAAAGGAGCCCATGCCACGCGCAAACTTCAGCCAGACGGGGTTGTCCGCCGACATATTCGCAAGCCCGGCCGAACCGCCGTTCCGCACGACCGCGGCCGGATCGCGCAGAAAATTGTCCAGTATTTCGGGTGCGGCGACGAATTCGATGGCGGAGCCCATATAGGCCGGCGAATTGCGATTGAGAAACATTCCGGTCGCGGGCGTCATCCGATACTGCCCGCTCTCCTTCGTCAGGAAGCCATGGACCACGAGATAGTCGCACAGGATGCGCACCCCGCGCTCCGAGGCGCCTGTCGCCGACGCCAGCACGGCCGCCGTCTTGCCCTCGCCGATATGCGTGAACAGATCGAGCTCGATGGCCGCCCGGATCGCGGCCGTCTTTCGACACGCAAACAGCGCATCGACCACGAGTTCGGGCGACACGACGCCGGCATGGGCATCCTCGACGATTGTTTCCATGAGATCCCCCAAGCCATCGATCATTCCTGCCTGGCAGCGACGGCCGGAGAAATTATGCGTACATCCGCATATTCTACAATACTCACCGCACTAACCCTATCGGGCGCCTCTCGCGTCTACAGGCGGCAACGCCTCGTCTCGCCTTTTGCGCACGGCCAGCAGCGGGACGGCGAAGGCAGCGGCAAGCAAGGCCGGACTGAGCGGGCGGGTGAGGAAGGCGCTCGGATCGCCCTTGGAAAAGAGCAGCGTGCTCGTCAGCACGACAGCGAACATCATAAGCGTTGCCGATCCGCATCGCTGGGCAAGCAGCGGCATCTGGTTTTTCTTTCCCAGAATGATCCTGCCGACCAACAGCCAGATCGAGGATGCCGCCGCCACGGTGCATGCAAGAGCAGCGATGGCGGTGAGTGCAGACACCTCCCGCAAGGAGGGGACCATTGTCAGCCCGATGATGAGTGCTTTCGGATTGAGCAGCGTCGTTACAGCCAGCTGCCGGACGCCGACGGCCTCGACAGCGCTCGATCCGACGCCCCAGAGCCGCAGGGCGAGGTAGAATACCCAGCTGGCCGAGGCAAGTTTGACGCCTTGCGCGACCGTGGGATGATCGATGAGAAAAGGGCCAGCGAGACCGGAGGCCGCAAGGACGACGGCGAGATAGGCGAATAGGACCGTTGCAAGCAGCACGACGGCGCGCCCGACGGTCAAACCCTGAGATGCCATCGCCAGCATCGCATTGGTCGGACCGGGCAGAATGAGAAGCGTGAAAACGCCGGCGGCGAAAGGCAGAAGATTCACTGTTACATCTCTCCGTTTTTTCGCTTCTCGCCGATCCGGTCTGTCCAGTCGTTGACAAAGATCATTCCTGGGCCGGAACATTGTCGGCGACGGCTCGTTTATTCTGACCAGGTTTGAGGTGCCGCCATGCCTCGCATGATCCGCTTCATTCTCACTCGATTGGCCACGGGCTTTGCAATTGGATGCGCCGTGGGATTTCTGGTTTGGCAAAACGGTTCCTGGTCCTCCGGCGCCTCGGCACAAGCGCCGGACAGCTACATCGCCCAGGGGCTGTTCATCTACCTCTTCGCCAGCACCATAGGCATGGGGTATCTGGCGACAGCTCTCCTACTGGAGGCAGAATAGTCCGTTTGAACCGGCATCTTTCCCAAGCCGTCAGGCAACCATCCGCGCCAGCGCGCAACGCGACCAGAGCGAATGCAGCGCCTCGACGAGATGGGCGATATCGGCGTCGGAATGCAGCGGCGTCGGGGTGATGCGCAGCCGCTCGGTCTTCTTCGGCACCGTGGGATAGTTGATCGGCTGGACGTAGACGCCGCAATTGT
>NZ_NWSX01000049.1 GCF_002531825.1 Rhizobium sp. J15 | reverse complement strand
CCAATAAACCGTCCAACTTTACGGGGTCAGTTCAGAGGATCGGCCGGGCTTTTCACGCAGGGGATTGCCTTATCGGCAGATCCGGGTTTCCTTGACGACCGTATGGCCGTGGCGGCGGATCTTTTCGGTCTTGGTGAAGCAGTCACGCGACACGCGATGCGACATATAATGGCGGTAGTGGGGACGATGGCGGTAATAGGGCCGTTCGGATTCGCCGTAATAGGGACGGGGGTTATCCGTGGTGATGGTGACGCTGGCCGCCTGAGACGGCATGGCTGACAAAACGGACGCTGCGGCGAGCGTGCAGGCGAGGATAAGCTGTTTCATGACGAGCCTCTCTTTCTCAGTTGCTCACGGGAGCAACTTGTTGGGTCACGCCATCAACTCGCCGGAAGCGTTGCCGGTTCAATCACATAGGGTTACCGATTGTGTCGAAGGGAGAAACCTTTGGCCCGCCGGCTCGTTAGCGCAGAGGAATAGCCGGAGGCACCGATCATGGGACCGATTGCCAGAATAGTCGCCATCGCCGCCGGGCTTGCCGGCGGCACGGTCTTCTCGCAGGCGCCGGAATTCGCCCAGCAATACCGCCAGCGGATCGGCGGCGCGCTCGATGAATTGCGCGTCATCGTCGAGGACTTCAACAGGCAGGCCGCCGCCCACCAGCTCGATCGCCAGCAGGCGCTCAACGCCTATGCCCAATCCCCCGACGATTTTTTGCGCGACCGCGGCGTCTCCATGCAAAGCACGATCACGCGCTACGAAACGCTGCTTTCGCAACAGCTGAAACTCGGCACCGCTGCCCCTGTCGCCAAGCCCTTCGTGCTGATGCGGAATGCCGATGATGTGGTTTTCGCCAATACCTGGCGCGATTTCGTGCCCGGCGTACCCGTCGGTTTTGCCGGTCTCGCCTGGGGCGCGATCGGGTTTATCGGCGGGTGGATCATGGCTGCGCTGCTGGGATTTGGGGCGCGGCGCGTTGTGCGCAGAAGAGCAACCTATCGTCAGGTGCCGTGAATGGGTACAGGACACTCGTTCGCCGGTTTACAAAGCGAGACCGGTCATTCTAACTACTCCCGCAACACGCAAGGCAGGCAAAGACAATGCAAACCATTTGGAAAAAGCCGGTGACGATCGCCCTCAAAGGGCCGGACCAATGGGTGGTGATCCAGACCACCCAGGCTGCAACATGGGCGTTGATCGAAGACTGGCCGACCGACGAGGGGCCTGCTTTGGACCGGGCTTGCGCTGTCTGCGCGGATGTCATGTCAGGCAAGCGAAGCCGGGAAGAGGCGCGGCAGGCTTTTATCGAGGCTGCGATTGAAGCGGGGATTCCCATCAAGGAATGAAGTCGCGCCGCGATTGGCCATTCGGCTCGATCTGCTTGGCGCTTGAAAAATGGTGATCCCGGCGCGATTCGAACGCGCGACCCCCAGATTAGGAATCTGGTGCTCTATCCTGCTGAGCTACGGGACCACTTGACGCCATGCATACAAAAGGCTTGGCGCGAAGCCAAGCCTTAATTGTTGCCAAAGCATGTCGCGCAAAAGTGTGCGGCGGTTTTGCGATAACGACATGCGCAAAAACAAGAAACCTAAAGCGAGGAGCGATCTGAAAGATCGCGACGCGCTTTAGACACCGAGGCGCTGTTCGGCGAGGCGGACCCAGTAGGAGATGCCGTGGGCGATGGCGTCGTCGTTGAAGTCGTAGGCCGGGTTGTGCAGGCCGGCGCTGTCGCCGTTGCCGATGAAGATGAAGGCGCCGGGGCGGGCGTTCAGCATGTAGGAAAAATCCTCGCCGCCCATCATCGGATCGATCTCGGGATTCACGTTGGCCTCGCCGGCAATGGCGCTGGCGACGGCGACGGCATGTTCGGTCTCGTCGGGGTGGTTGATGGTGACGGGATAATTGCGGTGGAAGCTGATTTCGGCGTCGGCGCCGTGGGCTGCGACCACGCCTTCGATGACCTGCCGCAGCCGGGTCTCGGCGAGCGTGCGTATCTCGGGATCGAGGGTGCGGACCGTGCCGGCGAAAGTCGCGTCGTTCGGAATGACGTTATGAGCGAAACCGGCATTGAACTTGGTGACGGAGACGACCACGGAGGCCAGCGGATCGATCGTGCGCGAGGCGATCATCTGCAGGTTGGTGACGATCTGGGCGCCGATGGCGATCGGGTCGATTGTGCGGTGCGGCTGGGCGGCGTGGCCGCCGCGGCCCTTGATGGTGACGGTGAATTCGTCGGTCGCCGCCATGATGGCGCCCTTGCGGATGGCGAACTGTCCCACAGGCAGGCCGGGCAGGTTGTGCATGCCATAGACCTCTTCGATGCCGAAGCGCTCCATCATGCCGTCCTGGACCATCAGATTGCCGCCGCCGCCGCCTTCTTCGGCGGGCTGGAAGATGACGGCGATATTGCCGTTGAAATTGCGGGTCTCGGCCAGGTATTTCGCCGCGCCGAGCAGCATGGCGGTATGGCCGTCATGGCCGCAGGCATGCATCTTGCCTGGCGTCTTCGATGCCCAGGGCTTGCCGGTGATTTCGGTGACCGGCAGCGCATCCATGTCGGCGCGCAGGCCGACCGTGCGGCGGCCTTCGCCCTTGCCCTTGATCAGGCCGACGACCCCGGTGCGGCCGATGCCGGTGACGATCTCGTCGACGCCGAATTCCTTGAGCTTTTCGGCAACGAAGGCGGCCGTGTTTTCCACCGCGAAAAGGAGCTCGGGCCGGGCGTGGATATGGCGGCGCCATTCGGCGACTTCGTCCTGCAATTCGGCGGCTCTGTTCAAAATCGGCATATTGGCGTTCCTGTTATCAATCCCGGCAATCGTTGATCGCTTCACAAGGGCGTGAGGCTCATGCAAATTACTTCGTCAATGACCTTTGCCATGTCATAGCCATATAGGCTAGATAGGTGAAGCTTTCGAGATTTCCTGATATCTGAAGGATGAGCCGTGTCGACGAGCCACTTTGGTTTATTTGCCGCATTGCGGCCACTTAGCTTCATAGTCGCCGCGACTGCCGGTTTTCTTGCTTCCGTCCCGCTCGCCCAGGCCAATCCGCATATTCTCGTCGACGTGCAGACCGGCCGTGTGCTCGAGCACGAAGAAGCCTTCCGCAAATGGTATCCGGCCTCGCTCACCAAGCTGATGACCGTCTATACCGTGTTCGACGCGATCCGCGCCGGTCAGATCAGCCTCGACACGCCTATTGTCATCAGCAAGCGCGCCGCCGCGCAGCCAGCCGCCAAGATGTATTTTAAACCGGGCCAGAAGCTGACGCTCGACAGCGCGCTGAAGATCCTGCTGGTGAAATCGGCGAACGACGTCGCGGTTGCGGTCGCCGAAGCCGTCGGCGGTACGCAGGAAGGCTTCGTGACGCGCATGAACGGCGCGGCGCTGAAGCTCGGCATGACGGATTCGCACTTCGTCAACCCGAACGGCCTGCCCGGCAAGGGCCAATATACGACGGCGCGCGATCTCGCGGTGCTGACGGTGGCGCTGCGCCGCGATTTTCCGCAATATGCCGGCTATTTCTCGCTCGAGGGCTTTACGACCGGCCAGCAGAACGTGCCGAACCTCAACATGCTGATCGGCCGTTTCGCCGGCGCGGACGGCATGAAGACCGGCTTCATCTGTGCCTCGGGCTTCAACCAGATCGGCTCGGCGACGCGCAACGGCCGCACGCTGGTTTCCGTCGTGCTCGGCACGGACAGCCTTGCGGCACGCGCCGATGCGACGGCGAACCTTTTGCAGAAGGGCTTCACCACCCAGATGCCCGCTCCCGATACACTCGGTTCGCTGCGGCCATATGGGCCGGGCCAGGACCAGGTGACCGACATTACCGCCGATATCTGCAGCGCCAAGGGCGCCAAGATCCGCAGCGAAACGCGCGATGAGGTCGGCCGCATGAAGGTGCAGTCGCCCTATATAAGAGAAATGGACCATGAGCCGCAATTCGTCTTTGCCGGCCTCATTCCAGGGCAGGATCCGCAGCCGGCGCAGAAGCCGGAAAAGGTGGCGCGTGGCGATACGGCGGGAACGATCGCCAATGTGCCGGTGCCGATGCCGCGCCCGACAGCTTTCTAAGGCAAGGTGAGATGAGTGCGCTCAACGACAGGATCCCGGTCACCATCCTGACCGGCTTTCTCGGCGCCGGCAAATCGACGCTGCTCAACCGCATCCTCAAAGATCCCTCGATGAAGGACGCGGCTGTCATCATCAACGAGTTCGGCGATGTCGGGATCGACCATCTCCTGGTCGAAAGCTCCGGCGATTCGATCATCGAGCTGTCGGACGGCTGCCTGTGCTGCACCGTGCGCGGCGAACTTGTGGATACGCTGGCGAACCTGATGGACGCCGTGCAGACGGGCCGCGTCAAACCGGTGAAGCGCGTCGTCATCGAAACGACCGGACTTGCCGACCCGGCGCCGGTGATGCAGGCGATCATGGGCAATCCGATCATTGCCACGAATTTCGAACTCGACGGCGTCGTCACCGTCGTGGATGCGGTGAACGGGCTGCAGACGCTCGGCAATCACGAGGAAGCGCGCAAGCAGGCGGCGGTCGCCGACCGGCTGATCGTCTCGAAAAGGTCGATGGCCGATGAGACGGATGCCTTGGAAAAATGCCTGAGATCGCTCAATCCGCGCGCCGCGATGATGGATGCGGACAGCGTCGAGGCAGGCACCGCGGCGGTGCTGGTGAACGGGCTCTACGATCCTGCGACGAAGATCGCCGATGTCGGCCGCTGGCTGCATGACGAGGATGCGCACGAGGCGCATCATCGCCATCACCACCATGGCGATCATGGGCATCATCACCACCACGATCATCATCATGGCCATGCGGATCAGGATCCGCATGACGTCAACCGCCATGACGCCTCGATCCGGTCTTTCTCCATCATCGAGGAAAAGCCGATCGATCCGATGGCGCTCGACATGTTCATCGATCTTCTGCGCTCGGCCCATGGCGAGAAGCTCTTGAGAATGAAGGCGATCGTTTCCGTCTCCGACCGGCCGGAGCGGCCGCTGGTGCTGCATGGCGTCCAGAGCATTTTCCATCCGCCGGTGCGTCTTGCCGCCTGGCCGGACCCGCAGGACCGGCGCACGCGCATGGTGCTGATCACCAAGGACCTGCCGGAGGCTTTCGTGAAGGATCTCTTCGACGCCTTTCTCGGCAAGCCGCGCATCGATACGCCGGATCGCGCAGCGCTGTCGGACAATCCGCTCGCCATTCCCGGCATGCGGATCTAGATCTAGCGCGCGATCTTCGTCAGGCCTTTTTAGGGGTGCCCGAAAGCCATCGGGCCTGCTGGCCGCTCAACAGGACGCGATAGCGCTCCTGGCTTGCGGTCAGATGGGCGCGCATGGCGGCGCGGGCCGCTTCCGGGTCGCCGGCCGAAATCGCCTTCAGAATTGCCAGATGCTCGCGCTGCAGGCCTTCCTGATAGTCGCGCGACAGCGTGCTGTCCGTCCCCCAGGGTGAGGCTACATCGCAGGGGATCGCCCGCATGCCAAGCGCGTCGAGAACTTCCACATAATATGAATTGTTGGTGGCCGCGGCGATTTGCCGGTGGAAGGCGAAGTCGCTCTTGCCCGTTGCTTCGCCGCGCTCCAGCAGCCGGTCGAATTCGAAGAACGCTTCCTGGATCTGCGCCTCCTGGGCGGCATTGCGGCGCAGCGCGGCAAGTCCGGCGCTTTCGATCTCCAGCCCCATGCGCACCTCGATGACGTTGAGCGCATGGGAAATCTTGTTGCCGACATCCAAGCTGATCGAGCTGAAGGCGATCGTCGGGTGATTCTTGACGAAAACGCCTGCCCCCTGCCGCGCCTCGACGAGCCCGTCGGCGGCAAGGGTTGCGATCGCCTCGCGGACGACCGTGCGGCTGACGCCGAAAAGTTCGCCCATGCGGGTCTCCGTCGGCAGCTTTTCGCCGGGCGTGTATTCGCCTGACAAGACTTGGCTGCGGATGGCTGAAACCACGCTTTCGCAGAGTTTCGGCTTTCGCTCGATCTTCAGAACAACGGCTGTATCGGCAGCCATGTCGGCCTCCTATTTGAACACGGCCGGCAGCCACAGCGAAATTGCCGGGATGTAGGTGACCAGCCCGAGCACCACGAGGCCCGCGCCGTAGAACGGCCAAATCGAGCGCATCGCCTCCCAGACGGAAATCTTGCCGACCGCGCAAGCCACGAACTGCACCGCGCCGACCGGAGGGGTGTTCAGCCCGATGCCGAAATTCAGGATCATGATCACGCCGAAATGCACCGGGTCGATGCCATAGGCCTGCGCCACCGGCAGGAAGATCGGCGTGCAGATGATGATGGTCGGCCCCATATCCATGAAAGTGCCGAGCACCAGCATGAGGACGTTGAGCAGGAGCAGCACCGTCAGCGGGTCGTCGGCGACCGACTTCATCCAGAGAACCAGCGAGGCCGGCACCTTGAGGAAGGCCATCAGCCAGGAGAATGCGGCGGCGGTGCCGATGATCAGCAGCACCATTGCGGTGGTACGCACAGCGCCTTGCGTGGCGTGGACAAAGTCTTTCCAGCTCATCTGCCGGTAGACGAAGATGGTCACCAGCAACGCGTAGATGACGGCGATGCAGGAGCTTTCCGTCGCCGTGAAGATGCCGGACCTTACGCCGCCGAAGATGATGGCGATCAGCAGAAGCCCGGGCACTGCGACGGCAAGCAAATGCGCCACCATGGCCAGGCCGGGAAAGGGCTCCGTGGGATAACCGCGCGAGCGTGCGACGATGTAGGCGGTCACCATCAGCGCTGCCGCAAGCAGCAGGCCGGGCAGCACGCCGGCGGTGAACAGGTCGGCAATGGATATCTTGCCGCCGGCCGAGATCGAATAGATGATCATGTTGTGGGATGGCGGCAGGAGCAGCGCGATCAGAGCCGCCATCGACGTGACGTTGACCGCGTAATCGGCGCCATAGCCGCGCTGCTTCATCTGCGGGATCATCAGGCCGCCGACGGCTGCGGCTTCGGCCACGGCCGAACCGGAAATGCCGCCGAACAGGGTTGCCGTGACGATGTTGACCTGTCCGAGCCCGCCGCGCACGTGTCCGACCAATGATGCGGCGAAGGCGACGATGCGGCTCGCAATGCCGCCACGCACCATCAGATCGCCGGCATAGATGAAGAAGGGGATGGCAAGCAGCGAAAATACGCTCATGCCGGAGTTGAGCCGCTGAAAGATGACCAACGGCGGCAGGCCCATGTAGAGCACCGTGGCGAAGCTGGCGACGCCGAGGCAGAAGGCGATCGGCGTACCGATCAGCATCAGGGCGGTGAAAACACCAAACAGGATCCAGAGTTCCATCGCGTTACACCTTCAAGTTGGCCTTCGGGTCGACATTGATGTTTTCGATCTCGACGGCGATCTCCGCCGGCAGAACCTCATCCAGCACCTCGTCGATCGGTTCGCCGGCGAGGCGCAGCACGATCCGCTCCAGCGAGAAGATCACGGCAAGCACGCCGCCAGCGGCGAGCGGCAGATAATCGAACGCGCCCGAGATACCCAGCGACGGCAAGGTGGTGTTCCAGGTCAGGCTGATGAGCGCGCCGCCGTACCAGATCATGCCGGCACCGAAGGCGAGGATGACGATGTCCGAGATCATGCGCAGCACGCGCTTTCCGGATTTAGGCAGCACATAGAGCAGCACGTCGAAGCCAAGATGATTGTTTTCCCGGATGCCGACGGCGGCGCCCAGGAAGATGAACCAGCTCATCAGCATGACCGAGCCGGGCTCCGTCCAGCTCGGCGAGTCGTTCAGCACGTAGCGGCAAAATACCTGCCAGGCGACAAAGACCGTCATCAGCACCAGGCCGATGCCAGCGAGCCATAGCGCGGCGTTGCTCAGCCGCGTCAGGAAATTGGCGGCAGGTGTCAGGTTGTTCGACATAAGGGCCTCGTCGAAATGGGCGCTCACCATCCCTTATCGGGCGGATCGAAAGATGGGCACGAGACGGCGGAGAAACCGGGGTGGAGATATCTCCACCCCGACGGCTGACGCCATCCCTGATCAGAAAGAAGGCAGGTTGCGGCTACTGCACGGCCTTCACATCTTCGACCATCTTCTTCAGCACATCGTCCTTGACGTGCTTTTCGTAAACCGGCGCCATGGCGTCGATGAAGCCCTGCTTCTCAGGCGTGGTGATCTGCGCGCCGAGCTTTTCGACATTGGCGCGCGATTCGGCGACCTTGGCCGACCAGAGTTCGCGCTGCTTGCCGACGCTGTCCTTGGCTGCCTGCTTGAAAATCTCCTGATCCTCCGGCGTCAGCTTGTCGAACGCGGCCTTGTTCATGACGAACACTTCCGGCAGGATCGTATGCTCGTCGAGCGAATAGTTCTTCGCCACCTCGGCATGCTTGGCGGTGTCGTAGCTCGGGAAATTGTTCTCGGCGCCGTCGATGACGCCGGTTTCGATCCCCGAATAGACTTCGCCATAGGGCATCGGCGTGGCATTGGCGCCGAGGGCCGCCACCATATCGACGAAGATGTCGGACTGGATGACGCGGAACTTAAGACCCTTCATGTCGGCAACCGAGTTGATCGGCTTCGTCTTGTTGTAGAAGGAGCGGGCGCCGGCATCATAGAAGGCCAGCACGACGAGGCCGGCCGGTTCGAACGCCTTCTTGATCTGATCGCCGACCGCTCCGTCCATGACCTTGTGCATGTGGTCTTCCGAGCGGAAGATATAGGGCAGGGCCGGAACGATCGATTCCTTCACCGTGCCGTTGAAGGGCGCCATCGATACGCGGTTCAGCTCAATCACGCCGGAGCGCACCTGCTCGATCGTGTCCTTCTCCTCGCCGAGCTGGGCGGAATGATACACCTCGACCGAATAGCGGCCCTTGGTGCGCTCCTTGACCAGCTCGCCGAAATATTTGACGCCTTCGACGGTCGGATAGCCGTCGGGATGGGTATCGGATGATTTCAGTACGGTTTGAGCGCTGGCGGCGCTGCTCATGAACGCGGCGGCAACCATCAGGCCTGCCGCCAGTTTAACGAAATTTTTCATGCTATCCTCCCGTATTGCATTACAATTCACTTTTCATAGTCGGCGCGCCAGCTTTGCGAATCCAGGGAAGGAACCCTGCACGCGTCGCCTTCTTCCGGCGATATTCCACAATCAGGCACTGGCGTCGGTACGATTGAGAAGTTGTGAGAAGAGGCCAACCGGGCAAGCCAAATGCGGATCGACGTGGCCATCGGACCGATGGCACGGCTATTTGCATCTGCATGCAGGCGCTTGCGCTCTTCTCGTGGAACAGAGGTCTCGATCGACCCCTTATCCTGCCGCTCCTCCAACCGGCCCATTATGGCTAAAACCGGCAAGGGATAATGTCAACATACAAAAGTTGCCAAGTTGTATGATGAATTTTTGAACTGCTTCGACATTCGTCCTCGACGGCGGGAGCGTGGGCAGCGGAAAACGAAGGCGCGCGACGACGGCCTTCGGCTTGGCCTCATGGATGAGAAATTCAGCGCTTGCGGATCAGGAAGCGGTGGCCGTTATCGGTCTTTTCCGTCTCGACCAGTTCGTGGCCATCCTCATTGCAAAAATGCGGCATGTCGATCACCGCCAGAGGGTCGCTGGTATCGACGAGGATGAGTGCGCCGCTTGCCATGGCGGCAAGCTTCCTGCGCGTCTTCATCACGGGGAGTGGGCATTTCAGGCCGCGAAGATCGTAGAGAACGGGGTTCAAGCCGTTCAGTTCCGCGCCCAGAATTTCCAGAAGGGCTTCTTCGTCGCGGCGTCCGCCGTTTCCTGCGGTTCAGGCGCGGTATAGGCCAGCGGGTTCTGCGTCGGCACCGGCACGGCCGCCGGTGCCGCGGCGGCAACGGCAGTTGCCTGCGGCTGGGCGGGTGCCGCGGGCGTGGCGCCCGCCGCGGAGTTGGCTGTGAGGCTTTGCGCGGTGCGCTTGGCCATCATACCTTCGAGTTCGGCGACCTTGACCATGCGGCCGGCTTCGAGCGACGTGCCGGTCGGTGCGAAGGCGAGTTCGCGGCCCTTGCGCAGCTTGGCGACCACGGCCTTGCGCTCGGCTTCGGACGGGTCGTACCAGGCCATGCCGTCATATTTGCTCATCGCCTTGGCATAGTCGGCGTCATAGGTCTTGCCGTAGGAGGCAAGCGCAGCCGTCAGCGCCGGCGGTGTCGACATCACAGGGCATTTGCCGCCGGCATTGAAGGCGCCGCCATCGGTTGCCTGCTGGTTGAAGACATATTTCTTCTCGCAGACATTCACTTCGGGCGGGCGCTTCGTCACTTCGAAATTGTCGTAGCCGACCTTCAGCATCTTCCAGAAGTCGTAGCTCGGGTCGAGGCGGTGCTTCACCATGTTTTCCGCTGTCATGCGGAAGGGGAAGGCCTGCAGCTGCACGCTCGTCTGGCCGCCCTTGAAGGCGTCGCGGGCGAAGGCGTAGATCTCGAGCACCTGCTGGTCGGTCATCGAATAGCAGCCCGAGGACGAGCAGGCGCCATGGATCATCAGGTCGGAGCCGGTGCGGCCGTTCACCGCGTCGTAGCGGTTCGGGAAGCCGGTGTTGATCGCCAGATAATATTTCGAATTGGGGTTCAGGTTGGCGCGCGTCAGGTCGTAGAAGCCTTCCGGCGCCTGCCGGTCGCCGGTCTTGACCTTCGGGCCGAGACGGCCGGACCAGGCGCAGATCTTGTAATCGGCGATCTTGTCGAAACGGTTGTCGGTCTTCGCCTTCCAGATTTCGAGCGCGCCTTCTTCCTTGAAGATGCGGATCATGATCGGCGAATTGCGGTCCATGCCCTTGGCGGACATCTGCGCGAGGATATGGGATGGAAGCGGCTGCTCGACCTTGTTCTTGACCTTGGAAAGATCGACCTGCGCCGTTTCCAACGTATCGTTGCAGCCGGCCAGAGCCAGCGCCATGAGGGAGACATAGGCAAAATGACGTATGCGCATTCAAACTAGCCCATAAAGATGATGCGACCCGGTCCGCCTATGGAGTCCGGGCAGGAAGCGGAATCATAAGTGGCTTATACTTCACAAAGTCTTAACAGCCTATGACGTGCCCGGAATACCCCCGCAAGCGCAAATGTCACAGATAACATTATTGTGGCCAAGGTTTGGCCGCAATCGATACCGGCGCCAAGTCTTGCTTAGAGATTGCGGCCCATGTTCAGGAATTTCTGCCGCCGCTCGTTGCGCAATTGCTCGCCGGAACGCGAGGCCATTTCGCCGAGCGCATTGGCGATGACATCGCCGGTTGCCGCTATCACGCTGTCGGGATCGCGATGCGCGCCGCCGAGCGGCTCGGAAATGATGCCGTCGATGACGCCGAGCGATTTCAGGTCTTCGGCGGTGATCTTCATATTGGTCGCCGCTTCGCGGGCGCGGGTGGAATCGCGCCAGAGGATGGAGGCTGCGCCTTCCGGCGAGATGACGCTGTAGATCGAATGCTCGAGCATATAAACTCGGTTGCCGGTGGCGATCGCGATCGCGCCGCCCGAGCCGCCTTCGCCGATGACGACGGAAACGAGGGGAACCTTGACGCCGAGACACATTTCCGTCGAGCGGGCGATGGCTTCCGCCTGGCCGCGCTCTTCGGCGCCGACGCCGGGATAGGCGCCTGCCGTATCCACCAGCGAAATGACCGGCAGGCCGAAACGATCGGCCATTTCAAGGATGCGGATCGCCTTGCGGTAGCCTTCCGGACGGGGGCTGCCGAAATTGTGCTTGAGGCGCGTCTTGGTGTCGTTGCCCTTTTCCTGGCCGATGACGGCGACGGGCTGGCCGCGGAAGCGGGCGAGCCCGGCCTGGATCGCGGCATCCTCGGAAAATTTGCGGTCGCCGGCAAGCGGCGTGAATTCCTGGAACAGCGTCTTGGCGTAATCGACGAAATGCGGGCGCTGCGGATGGCGGGCGACCTGCGTCTTCTGCCAGGCATTGAGCTTGGAATAGATTTCGACGATCGCCTCGCGGACGCGAACCTCCAGCCTGCCGATCTCATCGGTGGTATCGATGCTCTCGTCTTCCGTTGCGAGCTTCTTCAGCTCGATGATCTTGCCTTCGAGGTCGGAGATCGGCTTTTCGAAGTCGAGATAATTGTGCATGAGGTGCGTTTCCGTTCCTTGTGCCCGGGGCGTTTTCCTGGCTCCGCCCCTTGTCGCCGGTCCTATTCGTGCTTTTTCGCCTGTTTGGCAAGGGGGTGATGCGTCTGGACGAGCTGCTGCAGCCTCTCTTCGAGCACATGCGTGTAGATCTGTGTGGTCGAAATGTCCGAATGGCCGAGGAGTTCCTGCACGACGCGCAGATCGGCGCCATTGGCAAGCAGATGGCTTGCAAAGGCATGGCGCATGACGTGCGGCGAGATCATCGAGGGCGTCAGACCGGCGCGGATCGCAAGGTTCTTGAGGTCGCGGGCGAAAACCTGGCGCGGCAGATAGCCTTCCTTGGAGGCGGCGGGAAACAGCCAGGGGCTTTCCTGCGGATCCTTGGCCGCGGCGTTTTCCGCCGCCATCAGGCGCCCGTAGGATTTCAAGGCCGATATCGCCGATTGCGAAAGCGGCACCAGCCGTTCCTTGTTGCCCTTGCCGCGGATCATCAGGAAGCGGCCCTCCTGATCGAGCACGCGGGCGGGGAGCGAAACGAGCTCGCTGACGCGCATGCCGGTGGCATAGAGCAGCTCCAGAAGCGCCAGCATGCGCAGGCGCTGCAACTGGCCGGCCGCCGGATCGTCCGCCTCGGCCTGCGCCTGGGAAAGCAGTCGGCTGACTTCCTCGACGCCCATCGTCTTCGGCAGGGGGCGGCCCTTCTTCGGCGCGTCGAGAACGCCTGTGGGATCGTCGGTGCGAATGCCTTCGGCATAGAGGAACTTGTAGAACTGCCGCATCGCCGCAAGCCGGCGGGCCTGCGAGGAAGGTTTGAAACCCTGGCCGGCAAGCGACGAGAGATAGGCGGCAAGATCGGCGGAGGCGGCTTCGGTGAGACGTATGCTGCGGCCGTTCAGGAAGGACCTGACGTCATCGAGGTCGCGCTCGTAGGATTGCAGTGTGTTGGCGGCCGCGCCGCGCTCGGCGCTCATCATCTCCAGGAAGGATTCCACATGAACGCGGCTGAGATCCCTCATGGCGTCATTTCCTGCTAGGATCGATCGTGCCCGTCGGCGGCGGGTTGACCCGCTCGGACGGAATGCGGATCGTTACGTCGCGCGGCTCGGGCTCGACGAAGGTCACAAGCGCCCACATCGCTCCGTAGACCGTCCCGGCGATGATCGCGCAGAAGAACAGGAAACGGAACAGGGTCGGCATCCGGCAACTCCTTCATGCTGTGCTTCTGTTATAAGAAGCGTATTCGCAAGTGCAAGAAGCGCCATTCAAGCCATGATTCCCTTGTCCGCGACTTGACGCTCCACCTGCATTTGTCGATACGGTTTGCAAACAAAGTGTGAATGGACCGATGAGTGAACCACTGCTGACCGTTGCTGACAGCCTGAAAGACAGAGCTCGCGCCGCGCTCGGTTCACGCAATCTGATCCTCGTCGGCCTGATGGGGGCGGGAAAATCCGCCGTCGGGCGCATCGTCGCCAGCCAGCTCGGCATCCCCTTCATCGACAGCGACCACGAAATCGAGCGCGTTTCGCGCATGACGATCACCGAGCTCTTCGCAGCCTATGGCGAGGAAGAATTCCGAGCGCTGGAAACGCGGGTGATGAAGCGGCTCTTAAAGGGCGGGCCGCGCGTCGTCTCCACCGGCGGCGGCGCCTTCATCAACGAGCGGACGCGCAGGCATATCAAGAAGGGCGGCGTCTCCGTCTGGCTGAAGGCAGATCTCGACGTGCTCTGGGAACGCGTCAACAAGCGCGATACACGGCCGCTGCTCAAGACCGAAAATCCGAAGCAGACGCTCGAAAACCTGATGACCGCGCGTTATCCGATCTATGCGCAGGCTGACGTCACCGTGCTCTCGCGCGACGTGCGCAAGGAAATCATGGCCGACGAGGTGCTGAATGCCGTGATCGAAGCCCATAAGGAAAGTGCAGCCTCATGAATGCGATAAGCTCCGCTCCCGCCGCCCAGACGGTGCACGTGCCGCTCGGCGAGCGCGCCTACGATATCCTGATCGGCCCGGGGCTGATCGCGCGCGCCGGCGCCGAGATCGCCTCGCGTCTCAAGGGGCGGAAGGCGGCCATCGTCACCGACGAAAATGTCGCGCCGCTCTATCTCAAAGCGCTGGTCACAAGTCTCGATGAAGCGGGCATTGTCTCGGCCGCGGTCGTCCTGCCGGCCGGCGAGAAGACGAAGAGCTTCGAACATCTAATTGATGTCTGCGACAAGGTGCTGGAAGCCCGGGTCGAGCGCAACGATTGCGTCATTGCGCTCGGCGGTGGCGTCATCGGCGATCTCACGGGATTTGCGGCCGGCATCGTCCGGCGCGGCGTGCGCTTCGTGCAGGTGCCGACCTCGCTGCTGGCGCAGGTCGATTCCTCGGTCGGCGGCAAGACGGGCATCAATTCCCGCCACGGCAAGAACCTGATCGGCGTCTTTCATCAGCCGGACCTTGTCCTGGCCGACACGGACGTCCTGAATACGCTGAGCGAGCGCGAATTCCGCGCCGGCTACGCCGAGGTGGCGAAATACGGGCTGATCGACAAGCCGGATTTCTTCGCCTGGTTGGAGGCGAACTGGAAGGCCGTCTTCTCAGGCGGCTCCGCCCGCATCGAGGCAATTGCCACAAGCTGCCGGGCCAAATCCGACGTCGTCGTCGCCGACGAGCGCGAGAACGGCCAACGGGCGCTGCTCAATCTCGGCCACACTTTCGGCCATGCGCTGGAAGCGGCGACCGCCTATGACAGCCGCCGCCTCGTGCATGGCGAGGGTGTTTCGATCGGCATGGTGCTGGCGCATGAATTCTCCGCACGGATGAACCTCGCAAGCCCCGACGATGCGCGCCGTGTCGAGCGGCATCTGAAGGAGGTCGGCCTGCCGACGCGCATGTCCGACATTCCGGGCGAGCTGCCGCCGGCCGAAACGCTGATGGAGGCGATCGCGCAGGACAAGAAGGTCAAGAGCGGCAAGCTCACCTTCATCCTGACACGCGGCATCGGTCAATCCTTCGTCGCCGACGACGTTCCTGCCTCCGAGGTCGTCAGCTTTCTCAGGGAAAAACACGTCTGATGACGATCGAAGGCGCTCTGGAATTTCTCGCGGCATATTGGCCGGAGATTGTTTCGATCGCCGCGCTGGTGCTCTTGTCGGCCTTCTTTTCCGGCTCGGAAACCGCGCTGACCGCCGTGTCGCGCAGCCGCATCCATACACTCGAGGCCAACGGCGACGAACGCGCCGGCCTCGTGCGTCAGTTGATCGAACGGCGCGACCGGCTGATCGGCGCGCTGCTCATCGGCAATAATCTCGCCAACATCCTCTCCTCCTCGATCGCGACCAGCCTCTTCCTCGGCCTGTTCGGCAGTTCCGGCGTGGCGCTGGCGACGCTCGCGATGACCGTCATCCTGGTCATCTTCGCGGAAGTGCTGCCGAAGAGCTGGGCGATTTCGACGCCGGAACGCTTCGCGCTTGCCGTCGCGCTTCCGGCCAGGATCTTCGTCGCCATCGTCGGTCCGGTGTCCTCCTTCGTCAATGCGATCGTCCGGCGGATCCTGGCGCTCTTCGGCATCAATCTGTCGCGGGAGGTATCGATGCTGACGGCGCATGAGGAGTTGCGCGGCGCCGTCGATCTCCTGCACCGCGAGGGATCGGTGGTGAAGGCCGACCGCGACCGCCTCGGCGGCGTACTCGACCTCAGCCAGCTGGAACTGTCTGACATCATGGTCCACCGCACCAAGATGCGGGCGATCAATGCCGACGATCCGCCGGAAGCGGTGGTGCGGGCCATTCTCGAAAGCCCCTATACGCGCATGCCGCTGTGGCGTGGCACGATCGACAACATCATCGGCGTCGTGCACGCCAAGGATCTCCTGCGGGCGCTGGCCGAGCCGAACATGGAGCCGCAGAATCTCGATATCGTGAAGATCGCGCAGAAGCCGTGGTTCGTGCCCGACAGCACCAATCTCGAAGACCAGCTCAACGCCTTCCTGCGGCGCAAGCAGCATTTCGCCGTCGTCGTCGACGAATATGGCGAAGTGCAGGGCATCGTCACGCTGGAGGACATTCTCGAGGAAATCGTCGGGGATATTTCCGACGAACACGATATCGAGATGCAGGGCGTGCGCCAGGAGGCGGACGGTTCCGTCGTCGTCGATGGCGGCGTGCCGATCCGCGATCTCAACCGCGCGCTCGACTGGAGCCTGCCCGACGAGGAGGCGACGACGATCGCCGGCCTCGTCATTCACGAATCCATGACCATCCCCGAAGAGCGCCAGGCCTTCACCTTTTACGGGAAGCGCTTCGTCGTCATGAAGCGGGAGAAGAACCGGATCACCAAGCTGCGCATCCGTCCGGCCGGGGAAGACGGCACGAAAGCACCCTGATTCCGCTTGGATCGCCGGCGATGCCTACCCATATAGGCTGCAGCGTCGCTACCAGCGGGTCGGTTCGTCAGGTGCGGCGGGTTCGACCGCCAGCGCATGCAGGCCGGCATCGAGTTCCGGCTTCAGCAGGTCGGTAATTGCCCGGTGGCGCGCCAGCCGCGACATGCCGGAAAATTTCGCCGAAACGATCCTCACCCGCATATGGGTTTCGCCGGTGCCCGTGATATCGGGCTGATGGCCGGCATGCAGATGGCTTTCGTCGATGACGCTCAGGCGTTCGGGGGCGAAGGCTTCGGCGAGTTTTTCTTCGATGCGGGTCCTGAGGGTCATCGTCCGGTCTTGTTGCTTCGCGAAAAGGGTTCCCACCAAGCCAGCAACATTCCTGTTTGTCAATTCTTGTTGTCGCGTCGCGGCAGCCTCATAATTAGCGCCGCCATGAGACTCGATTCCAAATATTTCGACCGCATCCGTACACGCCGCAAACGCGAGCAGGAGACAGAGCAGGCGCCGCCTACCTGTCAATGGGACGGCTGCGACAAGAAAGGCGCGCATCGCGCTCCCGTGGGACGCAATGCGGAGGGCCAGTTCTTCCTGTTCTGCTTCGAGCATGTCAAGGAATACAACAAGGGCTACAATTATTTCTCCGGCCTTTCGGACGGAGAGATTGCCCGATACCAGAAAGAGGCGATCACCGGCCATCGGCCGACATGGACCGTCGGCGTCAACAAGTCGGCCAAGGACAGCCCGCTGCATTCGGAAGTGCGCTCCGGCGCCTATTCGCGTGTTCGCGATCCCTTCGGCTTCGTCAAGGAAGGCGGCAAGGGGAGCGGGCCGCGCTTTCCTCAGGCGCGCAAGCTGAAATCGCTGGAAAGCAAGGCCTTCGACACGATGGGCCTGCATGCCAATGCGACCTCGGCGGAGATCAAGAGCCGCTACAAGGAACTGGTCAAGAAGCACCATCCGGACGCCAATGGCGGCGACCGCGGTTCGGAAGAACGCTTCCGCGCCGTCATCCAGGCCTATCAATTGTTGAAGCAGAACGGTTTTTGTTAATTCCCGTCCTTGCTCTTGGGCTTCAATCGGGTATGGTCCAAATCGGCTGAGGCCGCAGGCAAACGCGGCTCATATTTCTGCGTTTTCCTGACATCGCCTCCGCCGACCTTCCGGACGCGGCGTTTCTTGTCCGGGACTCTTTCAAGAATGCTCGCAAGCGGTCATCATCCCGCCGAGGTTTCGTCTCAGTCCCGGAGAAGTATCGCCGACGTTCCGACCTGGACGGACGCGGAGATAATCGCGGCGTCACGGTTGCGACATGGCCTGAGACAGTATGGCCGGGTGGTTTCACCCGCCTTGGAGACATGATGAGCAAGATCGACCTCGATATTTCAGAACTGCCCGACACCACCGTTTCGGTTCGCGAGACCTTCGGCATCGATTCCGACATCCGCGTTCCCGCCTACAGCAAGGGCGACGCCTATGTGCCGGATCTCGATCCCGATTACCTCTTCGACCGTGAAACGACGCTCGCCATTCTCGCAGGCTTCGCGCATAACCGCCGCGTGATGGTCTCCGGCTATCACGGCACCGGCAAATCCTCGCATATCGAGCAGGTGGCGGCGCGGCTCAACTGGCCTTGCGTGCGCATCAACCTCGACAGCCATGTCAGCCGTATCGATCTCGTCGGCAAGGATGCGATCGTCGTCAAGGACGGGCTGCAGGTCACCGAATTCAAGGACGGCATTCTGCCCTGGGCCTACCAGCACAATGTGGCGCTCGTCTTCGACGAATATGATGCCGGCCGCCCGGACGTGATGTTCGTCATCCAGCGCGTGCTGGAATCTTCCGGCCGCCTGACGCTGCTCGACCAGAGCCGCGTCATCCGGCCGCACCCGGCCTTCCGCCTGTTTGCGACGGCAAACACCATCGGCCTCGGTGATACCACAGGCCTCTATCACGGCACGCAGCAGATCAACCAGGCGCAGATGGACCGGTGGTCGATCGTGACGACGCTGAACTACCTGCCGCACGATCATGAAGTGAACATCGTCGCCGCCAAGGTGAAGAGCTTCGGCAAGGACAAGAACGGCCGCGAGACGGTTTCCAAGATGGTGCGGGTCGCCGACCTGACGCGCGCCGCCTTCATGAACGGCGACCTCTCGACCGTCATGAGCCCGCGTACCGTCATCACCTGGGCCGAAAACGCCGAGATCTTCGGCGATCTCGCCTTCGCCTTCCGCGTCACCTTCCTCAATAAGTGCGACGAGCTGGAGCGCCCGCTGGTCGCCGAGCATTATCAGCGCGCCTTCGGCGTCGAGCTGAAGGAAAGTGCCGCCAACATCGTTCTCGGAGCCTGAGACCGACCGATCATGGCAGCTCGCGGTGACAATTCGAAAGCAAAGCCCGGTGCGCCCGTCGACGTCGAGCCGTTGCGCCGGGCGATATCCGGCTGCGTACGCTCGATCGCCGGCGATAGCGATGTCGAGGTAACCTTCGCCAACGAACGGCCTGGAATGACCGGCGAGCGTATCCGGCTGCCGGAGCTTTCCAAGCGACCGACGGCGCACGAGCTCGCGGTCACCCGCGGGCTCGGCGATTCCATGGCGCTGCGGCTCGCCTGCCATGACGAGAAGGTGCATACGACGATGGCGCCGCAGGGCTCGGACGCCCGGGCGATCTTCGATGCGGTCGAGCAGGCGCGTGTCGAATCGATCGGTGCGTTGCGCATGGAGGGCGTGGCGGCCAACCTGCGCTCCATGACGGAAGAGAAATATTCCAAGGCGAATTTCACCGGTATCGAACGCCAGGAAGATGCGCCGATCGGCGAAGCCGTCGCGATGATGGTGCGCGAGAAGCTGACCGGTCAGCGCCCGCCAGCTTCCGCCGGCCAGGTGCTCGACCTCTGGCGCGGCTTCATCGAGGACAAGGCGGGCTACGAGCTCGACAACTTGTCGAGCGCGATCAACGACCAGCAGGCATTCGCCAAGGTCATCCGCAACATGCTGTCGGCCATGGAAATGGCGGAGGAGTACGGCGACGACGACAGCCAGGCCGACAATGAGGACCAGTCGGAGCAGGAAGATCAACCGAGCGGCGACGAGCAGGACCAGGACGAGGTCGATGAGGATGCCGGCACCGATGCCGCCCCCGTGGAAGACAGCGAGGTCGCCGACGAGCAGATGGAGGACGGCGAGACCGAAGGCGCCGAAATCTCTGACGACGATATGATGGAAGAGGGCGAGGACGATTCGGAAACGCCGGGCGAGACCCGCCGTCCGAACACGCCTTTCGCCGATTTCAACGAAAAGGTCGATTATCACGTCTATACCGAAGAGTTCGACGAGATCATCACCGCCGAAGAGCTTTGCGACGCCGCCGAGCTGGAGCGCTTGCGCGCCTTCCTCGACAAGCAGCTGGCGCATCTGCAGGGTGCGGTCGGGCGTCTGGCCAACCGGCTGCAGCGCCGACTGATGGCGCAGCAGAACCGTTCCTGGGATTTCGACCTGGAAGAAGGTTATCTCGATCCGGCCCGCCTGCAGCGCATCATCATCGATCCGATGCAGGCGCTTTCTTTCAAGATGGAGCGCGACACGCAGTTCCGCGATACGGTCGTCACCCTGCTCATCGACAATTCCGGTTCGATGCGCGGCCGGCCGATCACGGTTGCCGCCACCTGCGCCGACATTCTCGCCCGAACGCTGGAGCGCTGCGGCGTCAAGGTCGAGATCCTAGGCTTCACCACAAAGGCCTGGAAGGGCGGGCAGGCGCGGGAAAGCTGGCTTGCCGGCGGCAAGCCGCAGACCCCGGGCCGTCTCAATGATCTGCGCCACATCGTCTACAAATCCGCCGACGCGCCGTGGCGGCGGGCACGCTCCAATCTCGGGCTGATGATGCGCGAGGGCCTGCTTAAGGAAAATATCGACGGCGAGGCGCTGATCTGGGCGCATAATCGCCTGCTCGCCCGCCGCGAACAGCGCCGTATCCTGATGATGATTTCGGACGGGGCGCCGGTGGACGACTCGACGCTGTCGGTCAATCCGGGCAATTATCTGGAACGGCACCTGCGGGCCGTCATCGAGCAGATCGAGACGCGCTCGCCTGTGGAATTGCTCGCGATCGGCATCGGTCACGATGTGACGCGTTACTATCGCCGCGCCGTGACGATCGTCGATGCCGATGAGCTTGCCGGCGCGATGACCGAGCAGCTTGCCTCGCTCTTCGAAGACCAATCCGCCCAGCCGCGCGGCGGCCGGCTACGCCGTGCAGGCTGACGCCGCTGGAAGGAAATGCGTGGAATGACGGTCAAGCGCCTCAGCCGCGCGGCGTTGGTTGCCTTCTGCCTCGCAGCGGGCGCTTCTTCGTCGTCAGCCGGTGACGAGGTGCCGGTCATTAGCCGGCAAATTACGGACTTCAGGATCGGATCATCGGAGACGAAATTCGGCTCGCTGGAATTTCTCGGCGGGCTGGAGATGGTTTCCAGCCGGGCGCTGTTCGGCTCGCTTTCCTCCATCCGTTTCCGGCAGGACCAGAAACATTTCATCGTCGTGCTCGATACCGGCCAGTGGTTGACCGGCAGCATCGAACGCGACGCCAAGGGCAGGCTTTCCGGTCTTGCCGATGCCGAAATTACGCCGATGAAGAACCGCTCCGGGCGGAGCTTCGAGGGCAAGGGACACATGGATGCCGAGGGCGTGGCGCTCGATGGCGACAGAATACTGGTCTCCTTCGAGCAGGAGCACCGCGTCGATGTCTATCCCGATCCCGGCTTTGCCGAATCGGGCGCCATCGCCACGCTGCCGATGCTCATCCCACGCAAGATGCTGAGCGACAATCGCGGCATCGAGACCATCACCGTGGCGCCGGCATCCAGCCCGCTCGAGGGCGGCGTGGTCATCGTCTCCGAGCGCGGCCTCGACAGCGAGGGCAACCGGATGGCGGCCATCCTCAGCGGGCCGCTGAAAGGGCGTTTTTCAGTCGAGCGGGATGGCAGCTTCGATGTCACAGACGGCGCCTTCCTGCCGAACGGCGACCTGCTGCTGCTGGAGCGGCGTTTCAATATGGCGGAAGGCATCGGCATGCGCCTTCGGCGCATCAAGGGAGGAGATATCCGGCCCGGCGCCGTCGTTAGCGGCGAGCTCCTGCTCGAAGGCGATTTCAACTCGCAGATCGACAATATGGAAGGGCTCGATGCTTTCCAGGCTGCCGACGGCATGACTCATATCATTCTGGTGTCGGACGACAATCATTCGATCCTGCAGCGCAATTTGATGCTGGAGTTTCGGCTTTCGGAAACCGGTGCCAAGCAGGCATCGTCAGACTGACGTCATATGGCTTGGCTATCTGAGTGAGTGGTAGATCGGTCGGTCAGCAACATTCGGAGGGAAGTCGTGGTGCATATCCATGTCATGGGCGCCTCCGGCTCCGGGACGACATCGCTCGGCCTTGCGCTTGCCGAAAGGCTCGATATCGCCCATCTCGACACCGACGATTTCTTCTGGCTGCCTACCGATCCGCCGTTCACGACGCCGAGGGAGGCCGGTGAACGCATCCGGCTGCTCCTTGATGAGACGGCGCGGCATGACGGCTGGGTTCTCTCCGGATCGGCGCTGAAATGGGGGACGCCGGTCGAACCGCTCTACGACCTGATCGTCTTCCTCAGGATCGAGCCGGAGCTTCGCATGGCGCGGATCCGCGCGCGGGAGACCGCCCGATACGGCAACAGGATCGGGCCTGGCGGCGACATGGAAGTCAAAAGCGGGGAATTCCTGGATTGGGCGGCAAGCTACGACACGGCCGGACCGGAACGCCGCAGTCTTGCGGCGCATGAGCAATGGCTGGAAACGCAGACGGCGCCCGTCCTCAGGCTCGATTCATCGCGAGAGCTGGACGATCTGGCTGCGGAGGTATTGCTGCATCCGGCTATCGCCGCCGGTGCGGTCCGGCGGCGGCGGTGACTTTCTCAGACTTTAGCCGGCGCGGACGGGCTGCATCGGCCGCAGCACGTTCATGAGCGCGCCATAGGGCAGCAGCATGACGAGGCCGACGATCATCTTGACGGCGAAATCGCCAATCGCCCAGGAGATCCAGCGCGGAGCTTCTGCTGCGAAGACGCCGAGGACGGGGGCCGATTCGAGCGCGAAAGGATCGTTCGGGCCGAGGAAGACGAAGAACGCGGCAAAGGAAAGCGAGAAGAACATCACCGTATCGAGCGCCGAGCCGATCAGCGAGCCGACGAGCGGCGCGCGCCACCAAGCCTGGCGGCGAAGGCGGTTGAAGACGGCGATATCGAGCAGTTGGCCGGCGAGATAGGCCGATCCGGAGGCGATGGCGATGCGCGGCACGGAGGTGAAGAAGGACAGCGTCACACCGACGACGAAGCCGGCAAAGACGACCTTGCGGGCTGCTTGCGGGCCGAACTGGCGATTGGTCAGATCGGTGATCAGGAAGGCGACCGGATAGGAGAAGGCGCCCCAGGTCAGGATGTCGGCGAGATTGATGCCGGCGACTTGGGCGTTCAGCGGAAACTGGACGAGGAAGTTGGAGGCGACGACGACAAGCGTCATCAGAGCGACATAGGCAATGGTGTAGCGGGTCTTCAGCATTTTTTTATCCTGGGTGATGCCACCAGTTGGAGAGACAGGCCGGCAAAGCAAAAGGCCTGACGGAGATCATCCGTGCAAGCCTTTCGAAGCCGTATTGAAGAAGGGCAGAAGCTTACGCAGCAGCGGCTTCGGCGGTCTTCTTGACGATCTGGCGGCGCAGCAGGCGTGCGCGCATCGACAGTTCGTTTTCGCTTGCCTTGATCAGGAACGCATCGAGGCCGCCACGATGTTCGACTGAGCGAAGAGCCGCAGCCGAAACACGAAGACGATAACGCTGGTTGAGGGCGTCGGAGATCAGCGTTACCTGGCACAGGTTCGGCAGGAACCGGCGCTTGGTCTTGTTGTTGGCATGGCTGACATTGTTACCAGTCAGGACGGCCTTGCCGGTCAATTCGCACACGCGGGACATGGAACACCTATTCTTGTTTTTCTCGGGCCATCGAATTGCCATCCCCGGCAAAACCGGGCTCGCAATCCAACAGGCATGATTGGAAAGTTGCGGTTCTATAGTCAGACAGGCCGCGCGCGTCAAGCCAAACCTTGGCCTTTCCCGCAATTCTGTCAAAAAGCTGCTGTTTTCTTCCCTTCATGGCAGGAGTATAGAGCGCTCAGCAAGGCTGCCGGCGCAGGGCAAGACAAGGCTTCACTCATGGCTCATTCGGGCAGACGCATTTTCATTTCGGCCATCGCCGCACTCCTTGCCATACCGGCATCGGCGGCCGAGGTCCAGCATCAGACGGTATATCGGGTGACGCTCGCCGGCCTGCCGATCGCGCGCGCCGCGTTCCTGACGCAGATCGAGGACGATCACAGCTACAAGATCGCGGGCGATATCAAATCCGCCGGCCTTGCCGATCTCATCAAGACCATCTCGGCAAAGACCAGCGTCACCGGCGTCGTCCGTAACGACCGGCTGCAGGCGGTGAAGTATTCGCTCTACTATAAGACCGGCAAGAAGGCCCGCGTCTACGAGGTCAGCTACCGCAACGGCGACATCATATCGGCGACCACGACCCCGACGCCGAAGCGGCCGAAGAACTGGATCGACGTCACGCCGCGCGACATGCGCTCGGTGCTCGATCCGATCTCCGGCCTCGTTTTCACCGGGGATACCAAGGTCTGTTCGCAGACGCTGCCGATCTTCGACGGCGAGACGCGTATGGATCTGGTGCTCTCGCCGAAGGGCGACGAGGATTTCTCGACGGACGGCTTCAAGGGCAAGGCGCTCGTCTGCGGTGTGCGATTCGTGCCGCGCTCAGGCTACAAGAAGGGCCGCAAGGATATCGACTATCTCAGCAAGAGCGACCGGATGGAAATCTGGTTTGCCAAGTCGCAGGCGGCAAATGTATATGCTCCCGTCTATGTGCGCATTCCCACTGAATATGGAATGGTGACGATCACTGCCGTCAAATATGGCAGCGTCAGCTGACGGAGCTTTCGCCTCCGTGAAGGGGGACAGGTGAAGCTTCGTGCGACGGCGGTCGGTTTTACCGCAATTCTGATGTGGTCGTTCCTGGCGCTGCTCACCGCGGCCTCGGGCAGGATGCCGCCGTTTCAGCTTTCGGCCATCTGCTTTGCGATCGGCAGCGTTCCCGGCATTCTGGTGCTCATCCTCAATCCTTCGCGGCTGGCGCTGCTGAGGCAGCCGGCCAAGGTCTGGGTGACGGGGATCGCGGGGCTCTTCGGCTATCACTTCCTTTATTTCACCGCGCTCAGGAACGCGCCGGCGGTGGAGGCAGGGCTGATCGCCTATCTCTGGCCGCTGCTGATCGTCGTCGGCTCGGCGCTTCTGCCGGGAGAGCGGCTGCGCTGGTATCACGTGGCGGGCGCGCTTGCCGGGCTTTGCGGCACCTTCCTCATCGTCGGCCGCAACGGCATCGATTTCGACGGCGCCTATGCCCTCGGTTATGGCGCCGCCTTCCTCTGCGCCTTCACATGGTCCGGTTACTCGCTGCTGACGCGGCGTTTCGACGCCGTCTCCACTGACGTCGTCACCGGTTTCTGCCTTGCGACATCAATCCTGTCCTTGTTCTGCCATCTCGGCCTCGAGGTGACCGTCTGGCCGGCCACGGGCTTCGAATGGATCGCCGTCGTCGGGCTCGGGCTCCTGCCTGTCGGGGCCGCCTTCTATGCCTGGGATCATGGCGTCAAGAACGGCGATATCCAGATCCTCGGCGCTGCGAGCTATGCCGCGCCGCTGCTTTCGACGCTGATCCTGACGCTGTTCGGATTTGCCGAGCCGAGCTGGCGGATCGCGCTCGCCTGCCTTCTCGTCACCGGCGGGGCGGTGCTCGCCGCTCAAGAAATGTTCCGTCGCAAGGCCCGGGTGCAGCCGGCAGCGGCGCAGTAGCCTCAGCCGCCTGGTTTCCAGCCGGGCGGAGCCATCTCGAAGCTCGAAAATTCGAAGCCGGGCGAGACGGTGCAGCCGACCAGAGTGAAGTCACCCAGGGTTTCGGCCGATTGCCACCAGTTGGCGGGAATGATCGCCTGCGGCCGCTCGCCGGCGGGAAGACCGGTTCCGAGCGTCAGCGTTTCGCTCGTTGTTCCGTCTTCCGAGCGGTGCAGCGCCAGCGGTGCGCCGGCATAATAATGCCAGACCTCGGCCGCGTCATGGACGCGGTGCCAGTGCGACCGCTGTCCCGCCGTCAGCAGATAATAGATCGCCGTCGAATGGCCGCGCGCGCCTCCCGAGGTATCGCGGAAGGTCTGCACGTACCAGCCGCCTTCCGGATGCGGCTCCATGCCGAGCGTGCGGATGATCTCCTCGGGAGACATCAGAAATTGTCCTTGCGCTTGCGGATCTCGGCAAAGACTTCCTCGTTGGTCTTGCCCTCCATGATCAGATTGCGGCGGATCGCCGGGTCGCCGGCGCGCAGGAAGGGGTTGGTTTCCTTTTCCAGCCCGAGCGTCGTCGGAATGGTGAATTTGCCTTCCGCGCGCAAGGCTTCGATCTCGGCGGCGCGGCTCTTCAGCCGCTCATTGTCGGGATCGACCGTCAGCGCGAAGCGGGCATTGGAGAGCGTGTATTCGTGGCCGAAATAGACGGCGGTCTCATCCGGCAGCACGGCGAGCTTCTGCAGCGAATGCCACATGTCGGCGGCGGGGCGCTCGAACAGGCGGCCGCAGCCGAGCGCAAACAGCGTGTCGGCGGCAAAGAGCAGTTTGTCGTCGGCGAAGTGATAGCAGATGTGGCCGGCGGTGTGGCCGGGCGTCTCGATGACGTTGATCGTATGGTCGCCGAAGAGGAACCTGTCGCCATCGGCCAGCGCCCGGTCGAGGCCGGGGATAGCGACCGCCTCGTTGATCGGGCCGATGATCTCGCAGCCGAACTGCTGCTTCAGCGCCAGATTGGCGGCGACGTGATCGGTGTGGTGATGGGTGGTAAAGATATGGGTGATCTTCCAGCCGCGGCGCGTCGCCGCTTCCAGGATCGGGCCTTCCTCCGGCGCGTCAATCGCCGCGGTAAAGCCCGTTTCCACGTCGTGCACGAGAACGCCGAAATTGTCGGTGCGGCAGAGAAAAACGTCTAATTCCAAAGGTTTCATCGTCAAATAATCCTTTGTCATGCGAGTCTTGCGGGAATGTAGAGGGTCCGGCCTTGAAGTCCAACCGCCCGCTGATAACATTTATCGCAATGCACGCCGATATCGTCGACCTACGTCAGTTCTACCATTCCGATCTCGGGCGTCTTGCCGAGCAATCGATCGCCATGGCGCTCTCCTCGCTCTGGGTGCGGCTGCCGCAGGAGCGTCTGGTCGGCCTCGGTTATGCCGTGCCTTTCCTCGACCGCTTCCAGGCCGATACCGAGCGCACCTTCGCCTTTATGCCGGCCGGGCAGGGGGCGGTGAACTGGCCGATGGGCTCGCTTTCGTCAACGACGCTGGTCTTCGATGAGGAGTTGCCGCTGCCGGATTCGTCGATCGACCGGGTGCTGATGGTGCATTCGCTGGAATTTGCCGAAAGCCCGCGCGAGACGCTGAAGGAGCTCTGGCGGGTGCTGGCGCCGGGCGGGCGGCTGGTCATCGTCGTGCCGAACCGGCGCGGCGTCTGGGCGCGCATGGAGCATACGCCCTTCGGTTCGGGCCGGCCTTATTCGCGCGGCCAGCTGACGCATCTGCTGCGGGAGACGAATTTCACGCCCGGGGCGACGGCCGAGGCGCTGTTCTTCCCGCCTTCCAAGCTCAGGACGATCCTGCGGTTGCGCCGTGCCTTCGAACGGATAGGCCGGACGCTGTGGCCGGCCTTTTCGGGCGTCATCATCGTCGAGGCGCAGAAGCGGCTCTATCAGGGGCTGCCGGTGGCGGCGCGCGCCTCCCGCCGCGTCTTCGTGCCGGTTCTTGCACCCCATGGCGTGCCGACGACGCGCAACCGGTGATCCCCTTTCCGGCTCTCGACAAGAACCGCATTCCGCTTTAATGCCACTTGGTCATTTTCCGGAAAATCCAAGGTCGACCCATGAGCGTTGAGATGAGCAAGCCCGTTCCGCGTCCCGGTATTCTCGATATCGCATCCTATGTGCCGGGCAAGGAACATGCGCCGGGTGTTGCCCGCGTCTACAAGCTCTCCTCCAATGAAACGCCGCTCGGCGCCAGCCCGAAAGCCATCGAGGCGGTCAAGGCGGCTGCAGAAAATCTCGGGCGCTATCCCGACGGGCAGGCGATCGAACTGCGTGAGGCGATCGCCGCCGTGCACGGCCTCAATCCGGCAAACATCCTCTGCGGCAACGGCTCGGACGAGCTGCTCGGCCTGCTCTGCCATGTCTATCTCGGCCCGGGCGACGAAGGCATCATCACCGAGCACGGGTTCCTCGTCTACAAGATCCAGATCATGGGCACGGGTGCGACGCCCGTCGTCGTCAAGGAGAAGGACTATACCGTCGATGTCGACGCGATCCTTGCCGCGGTGACGGAACGGACGAAGATCGTCTTCATCGCCAATCCCGGCAATCCCACAGGCACCTATGTTCCCGTCAGCGAAATCCGCCGCCTGCAGGCCGGCCTGCCGAAACACGTCGTCCTCGTGCTCGATGCCGCCTATGCCGAATATGTGCGCCGCAACGATTACGAAGCCGGCATCGAGGTCGTCTCTTCCTGCCCCAACATGGTGATGACCCGCACCTTCTCGAAAGCTTATGGCCTGGCGGCGCTTCGCGTCGGCTGGATGTATGCGCCCGCCGAGATCGTCGACGCCGTAAACCGCGTCCGCGCACCCTTCAACCTGAATGCGGCGGCAATCGCTGCCGGTGCCGCGGCCATCCGCGACCAGGCTTTCGTCCAGCAGGCCGTTTTCTTCAACCAGATGTGGGTGGAAACGCTCACGGAGGCCCTAGAAGCGATCGGGCTGAAGGTGACGCCGTCGGTCGCCAATTTCGTCCTCATCCATTTCCCCGACATCGACGGCAAGCGCGCGGCCGATGCCGACGAATTGCTGACGAGCCGTGGTTATATCCTGCGCGCCGTGCGCAGCTACGGCTTTTCCAATGCGCTGCGCATGAGCATCGGCCCCGAAGAGGCCAATCGCGGCGTCATCGCAACGCTACGCGAATTCATGGGACGTCAGGCATGAGCGTGCTGTTCGACCGGATCGCGCTGATCGGCATCGGCCTGATCGGCTCTTCGCTCGCCCACGACATCCGGCGGCTCGGGCTTACGAAGGAGATCGTCGTCGCCACGCGCAGCGCCGACACGCTGAAGCGTGCGGAAGAGCTTGGCCTCGGCGATCGCTACACGACCTCTTCGGCAGAGGCGGTGCGGGATGCCGACCTCATCATCGTTTCGGTGCCGGTCGGCGCTTCGGAAAGTGTCGCGAAGGAAATCGCCGGGAGCCTGAAGCCGGGCGCGATCGTCACCGATGTCGGCTCCACCAAGGCTTCCGTCATCGCGCAGATGCAGCCGCATACGCCTGACAATGTGCATTTCATCCCCGGACATCCGCTGGCCGGCACGGAAAAATCCGGTCCCGATGCCGGCTTCCCCGGCCTCTTCGAAGGCCGCTGGTGCATCTTCACGCCGGTCGCGAATACCGACGAGACGGCGCTGAAGCGCCTGCGCGGCTTCTGGGAAGCGCTCGGCTCGAAGGTCGACGAGATGGATGCGGAACATCACGACAAGGTGCTGGCGATCGTTTCGCACCTGCCGCATATCATCGCCTACAACATCGTCGGCACCGCCGACGATCTGGAGACGGTAACGGAATCGGAAGTGATCAAATATTCGGCCTCCGGATTTCGCGATTTCACCCGTCTCGCCGCCTCCGACCCGACAATGTGGCGCGATGTCTGCCTGCACAATCGCGATGCGATCCTTGAAATGCTGGCGCGCTTCTCGGAAGATCTCGCCTATCTCCAGCGGGCGATCCGCTGGGGCGAGGGCGACAAGATTTTCGAGCTCTTCACCCGTACGCGTGCCATCCGCCGCTCGATCATCCAGGCCGGCCAGGACGTCGACGCACCGGATTTCGGCCGCCCTCACCCGCTGGACAAGAAGTAGCCGCGCGATGGTGGAGGTGGCGAGCGCGAGCCAGGCGGATATCGATTGGCTGGTGCGCGAGGATGCCAATGCCGGCAAGGCGTGGGTATCGCGTTGCGTGGCGCTCGGCGAATATCTCGTGGCCAGGGAGACCGGCGAGATCGTCGGCTTCCTGCGCTTCTCCCGTTTCTGGGGCAGGATTCCCTATTTGGAAATGATCCGTATCCAGCCTGCCCGTCGCCGGTCGGGCGTCGGCACTGCGCTGTTTCTTGCCTGGGAAGAGGCGATGCGCGCCGAGGGCGCCCGCCTGCTGATGACGTCGAGCGAATGCGACGAGAGCCGGCCTCAGGACTGGCATTGCCGCAACGGATTTACCGAAACCGGCGCCATCGAGCTGCCCGGCTTGCAATCGGTGCCCGAGGTTTTCTTCATCAAACACATCGGCTGAAGGCAGAGCCTGTCAGATCGGCGGTATCCGGCCGAGCGGGATGAAACCACTGACGGTGGCGTTGCCGTGATCGACGACGAGATCGACCGAGACCTTGTCCTTGCCACCGGCAAGCGACTGCAGGAGCTTCGTCGCTGTGTTGACGCTCGATGCAATGTCGGGGAAGGCCTGTTTCAGGCTGTCGCCCCAGGGCCCGAGCTGTTCGATCTCCAGCTTGAATTTTCCGGAGAGAAAACCCTGCTCGTCAAAGGAGAAGGGGCCGGTCAGCGTCATCACCTTGCCATCGCCGATATCGGCGACGATGCGGCGCAGCTCGCCGGCGGAGCCGTTGAGGCCGTTCGGATCGCTGCCGTCGATCAGCCCGGCCTTGCCGGCGACGGTGAGATCGATGCTGGCGGAGAGTTTCGGGAAGATCTGCGGCCAGTCCTTGATCGCGGTGTTTGCATCCTCCACGGAGATCGCTCCGTCGAGATCGGCTCCGTTCTGGCGTAAGTGAATTTCAGTGCGGGCCGCATCGAAGTTGACGGTCTGGCCGGTGAACGAGGAAACCGCCGTTGCCTTCAGGCCCTCGATGACCGTCGAGCTGCGGTCGATGCCTTTCAGCCTGGTGGCGAGGCTCGCCTGGAGATTCGTCCATTGCGCCGAGATCGTCAGGCCGTTGGTGGTGCGGATCTCCGCCGGCGAATCGAGTTCCCAGACGATATTGCCGGGCGCATAGACCTGTGCGGCCGAACGCAGTGCGCCGAAGGTGGCGGAGACGCCGTTGACATTGTCGTCGACATCGACCTTGGAGCAGAACAAGCCGATGCGGAAGGGATAGCCGCGGAATTCGATATCGGCGCATTCGCCGCTGACGCCCGCCTGGTCGCGGGGCGCGATCGCTTTCAGCACCGTGGTCTTCAGCGCCGACGCGGCATAGAACCAGCCGCCGGTATAGAGCGCGATCGCCAGGAGAATGGCGCCGCCCAGCAACCAGAATTTCTTGCTACTGCCAGATTGGCCGCTGCCGGATCGGCTTGACGCTGCCATGATGTTCTCCAATGGTGAATCGCAAAGTGATTCCGGTCTGGCGTGCGATATGGACGAATTTTGGGTGTTTGGCTACGGCTCGCTGATGTGGAATCCGGGCTTCGAGTTCCTGGAACGGGCAGAGGCTCTGGTGCATGGTTACAGGCGTTCGCTCTGCGTGCGCTCCTTCGTCCATCGCGGCACGCGTGACAATCCGGGCCTCGTTCTCGGCCTCGACAGGGGTGGGGCCTGCCGCGGCATGGCGTTCCGCATTGCGCCCGACAAGTGGGACGAGGTGATCGATTATCTGCGCGCCCGCGAGCTCGTCACCAACGTCTATCTGGAACGCCGGGTGCGACTGCAGTTTGCCGGCGGCCGCAGGGTGGAGGCGGTGACCTACATTGCCGATCGCGGCCACGAGCAATATGCCGGTACGCTCGATGCCCTTGCGGCGGCGCGGGTGGTGAACGAGGCCAAGGGGCAATCCGGCCCGAACGATGCCTATGTCTTCAACACGCTTGCGCATCTGAAGCAGATGGGCATCCGGGACCATTGGCTGGAGCAGGTCGTCGACGAAGTGGAGCGGCTGCGCGCCGCCTAGAACAGGAGGATTTTAGGCCCGTTGGCCTAAAATCTGAATCCTGTTCTAAATTAAAGAGTTAGAGCATGATGCCGAAAACCGCTCACACTTTTCGGCATCATGCTTTAGTCACGCCGTGGCGGCGTTCACCTTGCGCAGTTCGGCCAGCCTTTTGACTGCCGTCGGCGGCAAGGGCAGATGCGGATTGCGTTCGACGGTATCGATGAGAAGCTCGTCGCTCGCCTGTTCCGTGACCTCGATCAGATGGGCGAAGAAGGCGTCGGGATCCATGCCCGGCATGATCGGCGGCAGGATCCTCACCTTGAAATGGCCGGGGTAACGGCGGATGCTCCGACGCGGCCAGAAGAGGCCGGGATGCATGGCGATCGGCACGACGGGGATGCCAAGGTCGCGGTACATGCGGGCGATGCCGTATTTATAGACCGGTTCCGCGCCCGGCGGACGGCGGGTGCCCTCGGGATAGATGATGAGCTGGCGGCCGGTGGCAAGCTCTTCCCTCGTGCGTTTCAGCACCTCCACCATCACCTTGCCGCGGGCGCCGCGATCGACCGGGATCATGCGCTGCTTCTTGGCATACCAGCCGAAGAGCGGAATCCACATCAGCTCGCGCTTCAGGATGTAGACCGGGTCCTTGAGCCGGGGCAGCAGCGCATAGGTATCCCAGAAGGATTGATGCTTCGGCGCCAGGATGTAGCTGCCGTCGGGCAGGTTCTCCAGGCCTTCGATTTCGAAGGTCGTGCCGACGATCACGCGCATCAGCCAGTGATTGGAGCGCGCCCAGTTCTTCGGGATTTCATAGGCGGTCAGACGCGGCACCACGAAATAATAGGGCGAGAGCACGATCATCCGGATGATGAGGTTGGCATAGAAGATCGTGTTGAAGAGGACGGAACGCAGGGCGATCATGAAATTTTCCCGAGGCATGCTCACGCGACCGGCCTACACGATATTGCCCGTCATAAAAAGCGTTTGATGATGCCCCAGAACAGGATTCATTTTTAGGTCAGGCCTCAGTCGGCGGCGGAGACGCTGGCCGAGCGCAGTCCGGTGTGGCGGCCGAAGCCGGTAATGTTGCGGGCGCCGGCCAGGAGCACCTTTACATATTCGGCGAGCATGACGCGCATCGCGTTCGGATCGGTAAACCAGTTGCGGGTCTTCAAATCCGAATTGACGACGGGATAGGGGATGAACTCGATGTCGGGATCGACATAGGAGAGTTCGGCGAGGCTGCGCGGCATGTGGTAATTGTTGGTGACGACGAGGACGCTCCTGTATCCCCTCGCGTGGATCCAGTTGGAGGCTTCCTCGGCATTGCCGATCGTGTCGATGGCGTCGTGGCCGATATCGACGCAGCAGGAGAAGAGATCGGCCGAGCCCTGCGTCATCTTGCGGATCTGCGCCGGTGTCGTCGTCGGGTGGACGCCTGAGATCAGCAGCCGCTTGCCCGCGCCCTTCTGCAGCAGTTCCACGGCCTGATCGATGCGCTGATAACCGCCGGTCAGCACCACGATCGCGTCTGCCTTCGGCTCGACCGGCGGCTTCAGCGTCGTCACCGAATCGGCAAAACGCAGGAAACCGCCGAACACCAGGGCGATCGCCAGCACGCAGGCAAAGCCGCCCCAGCGCAGCAGGCGGCGGATCGGGCCGCGCCGCGGCGGCAGACCCGCCGGGCGCTGAAGCTCCGGGTCCTGCCGAATCGGGTTGCGTGTCGTATGGCCCATGGTCATGAATCGTGATTATACGCTGATTGCGGCGCAGAACAGACGCTGACATGACAAAACGGCACGGTTGCGATCAACTTGCGATGCCGTCGGTCCGTGTCGGGTCCGAACGCAATGTATCGATTTCGTAGATCGTCCGCATGACGGTCAGCCGCGCGGTGAATGTCGTGAGCAGCGCGATGACGATCATCGTCGCGAAGATGCCGGCATAACCGAGCACGCCGACGGAGAAAGTACCGAAAAGCGCCGTCGCCTGGTCGGTCTCCGGGGTTGCCAGCGTGCGGCTCTGCCAGAAGCCTGCCGTGGCGAAAAACAGCGCGGCAAGCGCGCTGCCGATCGCCGAGCCCTTGAGGCTGATCTTCAGGAAATGCTTCTGGAATTCGGTGGCGACGAAGGAGCTTTCGGCGCCGACGAAATGCAGCACTTCGACGATGTGGCGGTTGCCCGACAGCGCGCCGCGCGTGGCGAAGACGACGGTCAGCACCATTGCCGAGAATACCAGCAGCAGGATGCCGGTGCCGATCAGCACCGTCGTATGCGCCATGGAGACCAGCCGATCGACCCAGGTGCGGTGGTCGTCGAGGCTCGCCTGCGGGATGCTCTCCTTGAGCAATCCCCGCATTGCTTCGAAATCCGGCGGATTGCTCTCGTCGATGGTGATGACGACGAGGCGGGGAACGGGCAGGTCCTTGAGATCGAGACCGGGGCCGAGCCAGGGTTCCAGCAGGCGGGCGGTGGCCGCCTCGTCGACGATCTGGCCGCTCTTGGTGCCGACGAAGGTCAAGGCCAGGTCGCGCGCCTGAGCCAGCGCCTTTTCCATGTCGAGCTTGTCGTCCGGCTTGATCTGGATGGTGATCTCGCGGGAGATCTGGCTCTCCCAGCTTGCCGCGGTCGAGCGCACCATGCTGACGCCGCCGAGCGTCAGGCAGGCAAGGAAGGCCATGATCGATATGACCACCATCAGGGCGTTGCCCTGGATGTTGGAGGGCGGCAGGATCGGCGCCGTCGGGCGCACGCGCATTTCCGGCCGCTTCTGCTGGTTTTGCGCCGGCGCCTTTTCTCGGTCTCTGGATGGGGGCTCAGTCATAGATATCGAGGTGCCCCCCCGAAAGAATCATGCGGCGGGCTTCCACCTGCTCCATCAGCGCCAGGTCGTGGGTGGCGATCACCACGGCGGTGCCGAGCCGGTTCAGCTCGAGGAAAAGATTGAGCAAGCGCCGGGCCATGGGCGGATCGACATTGCCGGTCGGCTCGTCGGCGAGCAGCACTTCCGGCCGGTCCATCAGCGCCCGGGCGATCGCGGCACGCTGCTTTTCGCCGCCGGAAAGCACGGGCGGCAGGACGTTGATGCGTTCGCCGAGGCCGACCCATTTGAGGAGCTCGATGACGTCGGTCTTGTAGGAGCTCTCTTCCTTGCCGCGCACCCGTAAGGGCAAAGCGACATTCTCATAGGTGGTGAGATGGTCGAGGAGGCGGAAATCCTGAAAGACGATGCCGACGCGGCGGCGCAGCAGCGGCAGTTCGGGGCGGGGGATTTCGGAAATATCGCGCCCGAACATGCGGATCAGGCCACGCGTCGGCTGCAGCGACATGAAGAGCAGCCTGAGCAGCGTCGTCTTGCCGGCGCCCGATGGGCCCGTCAGGAACTGAAAGGATTTCTTCGGAATGTCGAAGGTCAGGTCCCGGAGGATTTCCGGGCCCATGCCATAGCGCAAACCGACATTCTCGAAGTGGATCAACGGGCAGCTCAGTCTGTTCTTGGTTTCACCGCGCGACTTGTTAACCAACACCGTTAACAGCCGGTAAATTTTCCCGGAAAGACGCCCGTTTGATGGCAATCTTTGCGAAGCATTAACCATTAAAATTTACGACTGAGGAGGATTCGTTTCAATGCCAAGATTTCGACCGGCATCGAAACCATGTGGACATCTGCGAGGCAGCCACCATGGAAGCATCCTCCTTCAGCCGCCGGGCGCCGGGTCAGGCCTATGATTTCCTGCCGCCGGAACCCGCACGCCGCCAATACCGCACGGCACGCCCTGCCGATATTTCCGACGCCGAGTTCGTGACGGTCGGCAAAGTCCGGCCAAGGGAATTCAACGCAAGGACCTATAACGACAATCGCAGACGCATGGCCGCGGCAAGCGGCGCGCAGCCGCCGCTTCTGCCAACGATGGCTTCGGTTCTGCGGGCGGCGGAAGCCTGGTTGCAGCGCGCGTCTCTGCGCAGCTTCGCGGTATTGGTGCTGGGACTTGCCGTGCTCGTCTTCGGGCTTGCAGGCGGCTTTTCCGGCCTTTCCGCCGAGGGGGCCGCCGCCGGAGCGCCACTGCATTTCACCCATGTGACCGTGACGCCGCGTGATGCCAACGGCATGCGCGTGCTTGATATCAACGGCATCATCGAAAACGAAAGCGGCACGACGCAGACGGTGCATCCGATCCGCGCCGATCTCGTGACCGACGAACGGCTGACGGCAAGCATCGTCATCGAACCGCCGGCCGACGTCGTCTATGCCGGTCAAAGCCGGGGTTTCTCGGCCCGCGTCCAGCATGCCGGCGGCAAGGTGCCGGAAGTCAGGCTTTCCTTCCTGCCTTAGCGCCGCAGGGGGCATGACGGCCGGCTTCCCGCCGCAGGACGCACGAATCGCGTTAATTTCATGCCCGGCGAGGCTGTTTCATGCCTGCATATGTGCTAACGGCTTACCTTCTTTTTCATGGAGCAAGCCCCTATGCCTGTCGTGCGCGGAAAAAACATCGAGCCGCTCTTCACCGCCGAGCAGATCGCCGAGCGCAATCATTCGATGGCGCGGGAAATCGCCAATGGTCCAACCAAGGACCTGCTCGTCATCGCCGTGCTCAAGGGCTCCTTCATCTTCGCGGCGGACCTGATCCGCGCCCTGCATGGCACCGGGCTTGCCCCGGAGGTCGAGTTCATCACGCTGTCGAGCTACGGCAGCGGCACCGTTTCCCAGGGTGTGCGCATCGTCAAGGATATCGACAGCGACGTGCACGGCCGCGACGTGCTGCTGATCGACGATATCCTTGAATCCGGCCGGACGCTGCTTTTTGCCAAGGAGCTGCTCTTCGAGCGCGGCGCGCGCAACGTCACGATCGCCGTGCTGCTCGACAAGCGCGTCAAGCGCAAGGAAAAGCTGGAAGCCGATTATGTCGGCTTCGAATGCCCCGATTATTTCGTCGTCGGCTACGGCATGGATGTCGCTTATGCCTTTCGCGAATTGCCCTTCGTCGGCGTGGTTACCGGCGACGCCTGAGCTGCCGCATAACGCCTTAAATCGGAATCGATTTAAAAAAATTAAGCAGCGATTCAAAGTGTTACAGCGTCCTTTGCGTGTCCTTCAGACGCGCGGCGCTGTCATGGGATCAAAGACGGGTTGTTAACCATCCCGTCCATCGCTTCGCCATCTTTACCGATCGAAAAGGAAAGTCTGGTGATTTCCGTCGCGGGGCTGAAGACGGAGCAATGCACATATGGCAAGAATTCTGATTACGGAAGACGAGGACTCCCTGCGGTCTTTCGTAGCCCGGGCCTTGCGGCTCGACGGTCACGAGACCGATGAAGCGGCCGACGGCGCCGAAGGGCTGGAGAAGCTGAAGGACGGGGTCTACGATCTGCTGCTGTCGGATATCCGCATGCCCGTGATGGACGGCATCGAGCTCGCCCATCAGGCAAAGGATGCGTTTCCTGCTTTGAAGATCCTGCTGATGACCGGCTATGCCGAACAGCGCGAGCGCGCCGACGACCTCGCGGAAAAGATTATCGACGTCGTCGCCAAGCCCTTCGCGCTTCCCGATATACGCAAGGCTGTCGCCCGGGCGCTCGTCGCTTAACGCATTTTCATTTTTTCCAATTCACGCGTAACCCCGGAAATCGATTGGGATTTCCGGGGTTACGCGCGTCGAAGCCTGATGCAAATTGCTTGGTGACGTCGGCCTACTGGATATCCAGCAGCCGTTCGAGATAGCGCCGCTCCATTTCCTGCGGCGGATTGTTGCCGAGCTTTTCGCGGATCGCATCGAGAATTTCCCGCGCCCGCTGGACGTCGATTTCGTCAGGCACCTTCACGCCGTCGTCGTCGATATAGCCCTTGCTCATGCGTGGCCGTCCGAGCGGATCGCGGCCGTTCTGATCGCCTTGGCCGACCTGGCCGTTCGGGCCCTGTCCCTGTTGGCCCCGCTGCGCCTGCATCATCTGGTTCATCATGTCGCGGGCGCCCTGGCGAAGGGCTTCCAGCGCGCGGCCCTGGTTCTCGACGGCCGTGTCGCCGCGGCCCTGGCCGAGCTCGCGGCCGGCGCCGTCCATCTCGCGTTGAGCCTGGCCGAAGCCCGGGCCGGGCTTCATGCCCATTTCGCCGAGTTTCTTCTGCAATTCGCCAAGCTGCTTGCCCAGCGCATCCTGCTGGGCGCGCAGCTGTTTCAACGCCTCCCGCAGCTGCTCGGCCGTCATCTGATCGGAAGGCTGCTGGTCCTCGCCTTGCTGGCCTTGCTGCTGGTCCCGCGGCTCGCCGTTCTCGCCCGGGGTCATCTGGTCGAGGAGCGGATCGTTCTCGCCCATATCGGATTCGCCGCGCTGCATGCGATCCTTGAGCTGCTGATCGAGGCGGAAGGTCTCTTCCATCAGCTTCTGCTGGTCGCGCAGGATCTCGCCGAGCTTGTCGATCTGCTTGCGGGCTTCGCTGTTTTCCTGGCCCTGCTGGCCACGTTGCGGGCGCCCGGCCTGCAGGTTGTTCATCATGCGCTGCAATTCCGAGAGCATCTGCTGGGCCGCGTCGCGATTGCCGGAGCGGGCGAGATTCTCGATCTGGTCCATCATCCGTTCCAGATCCTGCTGGCGCAGAATGTTCTGCGCATTCTGGTTCGGCTGCATCGGGGCGTTCTGCATGCGCTGGGCAAGCTCGGTCAGGTAATCCTGCATCGCCTTGCGCAGCTCATCCATCAGCTTCTTGATCTCCTCGTCGGGCGCATTGCGGTTCAGCGCATCGGCGAGCTTCTGCTGGGCTTCGCGCAGCTTGCGCTCGGCCAGCGAAAGATCACCATCCTCCATGCCAAGCGCAATTTCCCAGAGATATTGAGCCGTATCCTTCAGCGCATCCTCGCCTTTTGCGAGCTTCATGCGGGCCAAGGCGGATTCCAGCAGCAGATAATTGGTGAGTTTGGGAATAGTCTCCTCAGGACGAATGGTCAGCGCCTCGTTCAGCGCGATCGCCTGCGGCATCTTGCGCGTGTCGAGGGCGAAGACCTGCCGCTCCTCGGCGACGGCCGCGGCAAGCGGCTCGTTGAAGGGCCGCGAGGGCAGGATCATCGCATGCGGCGGGCTGCGGCCGGTCTGGCCGGCGGCATCCTTGGCGACGAGGGTGATGCGCACGCGCTTGCCGGCAAGCGGATGTTCGGTCAGGTTCCGGCTGGTCACGCCCTTGGCGTCGCGGGCGTTGCGGCGGGGAATATCCAGCCGGTATTCCGGTAGCGGATAGAGCGGCGTCGCCGTCGGATCGGCTTCGACCGGTACGATTTCCGCATGCGCCTCCTGCACGCCGTAATCGTCCTTGACGGTGAAGCCGATTTCGAGCGCGCCGTTGACGCTCGGCTTCGGCATGCCGTCGAAGGCGATTTCAGGCGCCTTGTCGGGCAGCACGTCGAAGCTCCAGCGGCGGCCATTGACCTCGAGCGCGCCGTTTTCCTCGAGCTTCATCACATGGGTCTGCGCGACGAGGGCATTGTTGGCAGGTGCACCGGCCGTCGGCTGCTCGCCGGCGGGCGCCGCTGCCTGTAGCGGCTTTGTGTCCGCCTGCACGGGGATATCCCGCGCCTCGCCGTTCGCCTTGCGGAAGACCACCTTTTCGGCCGTCTTTCCGCCGCTGACGCGCACGGTGAGGCCCGAAAATTGCGGAATGCCGATTGCCGCCTGCTCGCTGCCGTCGGCTGTAAGATAAACCGGCGCGCGGCCGGTATAGGAGGGCGGCGTCACCCAAGCGTCGATCCGCACTGCTGGGTCGACGGTCACCTGTTCGGGGGCCGCCTGCAGGGCGTCGCCCATCGAGCCGCCGTTGATCGACAGCGAATAGCCGAAGGCCGTGACGACAAGCAGCGCCGGAATGGCGCGAAGGGCGAAGCGGTCATGAGCGGCGATATCGGGCCTCGGCATGCCGGCATCGAGGGCGGCGATCTTCTCGGCCATGCGCGCCTGGTGCTCGCGCCAAAGCGCCCGGGCGAACGGCGTATCGAAGGCCGGATCGTCTTCCTGGACGGTGACCGGCTGGTGCGGCAGACCGTTGCGTTCTTCCAGCATGCGGTCGGCTTCGGCGACCTTCGGCCAGCGCAGATTGCGGAAGGGGACGAGCGAGACGAGGAACGTGGCGGCGAAAGCGATCAGCAGCAGGATGCGCATCCAGTCCGGCACGCTGCGGAAGAGACCGAACCAGGAGGCGGAGAGATAAAAAGCGATGACCGACAGGACCGGCATCAGCGGCGGCAGCAACTGCTCGAAGAAGAGCACGATGCGCGCCAACAGGCGCTTCGTCGTTACCAGCCGGGCAAGCGAGGGACGGAGCGCGAATGCACCTTTCTTCTGCCTCGTAGGGCTTGTCATCGGTCCGGTCTCCGCGATCTGGCGTTCTGGTACAGAGGGCGCTTCCGGCGATTGCGGGGCAATACGCTCATGATTGACAAGGATAACACTCTTTGTGGCGAAGGCGAGGGCGAGCGGCCGGTAATACCGGCTTTTCACGTTTGTTCGCCAAAAAGTGATGGCTGCTTAAAGCGCGTCGCGATCTTTCAGATCGCTCCTCGCGCTTAAGTCTTTGTTTTACGCATGTCGTGATGGCAAAAACCGCTGCGCACTTTTGCGCGACATGCCTTAGAACAGGAATGATTTTAGGCCTGCCCGGCCTAAAATCTGAATCCTGTTCTAAATTAAAGAGTTAGAGCATGATGTCGCCTGAAAGCCGCTCACACTTTTCGGCATCATGCTCTAATCGAGCCAGGCCGGAACCGAATCGAGACCGATCAGTTCGGCGTAGGTTCTACGCGGGCGAATCGTATGAAAATCGCTGCCCTTGACCAGAACTTCGGGCACCAGCAGGCGGCTGTTATAGGTACCTGCCTGCACCGCGCCATAGGCGCCGGCGGTGCTGACGGCGATCAGATCGCCGGGCTTCGGCATCGCCATCTCACGGTCGAGCGCCAGGTAGTCGCCGGTCTCGCAGACGGGGCCGACGACGTCGGCGCGGATGCGCGGGGCGTTGGCCGCCGAAATCGTGACCGGACGGATCTCGTGATAGGCCTCGTAGAGGGTCGGACGGATGAGATCGTTCATCGCGCCATCGACGATGACGAAGGTCTTCTCGCCGCCATCCTTCACATAGAGGACCTCGGTCACGAGGATGCCGGCATTGCCGACGATCAGGCGGCCGGGCTCGGTGATGATCTTGCAGTTGAGGCCGCGCAGCTGGTTCTTGACGATCGCCGCATAGGCATCGGGCAGCGGCGGCGGATTGTTGTCGTCCTTATAGGGGACGCCGAGGCCGCCGCCGATATCGACGTGGTGGATGGTGTGGCCATCGGCGCGCAGCGTCGCGACGAGGTCGCTGAGCAGCTTGAAGGCGTCGTCGAAGGGCTGCAGCTCGGTGATCTGGCTGCCGATATGCATGTCGATGCCGGTCACTTCGATGCCCGGCAGCTTGGCGGCATGGGCGTAGATGGCGCGGGCGCGCTCCCAGGAGATGCCGAACTTGTTTTCCTTCTTGCCGGTCGAGATCTTTGAATGCGTCTTTGCATCGACATCCGGGTTGATGCGGAAGGAGACCGGCGCCTTCTTGCCGGCATTGACGGCGCGCTGGTTGAGGATCTCGAGCTCGGGTTCGGATTCGACGTTGAAGCAGTAGATGCCGGCCTCAATGGCGAAATCCATCTCCTGCGGCGTCTTGCCGACGCCGGAAAACATGATGCGGTCCGCCGGAATGCCGGCGGCAAGCGCGCGGCGCAGCTCGCCTTCCGAGACGACGTCGATGCCGGCGCCGAGGCGGCCAAGCGTCTTCAGCACCGCCTGGTTCGAATTCGCCTTCATCGCGTAGCAGACCATGGAGTCGACATCGGCGAAGGCTTCGGAGAAGACGCGGTAATGGCGTTCCAGCGTTGCGGTGGAATAGACATAGAAGGGCGTGCCGACCGCCTTGGCGATCTCGGGAACGGGGACGTTCTCGGCGTGAAGGATGCCGTCGCGGTACTCGAAATGGTTCACGGGCTTATGCCTTAAAGAAGAGGATCGAGAAGGAAGGGCTTGTCGACAGTGCCCGGCTGTTTCGTCGGCTTGGAAACGTCGCCTTCTTTCGTTGCCGCAGCACTCGGCGGATCGAGGTCGCCCTTGCGTCCGCATCCGGCAACGGCAAGGCCGATGACGGCGAGCACCGCCGTCAGGCGGATGAGGTGCGGCAAGCTCTTCTGCATGGATATCCTCTTGTACGAGATATGGCGGACATCATTCATTTCGAATGATGGGGATCTTCATAGCGAAGTTTATCCGCCTTGTGCACCCTGATTGTTGGACGGTCCTGCCGGCCTTGCGCGAGGGGCGGGGCGGCTTTCGCCGCGCCCGGCATTTCTCAGTTGCGGGCGCGCCAGAAGGCGATCTGCTTGCGCACCTCGGAGGGCGCCGTGCCGCCGAAGCTCTTGCGGCTGGCGACGGATGCTTCCACCGTCAGTACGTCATAGACCTTGTCGGTGATCGCGGAGTGGATCGCCTGCAGGTCGGGCAGCGAGAGCTCGGCCAGGTCGCAGCCCTTGCTTTCGGCCAGCGCCACGGCGCGGCCGGTGACGTGATGGGCATCGCGGAAGGGCAGGCCCGCTTCGCGCACCAGCCAGTCGGCAAGGTCGGTCGCAGTCGAAAAGCCCGAGCCGGCGGCAGCCTTCATGCGCGCGGTGTTGACGGTCATGTCGCGCACCATGCCGGTCATGGCGGCGATGGCGAGCTCCAGGCTCTCGGCCGCGTCGAAGACCTGTTCCTTGTCTTCCTGCATGTCCTTGGAATAGGCGAGCGGCAGGCCCTTCATGATCGTCAGCAGTGCCACCAGCGAGCCGTTGATGCGGCCGGTCTTGGCGCGCACCAGCTCGGCTGCGTCAGGGTTCTTCTTCTGCGGCATGATCGAGGAGCCGGTCGAGAAGGCGTCGGACAGGCGCACGAAACCGAACTGCGGGGTCGACCAGATGACGATCTCTTCCGCCAGGCGCGACAGGTGCATGCCCGCAATCGCGGCGATCGACAGGAACTCGATGGCGAAGTCACGGTCGGAGACCGTGTCGATTGAGTTGCGGGTCGGCTCGCGGAAGCCGAGAGCCTTGGCCGTCATGTGGCGATCGATCGGATAGCCGGTGCCGGCCAGCGCAGCAGCGCCGATCGGGCTTTCGTCCAGATGCTCGATGGCGTGGCGCACACGCGAGCGGTCGCGCCCGAACATTTCGACATAGGCCATGCAGTGATGGCCGAAAGTAACCGGCTGGGCGGTTTGCAGGTGGGTGAAGCCCGGCATAACGCTTTCGGCATGTTCCTCGGCGCGGTCGAGGAAGGCGGCGATCAGGCCGGTCAGCATCCGTTCGGTTTTCTGCAGCTCTTCCTTCACCCAAAGGCGGAAGTCGAGCGCCACCTGGTCGTTGCGCGAGCGGGCGGTGTGCAGCCGGCCGGCGGCCGGCCCGATCAGCGTCGCCAGGCGCGCTTCGATGTTCATGTGGATGTCTTCGAGCCGGCGCGAGAATTCGAAATTGCCGCTTTCGATTTCTGACAGGATCGTGTTTAGCCCGTGAACGATCTTGTCCTTATCGTCCGATGAAATGATCCCCTGATGGGCGAGCATCGTTGCATGGGCGACCGAACCGCGGATATCCTGTGCGAATAGCTTCTTGTCGAAACCGATCGAGGCATTTATCTCCTCCATGATCGCGTCCGGGCCGGAGGCGAAGCGCCCACCCCACATCTGGTTGGAGGATTTGGTGTCCGTGTTGCTCTCGGCCATGGAAGATGCCCGTCCTGGAGAATGAAATGACGACGAAAAAACCCTTCGGCCTGCCGTCCGTAAAACTGATCGCAATCGCCGCCGTCGCAGGCGTCGTTGCGGGTGCGGCAGCGGTATACGTGAAGGAGACGGGGATTGGCAATGGCATCGGCAGCAGCGCTTCGGCCGAATGCCCGCTGGCGAAGGAGCGAGCCGCCAATCTGACGCCGCTGATGAAGGGACAGGTTGCCGCCATGGTGGCGGCCAACGAGCCGCGCAAGCTGGCGGCGGTTTCCTTCAATGGTCCCGACGGCAAACCGATGACGCTCGATCATTTCGCGGGCAAGACCGTGCTTCTCAATCTCTGGGCCACCTGGTGCGTGCCTTGCCGCGAGGAGATGCCGGCCCTGAACGCGCTGGAAAAGGAGATGGGAAGCGACAAGTTCCAGGTCGTGCCGGTCAATATCGACACCGGCGACGATGAGAAGCCGAAGAGTTTCCTGAACGAAATCGGCGTCGATGCGCTGCAGCTTTACCGCGACAACACGATCGGGGTGTTCAACAGCCTGAAGAAGGAGGGGCTCGCCTTCGGCCTGCCGGTGACGCTGCTGCTCGACGACAAGGGCTGCCTGATCTCCGCCATGAACGGCCCCGCCGCCTGGGACAGCGACGACGCCAAGGCTTTGATCAAGGGTGCGATCGGCTCCTAAGAGTATTGCTCAGGAGTCGCCGTCTCCTCTGATGAGGAAAACGCCCGCAATTCCGATAAGGACGCAGCACTGCAGCAGGAACATGGGTGTTTCGGTCGACATGGCGTTTCCTCCCGTTCCCGGCAAGGAAAGCATGTCGGGGGCGTTCGGTCCACTCGCCCTTTCTAGTGATGGTCCGAAGCGCGTGGCGATCTTTCAGATTCGCTCCTTCCGCTTCAGTCCTTGTTTTACGCATGTGGTTGCGGCAAAAGCGCTTCGCGCTTTGCCTGAGAATACCGCTGCACAGTTTGCGCGACATGCTTTAGCGGGTCGGGACCGGCACTTCACCGCGATAGTCGTAGAAGCCGCGGCCGGATTTGCGTCCGAGCCAGCCGGCTTCGACATATTTTACCAGCAGCGGACAGGGGCGGTACTTCGAATCCGCCAGGCCGTCATGCAGCACCTGCATGATCGAGAGGCAGGTATCGAGGCCGATGAAATCGGCAAGCTGGAGCGGTCCCATCGGATGGTTGGCGCCGAGTTTCATCGCCGTATCGATGGCATCGACCGTGCCGACGCCTTCGTAAAGGGTATAGATCGCCTCGTTGATCATCGGCAGCAGGATGCGGTTGACGATGAAGGCCGGGAAGTCTTCGGCGACCGTGACGGTCTTTTCCAGCGAGGCGACGAACTCCTTGGCGGCCGTGAACGTCTTTTCGTCGGTGGCGATGCCGCGCACCAGCTCGACCAGCTTCATGACCGGAACCGGATTCATGAAATGTATGCCCATGAAGCGCTCGGCGCGGTCGGTGGCGGCGGCAAGCCGGGTGATGGAAAGGGATGACGTGTTGGTGGCGAGTAGCGCCTCCGGCTTCAGCACCGGGCAGACTTGCGTATAGATCTTGCGCTTGACGCTTTCGTCCTCGGTGGCGGCCTCGATGACAAGGTCGGAGGGAGCGAGATCGTTGACATCGGCGGAGCCGCTGATGCGCGCCAGGGTCGCCTTGCGCTCCTCGTCGGTCATCTTGCCGTTCGTCACCAGCCGGGCGAGGTTGCCGTTTATGGTGGCGAGGCCGGATTCGATGCGGTCCTGCGAGAGATCGTAGATGTAAACCCTGTAACCTGCGGCGGCCGAAACATGCGCGATGCCGCAGCCCATCTGGCCGGCGCCGATGATACCAATATTCTTCAACACCGCACTCATCTCCAAACCCCCGCTCGGCAATCGCCCCCGCGTTGCCGATTATTTTAGCATTACTGCCGGACGAAAGATCGCCCGGCAGCAGATAAAAGACAATTTTCCTGTCATTCGCAAGTGCGAAAGAAAAGCATGGCGCCCGCTCAGAGCGCCTTTTGCAATTCCGGCAGTGCGTCG
>NZ_NWSX01000048.1 GCF_002531825.1 Rhizobium sp. J15 | reverse complement strand
GGGAATCCCAAATCGTTAAATCGTCACCGCGCCCTAGAAACTGGCATGTGACGAAGGTTAGAAAATGCAAAAGCCGTCCGCCAAGGGTTACAGCCTCAGCCAGCGCGCGCTTCATTGGACGGTGGCGCTTTTGATCTTCTTCAATCTGCTGTTTCCTGACGGCATGAACATCTGGCATCGGCTCATGCGCAGAGGCGAGGTGCCGACGCCGGAGCAGATTGCGTCGGCCAACATCCACGCCTATGTCGGCATCGCCATTCTGCTGCTCGCCGCCGTCAGGCTCGGGCTGCGCTTCGTGAACGGCGTGCCGGCCGAGGTCGCGGAGGAGCCTGCGATCTTCCGTCTTGCGGCTAAGCTTGCGCATGCCGGTCTCTACATTTTGATCTTCGCCATGCCGCTTACGGGCATCGGCGCCTATTATTTTGGCGTCAATCCCGCCGGTTCGTTGCACGCGGATATCCTGAAGATCATTCTCTGGGCGCTGATCGCGGCGCATGTCGCGGGCGCGCTCACCCATCAGTTCTATTGGAAAACCAATGTGCTGCGCCGCATAACGCTCGGCTGAACACCACCTGACGTATACAAACTGAGGTTGTTAGTCTCGATGATCTGCTATTGTTGCTGACTATTCGGATGACATGCTTCAGTTTACGGCAGTCACCGTAAAACCCTGCTTGCGGAGCAGTTCAATGACGCCGCGCTCGCCGGGCAGATGCAGGGCGCCGACGGCCATGAAGACGTTGCCGCCGTCGAGAATGGGGGCGGCGCGTTCGGCCATCACCTTGTTGCGGTCGAGGATGACGCGTTGTTCGAAGGCGGCGTAATCGCTGGTGTCGCCTTCGTCTTCCGGCGTCACGGTTTTCAGCATCGGCATGGTCATGCCGATATCGCCGGAGAGGTAGAGATCGGTCATCGTTTCAACGACATCGTTCATCTTGTCGCCGAGCTCCAGCGTCTCGATCAGCGACTTCATATGGAATTCTACCGGCAGGTCGGCCATCGCCTGGATCTGCTCGGCAAGGGTCTCCAGCCCCTTCACCTGCTTGCCTTCGGCCGCGGCATCGGCGGCGATTTTCTGGTCGAGGAATTTTACGCCTTTCGCCTTGCGGGCGATTTCGCAGGCCGGCAGGGCAACGGCGCTCGAGATCATCCAGGGCCGCATGCGAGAGACGGCGCCGAGCGGAATGCCGCGCTGCTTGAGGCCGGCTTCGAGCCGCTGGTAATCCTCGGGGGAAAGCAGCTTGTCGATCGTCGTGCCGTCCGTGAACATCGTCAGCTCCGGCTTTGCGAGCAGGGCGGCGGTCGCCTTGCGCTCATCGAGGATCTCGTCGGATTCGATGATGACCGTGCCGGCCGCATCATGGGCGGCCTGGGCGCGGGGCGGCAGGGCAAGCACGCGCGGATCGGTGACATGCATGCTGCCGAGCAGCCAGGAAGGCTGGACGCCCGGCTTCTCGATCTTCCAGAAGATACCCTTGCCGTTCGGCGTGGCGTCGGCTTCCTTCAGAGCTTCGGCATAGCGGGCAGGATCGTTCTGCTGCAGCTCGGCCATCAGGTTGCGGCCGGTGCAGGTCTCATCGCCGGCCGCTGCCGGCCGAGCCGTCAGAAAGGCGACAAACAGGGCCGCGAGAAGCAGCATGTGAAAGGCTGCGATCAACCAGAGAAGCAGGTTGCCCGGCGCGATGAAGTGAAGCGTCCGGCGGCCGATTGATGTCGTCATAGGGGTTTTCCCATCATGCCTTTTGTGCGTCATGCTCTACGCCCGGCTTGCGCATATTCCTTTAAGAGAATGCGTTAACGAAAGGTTGAAGCCTCATGCGTCTCTTCGGCCCAAGCCTTTGGGGCGACCTGCATCAGGCTCGCGGATGCGCGCGATCATACACCTCCAGCAGCCGCGACGCATCGACGCCGGTATAGACCTGGGTGGTCGACAGGCTGGCGTGACCGAGCAGCTCCTGAATGGTGCGCAGATCGCCGCCGCCGGCAAGCAGATGGGTGGCGAAGGAGTGGCGCAGCGCGTGGGGTGTGGCGGTCTCCGGCAGGCCGAAGGCGCTGCGCAGCTTCTGCATGGCGCGCTGGATGATCGCCGGCTGCAGCTTGCCGCCGCGGGCGCCGCGAAACAGCGGCTCGCCGCTTTCCAGATGGTGGGGGCAGAGCGTGCGATATTTCTCGACGGTATCGAAAACCACAGGGAGCAGCGGTACCAGCCGCGTCTTGTTGCCCTTGCCGGTGATGCGCAGCGTGGTGGCGCCCTTCGGCAGATCTGCGGGAACGAGATCCAGCGCCTCGGAGATGCGCAGGCCGCAACCGTAAAGCAGGGTCATGACGGCTGCATCGCGCGCGGCGATCCAGGGTTCGTCATGGAGCTGGGCTTCGTCGCTGACGACGGTGATCGCCTGGGTATCGGAGAGCGGCTTGGGCAGCGATTTCGGCTGCTTCGGCGAGCGGATCGCGCCAGCGCCGGCGGCATTGACCAGGCCCTTCTTTTCGAGATGGCGCAGCAGCGAGCGGAGGCCGGCGAGATTGCGGCCGAGCGAGCGGGCACCGGAGCCTTGCTTGCGCCTTGCCGCGAGGAAGGCGCGGAAGTCGGCAGGGCGCAATTCCCTGATATCGGCAAGTGTCGCCGGCCCGGCGAGATGGCCGGTCAGGAAGGTCAGAAACTGGCGGGTGTCGCGCTCGTAAGCGTCGAGCGTATGCTCGGAAAGACGGCGCTCGCGGGCGAGGTTTTCGAGCCACGCAGCCCGTTCCGACATCAGGCGCGGATCGGCGATGATCAACAGTTCATTCACGTGGCAGGGCCTTGAATTTGCCTTCAAGTTCGCCAATTTGAAGCAGGAACGGTTATGGAATTGCTAATGCCGGCCAAACCTTTGTCATCCCTAGATCATATTCTACTGCGATAGCTTTATACCCCATAGACAGGATCTTTCATGGCACGGCGCGATTCCATGACGGCTTTCGGACAGCTCGCGGAAGCGATCGCCCTCGTTTCACATGGAAAACCCGGTCATATCGTCGATACGCTGATTGCCGAACGCGGCCAGAGGATCGTCAAACACCCGCTCTGGCCGGCGATGCGGCCATTTCTCTACACGCTTCTGCGCTACAGCAAGGCGATCGAATTCGCCAATGCGGTTGCCAAGATGCCGGGCTTCCAGTCGTTCGAATATCTGAGCAACGTGCTGAAACTCGATATTGGCATCACCAATGGCGAACGCATTCCCGATAGGGGCGGCTTCATCCTCGTCAGCAACCATCCGACCGGCATTGCCGATGGCGTCGCTGTCTTCGATCTTCTGAAAGCGCGCCGGCCCGATATGATGTTCTTCGCCAACCGGGACGCGATCCGCGTCAATCCGCGCTTTGCCGAGATGATCATTCCCGTCGAATGGCGGGAGGAGCACAAGAGCAAGCTCAAGGCGCGCGAGACGCTGCAGCTGACCAACCATGCGGTCAGGGAAGGCAAGGCGACCGTGCTCTTTCCCTCGGGCCGCATCGCCTATTGGGCGAACGGACGGCTGAACGAGCGCTCGTGGAAGACCTCGGCCGTAGGGCTGGCGCGCAAATACAATCTGCCGATCCTTCCCGTCCATATGACGGCGCGCAATTCCGGCCTGTTCTACTGGCTGGCGAAATGGTCGACGGAACTGCGCGATATGACCGTGTTCCACGAACTCTTGAACAAGCGCGGCGACCGTTTCGATTTCGTCATCGGCAATCTCATTCCGGCCGAAGATCTGGACGGCGACCTCAACGATGTCACCAAGGCGCTGGAAAAGCATACGGTGCATGATCTGGCGGCGGACGGCGACGCGGCCTTCGTACCGGTCGGCCTGCCGGCTGTAGCCGTGTCCGGCCGCGACCTTCCGGTTCCTGCGGTTTAGCCAGGCAGCATCGTGATGATGATCGATATCCGCGTGATACGGGATCGACTGCCACAGGAGATCGTGGCTCTCGAGAGCGAGGCCAGGTGCGAAGGCCATCTCCATATCACCCGGCTCATACAAGAATGGTCCGCTGGCGAAGTCAGGTTCGACGATGTTGGCGAAAAGCTGCTCGGCGCTTACGCCGATCAGGCGCTCGCCGGTGTCGGAGGCATGACCGTCGAACACGCCGTGGCGGGAGCGTTGCGGATGCGGCGTTTCTACGTCCAACCTGCAATGCGCGGGCGCGGCATCGGCCGGATGCTCGCCCAGGCTCTGCTGGATCATGGGCGATGCTTCTGCACGCTCGCCACCGTTCATGCGGGAAATGACGGTGCCGCGAAGTTCTGGGAGTCGTTAGGATTCCAGCCCCGCGAGCACCACCGCTATACTCATAGTCTTGAGCTGTATTGATCCGGCCTCATGCGCCGATCTCTTTGAGGCGAATGGCCTGGCGCGCCAGCAGCCGTTCGACATCGGCAATGTCGGGCGCCGAGAGCCGGGCGCCCGGCTTGCGCAGAGCGGCGGACTTGATGACGCCGCGCTTGGCAAGGACGTATTTGCGGCAGGCCAGGCCGATGCCCTGCTGCTGTTCATAGCGGGCGAGCGGCAGGTAGGCGTCGAAGATTTCGTGTGCGCGATCGGGATTTCCGGCGGCATAGGCCTCGACGACGCCGACCATCATCTCGGGATAGCAGAAGCCGGTCATCGCGCCGTCGGCGCCGCGCCCCATCTCCTCAGGCAGGAAAAGCCCGCCATTGCCGCAAAGGATCGAGATGCGCCGCATGGCGCCGCTGCCGCTGGCGGCGCGAAGCGCGGTGATCTTGGCAAGGCCCGGCCAGTCCTCGTGCTTGAGCATGACGCAATTGGGCACTTCCCTGACGATGCGCTCGATGACGCCAGCGGCGATCGTCACATTGGTGGTCAGCGGATAGTCCTGCAGCACGAAGGGCGTGTCATCCAACGCCTCGCCGACCGACTGATAGAAGGAGAAGGCCTGATCGTCGGTCCTGACGGTCCAGGGCGGTGCGACCATGACGCCGGCCGCACCCGCGCCCATGACGGCTTCCGCAAGCTCGCGCATCGGTGCGAGCCCTGGCGCCGAGACGCCGACGACGACCGGAAGGCGTCCATCAAGGCGCTTCAGCACACGCTCGACGACGATGCGTGATTCCTCGGCCGTCAGCTTCGGCGCTTCGCCGAGCTGGCCGAGGACCGTCAGGCCGGTGACGCCGGCGCCCTCGTAGAAATCGACCATGCTGTCGATGCTGGCAAGATCGAGCGCGCCGTCGTCGGTAAAGGGCGTTACGGCAATCACATAGACGCCCTTGGCATCTTCGGTCAGTCGGGCCATCCGTTCTCCTCCGGTTCAGCGGTCGAACAAAGCGTTCCGGCAATCTATGCAGCCAATCGTTCGTCCGGCAACCCTTTCCCAAGGGGGGCATCAATCCTGGCCGCGCCTCGCAGCCCTCATTCCTCGCTGGATGCGCCGCTTCCTCTTTGCGGTTCCAATTCCATTGATTTGCGGGCATGGTCTCGCGCGATGAGCACAGATTCGTCCGATCTCTTTGGCGCGCTTTTCGAGGCACCGCCCGCGAACCGAACGGTTCCAGTGCTGGTGCCGATGCCGGCGCCGAAACCCTATTCCTATTCGGTGCCGGAGGGCATGGCGGTCGAGCCCGGCTCGGTCGTGCAGGTGCCGCTCGGACCGCGTCAGGTGATCGGCGTCGTCTGGGACGGCGGCGAAGATGGCGTCGATCCGAAGAAGCTCCGGCCGATCAGCCATGTCTTCGACTGCCCGCCGCTCTCCCGGGAGATGCGGGATTTCATCGATTGGGTGGCGACCTATACGCTTTCGCCGCCGGGCCTCGTCGCCCGCATGGCGCTCAGGGCGCCGAACGCCTTCGAGCCGGAGCCGATGGTGGAAGGGCTGAAGCTCGTCGGCGGCGAGCCGGAGCGGATGACGCCGGCGCGCGCCCGGGTGCTCGATGCCGCCGCCGACGGCTTGTCCTGGACCCGCAGTGGCCTAGCGCATGCTGCGGGTGTCTCTACGAGCGTCGTCGACGGGTTGATCACGCTCGGCATCTTCGAGACGATATTCCTGCCGCCGCCGCCAGTGGTGGCAAAGCCCGATCCCGACTTCGCCGCCGCGCGCCTGGAAGGACCGCAGAGGCAGGCGGCCGAGGAGATCGTGGGCGACGTTCGCAAGGGCGAATTCGCGGTGTCGCTGATCGACGGGGTGACGGGCTCCGGCAAGACGGAGGTTTATTTCGAGGCGATCGCCGAGACGCTGAGGCGCGGCAAGCAGGTGCTGATCCTGCTGCCGGAAATTGCGCTGACGGCAAGCTTCCTGGAGCGCTTCCAGGACCGCTTCGGCGCAAAGCCGGCCGAATGGCACTCCGATCTGCCGCCGCGCATGCGCGAAAAGGTCTGGCGCCAGGCGGTGACTGGCGAAGTGCGTGTCGTGGCCGGCGCGCGCTCGGCGCTCTTCCTGCCCTTCGAGGAGCTCGGCCTCATCATCGTCGACGAAGAGCATGATCCCGCCTACAAGCAGGAAGACCGCGTTTTCTACAATGCCCGCGACATGGCGGTGGTGCGCGGCCGCATCGGCGACTTTCCCGTAATCCTGGTGTCGGCGACGCCGTCGGTCGAAAGCCAGGTCAACGGGCAGAGCGGGCGTTACAGCACCGTCCACCTGCCGACGCGGTTCGGCGATGCCGCGCTGCCGGACCTGCATCTCATCGATATGCGCAGGCATGCGCCGGAGCGCGGCGGCTTCCTGTCGCCGGTCCTGATCCGGGCAATCGGCAAGACGGTGGAGAGGCGCGAACAGGCGCTGCTCTTTCTGAACAGGCGCGGCTACGCGCCGCTGACGCTCTGCCGGGTGTGCGGCCACCGTTTCCAGTGTCCGCAATGTTCGAGCTGGCTCGTCGAGCATCGTTTCCGCAAACAGCTGCAATGCCATCAATGCGGCCATGCCGAGCGCACGCCGGAGGCATGCCCGGAATGCGGCACGCTCGACCATCTGGTCGCCTGCGGGCCGGGGGTCGAGCGCATCGCCGAAGAGGTGGAGCGGCATTTCCCCGAGGCCCGAACGATCGTTCTCTCCTCCGATATCATGGGCGGCGTGAAGCGGCTGCGGCTGGAGCTCGAGGCGATCGCCAAGGGTGAGGCGGATATCGTCATCGGCACCCAGCTCGTCGCCAAGGGCCATAATTTTCCGCTTATGACGCTGGTCGGCATCGTCGATGCCGATCTCGGCCTTGCCAACGGCGATCCGCGCGCCGCCGAGCGCACCTTTCAGCTTCTGTCGCAGGTGACCGGCCGGGCCGGGCGCACGGGCCTCAAGAGCCATGGGCTGCTGCAGACCTACCAGCCGCAGCATCCGGTCATGCAGGCGATCGTATCGGGCGATTCCGGCGCCTTCTACGAGCGCGAGATCACTGAGCGCGAACGCGCCGCACTGCCGCCGTTCGGCCGGCTCGCCTCGGTCATCGTTTCGGCCGAAACCCGCCATGACGCTGAAAACCATGCGCGCGGCATGCGCAATGCGGCGCCGCAGGTTTCAGGCATTTCGGTGCTCGGACCGGCGGAAGCGCCGCTGGCGCTGGTGCGCGGCCGCCATCGCTTCCGTCTTCTGGTGCACGGGCGGCGGAACTCCGACATGCAGGGCTTCCTGCGGGCGATGCTGTCGCAATCGCCGAAGGAGCGCGGATCGGTGCAGGTGCAGCTCGATATCGATCCGCAGAGTTTCCTTTAGCTTGCTGCGGATCGCCCGCCGGCGTTTTCTGGCGCCGCCGCCATTTCATCCTTTTCCGGCCCATGCCATAAAACAGCGATTCGCGAGTGATTTGGGGCTGAAGCATGGAGTTCTATTTTCCGACCGAGCTTGGCGAGCAGCTGGCGTTTTGCTCCGCGGCCTTCACGGCGCTGGCGGGCTTCGTCATGATGTTCGCGCCGGGCCACGCCTTGCGTCTTCTCGGCCTCCAGGCGCGGGAGGGGCGGCCGGAAGGCTATGGCGAGGCGCGCTCGATGGGCGGTTTTTATCTCGGTTTCGGGGCCTCGGCGATCATGCTCGCCCAGGACTGGATCTATATGGCGCTCGGCGCTTCCTTCGTGATGGCTGCCTTTGCCCGTATCATCTCGATCCTGTCCGATAAGGGGAGTAATATCATCAACTATTTACTTCTGGTTGTGCAGGTCGCTTTGGCTGCATTGCCCCTGCTCTATGTGTTCGGCTTCATCCAGGCGTGATTTTCGCCACCGCCGGACGGCCTCTTCGGCCGGCTTTCAAGACATTGCGCAATTTTGCGGACAGAAATTCATGTGAAAGGCGTATTCGGGCATTACGCGTGTTGCGAGTCCGAACATCCTATGTTAGACGGACCCCGAATTTCGGAAGAAGCAAGAGGCTTCTCTTGTGATTTCTGGGGGAAATCAAAACGAATTCAAGATCATAGGCTCGGCGCCCGCCGAAAGCCGGGTTTTGGATTGAAATCAGGGAAATTTGTGCCAGTGGCAGACACGTCCCAGCTTACTTCTGGTGTTGCAGAGCGCTATGCCTCGTCGCTTTTCGAGCTGGCGCTCGAAGAAGGCGCCGTAGACAGGGTAACCGCCGATCTCGACCGTTTTCAGGCGATGCTGGATGAGAGCGGCGACCTGAAGCGCTTCATCCTGAGCCCGGTTTTCTCCGCCGAAGACCAGTTGAAGGCGATCGTCGCCATCAGCGAAAAGGCCGGCATCTCCGGTTTCTTCGCCAATTTCCTGAAGGTCGTGGCGCGCAACCGCCGCCTGTTCGCCCTGCCGGGCATGATCAAGGCCTTCCGGGTGATTGCCGCCAAGCATCGCGGCGAAATTTCTGCCGAGGTCACCTCGGCCCATGCTCTGACCGCAGAGCAGGAAAATGAATTGAAGGCGGCGCTGAAGGGCGTCACCGGCAAAGACGTGGCGATTGCCGTCACGGTTGATCCGTCAATTCTTGGTGGTCTGATCGTCAAGGTCGGGTCCCGTCAGATTGATACGTCTCTTCGTACCAAACTCTCTACCCTTAAGCTTGCATTGAAAGAGGTCGGCTGATGGATATCCGCGCCGCGGAAATTTCCGCAATTCTCAAAGACCAGATCAAAAATTTCGGCAAAGAGGCAGAAGTCTCGGAAGTCGGCCAGGTTCTCTCCGTCGGTGACGGTATCGCTCGCGTTTACGGTCTGGACAATGTTCAGGCCGGTGAAATGGTCGAGTTCCCCGGCGGCATCCGCGGCATGGCCCTGAACCTTGAATCTGACAACGTCGGTGTCGTTATTTTCGGCTCCGACCGCGACATCAAGGAAGGCGACACTGTCAAGCGCACCGGCGCCATCGTCGACGTTCCGGTTGGTCCGGAACTGCTCGGCCGCGTCGTCGACGCTCTCGGCAACCCGATCGACGGCAAGGGCCCGATCAACGCGACCCGCCGTTCGCGCGTCGACGTCAAGGCTCCCGGCATCATTCCGCGCAAGTCGGTTCATGAGCCGATGTCGACCGGCCTCAAGGCCATCGACGCCCTGATCCCGGTCGGCCGCGGCCAGCGCGAGCTCGTCATCGGCGACCGTCAGACCGGCAAGACCGCGATCCTGCTCGATGCCTTCCTCAACCAGAAGGCCATTCACGACAGCGGTCCGGAAGGTGAGAAGCTTTACTGCGTCTACGTCGCCGTTGGTCAGAAGCGCTCCACGGTTGCCCAGTTCGTCAAGGTTCTCGAAGAGCGTGGCGCACTGAAATACTCGATCATCGTCGCCGCTACGGCTTCCGACCCGGCTCCGATGCAGTTCCTCGCTCCGTTCGCAGGCTGCGCGATGGGCGAATACTTCCGCGACAACGCCCAGCACGCCCTGATCGGCTATGACGACCTGTCCAAGCAGGCTGTCGCCTACCGTCAGATGTCGCTGCTGCTGCGCCGCCCGCCGGGCCGCGAAGCCTATCCGGGCGACGTTTTCTACCTGCACTCGCGTCTCCTCGAGCGCGCCGCAAAGATGAACGACGACAAGGGCGCCGGTTCGCTGACCGCTCTGCCCGTCATCGAAACGCAGGGCAACGACGTTTCCGCCTTCATTCCGACCAACGTGATCTCGATCACCGACGGCCAGATCTTCCTTGAAACCGACCTGTTCTATCAGGGTATCCGTCCGGCCGTTAACGTCGGTCTGTCGGTTTCCCGCGTCGGTTCTTCGGCTCAGATCAAGGCCATGAAGCAGGTTGCCGGCTCGATCAAGGGCGAGCTCGCCCAGTATCGCGAAATGGCCGCCTTCGCTCAGTTCGGTTCGGACCTCGACGCTGCGACGCAGCGCCTGCTGAACCGCGGCGCACGCCTGACCGAACTCCTGAAGCAGCCGCAGTTCTCGCCGCTGAAGACGGAAGAGCAGGTCGCCGTGATCTTCGCAGGCGTCAACGGCTACCTCGACAAGCTGCCGGTCGCATCGGTCGGCAAGTTCGAACAGGGCCTGTTGTCCTATCTGCGCTCGGAAGGCTCGGCCATCCTCGACGCGATCCGCACGGAAAAGGCTATCAGCGACGATACCAAGGGCAAGCTTACGGCTGCTCTCGATAGCTTCGCCAAGTCTTTCCAGTAATCGGGCCTAGTTAGGACGGACAACGGATGCCTTCACTTAAGGATCTGAAAAACCGGATCGCCTCCGTCAAGGCGACGCAGAAGATCACCAAGGCGATGAAAATGGTCGCCGCGGCGAAGCTTCGGCGTGCGCAGGAGGCGGCCGAGGCCGCCCGGCCCTATTCGCAGCGCATGGGTGCGGTTCTGGCGAACATTGCCAAGGCCGTCACCGATGCGGATGGCGCGCCGGCCCTGATGACCGGCACCGGCAAGGACCAGGTCCATCTGCTGGTGGTCTGCACGGCCGAGCGCGGTCTTTGCGGCGGCTTCAACTCGCAGATTGCGCGCTTTGCGCGTGACCATGTCCGCAAGCTGCTGGCCGAAGGCAAGACGGTGAAGATCTTCACCGTCGGCAAGAAGGGCTACGACATCCTGCGCCGTGAATATGCGTCGCTGATCATCGAGCGCAAGGAACTGCGCGAAGTCAAGAAGATCGGTTTCGAGAATGCCGACCAGATCGGCAAACGCGTCATCGACATGTTCGCCGCCGGCGAGTTCGACGTCTGCACGCTGTTCTACTCCGAGTTCAAGTCGGTGATCAGCCAGGTCCCGACCGCGCAGCAGCTCATCCCGGCGAAGGCTCCCGAGGCCGTCGCCGAAGATGCGGAACATGCAGGCGCCGTCTACGAATACGAGCCGGATCCGGCGTCGATCCTCGACGATCTGATCCCGCGCAACATCTCCGTCCAGATCTTCCGCGCTCTCCTCGAGAACGTCGCGGGCGAGATGGGCGCCAAGATGAGCGCCATGGACAATGCGACGCGCAATGCCGGTGAGATGATCAACAAGCTGACGCTGAGCTACAACCGTCAGCGTCAGGCTCAGATCACCAAGGAACTGATTGAAATCATTTCGGGCGCGGAAGCGCTCTGAGTTAGGGAAAGAGGGTAAGAATATGGCTGAGGCAGCTACCCGCTCTGTCGGCAAAGTCACCCAGGTTATCGGCGCCGTCGTCGACGTTGCTTTCGAAGGCGAACTGCCGGCGATCTTGAACGCGCTTGAAACCGACAACAACGGCAACCGGCTGGTTCTCGAAGTCGCTCAGCATCTGGGCGAAAACGAAGTCCGCACCATCGCGATGGACTCGAGCGAAGGTCTCGTCCGCGGCCAGCAGGTCGTCGATACCGGCGCTCCGATCTCGGTTCCGGTCGGCGATGAAACGCTCGGCCGCATCATGAACGTCATCGGCGAGCCGGTCGACGAAGCAGGCCCGCTGAACACCGCTCACAAGCGCGCCATCCACCAGGACGCTCCGGCTTACGTCGAGCAGTCCACGGAAGCGCAGATCCTCGTCACCGGCATCAAGGTCGTCGACCTTCTCGCGCCTTACGCAAGGGGCGGCAAGATCGGTCTGTTCGGCGGCGCCGGCGTCGGCAAGACGGTTCTGATCATGGAACTGATCAACAACGTCGCCAAGGCGCATGGTGGTTACTCGGTCTTCGCAGGCGTGGGTGAACGTACCCGCGAAGGCAACGACCTCTACCACGAAATGATCGAATCGGGCGTCAACAAGCATGGCGGCGGCGAAGGCTCCAAGGCTGCGCTCGTTTACGGCCAGATGAACGAACCGCCAGGCGCCCGCGCTCGCGTCGCCTTGACCGGTCTGACCGTCGCTGAACATTTCCGCGACCAGGGCCAGGACGTTCTGTTCTTCGTCGACAACATCTTCCGCTTCACGCAGGCAGGTTCCGAAGTGTCGGCTCTGCTCGGCCGTATTCCTTCGGCCGTGGGCTATCAGCCGACGCTCGCAACCGACATGGGCCAGATGCAGGAGCGCATCACCACGACGACCACGGGCTCGATCACCTCGGTTCAGGCCATCTACGTTCCGGCCGACGACTTGACCGACCCGGCGCCGGCAACCTCGTTCGCTCACCTTGATGCAACGACCGTTCTGTCGCGCTCGATCGCCGAAAAGGGCATTTACCCGGCCGTCGATCCGCTCGACTCCACCTCGCGCATGCTCGACCCGATGGTCGTCGGCGAAGAGCATTACGAAGTCGCCCGTAAGGTTCAGTCGACTCTGCAGCGCTACAAGGCCCTGCAGGACATCATCGCCATCCTGGGCATGGACGAACTGTCCGAAGAGGACAAGCTGTCGGTTGCCCGCGCCCGCAAGATCGAGCGCTTCCTGTCGCAGCCGTTCTTCGTCGCCGAAGTCTTCACCGGTTCGCCGGGCAAGCTCGTCGCTCTCGAAGACACGATCAAGGGCTTCAAGGGTCTGGTCAACGGCGAATACGACCACCTGCCGGAAGCCGCCTTCTACATGGTCGGCTCGATGGACGAAGCTATCGAGAAGGCCAAGAAGCTCGCTGCTGCCTGATGAGCGATGCTCAGGACGAGATATTCTGCTGCGACTCCCTGAAGGGGGTCGTGGCGGACCTTCCGGAACCGGCAGCACCCACCGTCTACCGTGCCGATAACGGCGTGATCATGATGGTCGTGGGGCTGGTTCAGACCGAGGAGGGCCTCGGATATCTCGACCAGGCGATAATGCACTGCCCGTTCTGCGGGACCAAATTGCAAGATGCAAAAGCCATAGCCGAGAAGGTAAGTCACTGATGGCTGACAATTTCAACTTTGAGCTCGTTTCGCCGGAGCGTCTGCTGCTGTCGGAGATGGTGACCGAAGTCGTCATTCCCGCGACCGAGGGCGAAATGACCGTCATGGCGCACCATGCGCCGACGATGACGACGATCAAGCCGGGTGTCGTGAGCGTGCGTTCGGCTTCCGGCAAGAAGCAGGACTATGTCGTGTTCGGCGGTTTCGCCGATATTCTGCCGACCGGCTGCACGCTGCTTGCCGAATCCGCCGTACCGGTGGAAGAGCTCAACAAGGACGAACTGACCCGCCGCATCGAAGCTGCGAAGAAGGAACTCGAGGATGCCGAGCATCACGAGCACAAGTCGAAGCTCGAGCATTTCATCATGGAACTGACGCACCTGCGCGGCATCGTCCAGCAAGACTGATCGCCATCACCGGCATCGATCGAAGGCGGCCTCCAGGGCCGCCTTTTTTGTTTCTGCTTTCTTCTCGGATATGGGAACGGCGTCATCGAGCGGCTGAAATGAATGAACGGCCGTTTTGCCGCGGCGCTGTGATGGCCTTGTCCAAAGGCATGTCGCGCAAGGTGCGAAACGGTTTTGCGGCAACGACATGCGAGAAATAAAGAGCGAAGGTGCAAGGAGCGATTCTGAAAGATCGCGATGCGCTTTAGAAACCGGTGCCGCCGCGCAGCTCGATGACCAGGGTCTTGAGCAGGATCTTGATGTCGAGTAGCAGGCTGAAATGCCTGACATAATAGATATCGCAGGCGATGCGGGCGCGGGCTTGCAGCGGGCGCGCCGTCGGACCGCGCCAGCCGCGTGTCTGCGCAAGACCGGTGATGCCGGGGCGCATGACGTGGCGGTGGTGGTAATTGGGGACGAGTTCCTCATAGAGCCTGCCGGCCGCCCGCATATTGATGGCGTGGCAGCGTGGGCCGACCAGCGACATGTCGCCCTTGAGGACATTCAGAAGCTGCGGCAATTCGTCGATATTGGTCTTGCGGAGGATCGCGCCGATGCCGGTGACCCTGATGTCGCCTTTGACGGTCTGCTGAATGCCGCTGGGATCGCAGGCTTCCGTGCGCATCGACCGGAACTTGAGGATCGTGATCTTCCGGCCGTTCAGCCCCCAGCGGATCTGGCGGAAGAATACAGGGCCGCCATCGTCGAGTTTGATGAAAAGCGCGATTGCCAGAAAAAGCGGTGCCAGCACAATCAGGGCGCTGGCCGATACGATGATGTCGATGAATCGTTTCACGATCAATCGCAGCACCATCTTTCTTTTCGAATCGGAAAAGCTATCCGGCTGGCGAATATTGGAGTTCGCTACAACCAGAGCCTTGATTTTGTCCTGATGCCGAGACGCATCGAAGCGCGCGTTCCTCTTCGAAGTAAAAGCATTCATTACAGAAGGTCCACAAGATTATTCTGACGCTGAACCGCAACGAGACAAATACATGCTCAGCTATCGTTTGTCATCGTTATAAATAAGAAATTAGTAAGCATGAAGACGCCAAAAATGGGAGTATTTCCCGTTAACCTTAATGCCTGTAGTTGAGGTGATGGGGAATTTATACTTTGAAAGGAGTAGCCCGATTGGGCTGGCTGCTCGCAAGCAGGCTGCCAAAATGGATCGCCGGCCTTTCCAAGAGATAGTAGCTGAGGGTCGCGACCAGGAAGAGAAGCGCCACCGTCAGTCCGCAGGATTGAAGCCAGCCGGTCACGACATTTTCGGTGGAAGCACCGAACGAGCCGGGGTCGAGCCTCTGGATCAATATCAGGATGATCTCCTGCCAGATGTAGATGCCGAAGGAGATCTTTGCCGTGTAGCGGACAGGCGCGTTGTCGAGCAGCCTGCCCAGAATTTGCGAACGGGTCAGCGATACCAAGGCGATTGCGACCGCCAGCGGAAAGAGCGGAAAGCCGTAGGGGATATCGAGCCAGCCGAAGGCTTCCGGCGTGCCGCCGGGCGATATGACCAGGCGGTATGCGGCAACGACGAGGGCGAGCAGTGCAGCGGCATCGAACCAGGCGGAGCGCCTCAAGGGCAGTATGACCTCGATGCCGGCGGCAAGCGCGCCGATCGCGAAGACGGCGAAAAAGCCGATCGGATTATATTTGGGCATCCATTCCTTCGCCCCGCCCTGCAGGCCGTACCGCCAGCCGCGCCCGATGTCGTCGAGCGCAAAGAAGGTCAGGATCAGCACATGGGCAACAAGCACGCCGCCGATGATGCAAAGCCAGGCGGAGCGGGTGAGCAAGGGGTGCTTTCTCAGGACGGGCGCACGAAACAGCAGGAAGAAGCAGGCGGGCAGCAGCACATAGCTGGTGACCTCGAAAGGAATGGACCAGAGCGGCCCATCGGCTTCGACGGGAAAGAGGGTTCGCCAATGCCACTGGCTCATGAACAGCATGCCGGAGACGTAGCGGAGCGCAAGTTCCGGTGTCAGCGGCAGGGCAAGCAGCGTCAGGCTGAGGGCGAAGCTGACGGTGGCGGCAACCCAGAAGCCGGGGGCAATACGCGCCGCCCTGCGGATCGCATACTGCTGCAGGTTCGGCATATCGCCGCCCGCGTCGAGCGCGCGCCAGAAGGGACGAGCCAGAAGAAAGCCGCTCAGCACGAAGAAAATGGCAACACCGAAATTGCCGAAGCGGGCGATATGAGCGGCCGGCGCAAGCTCGTCGGGAATCCTGCGCATATCCAGCCGCAGCACGAGATGGTGGGCAAGCACCAGCAGACAGGCCGTCGCGCGCAGAAAGTCCGCCCCGGCCAGTCTTTCCTCTTGTCTCATCGCGCCCCTCGCCTTGCCCGGCGATTGTGACGTGGAACGCCGCGTCGGGCAAGGCTGGGATTGGGTTCAGCCAAGGAGTTCGTTGGTATAATAGGCGGAAAAGTCCGGCTTCTCCTTGAGTGCGGCGCCGTTCGCATCGACCAGAATGCCGTTTTCGAGGAGGAAGCCGCCGATGGCTTCGGCCTTTGCCGGATCGAGAGTGCCGATCACGCCTGCCTCCGATTTCAGGAAGTGCCCTTCGATCAGGGCCTTCTGAGAGGCCTTCACCAGTTCCGTATTCATCAATGCGCCATTGCTGCCTGACATCAGCAGGTCGCAGGCTTCGTCGGGATGGTCGATCGAGTAGGCATAACCCTGGCGCGTCGCCTGGATGAAGGCGCGGGCATGCTCCCGGCTTGCCGCGAGATAGGCGTCGCTGGAGACGATCACCGTCGTCTGTTCGTCGGGAATGCCATAATCGGAATAGTGGAAGCGGCTGATCTTCCGGTTTTCCAGTTCGGCGGCGATGCCTTCCCAGGTGTAGATCTCCAGCGTGAAATCGATCGAGCCATTGTCCAGCGCCTCGTAGGCAGAGGTGCCGAGGGTGACGGTCTTGACGTCGCCCTTGCCGCCGTCGTTGCGGATCATGGCGGAGACCAGCGCGCTCTCCCAGGTGCCGCCGAAGCCGCCATAGGTCTTGCCGTCGAGATCCTTGGGGCTCTTGATGTCGTCGCGTCCGCCCTTGAAGATCAGGCGGGCGGTTTCCGTCTGGACGACGCCGTAGACCATCTTCACGTCGCCGCCGCCGGCGCGCTGCGTGATGGCTTCGATCTCGCTGCTGATGCCGAAATCGGCGACGCCGTTGGAGACCAGCGTTCCGGCGCTGGTGTCGGTGAAGGGAAGAATTTCGACGTCGAGGCCGGCGGCGGCATAAAAGCCCTTCGCCTGAGCGACATAGATGCCGATATGGTTGGTGTTGGGCGTCCAGTCGAGCGCGATGCGAACCTTTGCCGGCGCCGACTGGGCGAAGGCTGCGCGGCCGGCGAGGCTTGTTGCGATGGCGGCGAGGATCGTCTGGCGACGGGTAAGAAGCGGCATGGTGACCTCCTCAGGTCTCTGGAGCATGATGCCGAAAAGTGAGTGGTTTTCGGCCGCCATCATGCTCTAACTCTTTAAATCAGAACGGGATTCAGATTTTAGGCCGCCTGGCCTAAAATCATCCTGTTCCAGCGGATGAAGCAGGGTTTGCAGGATTTCAGTCTCGATCGCCTGGGCCGTCGGCGAGCCGAGATCGGCGATGCTTCTCGGGCGGGGCAGGGGAACGCGGAATTCGCGGATGACGCGGGCCGGACGGGCGGAGAGCACGTAGATGCGGTCGGAAAGAAATACCGCCTCGCGCACATCATGGGTGATCAGCAGCGCCGTCCAGCGGTGCTCGGTCCACATGCCCTGCAGCCATTCCTGGATCTGCGTGCGCGTCAGGGCGTCGAGCGCGCCGAAGGGCTCGTCGAGCAGCAGCACGTCCTGGGTCTGGATGACGGTGCGCAGCAGCGCCGCGCGCTGGCGCATGCCGCCGGAAAGCGCGGAGGGATAGTGGTGCTCGAAGCCGGCAAGGCCGAACCGCTCGAACAGAGGCGCGACAGCGGCGCGGGCGGCGCGGCGGCTCATGCCCTTCACCTCCAGGCCGAGCGCGGCATTGTCGATGATCCGGCGCCAGGGCATCAGCGCATCGCGCTGCGGCATGAAGGCGAAGGAATGCGGCGCCTGTTCCAGCGGTGCGCCATTGAAAAGCATGGCGCCGGAATCGGGCTGAAGCGCCTGTGTCAGCAATCTCAGCACTGTCGATTTTCCGGAACCGGACGGGCCGACGATCGACACGAACTCACCGTTTGCGACGCTCAGCGAAACGTCGCCCAGAACCTTCATGCCGTCGAAGGTTTTCGAGATGTTGCGCAGTTCAAGCATGTCGGTCATCGGCGCCGCTCCCGGGGTGGCTGCCAGGGCATCGCGAGACGCTGAATCATCAGTGTCAGCCCGAAGAGGCAGAGCGTCAGCACGGCGCTGACGATGACGGCGGCAAGCACCAGATCGGGGCGAAAATTATTCTTGGCGTTGAGGATATAGATGCCGAGGCCGCTCGCGGCGCCGGCATATTCGGCAAAGATCGCGCCGACGACGGCATAGGTGATCGAAATCCTGAGGCCGGCGAAGAAATAGGGCAGGGAGGAAGGAAGCCGGGCGAGGCGGAAAATGCGCCAGCGGCTCGCCTTCATCGAGTTCAGGAGTTCGGCGATGTCGCGGTCGGTCGATTCATAACCCTGAAGCAGGGCGACGAGCAGAGGGAAGAAAGTAACCAGCGCCACCAGCAGGATCTTCGGCAACAGGCCGAAGCCGAACCAGAGCACGACGAGGGGCGCGATCGCTACCAGCGGCAGGGTCTGGCTGGCGATGAAGATCGGCAGCAATGCGCGGCGCATGAACGGCACAAAATCCATGAGGATCGAGGAGACAAAGGCGAAGGCCAGCGATAGCGCAAAGCCGCCGAGGGTCGCGCCGAGCGTCGGCCAGGTATTGGCGGCCAGCGCTTGCCGGTTCAGCCAGCCCTGGATGAGAATGCGGGAGGGCGCCGGCAGGATGGAGGGCTTGATCCCGGAGAGATCGACATAGAGTTCCCAGGCCGCCAGGAAGGCGCAGCCGGCGAGCAAGGCGGGCATGCCCCGGTAGAGAGCGGCGCGGAGCGCGGGAAGGCGCCAATCCGATTGTTGCGGCGATGTCGTCACGTTCGATTTCAGGCTTTCGTCGGGCTGTTGGCGGAAATCGTGATGTCGAGGGTCACATGTCCCTCGGGATCGCCGAAGCGATGAAAAGCCTCGCGGATGGTCGCGAAGATAGCGCCGGCATCGCCGCTCAGCCTGGTGCAGAAATTCTTCGAGCGATCGAAGGTTCCGGAGCGCTTCAGGAAGTCGATGCAGCCATAGATCTCGTCCATATGGGTTCCGCTTCCCATGACGTAGAGCGAGAATTGGGCGGCGGTCGGCTGACCGGTTTCACCGGCGGTTTCGACGGCGGCCAGTGCAGCGTCTATGCGCCCGGCAAGCGGTTCCGCCTGTCCGGAGGAAGAATTGACGCCGCAAATGGCGTCGTCGGGTTCGCCCGGGCAGCCGCGTGAGACCGCGGCGGAAAGCACGCAATGCTCGCCGGTTTTTGCGGCGGCGACGAACAGATCTCGCATGGCGGAAAAGAGGATGTCGGGCGGGCCGACCAGCAGGGTGGAGATATCGTCGGTCTCGATGCGCAGCCGGTCACGATAGGGATCGAGCGCCTTGACGGCATCAAGGATGATGCCGACGAAATTGCCGGACATCGGATAGAGCGACACTTGTGCGCCGGAAAACATTTGGACCTCGCTCCGCTGGCATTACCCAGATCAGCTTTGAAGGGTCCAGAAGCTTGCGCCTCACATCTCAGCCCCGGCAATACGGAGCTCCCCTGTAATCGGCGCGGAAATTATCACCGGGGTTTTCTTCCCGCAACCGCAAAGTTCGTAACCCGTCCGCGTGGTCGGAATAAGCCCGATATGAAGGAAAAACACCCGGACGGAGGTCCTGTCCGGGTGTTTCTCGAGGTTCCGTACCTGCCGGGAACGGAACCGAAGGCCTCTAAAGCACGTCGCGATCTTTCAGATTCGCTCGCTGCGCTTTAGGTCTTTATTTTCTCGCGTGTCGTTATCTCAAAACCGCGCATACGCGACACGCTTTAATTCAACGCGGCGAGACAGGCATGCCTCTTTCCGGCGGCCGGCTTTACGGCTGCAGGAGCAAGATTTATAAAACCTCAACCAATATTGAGGTCAACAGGCGATGGATAGATTTTCTCCGGCCGCGCTTGGCAGGCTGCTTACGGTCGGCGAAGTGGCGCAGCGCAGCGGCCTTGCCGTCTCGGCGCTGCACTTCTACGAGACCAAAGGGCTGATCTCGAGCATTCGCACCCGGGGCAATCAGCGGCGCTACGGCCGCGATGTGCTGCGACGCCTCGGCATCATCAAGGTGGCCCAGCGCGTCGGCATTCCGCTTTCGGAAATCCAGGCGGCGTTCGAATCGCTGCCGCAGGGGCGCACGCCGACAGCCGCCGATTGGCAGACGCTGTCGGGGCTGTGGAAGGACGATCTCGACGAGCGAATCAGGCAATTGAGCCTGCTGCGCGACAGGCTGGCCGGCTGCATCGGATGCGGCTGCCTGTCGATCGAAAGCTGTCCGCTGCGCAATCCCGGCGACCGGCTCGGCAGGGAAGGACCGGGTGCCCGGCTTCTGGAGGAGGAGGGCTAGTTCCCCCGGGCGAAGTCTCGCCCAGTAAGATTTCTCCCGTGAAGATCGATGCGCGCCTTTCTTTCGGTCGGCGCACTCATATGTTAACAGCGAATGGCGCAACTATGTTAACAGCGAATGGCGCAACCGGCGGCCATGTCCGCGAGGAGGACGGCTTCGTGTTTCATCCCAGACTGTTTGAAAATCGCAATGTCGTCGTGACCGGCGCCGGTCGCGGCATCGGGCTGGAAGTGGCCCGCCAGTTTCTGGATTGCGGCGCGAAGGTGATCGTCCATACCGGGCGCAAGCCGGGACGGGATCTGCCGGATTCGCTGCTGACGGCCGAATCCGAAAGGCGGGCGCTGCTGCTGCATGCCGATTTCTCGGCTGTCGGCGGGGCGGCGCAGTTTGCCGAAGATGCTCTCGCCTTCTTCGACAAGGTGCATGTGCTCGTCAACAATGCCGGCACCATGCTCGGCCGTTTTCCGGCCGGCACGCTTACCGATGCGGATTATGAGGCGGTCGTGCGACTCAACCAGACATCGGTGGTGGCGCTGACACGCGCACTGCTGCCGGCATTGAAGGCGGCTCAGGGGGCGGCCATCGTCAACACGGTTTCGATCTCGGCGCTGACCGGGGGCAGCCCCGGTTCCTCGATCTATTCGGCTTCGAAAGCTTTCGTGGCGACCTATTCCAAGGCGCTCGCCCGCGAGCTCGCGCCCGATGGGATCCGCGTCAACTGCGTCTCGCCGGGAACGATCGAGACTGATTTCCATGAGCGCTATTCCTCCCGCGAGAAGCTAGAGCAGACCAAAAAATCGATCCCGCTGCAGCGGCTCGGCACGGCGGAGGATTGTGCGCCGGCCTATCTCTTCCTGGCGGCTCCTTCGCTGTCCGGCTACATCACCGGCCAGGTGATCGAAATCAACGGCGGTCAGCTTATCTGCTGATTTGTTTGGACCTTTTTTGGCATTTCATCACTTTTGGCCAATTCGCTTCTGCGAATATGCTACTGTACTGATCTACCTCATTGCCTCCTTCCGAGATCTCGAATGCCATTGCCAAAACCGGAGCCGGGGATGACCGGCCAGGAGTTGCATAAGCTCGCTGGAAAAGCCCATGAAGCGAGTGATCTTCTGAAAGCGCTGGCGCACCAGACGCGACTTCTGATCCTCTGTATCTTGGCGACCGAGGAGCGAACGGTAGGCCAGATCGAAAGTATCCTCGGCATCCAGCAGGCAATGGTTTCGCAGCAGCTCGCGCGCTTGAGGCTCGAAGGCCTGGTCAATACGCGCCGCGAGGGCCGGCTGGTCTATTACAGCATCGGCAATGTCAGCGTGCTTGCCTTCCTCGAATCGCTGTTCGAACTTTTTCCGGCTGCGGAAAACAGTTAGCCCCCGCCCTTGCGGAATACGGCTGCTATGTCGAAGATAAGGGGATGATCGACAAGCTGGAATTCTTTATCGCCCTTGCCAATGAAAAGCATTTCGGCCGCGCCGCGGAAGAGTGCGGGATCTCGCAGCCGACGCTTTCGGCCGCGATCCGGCAGCTCGAAGATCAACTCGGCGTCATGCTGGTGCAGCGCGGCTCCAGGTTCCAGGGGCTGACGCCGGAGGGGCAGCGCGTGCTCGAATGGGCCCGGCGCATCGTCGGCGACACCCGCACCATGCGCGAGGAGATGCGCGCCGCGCGCCGCGGTCTTTCCGGCCACATCCGCCTTGCCGCCATACCGACCGCGCTCGCCATGCTCTCGCGCATCACCACGCCGTTTCAGGAACGCCATCCAGGCGTGACCTTCTCGATCGTCTCGCGCAATTCGCTGCAGGTGCTGAGCATGCTCGAAAATCTCGAGATCGACGCCGGCATCACCTATCTCGAAAACGAGCCGCTCGGCCGCGTCACCACCGTTCCCCTCTATGCCGAGCGCTACAATCTCATCACGGCCGCCGGCAGCCCGCTGTCCGACCGCGAGAGCGTCACCTGGCGGGAGGTCGGCGATCTTCGGCTTTGCCTATTGACTGCCGACATGCAGAACCGCCGCATCATCAACCGGCACTTGATCGAGGCCGGCGCCACAGTGCACCCGACACTCGAATCCAATTCGATGATCGTGCTGTTCTCGCATGTCCGGACCGGCCGCTGGGCGAGCATCATGCCGCGCAATGTGGCGAAATCCTTCGGATTTCCCGTCGAAATCCGGATGATCCCGATCGTCGAACCGGAGGCGCATCATCTGGTCGGCCTGGTCGCGCCTTATCGCGAGCCGTTCACGCCGCTGGTGTCGGCGCTGCTGCACGAAGCGAGAGTGCTGGTCCAAGAAGAAGAACTTCAATAGGAAAAAGCTATCAAGCAACGAGATAGCTTTATTGATCGCCGGCTGCTTCCTTGAGATGCTGCTTGTGAAAATGACACTCAGGTGGGGGGAGGCCGTCATTTCGCAACGAGCAAGCCGTGGGAGGGCTGCCTTATGACCATTCATATCGCCGAAGGCGATATTGCAGCGCGTACCCGTTCCATCGTCGCCGATCTTCGCTTCCTCGAAGGGCCGCTGCTCCCCATTCTGCACGAAGTTCAGGAAGAGTTCGGCTATGTGCCGCAGGAAGCCCTGCCGGTCATTGCAGAGGAATTGAACCTCTCGCGCGCCGAAGTGCATGGGGTCGTGACCTTCTACCACGATTATCGCAATCACCCCGCCGGCCGGCATGTGCTGAAGCTCTGTCGTGCCGAGGCTTGCCAGTCTATGGGCGGCGATGCGGTGGCCGAGCGCGTGAAAAGGCTGCTCGGCATCGATTTTCACCAGACGACGCTCGATGGCAGCGTGACGCTGGAGCCGGTCTACTGTCTCGGGCTCTGCGCCTGCGCGCCGTCGGCCATGCTCGATGGCGAGGTCTATGGCCGTGTCGATGATCAGGTGGCGGCGGAACTCGTCGCGGAGGCACGTCGATGACAGTAAAGATTTATGTTCCGCGCGATGCCGCTGCGCTGGCGCTCGGGGCCGAAAAGGTGGCAAAGGCGATTGCCCAGGAGATCGCCGCCCGCGGCCTCGACGCAGAGATCGTGCGCAACGGCTCGCGCGGAATGTTCTGGCTTGAGCCGCTGGTCGAGGTCGAAGTCGCCGGCAAGCGCGTCGGCTATGGGCCGGTCAAGGCAAGGGACGTGCCTGTTCTCCTCGATGCCGGGATGATGAGCGCCGGCGATCACCCGCTCTGTCTCGGGGAGGTTGAAGACCTCCCGTTCCTGAAGGAACAGACCCGCCTGACCTTCGCCCGCTGCGGCATCACCGATCCGCTGTCGCTCGCCGATTACGAGGCGCATGGCGGCCTTGCCGGCCTTCGCCGCGCCGTTTCGATGACGCCTTCCGAGATCGTCAAGGAAGTCACCGATTCCGGCCTGCGCGGGCGCGGCGGCGCTGGTTTCCCCACAGGCATCAAGTGGAAGACCGTTCTCGATGCCGCCGGCGACCGCAAATATATCGTCTGCAACGCCGATGAGGGCGACAGCGGCACCTTTGCCGACCGGATGATCATGGAGGGCGATCCCTTCGTGCTGGTCGAGGGCATGGCGATCGCTGGACTTGCGACCGGTGCGACCAAGGGCTTCGTTTACACGCGTTCGGAATATCCGCATGCGATTGCGGCGATGACCGAGGCTGTCGGCATCGCCCGGCAGGCCGGTATTCTCGGCCTTTCGGTGCTCGGCTCCGGCCGCGCCTTCGACATCGAGGTGCGCACCGGCGCGGGAGCCTATGTCTGCGGCGAGGAAACGGCTCTGCTGAACAGCCTCGAAGGCAAGCGCGGCATCGTGCGCGCCAAGCCGCCGCTGCCGGCGCATAAGGGCCTGTTCGACTGTCCGACCGTCATCAACAATGTGATCTCGCTGGCCTCGGTGCCCGTCATCATGGAAAAGGGCGCTGCCTTCTACCGCGATTTCGGCATGGGCCGCTCTCGCGGCACGATCCCGCTGCAGATCGCGGGTAATGTCAGGTATGGCGGGCTCTATGAGACCGCTTTCGGTCTTTCGCTCGGCGATATCGTTGACAGGATCGGCGGCGGCACGGCGACGGGGCGGCCGGTCAAGGCCGTGCAGGTCGGCGGTCCGCTCGGCGCTTATTTCCCGCGGGCGCTGTTCGACACGCCTTTCGACTATGAAGCCTTCGCCGCCAGGGAAGGGCTGATCGGCCATGCCGGCATCGTGGTCTTCGACGATACGGCCGACATGCTGAAGCAGGCGCGTTTCGCCATGGAATTCTGCGCCGTCGAAAGCTGCGGTAAGTGCACGCCCTGCCGCATCGGCTCGACGCGCGGTGTCGAGACGGCCGACAAGATCGCCCAAGGCATCGAGCCGGAGAAAAACCGGGTGCTGCTTGCCGATCTCTGCAACACGATGAAATTCGGCTCGCTCTGCGCGCTCGGCGGTTTCACGCCTTATCCCGTCATGAGCGCCATGACGCATTTCCCGGAAGATTTTTCGCCGGCGCCGATCGTGGAGGCTGCGGAATGATGACTTTCTACCCGTCAACTTCCTCCGAATCGCTCATCTCCACGTCCATACAGGAGGCCGACCATGTCTCTCATCCATGAAATCGACTACGGCACTCCCGCTTCGAAATCCGAGGCCATGGTGATGCTGACCATCGACGGGCAGCAGATCAGCGTGCCGGAGGGCACCTCCATCATGCGCGCCTCGATGGAGGCCGGCATCCAGGTGCCGAAGCTCTGTGCCACCGATATGGTCGATGCGTTCGGCTCCTGCCGGCTTTGTCTTGTCGAGATCGAGGGTCGGGCCGGAACGCCGGCCTCCTGCACGACGCCGGTGGCCGCGAATATGGTGGTGCACACGCAGACGGGGCGGCTGAAGGATATCCGCCGCGGCGTGATGGAGCTCTACATTTCAGACCACCCGCTCGACTGTCTCACCTGCGCTGCCAATGGCGATTGTCAATTGCAGGACATGGCAGGCGCTGTCGGCCTGCGCGACGTGCGCTACGGCTATGAGGGCGACAACCACGTCAAGGCGCGTAACAACGGCGACATCAATCTGAAATGGATGCCGAAGGACGAGTCCAATCCCTATTTCACCTATGATCCCTCCAAATGCATCGTCTGTTCGCTCTGCGTGCGCGCCTGCGAGGAGGTGCAGGGCACGTTTGCGCTGACGATCGAGGGGCGTGGTTTCGGCTCCCGCGTGTCATCCGGCATGCATGAGAATTTCATCGATTCCGAATGCGTCTCCTGCGGTGCCTGCGTGCAGGCCTGTCCGACGGCGACGCTGACGGAGAAATCAGTGATCCAGATCGGCCAGCCGGAACATTCCGCCGTCACCACCTGCGCCTATTGCGGCGTCGGCTGCTCCTTCAAGGCGGAAATGCGCGGCGAGGAGCTGGTGCGCATGGTGCCGTGGAAGGACGGCCAGGCCAATCGCGGACATTCCTGCGTCAAGGGCCGCTTCGCCTACGGTTATTCCACCCATAAGGACCGTATCCTCAATCCGATGATCCGCGAAAAGGTCAGCGACCCCTGGCGGGAGGTGAGCTGGGACGAGGCCTTCGCGCATGTGGTGTCGGAGTTCCGGCGCATTCAGTATCAGTATGGCCGCGATTCGATCGGCGGCATCACCTCCTCGCGCTGCACCAACGAGGAAACCTATCTGGTGCAGAAGCTTGTCCGCGCCGGCTTCGGCAACAACAATGTCGATACCTGCGCCCGCGTCTGCCATTCGCCGACCGGCTACGGTCTCGGCCAGGCCTTCGGCACCTCGGCCGGCACGCAGAACTTCGACAGCGTCGAGTATTCCGATGTCGTCGTCATCATCGGCGCCAATCCGACGGACGGGCATCCGGTGTTCGCCTCGCGGCTGAAGAAGCGGCTGCGTCAGGGCGCCAAGCTGATCGTCATCGATCCGCGCCGCACCGATATCGTCCGTTCGCCGCATGTCGAGGCGTCCTACCATCTGCCGCTGAAGCCGGGCACCAATGTCGCCGTCATGACGGCGCTGGCACATGTGATCGTCACCGAAGGTCTCTATGACGAGAAATTCATCCGCGAGCGCTGCGACTGGTCGGAGTTCGAGGATTGGGCCGCCTTCGTCGCCGAGCCGCAGCACAGCCCCGAAGAGACCGAGATCTTCACCGGCGTGCCGGCGGCGGATCTGCGCGGTGCGGCAAGGCTCTATGCCAAGGGCGGCAATGGTGCGATCTATTACGGCCTCGGCGTCACCGAACACAGCCAGGGCTCGACCACCGTCATCGCCATCGCCAACCTTGCCATGGCGACCGGCAATATCGGCCGTCCCGGCGTCGGCGTGAACCCGCTGCGCGGCCAGAACAACGTGCAGGGCTCCTGCGACATGGGCTCCTTCCCGCACGAGCTGCCGGGCTACCGCCACATTTCCGACGATGCGACGCGCGACATCTTCGAGAAACTCTGGGGCGTGAAGATCAACAACGAACCGGGCCTGCGCATCCCGAACATGCTGGATGCGGCGGTCGACGGCTCCTTCAAGGGCATCTACATCCAGGGCGAGGACATCCTCCAGTCCGATCCCGATACCAAGCACGTGGCCGCCGGACTTGCGGCCATGGAATGCGTCGTCGTGCAGGATCTCTTCCTCAACGAGACCGCCAATTACGCCCATGTCTTCCTGCCGGGCTCGACCTTCCTCGAAAAGGACGGCACCTTCACCAATGCCGAGCGCCGCATCAACCGCGTGCGCAAGGTCATGTCGCCGCGCAACGGCTATGGCGATTGGGAAGTGACGCAGAAGCTTGCCCAGGCGATGGGGCTCGACTGGAACTATAACCATCCGTCCGAGATCATGGACGAGATCGCCGCGACGACGCCGAGTTTCGCGCTTGTGACCTACGACTATCTCGAAAAGATGGGTTCGGTGCAGTGGCCCTGCAACGAAAAGAACCCGCTCGGATCGCCGATCATGCATGTCAACGGCTTCGTCCGCGGCAAGGGCAAGTTCATCCGCACCGAATATGTCGCGACCGATGAGCGCACCGGTCCGCGCTTCCCGCTGCTGCTCACCACCGGCCGCATTCTCAGTCAGTACAATGTCGGGGCGCAGACGCGCCGGACCGAGAATGTCGCCTGGCATGCGGAAGATCGGCTGGAAATCCATGCGCACGATGCCGAGCAGCGCGGCATCCGCGACGGCGACTGGGTGAAGCTCGTCAGCCGCTCCGGCGACACGACGCTGAGGGCCCTGATCACCGATCGCGTCGCGCCCGGTGTCGTCTACACCACCTTCCATCACCCCACGACGCAGGCGAATGTCATCACCACCGACTTCTCCGACTGGGCAACGAACTGCCCCGAGTACAAGGTGACGGCGGTGCAGGTCTCGCCCTCCAACGGGCCGACCGACTGGCAGCTGGAATATGACGAGCAGGCGCGGCAATCGCGCCGCATCGCCGGCAAGCTCGAGGCAGCGGAGTGACGATGGGGGTGCGGGCTGGCGTCGACGGCGAGATCCTCCCTTCTCCCCTCGGGGAGAGGGTGCCCGAAGGGCGGATGAGGGGGCGTATGCCATGAGCTTTCCGACCACCGCCCGCGTTCCCGAAACTGCCCGCCGCAACGGGATCATGCACACCGGCTCGCGCATCGTGCCGGAAGAAGTGCCGGTCGCCTTTTCCTATGGCGGCAGCACGCATGCTGTGATGATGGCGACGCCTGATGATCTCGAGGATTTTGCCGTCGGCTTCAGCCTGACCGAAGAGATCATCACCGAGCGGGCAGAGATATCGGCCATCGAGATCGTCGAAGGTGAGCAGGGCATCGACGTGCAGGTGAGCCTTGTCGATGACGTCGCCGATCGGCTGCAGGCGCGGCGGCGCAGCATGGCGGGACCGGTCGGCTGCGGGCTCTGCGGCATCGAATCGATCGAGCAGGCGGTGCGGCAGGTGCCTGATGTCTCGGCATCGCCGCTGTCGCTGTCCCATGCCGATATCGTGCGCGCCGTTTCGCTTCTGAACGAGGCGCAGCCGCTGCATCGGGAGACGCGCGCGGTGCACGGCGCCGGCTTCTATCTTCCGGCCAGGGGATTGCTTGCGGTGCGCGAAGATGTCGGACGGCACAATGCGCTGGACAAGCTCTGCGGGGCGGTCATCCGCGCCGGCGAAAGCGGCGGGGGCGGTGCCGTCGCCGTGACCAGCCGGCTTTCGGTCGAGATGGTCCAGAAGGCGGCAATCCTCGGCAGTCCCGTGCTCATCGCCATTTCAGCGCCGACCGCCCTTGCCATCCGTACGGCCGAAGAGGCCGGCATGACGCTCGTCGCGCTGGTGCGCGGCGAGGATTTCGAGATTTTCACACACCCGCACCGCATCTCGCCCGGAAGCATCGCCGATGTCGCATGATACCAAGACCAAGCTCGTCTACATGGCGAACCAGATCGCAACCTTCTTCAAGAGCCAGCCGGCAGACGAAGCCGTGCAGGGGGTGGCTACCCATATCAACAAATTCTGGGAGCCGCGCATGCGGCGGCAATTGTTCGAAATTCTCGAAAAGGAGGAAAACGGCCTGGATGCCCTCGTGCTGCAGGCCGCTCCGATGATCCGCAAACCGGAGGCGGAAGCACAGCAGATCCGGTAATCCAAAGTGGCGTGTGCAGAGGGAGGCAGAAGCACACTTCCTGCATGCGCTATCGCATAACTGAAATTTAAATCGATTTAAATGTAAACTAGGCAGAAATTCAAAGTGTTACAGCGTCCTTTGCGCTCCTGAAAAAACGGCAGCGCTCCAATCACAGCAAGGTCTGAAACAAGGAGGAGTTGTTCATGACTGCAGCGGAAACACGTACCGACGGAGCGGTGGCGGGCTCAGGCCTGCTCGATCGCGAAAGAATTGTCGCAAGGCCCGGTTTCAACAGGTGGCTGGTGCCGCCGGCAGCGCTTGCCATCCATCTCTGCATCGGCATGGCCTATGGTTTCAGCGTGTTCTGGCTGCCGCTTTCCAAGTCGCTCGGCATTACGGCCCCGACGGCCTGCCCCGACCTGACGCTCGCCTCGGCGCTCTTCACCACGACCTGCGACTGGCGCGTTGCCGATCTCGGCTGGATCTATACGCTGTTCTTCGTTCTGCTCGGGTCTTCTGCCGCAATCTGGGGCGGCTGGCTGGAGCGGGCCGGGCCGCGCAAAGCGGGTGTCGTTTCCGCCTGCTGCTGGTGCGGCGGCATCGTGCTTGCTGCTATCGGCGTCATGACCCATCAGCTTTGGCTGATGTGGCTCGGCGCCGGGGTCATCGGCGGCATCGGTCTCGGGCTCGGTTACATCTCGCCGGTGTCGACGCTGATCAAGTGGTTCCCGGACCGTCGCGGCATGGCGACCGGCATGGCGATCATGGGCTTCGGCGGCGGCGCGATGATCGGCGCGCCGCTTGCCAACCTGCTGATGAATGCTTTCAAGACCGATACGTCGGTCGGCGTCTGGCAGACCTTCATCGTCATGGCGGCGATCTATTTCGTCTTCATGATGGGCGGCGCCTTCGGTTATCGCATTCCGCCGGCTGGCTGGCGCCCCGATGGCTGGACCCCGCCTGTCGCCAAGAGCACGATGATCACCACCCGGCATGTGCACCTGCGCGATGCCCACAAGACCAAGCAGTTCTGGCTGATCTGGGCCGTGCTTTGCCTCAACGTTTCGGCTGGGATCGGCGTCATCGGCATGGCCTCGCCGATGCTGCAGGAGATCTTTGCCGGCTCGCTGATCGGCTTGCCTGATGTCGGCTTTGCCCAGCTCGATGCCGGACAGAAGGCGTCGATCGCGACGATCGCCGCCGGTTTTGCCGGCCTGCTGTCGCTCTTCAATATCGGCGGACGGTTCTTCTGGGCGTCGCTTTCCGACAAGATCGGCCGCAAGAATACCTACTACAGCTTCTTCATCATCGGCATCGCGCTCTATGCGCTGGCGCCGACCTTCGCCGGCATGGGCAACAAGGCGCTGTTCGTTCTTTCCTTCGGCATCATCCTGTCGATGTATGGCGGCGGTTTTGCGACCATCCCGGCCTATCTCGCGGATATCTTCGGCACTCAGTTCGTCGGCGCCATCCATGGCCGGCTGCTGACGGCCTGGGCAACGGCCGGCATCGTCGGCCCTGTCGTGGTGAACTATATCCGCGAAGCGCAGATCGCGGCCGGCGTTGCGCCCGGTCCGGCCCTCTATACCGGAACCATGTATATCCTCGCCGGCATGCTGGCGCTCGGCCTCGTCGCCAATGCGCTCGTCAGGCCGCTTCCGGACAAGTGGTTCATGAGGGATGACGAGGTTGCGGCGCTGCAGGCGAAGTCGGCGGCCGTCAATGCCGGGCCGACCGGCTCCTTCGGCATCGGCACCGGCGGGCTGGACGGCAAGGCCATGCTCGCCTGGGCCGTGGTCGGCATTCCGCTGCTCTGGGGCGTTTGGGTAACGCTGAAGGCGACTTTCGCCCTCTTCGGCTAAGCGATCAAAAGCGCGCTGCCTAGGTACGGCGGCGCGCTCTAAAGTACGTCGCGATCGTTCAGATCGCTCCTTGCGCTTTAGGTTTTTGTTTTACGCATGTCGTTGCCGCAAAACCGCTGCACACTTTTGCGCGACATGCGTTAATCAGAATTCTTCCCAACTTTGGGCCGTTGACGCGGCGGCGCCGTGGGCCTTGGCGACGCGTGCGACGAGATGCAGCGCCGGCGATCCCATCTGTCGCGTTTCGGGCCTGCTGACAGGCTGGGTCTGGCCCGGGAGGCGGAACTTCGACAAGAGGACACGCAGTGTTTCGGCCTCCCTCGCAAGGCTGTGGCTGGCAGCTGTGCTCTCCTCGACCATCGCGGCATTCTGCTGCGTTGCCTGGTCCATGGTGTTGACCGCCTGATTTATTTCCTTGAGACCGACGGCTTGTTCCTTCGACGCCCTGACGATCGCTTCGACATTGCCGTCGATATCGCCGACCTGCGCGACGATCTCTTCGAGCGCCTGACCGGTCTCGCCGACGAGGCCGACGCCGTTTCTGACGAGTTCGCTCGACGTGTTGATCAGCGCCTTGATTTCCTTGGCGGCCTTGGCGGAGCGTTGGGCGAGTTCCCGGACCTCCTGGGCCACGACCGCGAAGCCCTTGCCGGCCTCGCCGGCGCGTGCCGCCTCGACGCCCGCATTCAACGCCAGAAGATTGGTCTGGAAGGCGATATCGTCGATCACGCCGATGATGTTGTTGATCTCGCGCGAGGACTGCTCGATCTGGCCCATGGCCGCAACGGCATTGCGGACCACCACGCCGGATTGCTCGGCGCCTTGCTTGGTCTTGGCGACCAGCCGGCCGGCCTCGTCGGCGCGGCGGCTGGAATCATTGACGGTGGTGGTGATCTCCTCCAGTGCGGCGGCCGTCTCCTCGATCGATGCGGCCTGCTGTTCCGTCCGCTTGGAGAAGGTATCGGCCGATGCGCCGATTTCGCGCGAGCCGGCGGCGATCGCGCTGGCGTTCTCGCCGATCGTCTTCATGGTTTCGGCAAGGTCGCCGATGGCGGTATTGAAATCGCGGCGCAGCTGTTCCATCGACGGAACGAAAGCCGTATCCACCGTCCGCGTCAGGTTGCCTTCGGAGAGGTCGCGCAGCGCGGTGCCGAGCAGGGCAATGGCACTCATGCGTTCGGTGACGTCGGTGGCGAATTTTACGACCTTGTAGACCTTGCCGTCGGCATCGAGGATCGGGTTATAGGCTGCCTGTATCCAGATCTGCCGGCCGCCCTTTCCGAACCGGACGAATTCATTGGCGATGAATTCGCCCCGCGCCAGCCGTTTCCAGAAATTGGCATAGTCTTCGGTCCTGGCATAGGCGGGATCGCAGAACATGCTGTGGTGCTTGCCTGTGACCTCGGCGAGCGAATATCCCAGCGCATTGCAGAAATTCTCGTTGGCGGTCAGGATTTCGCCGGTGGGGGTAAATTCGATCACCGCCTGCGAGCGCGACATCGCCTCCAGCTTGCCGGCATCATCGACGGCCTTCCGTTTCGCCACGGTGATATCGGCTGCAAACTTTACGACCTTGAACGGTCTGCCGCCCTTGAAAACCGGATTGTAGGACGCTTGGATCCATATTTCCCTGTTGCCCTTGGCAAGACGCTTGTAGGCGCCGGTGTCATATTCGCCGCGTCCGAGCCGCGCCCAAAATTCGCGGTAGTCCGCAGTCGCCGTGTATGCCGGTTCACAGAACATGCTGTGATGCTTGCCGACGATTTCGCTCAGGCCATAGCCGAGCGCACGACAGAAATTCTCGTTCGCCGCCAGAATATTACCCTTGAGATCGAATTCGATGATCGCCTGCGATTTGGAGATGGCATCGAGAATGCATTTCGAATCGGAGGATAGCCCAAACATATCCGTCTCTCTGAAGTCCACAGCTGTTGCTGTTTCGGCCTGGTAGAAGCGAAGCGGGGCATTCCGTGGACCGGAGACATGTCATCCGTTGGCTTCGTAACCCATAGTGGTGGAGCGTGGTTAATATTAGGTATAAAAGCAATCTCTAATTTTGAAGCATCGCGCAATGACGGCAAGCATAGATTGCGCTCTGGCCGGTAATAAAAAACCGCCCGGAAAGGCGGTTTTTAATTGCTGAATTGTTTTGGAGGATCAGGCGGCCAGTTCGTCCGTCTCGTTTTCCTTGAACATCTTGGCGAGGTTCAGGAAGCAGATCATGCCATTCTCCGAAGCGATGATGCCCTCGCAATAGGCGCGGTCGAAGGAGGCGGTCACCTCGGGCACTGGCTGGACCTGGCTGGAGGAGATGGTGAGAATGTCCGAGACGCGGTCGACCAGCATGCCGATGACCATGCTGTGAACCTCGGCGACGACGATGGCGCTGCGCTCGTTGGCGACCGTGCTCTTCATGCCCAGCTTATAGGCGAGATCGATGATCGGGATGACCGAGCCGCGCAGGTTCATCACACCGATGACGTCGGCAGGCGAATGCGGGATCGGCGTCGACGGCGCCCAGCCGCGGATTTCGCGGATGGTCGTGGTCTTGACGCAGAATTCCTGGTCGTGCAGGCGGAAGGCGATGATTTCGAGCGTGTCGCCGCTGAAGCTAGTGGAATTGATCGTGGCCATTAGAATTCTTCCCAACTGTCGTAAGCCAAAGCAGAAGCGGGCGCGCCACCATTGGCGCTGACAAGCCTTGCCTTCACACCACGCGATGGCTTAGCGCTTAGCGAAGCATCGTTACGGTTACGACGACATTAGCGAAAGAGTGTTGCCCAAATCTAAATCGGCAGACGCGTTTATGAAGGTTTTCGGCCTGGATTTGCTTCAGCTGATCGTCTTTTCGATCTGCGAGACCGCCCAATCGACCTGTTCGCGCGTGATGATCAATGGCGGGGCGAGGCGAATCGTATGGTCATGGGTATCCTTGGCGAGAAGGCCGCGCTCCTTCAGCGCATGGCAATATTGCCGCGCGCCGCCGGCTTCGGGTTCCAGCTCGATCGCCATCATCAGGCCGCGGCCGCGCACGTCCCTGACGATGTTCGAGCGGATCGAGCGGAGGCCTTCGAGGAAATAGTCGCCCATAGCAGCGGCGTTCTCGATCATGCCCTCCTCGACGAGGACCTTGAGCGCCGTGCGCGCCACCGCACAGGCGAGCGGATTGCCGCCGAAGGTCGAGCCGTGCTGGCCGGGTTTCAGCACGCCCAGCACCTCGGAATTCGAAAGCACGGCCGATACCGGGTAGAAGCCGCCGGACAGCGCCTTGCCGATCAGCGTCACATCGGCCTCGATGCCTTCGTGCTCCTCGGCCAGCAGCTTGCCGGTGCGGCCAAGGCCGGTCTGGATCTCGTCCAGGATCAGAGTGACGTTGTTTGCTGTGCAGAGCTCGCGGATGCGGGTGAAATAACCGGCCGGTGGGATGATGATGCCGGCTTCGCCTTGGATCGGCTCGATCAGGGCGGCAACCGTATTGCTGTTGATCGCGGCCTCGAATGCTCCAGCATCGCCGAAGGGAATGGTGCGGAAGCCCGGCGTGTAGGGGCCGAAGCCGGTGCGGGCGTCGGGATCCGTGGAGAAACTGATGATGCTGAGCGTCCGGCCGTGGAAATTATCGGCGCAGACGATGATCTCCGCCTTGCCCTCGGGCACGCCCTTGACCTCGTACCCCCATTTTCGCACCGCCTTAATGGCGGTCTCCACGGCCTCGGCGCCGGAGTTCATCGGCAGGATCTTGTGCGAGCCGGTGAGCGCCGCAAGCTCTTCATAGAGGTAGGCGAGCTGGTCGTTGCGGAAGGCGCGGGAGGTCAGCGTCAATCTCCCCGCCTGCTCGACCATGGCGGCCAGGATCTTCGGGTGACAGTGGCCCTGGTTGACGGCGGAATAGGCCGAGAGGCAATCGAGATAGCGATTGCCGTCGGTATCCCAGACATGAACGCCTTCGCCGCGCGTCAGCACGACATCGAGCGGTTTGTAATTGTTGGCGCCGAGCCGCTGTTCCGTGGCGATCAGTTTTTCCGACGTGTTCATGGCTTTCTCCCCTCTATGCTGCGCGTGTCGGGCGGTCGAAGATACGGCGGCCGAAGAGGCTCGCCGTCAACTCCACGAGGATGCGGGCGCTCTTGCCGCGATCGTCGAGAAACGGATTGAGTTCGACAAGATCCAGTGACGAAACGAGGCCACTGTCCGAAAGCATTTCCATGACGAGATGGGCCTCGCGGAAGGTGGCGCCGCCGGGCACCGTCGTGCCGACGCCGGGGGCAATGTCGGGATCGAGGAAATCGAGATCGAGGCTGACATGCAGCAGGCCGTTCGCCTTGGCGACGACGTCGAGAATGTCCCGCATGATGGCCCCGATGCCCTGCTCGTCGATCGCCCGCATATCGAAGACGTTGACGCCGTGTTCATGGATCTCCTCGCGCTCGCGCGCATCGACCGAACGGATACCAACCTGGAAGACATGCTTGGGATCGACGAAGGGGCGGTCCTTCGGCAGGATTTCGGCGAACTCTGCCTCGCCGCAGAAGAAGGCGACGGGCATGCCGTGAATATTGCCGGAGGGCGAGGTGGCGGGAGAATTGAAATCGGCGTGGGCATCGAGCCAGAGCACGAAGAGCGGGCGGCCTTTGCTGGCGGCATAGCGGGCCATGCCGGAGACGCTGCCCATGGAAAGGCTGTGGTCGCCGCCGAGAATGAGCGGGAAACGGCCGGAAGCGGCGACGTCATGGACGCTGCTTTCGAGCGCACGGGTGAAGGCGCCGACGATCCTCAGATTATGGGCCTTGGGATGATTCGGCAGGTCCATCGCCGGCACGATGCTGAGATCGCCATTGTCCGCGACATCGTGGCCGAGATCGATCAGCGTCTGGTCGACACCGGCAATGCGCAGCGCCGCGGGGCCCATGGCGGCGCCCCTGCGGCCGGAGCCTTCTTCCAATGGTGCGCCGATGAGGGTGACAGATCGCGATTGGACATTCATGCGAGGGCTCCGGGTTGAGGCCTGTTTCGGCCGATAGTGGGATAAAGGGTTGACGGCAAAAAGATGGAAAAGTGCCAGAAATGGATTATGATTGCGCAGATTGATAAAGCTATTTTGACAAAGTGATCAGCGTGGACGATCTCGATACCGAGCTTCTGAGCGCCCTTCGCCACAATGCCCGGATTTCCGTTTCATCGCTTGCGGCGATGACGGGCGCATCGCGGGCGACGGTGGCCGCCCGCATCGACCGGCTGGTGGCCAGCGGCACCATTGTCGGTTTCACCATTCGCACCAGCCACGAGACGCGGTCCGCCGGCGTGCGCGCCATCGTCATGATCGAGGTGCTCGGCAAGCTCGCTGACAGGGTCGCCGATCAGCTCAGGGGCCTGCCGCAGGTTCGCGCCCTTCACAGCACCAACGGCAAATGGGATTTTGTCGCCGAACTCGAGGATCGCGACCTTGCTTCCTTCGACGAGACGCTGCGCCGCATCCGGCTGATCAACGGCATCAACTCGACCGAGACCAATATTCTTCTGAAGACGAGCAAGACCGGTTTCTAAGAAGTCCCAGCCGGCTCAGTATTCCCGTTCATAGACGATACCGGCTTCGCCGTCGCCGTTGCCGCCGGCTGCGCCGCGCAGTTTGACACCGCGGCCGACATCGAGGTTGATGATGGCCTTGGCGCCGGCCGCGCCGCCCTGCTGCAGCTCGAAATAGGTGCGATCGTTGAGATAGCGGCCGACGCTGACGCTCGTCTGGCCCTTCTCGTCGGTGCTGATGTCGAGGTCGTCGACCCCGAGCTGGTTGCGCAGGCCTTCGAACAGCGAGGTGGAGCGATTGCCGGCCAGCTGGCTGACGGCGTCGGCGAGCTGCGCGATCTGCACCGGCGAGAGTTTCGACATCGACTGGCCGAAGATCAGCTGCGCCAGCACCTCGTCCTGCGGCAGCTGCGGCGAAGAGGAGAAGGTGATCGAGGGATCGGTGGCAAGGCCGGCGACATCGACGGTCAGCGTCGTCGTGCCGGAGGTTGAGGTCGCTTCCATGTCGAGCGCCGGCGTCAGGTCGCCGGCAAAGGTGATCCTGCTCTTGTCGGAAAAATCAAGGCGGCGGTTGAGAATGGTCAGCCGGCCGCGGCGCATGGTGAAGCCGCCGGTCACGATCGGTGCTGCCGCCGTTCCGCGGATCGTGACGCTGCCGCCGACTTCGGCATCGATGCCGCGGCCGCGCACGAAGATATGCGAGGGCGCGTCGATCTGGAGATCGAGGGTGAGAACCGAGGATTTCTCCCCCGGCTTCCGCTCGCCTTCGTCGCGCAGCTGCGCAAGCACAGCACGCGGCGCATTCTTGTGCCGGATGTCGATTTCCCGCAGTGAGGTCGGCAACTTTTCCGGAATGGTGATCGATGTCTTTTCCAGCTGAAGCTTGCCGTTCAGCGTCGCGCTCATGATCGGTCCGCGCAGCCCGACGTTTCCGCTGACGGTCGAGACGACGAGCGTTCCATCGACATAGACCGCCTTGTCGAGCTTGATCGAAATATCGGCGGGGAAGCCGCCGGCCGGCTGGATGCCGATGGTGCCGCTTGCCGAAATCGTGCCGCCGCCGCCGAGATTGCCGCTGAGACGCGAGATGACGGCCTGGTTGCCGTTGAAGGTCACGGTCGCGGCGAGATTGTTGACGGCAAGATTGCGCCGGACGTCGACGAGCTTTGCGCCTGATGTCGCGACCGTGCCGTTGATGACGGGTGCCGCGGCCGTTCCGCCGATCCGGAGATCGACGGTGGCGACGCCGTCGGCGACGAAGCCCTGCTCGGCCAGCGGCGTGCCGAGTACGGCGAAGGGAAGATTGCCGTTGAAGCGCATGTCGAGGGTGCGATTGCCCGATATCACCACGCTGCCGCCGCCCTTCAGCGACATGCCGGCGTCACCGGCGAGGCTGGTGTCGACCGTCAGCTTGTTGTCGGCAAGCTTGCCCGATGCGCCGATGGTGAAGGGCGAGAGGCCGGCGCCTTTCGTCTGGCTCGTCGCGGCGTTCTTCCAATCGACCTTGAAGTCGACGGAGGGCGCCGATAGCGCCCCGGCCGCCTTTGCGGTTGCCGAGACCGTGCCTTCGGCGGCAAGACCGGGAACGAAGCCATTGGCGATGCCGGCCGGAACATTCTCGGCATTGGCCGTGACATCGACCGAGCGGATGGAGGTGCCTGCGATGGCGAGGTTGCCGGCTGCCTTCACGGCAATGCCACCGCTGCCGCTGAGATTGGCATCGAAATCCAGCCTGTCGCCGGCGTATTTTCCCGTCGCCGCCAGGGCAAGGCGGGAAAGGCCGGCAGCCTTGGTATGGCTGGTCGCGGCATCCTTCCAGTCGAGCTTGAAATCGACGATCGGGTCGGCCGGGGTTCCTGATGTGGTCGCATTTGCCGAAATCGTGCCCTCGGCGCCGAGACCGGGGACAAAGGCATTTGCGATATTTGCCGGCAGGGCAGGGATATCCGCATTGATCGAAAGATCGCGAATGGCCGTTCCCGCGATGGTCACGCCGCCTGTCGCCTTGGCCAGCACGCCGTCCCTGCCGGTGAGGTTGGCATCGAAATCGACCCTGTCGTTGACGAATTTGCCGGATGCCGCAGCCGCGAGGCCGGAAAGGCCGCTGCTTTTGGTCTGTGCGGTCGCGGCATTCTTCCAGTCCAGCTTGAAATCGACCGCCGGCTTCGGCAGCGCTCCGGAAGCGGATGCCGTTCCCGATACGGTGCCTTCTGCGGCGAGACCCGGCACGAAACCATTGGCAAGACCCGCGGGCAGGTTGGCGAGATCGGCCTTGACGTCGAGATTGCGAACCGAGGTTCCCTCTATCGCGACATTGCCGGCGGCCTTGAGCGAGAGACCGCCCTCGCCGCCGAGATTGGCGTCGAAATCGAGCCGGTTATCGGCGAAACGGCCGGATGCGGCCAGCGCGAGGCCGGAGAGACGAGCGCTTCTGGTGTGGCTGGTCGCAGCGTCCTTCCAGCCGAGCTTGAAGTCGGCCTTCGGTGCGGCAGGGGTGCCGGCGGCCGACACGGTGCCAGAAATCATGCCGCCGGCGGCGAGATCCGGAACGAAGGCGTTTGCGAGGCTGGCCGGAATATTGGCGATCTCGGCATCGAGCTTCATGTTGTCGACCGTCGTGCCGGCAAGAGCAACATTGCCTACGGCCTTCAATGAGAGGCCCTTGTCGCCGCTCGCCGCCGCGTTGAAATCAAGCTTGTTGTCGGCGAATTTTCCCGACGCGGTTACGCCGAGGCCGGCAAGGCCGGCGCGCCTGGTGTGGCTGACAGCAGCATTCTTCCAATTGAGGTCGAAATTCGCGGCCGGCGCGGAAAGAGAGCCCGCGGCCGAGAGTTTTCCTGAGACCGCGCCTTCGGCGGCGAGATCGGGAACGAAGCTGTTTGCGATGCTGGCCGGGACATTGTCCAGCGCCGCATCGACCCTGACGTCGCCGACCGTCGTGCCGGTGATCCCGATATTGCCGTTCGCCTTCAGCGACAGCCTTTCGGCGCCTGTTACCGCCGTGTCGAAATCGAGCTTGTTGTCGGCGAAGCGTCCCGATGCCTTTACGGCGAGATCGGCAAGGCCGGCGCCCTTGGTATGGCTGGTCGCAGCCCCTTTCCAATCGAGATCGAAGTCGGCGGTGGGAGCGATTGCCGAGCCGGAGGCGGCCAGCTTTCCGGTTATCGTGCCTTCGGCGGCGAGGTCGGGAACGAAGCCATTGGCGATGCGGGCCGGCAGGTTGACGATATCGGCGTCGACATCGAGGACCGGGGCTGCCGGATCGGCAAGTCCAACATTGCCGGCCGCCTTGAGCGAAAGACCGTCAGCACCGCCGACCGTCGTATCGAAATCGAGCCTCTTGTCGGCGAATTTGCCGCCGACGGTGATGCCGAGCGGCGCAAGGCCTGCCCCCTTGGTCTGGCCCGTCGTCGCGTCCTTCCAGTCGAGCTTGAAGTCGGCCACGGGCGCGGCGGGTGTTCCCGTGACGGCAATCGTGCCGGAAATCTTGCCGCCGGCCGAAAGGTTCGGCACGAAACCATTGGCGAGGGCGGCAGGCAGCTCTCTGATATCGGCATCGAGTTTCAGCGTTTCGCCGGCCGAGCCGGTGACCGACACCGAGCCCGCTCCAGTCTTCAACGTCAGCCCGTTCAGATTGGCGGTGCCGCCTGCGACCGTGACCCGCGTCGGTGCGGCAAGCTCGATCGGGATATTGCGCGGGCTTGCCGAGAAGCGATCGAGGTTCAAGCCGATATTGCCGCCTGAAGTCTCGATATTGCCGTCCGCCATGACGGGATTGCCGTCATAGGCGGCATCGAGGTCGAAGTCGGTACGGTCCTGCTGCTTGGTAAAGCCGAGCGAGAGGCCGGCAAGCCTGTTCGTTCCGGCGCTCAATTCCTCGGCCTTCACCGTACCGTTTGCCGCAAAGGCGCCGAGATCGCTGATCGTGACGTCGATATCCGGCTTGACGATCGCAATCGTATCGCGGCGGATCGCGTTGCCTGACGCCAGCAGCTTGAGCGCGATCCTGCCGCTGTCGCTGCTGACGCCGAGCGAACCCTTGAGATCGCCTTCGGCCTTCTGACCGCCGAGCGCGGCGAGCAGGCCGATATTGGGGAAATCGAAGGTCAATGCGCCGGTCGGCTCCAGAGAAGGCGACACTTCGAGATTGCCGGTCAGCCGGTTGCCGCCGATATCGGCGGTCAGTGCCGGAATTCTGGTCTTGCCGTTCTCCGAGAGAATGTCGCCGTTGATGCCGATCGGCTGGCCGTCGATCGCGCCGGTGGCGGCGATCTTGCCCTGCGGCGCCTTCGGATCGGCGATGCCCGAAAGGTCGACATTGAGGTTGGTAAGCGCGCGGCCAGCCATCTCCAGGCTGGGGGCCTTGAGATTGGCCGTCATGGAGATGGCCGGCAGCTCGCCGCCTATTCTCAACGCATAGCCTGCGCTGCCGCTGGCGCCCGCCATCAGTTTGCCGATGTCGGGCAGCCGGCCGGAGAGATCGGCGTTCAGCGCCGAGCCGTCGAGCGCCACATTGCCGGCGGCTTCGAGCGTCGTCGAGGTGAGGGTGATATTGCTGAAGGCGAATTTCGACGGGATCGTGCCGGCCACCTGGCTTTCGAGCGAGATCGGCCCATCGAATTTGCCCGTCACCGCAACCGGCAGGGCTGCCGGCTCGACGGTCAGCTTGACGTTGCCGGTCAGCGCCTGGTCCGCCTGCCGGTAGGAACCGTTGAGGGTGCCGTTGATATTGGCGCTTTCGACGGTGGTGCCGTTGAAGCCGATGCCGTCGCGCGAGATCTGCAGGGGCGCGGCGATCGTCACCGGGCCTTGAACTGCGCGATTGAGGTTCGGGTCGGTGAAGGTCGCGTCGCCGGCGACGAGGCGCAATTGAATGCTGCCGGAACGGGCGGCGAGATTGAAGGCGTCGCTCTTGGCCGTCAGCTTGACGTTGCCGATATCGGCTTGCGGAAGCCTGGCGGAATCGAGGGAGCCGCTGACGTTCAGCCGGGCCGCCTGCGCGTCGCCTGTCAGCGCCAGGTTGAGGCCCGATATCAGGAAGCGCGCTTCGCCTTCGGCAAGCGGCCAGCGAAAATCGACGGGGCCGGATGTGCCGAGCAGATTGGCGTTCAGGCTGTTGTTGCCGGACGGATCGAGCGTGCCGGATGCGGCAATTACGACGCTGCCGGTGGCAAGGTTGCCGGTCTGGATATCGATCTTGCCGTGGTTGTCGAAGGTAGCGGCAAGATCGATATTGGTCTGGCCGGCGAAAAGCGGCCGGAACGCCGCCGGGAGAAGCGAGCTCAGATCGCCGCCGCCCTTGAGGTCGAGATGGTGAAGCCCGTCGGCGGCGATGGCATGCCGGCCCTCGATTGCGGCGCGCTGCTGTCCGTCGAGCGCGGCCTGCAATTTGCCCGTCCAATCGGAGATCGGCCCCTGTCCGTCGAGAGCGATGTTGACCGCCGGATCGCCCGGCAGGCCGAGAAAGCCCGCTACCAGCCCTCCCTTCGGTTCCGAAAGGTTGGCTTTCAACTGCAGCCGATTTTCGGCCGGGGCATAGGCGATGTCGGCAGTTAGCCGGGCATCGGGGACGGCGTGGCGGCTGACGTTGATGGCGCCCTCGCCGCCGTTGCCGTCAGCCGACAGGTTCCCTTCGGCGGCGAGTGCGAACGCGCGGCCGGCAAAGGGTTCGGCAAGTTTGATATCGGGCAGGGCGACGCGGTCTATGTCGACCTTGATCGGCAGGCTGAAGCCGCCGGAATTTTCAGCCGCGGGCCGCGAGGGCAGGGTACGCACCGGCTTGCGCAGCACGTTGATCGAATCGATCTCGAAGCGTTTGGCGTGGAAGGTTCCGGTCAGCAGCGCCAGCGGATTCCAGTCGATCGCGATGCCGTGAATTTCGGCGAAGACGCCCTTGGTGTCGGAAAGGGAGATCTCGGCGGCGCGAAGCCCGCCGGTCAGGAGGCCTTCCGGTTCGCGAACTTCGATCGTCATGTCGCGGTTGGAAAGGGTGGAGGCGATCCTTTCGGTAACGATGCGGGCGCCGAAACTGGTGAAGCCGAAGATCGCAAGCGCTGCGACGGCGAGAATCAGGGCGGCGCCCACGGCATAGCCGGTGAGCCGTATGATCCAGTTGACGATTTTTGCCAGCGTTTGCATCGGCGCGGACACTACCCCGTTTTCATGACGGCCCACAGATTGGAAAACAAAGCGGAAACGGCAATCCTAGAAGGATTGGCCTATGCCGGCGTAAATTCCGTAATCTGTGCCATCTTCGTACTTGTTCAGCGGCATGGCAAAATCAAGCCGCAGCGGTCCGAAAGGCGTTGCATATCGTATTCCTGCGCCGGCGCCGGCGCGGATGTCGGAAAAACCGGGGAAAGTGCTGTCCGATACCGTACCGACATCGACGAAGGGCACGATGCCGATCGTATCGGTGATCTTGATGCGGGCTTCCAGCGAAGCGGTCACATAGGAGCGGCCGCCGGTGGCCTCGCCCTCGTCATTATAGGGCGAGATTTCCTGGTAGCCGTATCCGCGCACCGAGCCGCCGCCACCGGCAAAAAAGCGTTGCGTGGCAGGAATATCTTCGATCCCGCCGCCGCCGATCAGCACACCGGCAGCGACCTTGCCGGCAAGCACCAGACGGTCTTCGGCGCCGAACGGCAGGTAGCCGGAGATCGAGCCCTCGAATGCGGCATAGGGCGTGGCGTTGAAGATCTCGTAGCCGGGCTTCGCCGAGAGCGTGGCGCGATAGCCTTCCGTCGGATTGAACTTGTCGTCACGCGCGTCGCGATCGTACTGGATCGGCAGGGTAATGGTGAGATAGTCGTTGGTGCCGAAGGCGTCGTCGTCACGCTCCCAGCTGACCTCGCCGCTCGCCGAGATCGTATCCTGATCGGTCAGCTCATAGGAAAGGCCGAGCGAAGCGGTGACGAGCGTCGCGTTATAAGCATCCGGATTTTCGGTCTTGGCGACGATGCCGGCTTTCAGCGTGGCGGCCGGGAAGAAGGCGCCGGGCTTGGTGAAGAGGATGCCGGCGGAATAATCGAGGCTGCCGACATCCGTCGTCTCCCCGATCCGCGAGACCGATCCCTCGATCCTCAGCGTTTCGGCTTCGCCGAAGAGATTGCGATGGCCCCAATAACCTTGAACGCCGAAGCCGTCGATGGTGGAATATTGCGCGCCGACGCCGAAATAGCGCCTCTTGCCTTCCGAAACCTGGATCGTCATCGGCAGCGTGCCATCCGGCGCCAGCGCGTCGCCTTCATGAATGGTGACGCTCGAAAAGACGCCGAGCGCGCGCAGGCGTTCGCCGGCCTTCTTCAGCGCTTCCGGGGAGTAGGCCTCGCCTTTGTTCAGCCGGGAATAGCGCTGGATGAAACCGGGTCTGACGGTTTTTTCACCGGTGACGCCGACATCGCCGATCGGAGCGACGGGGCCACCTTCCGCGGCAAGTACGATGTCGACGGTGTCGCTCTTGTGGTCGGCAACGACCCTGCGTTCCGTCAATTTCGCGAAGGGCCGGCCTTCGCTCTTCAATTGTTCGACGATCTTGTCACCGGCCTTGATGATGGCGAGCGAGCCGGCTTGAGCGCCCGGCGCGAGGTCGTAATCGGCCGGATTGCGGCTTGCGGCGTCGCCGCCGAACTGAACTTCCTTGACCGTGAAAACGGGGCCGGGAGCGATATCGACGGTCACCGGGATCGGTCCGGAGCGGTCGAAGGTCGGGTTGGGCGGCAGGTCGTCGATGTTCTTGCCGTCGATGGTGATCGTTACCACGCCGCCGTAGCGGGCCTTTTCGTATAAGGCGGCAATCAGCCGTTCACGGTCGTCGCGCGCCTTGACGACGATGCCGAGATCGCCGGATACCGGCTGCTTCTGGTCGCTGACGAGGCGGGAACTGTTTTCCAAGGCTTCCCTGAGGTCGGGATCGGCGGTATCGGCCTTGAGATCGACCTGATAGCGCACAGGATCCGGCACCTGCTCACCTTCGTCTTCCTCTTTGCCGAAGATGGTGATGCCGAAAAGCTTGAAGGCGTAAGCATCGCCGATCAGGACCGGTGAGAATGCAGCTGCCGCTGCAACCACCATCATGGTGCCTGTTCGCCGATACGCAGTACCTGTTTTCGGGCCTGTCCCTCTTATCCGCATCCGCTGCTTTTGGTTACGCCTACAATGAAGCTTCGTTGCCCAGCCGTGAACAGCTTAGCGGCAAAATCGCGCGGGGTGTACCATTTTAAATTGCCGACGCGCTAATTTAGCACAAAAAATCCCGGATGTGTGTCCGGGATTTCCTGATTTGGCCGGTGTGCAAGCGCTCTCAGCGCGGGCAGGCGTCGATGTAGCGGCGGCCGTAACGGTCGCGATAGTAGCACTGGCCGGGCTGTTCGGCGACGCTGCCGATGAGCGCGCCGGACACGCCGCCGATAGCGGCGCCGACCGCCGCGCCACGAACGTCACCGGTGACCGCACCGCCAATGACGGCACCGGATGCAGCGCCGATGCCGGCACCCTGTTGGGTCGGCGTGCAGCTTGCGATCGACAGGCCGATCACTGCGAGTATGACAGCTTTCTTCATCACTTTTCTCCTGGGTTGTCGCCCAATGGGCATAGGCCGTCCCTAGTCTTTTTTTGCCACGCTAGTCCGAAAACTATGTCGGAAGAAAGGGTTGTCCACTCTTGTCCTGATTTTTTTGCAAGCGGGACATTGTGGTCGGCGGGTGGTTTTCGCGAATTTCGATGGGGTTTATGCAGCATCGATTATTGATCCGCGCTCGCGTATTTTTTTATCTGGAATCATTCAAAAAACTGGGCCTTTTGCCGCAGTTGATGTTAAAGCAGAGGGTAAGCATTGACGCGCGGACGTCCGGTCGGCAAGAACGGCCGCGCGATACTGGAGCATATGATGGATTTCGAAGCATTTTTCAAAAACGAGCTGGACGGGCTTCATGCCGAGGGCCGTTACCGCGTTTTTGCCGATCTCGAGCGTCACCGCGGCCACTTCCCGCGCGCGACGCGCCATACGGCCGATGGCGAAAAGGAAGTCACGGTCTGGTGCTCCAACGACTATCTCGGCATGGGTCAGAACCCGAAGGTGATCGAGGCGATGAAGAACGCCATCGACCACTGTGGCGCGGGTGCGGGAGGCACCCGGAATATTTCTGGCACCAACCACTACCACGTCCTGCTCGAGCGCGAGCTTGCCGATCTGCACGGCAAGGAAGCAGCGCTGATCTTCACCTCCGGCTATGTCTCCAACTGGGCAGCGCTCGGCACGCTCGGCGCCAGGATCCCCGATCTCATCATCTTCTCCGATGCGCTGAACCATGCCTCGATGATCGAGGGCATCCGTTACGCCAAGTGCGACAAGGTGATCTGGAAGCACAATGACGTCGCCGATCTCGAAGCCAAGCTTAAGGCCGCCGATCCGAAGGCGCCGAAGCTGATTGCCTTCGAGAGCGTCTATTCGATGGATGGCGATATCGCCCCGATCAAGGAGATCTGCGATCTCGCCGACAAATACGGCGCGATGACCTATCTCGACGAAGTGCATGCGGTCGGCATGTACGGCCCGCGCGGCGGCGGCATTGCCGAGCGCGAAGGGCTGATGGACCGGCTGACGGTCATCGAAGGCACGCTTGGCAAGGCCTTCGGCGTGATGGGCGGCTATATCGCCGCTTCGACGGCGCTGTGCGACTTCATCCGCTCGTTCGCCTCCGGCTTCATCT
>NZ_NWSX01000047.1 GCF_002531825.1 Rhizobium sp. J15 | reverse complement strand
AGACGCGAACATATTCAACCGGTTCCGGCTCAGCAGCAACAATAGCGTCAGCTGCAAGAACCGGCGTCGATGCAGCAAATGCTGCTGCTGATGCAAGCAAAACCATTCTGATGTTCATTTACCAATCCATTCCTTTGTCGATCGGGGCTGATTTCCCATCGGGTAGTCGATTTGAAGCCGGCCCAGTTTGAACAGCCATCTCGGCGTGCGGATCGATCGAACCGCCAAACCGTCATCCCATACCGGGCTTAATCAAGCAATTCTCGATGCACGCCAGATAGGCTGCGCCAGCCAACTTTCCCCGGCAACGTGATTTTTATACAACAACTTCAGATATTTAGATTGAAAACACAACAAGCGGCTCCGCGACGGAAATCCTCCATCGCAAGCCGCAAACGTTACACCCCATTTGTCAAATTCTTCACCGTCCGACCCCCGTCGAACATACTGGTGAAGCGAATAAATTCTACCGCCAGCTACTCAACACATGCAAGATGGCAGTTTAGAACATGATGTTCTGATTTCGATACCAATGAGTCAAAATCATGACATTGGCCTCACTGGTTCCAGTCACCATAGCTCGGCAATGGTTACCGGGCTATGTATTTTTCTGGATTCCGGCAGGATTCGAGCATTTTTTTGCTATTCCCGCGGCTTTTCTACAGTCTGAGCCGCCCATTTTGATCTCAGCCCGCCGGATCGGCCGCATTTCCGCCTATAACGAAATGCCGATCCGGCCTCATTCCCCATGCAGTTGTACATCAGCATAGGATAGCGAAGGCTCGCCTGGACTCAGTCCTCGTTGGATTTGGCGTTCTCGAGGATCATGTAATCGAGCGGCAACTGAGTCGAATACTTGATCTGCTCCATCGCGAAAGCCGAAGAGACGTCGCGAATCTCGATCTTGGCGATCATTCGCTTATAGAAAGCGTCATAAGCAGCGATATCAGGCACGACGACTCGCAGGAGATAATCGACGTCGCCGCTCATCCGGTAGAACTCGACCACCTCGGGGAACTCGGCAACCACCTCGGAAAAACGCCGCAGCCATTCGATCGAATGGGTGGCCGTGCGAATCGACACGAAAACAGTAACTTTGGTGTTGACCTTCTCGGGATCGAGGATGGCGACCCGGCGCTTGATGACGCCATCCTCTTCCATCTTCTGGATGCGCCGCCAGCAAGGCGTCGTCGAAAGCCCCACTTTCTTGGCCAGATCGGCAACGGCAAGGGTCGAATCTTCTTGCAGAAGACGCAGTATCTTTCGGTCGAGGCGGTCCATGCGCACAACAGTCCTTTCGAATTATTTTCTTTGTATAACCCGATTCCGGGCGGCGAAAAGAATTTTGTTTCAGGAAACCAGCTTTTTCGTCCGTTCCCGCAGGATCGGCAGCAATTCTTCCTCGAACCATGGATTGCGCTTCAGCCAGCCGCTGTTGCGCCAGCTCGGATGCGGCAGGGGCAGTACGGCGGGCGACCGGTCGGAAAGAAGACTGTCGCGCCATGCCCGCACCGTCTCCGTCATATTGCCCCGCCCCTCGCCGGCCATATGCCAGGCCTGCGCATATTGGCCGATGACCAGCACCAGTTCGATCTGCGGCATGGCCGAGATCACCCTTTGCCGCCAGAACGGCGCGCATTCGCGGCGCGGCGGCAGATCGGAGCCCTTGTCGTCGTAGCCGGGGAAGCAGAAACCCATGGGCACGATGGCGAATCGGTCGCGGTCGTAGAAGATTGCCCTGTCGACGCCGAGCCATGACCGCAACCGGTCGCCGGAGGCGTCGTCGAACGGCAGCCCGCTCTCGTGAACCCGAATCCCAGGCGCCTGCCCGGCGATCAGGATGCGCGCTGTCGACGAGATCACCGCCACAGGCCGCGGTTCATGCGGCAGTCGGTCTTCGAGGCCCTTTGCCGGTGCATCACGACAGATGCGGCAGCGGCCGATCTCCTGCCGCAGCGCCTCCAGCCTGGCTTCGTCGGTCATGTCTTTACTCCCATCCGGCGATCTGCCCGATGAAGCGCAGAGCGCTGTCGAAACCCGAGCTTTGGCGCGCATGGTCGCGCACGTCGCGCGGCCTCTCGAAAGTCCCGGCCCAAAGGCCCGCTTTGGCAGCCCTCGCCTCAGCCTCCTCCCTGCCATAATCACCATAGGAGATGGCCATGCCGCCGCGCACCATGGCGGCATTGATGTCACCGCGCGCACCATTCCGGCAGACGACGAGCAGCCTGTCGTAACGGTCGCGGCGATTGCCCCGGCATACCGTCCCTGCGGTCAGCACCATGGCCTGCAGCGCTTCCCGCGCCGCACGCCCGCAGGCCCAGGCCTTCCCGGCTCTCTCGCAGCTCTGATGGAGCTCCGGCGCATCGATTCCTTCGAGGCGCAAACGTTCCTCCCCCAATGTCAGGCTGTCGCCGTCGGCAGCGTGAAATGCGCCCGCATGCTCGATTCTTGCCGCATCGTTGAGCTTGGCGGCGATCAGCGCGATGAGCGCCAGCAAGGCAAATGCCGTTACGCCGTCGCGAATCAGGCGCAGGCCTCTTGTCACGCTTTCGCCTCCTTAAAAAACAAATCCTTGGCAAAGATGGCAAACATCTTCTTAAGAATTGTCGGTTAGGCTCTTATCCACCCTGGGATGAAGTTTCAACGTGCACATGAGTACCGGCGTAAGCACATCGACCGACAAAATTATCGTCGACAAGTCGCGTAGCCACCGCAACAAGGCCGTTTCCAAGGCCGTGCGGCAGACCCGCGAACGTCTTCAGTCTGGTCATGCGTCCAATTCTTCCTTCGACCGCGATGTACTTAAGATGTATGTGGCATCGGCGCTGCAAGGCGCAACGATCATGCCGCTCTTCGTCGTCATCATTACGGCGCTCGGTGTTTACTTTACTCAGAACACGCAATTGCTCTTCTGGGCGCTGCTGACGCTCACCTGCCACACCGGCAATATCCTGCTTGCGCGGCGCGCGCGCCGCCAGGAGATCACTGCCGAGAGCGCCCGCAGATGGCGTCGTTTGCTGCTCGCCGGCCAATTTCTGCTCGGCTGCTGCTGGGCTGTCTTCGCGCTGCAGGGCTGCGACACCTGCGAGCCGTCGAGCTTCATTCTCTATAAGGGCGCGACGCTGCTGATCGCGCTTTCCGTCACGGCGATGTCGAATTTCATGCTGACGCCCTCCGTGCTGGTCGCTTTCGCACCGGCGGTGGTGGCGCTCACCGCCAAGAGCGGCCTGTCGCGTGACTTCCTCGAAATCAGCCTGACTGCCGTCTTCACCACCACGGTCGTCTTCTTCAGCTATATCAGCGACCGGCTTTTCCGGTCGAACCTGATGATCCTTTCCTACCAGTCGGAAAAGGACGATCTCATCGCCGAGCTGGAAGTGGCGAAGTCCATGTCGGACGAGGCCCGCCGACGCGCCGAAGAGGCGAATCTTGCCAAATCCCGCTTCCTCGCTTCCATGTCGCACGAACTCAGGACTCCGCTCAACGCCATCCTCGGTTTCTCCGAGGTCATGTCGGCGGAAGTGCTGGGGCCGCTCGCCAATCCGACCTACAAGGAATATGCCGGCGACATCCACCGCTCCGGCCAGCATCTGCTCGATCTCATCAACGAGATCCTGGACCTCTCGCGCATCGAAGCCGGCAAATACGAGCTGAGCGAGGAGGCGATCTCCCTTCTCGATATCACCGAGGATTGCATCGGCATGGTCCAGCTGCGCGCCCGCGCCAAGAACATTGCCATATCGGATCAGTTCGAGCGGCAATTGCCGGCCATCTGGGCGGACGAGAAGTCGATGCGCCAGGTGGTGCTCAATCTTCTCTCCAACGCCGTCAAGTTCACGCCGCAGGGCGGCGAGATCCACGTCAAGGTCGGCTGGACGGCCGGCGGCGGCCAGTACATCTCGATCAAGGACAACGGCCCAGGCATTCCGGAAGACGAGATTCCCGTCGTACTGTCGGCTTTCGGCCAGGGCTCGATCGCCATCAAGAGCGCCGAACAAGGCACCGGCCTCGGGCTGCCGATCGTCCAGGCGATCCTTGCCAAGCATGACGGGCAGTTCCTGCTGAAATCGAAGCTGCGCGAGGGCACCGAGGTGATCGCCATCCTGCCCGCCAAGCGCGTGCTCCAGAGCCTGCCGGCGGTCGAAGAGGCGCAGGCCGTCGCCCGCAAGCGCAAGAGTTTCGCGTGATTCAGCCGAAGAACAGGTGTTTGCCGAGCACGAAAGCCAGATAGAGGCAGCAGGCGGCGATCATGCAGGATACCGCAAAGGAGCCGAGATCCTTGGCATGTTTGCCGACGATCGAAATCTCCGGTGAAATCCGGTCGATCACTTCCTCGACGGCGGTATTCATCGCCTCCATCGAAAACAGCCCGAGAAACAGAATCACCGCGACGACGATCTCGCCGGCGCTCGCCCCGACCAGCGCCAGCGCCGCGAGCGAAACGAAGAAGAAGCCGAGCTCCTGGCGGAAGGCCGCCTCTTTCAGCACACGCCGGAAGCCGGCCCAGGAATAGCTGGCGGCTGCGATGAAATGCCGAAATCCGGTCTCCTTGGTCACCGCAGGCTTCGTCAAGATACCCCTCCTAATGCTTGCCGCTCACACCTGCCTGGGCAAACGTCGCCATGCCGGAATGGCAGGCGGCGGCCGCCTTGACGATGCCGGCGGCGAGCGCCGCTCCAGTGCCTTCGCCGAGACGCATGCCGAGCGCCAGAAGCGGCGTCTTGCCGAGCATCTCGATGGCGCGCAGATGTCCCGGCTCGGCGGAGACGTGGCCGATCAGGCAATGGTCGAGCGCGGACGGATTGGCGGCTTTCAGGATCGCCGCCGCCGCGGTGGCGACGTAGCCGTCGATCAGCACGGGAATGCGCTCCATGCGCGCGGCAAGGATGGCGCCGGCCATCGCCGCTATCTCGCGGCCGCCGAGGCGCCGCATGATCTCCAGCGGATCGTCGAGATGGTCGCTGTGCAGCTCCACCGCCTTTTCCACCGCCGCGGTCTTGCGCTCCAGCATCTCGCCTTCCGAGCCGGTGCCGGGTCCGACCCAGTCGCGCGCCGAGCCGCCGTAGAGCGCATAGTTGATCGCTGCGGCAATCGTGGTGTTGCCGATGCCCATTTCGCCGATGCAGAGCAGGTCGGTGCCGCCGGCAATCGCCTCCATGCCGAAGGCCATGGTCGCGGCGCAATCGCGCTCGGAAAGCGCTGCCTCTTCGGTAATGTCACCGGTGGGGTAATCGAGCGCTAGGTCGAAGACTTTCAGGCCGAGGTCATAGGCGACGCAGATCTGGTTGATGGCAGCGCCGCCGGCCGCGAAATTCTCCACCATCTGCTGCGTCACTGCGGGCGGAAAGGGCGTGATGCCTTGCCTCGCCACACCGTGATTGCCGGCGAAGATCGCCACCAGCGGCCGGTTGACGGCAGGCGGCCGACCGGTCCAGGCGGCAAGCCAGAAAGCGATTTCCTCCAGCCGTCCGAGCGCGCCGGGCGGCTTGGTCAGCTGCGCATCGCGTTCGCGCGCGGCCACCAGCGCTCGGGCATCCGGTCCCGGCAGGTCGCGGAGCAGGGTACGGAAATCGTCGAACGGCAGGCCTGAAACGCTCATCTGTGCGGTTATCCTATGAATCCGGGTATTCTTGTTTTCACGCAAACCACTTGTTTGCGTCGAGCAAATCAGCTTGTTTGCGGTGGCAACTCTCTTAAAGCGGGCGGACGACGCGAACAACTCCAAAAGCGCCGCGACCTCCGGCGGATGAAGCAGAATGAAGATCAAGGATCATGCGGTCGATGCCGCCCGCGCCGTCGCCTTCTTGAGCCGCATTCCCATGCCGCAATGGCTGTTCGAAGGCTATGACGGCAGGCTCGGCCGGCTGGTGCGCGCATTTCCCTTCGCCGGCATCGTCCTCGGCTTCATCCCTGCCCTCGCCCTTCTCCTTCTCTTGGGCCTGCGGGCCGATCCTCTGATGTCGGCGCTGATCGCGCTTTCCGTCCAGGTCGCCGTAACGGGGGCGCTGCACGAGGATGGCCTCGCCGACACGGCCGACGGCATCGGCGGCGGCAAGAGCCGCGAACACAGCCTTCTGATCATGAAGGACAGCCGGATCGGCACCTACGGCGCAATAGCACTGATCCTTTCCTTTACGATCCGCGCCGCAGCACTCTCCGCCATCACAGGCGATTCCCCGGCCTTTGCGGCCGCTCTCGCCATCCCCGCCGTCGCCGCTCTCAGCCGCGGCGCCATCGCCTGGCATTGGCAGCGGCTGCCGCCGGCAAAGGCCGATGGCATCGCCGCCTCCACCGGCCAGCCTGATGAAGCGGCGATGCAGTTTGCGCTCACCGCCGCCGGCCTCCTGGGCGCCCTGCTGATCTGGCCGGCATTCGGCCTGCTGCCGCTCGTTGCGAGCCTGCTCGCCACCGGAATTGCGGGGCTCGCCTTCACCGCCTTCATTCGCAGCAAGCTCGGCGGCCACACCGGCGACACGCTCGGCGCAATGCAGCAGATTTGCGAAATCGCCGCCATCTGCGCCCTTGCCACGGCTCTCTGAAACCCCGATATGTCTCTCATGCAAACACCCTGCATCCACGTCTGCTCAATGGATCCCGGCTCCGGATTTTGTACCGGATGCGGCCGGACTCTCCAGGAAATCGGCGGCTGGATGGGTTATTCCGATGCCGAGAGACGCCGGATCATGGCGCTGCTGCCGGCAAGGCTTTCGGGCGCCGACATGGGCTCCAACCAGACAAAAACAAACTTTGCCGGCGCGCCGGAGCGGCCTTTATGATTCGTCTCACCCTCCTCCTCGTCGTGATCGGCATCGGCCTTGCCGTGCTGATCGTCAACAATGACAGCAGCCGCATCCTCGGCCTGCAGAGCGAAGAATTCGGCCGCTTCATCTACCTGCTGCCGATCGCGCTGATGCTGTCGGCAGGCATCTGGGCGAGCCGGCGCAGCGTCGGCGAGACGATGCGCCAGCTGATGATCTGGCTCGTCATCATCCTGGCGCTCGCCACCGTCTACCTCTATCGCCAGGAAGCGCTCGGCGTCGGCAACCGGCTGCTGGCCGGCCTCGTTCCCGGCCGCGCCGTCGTCGTCACCACAAGCGAGGGCGGCCAGGAAGTGATCCTGCACAAGCTGCTGAACGGCCATTTCGAGGCCGATGTCAGCGTCAACGGCCAGACGATCGAAATGCTCGTCGATACCGGCGCCAGCATGGTGGCGCTTTCGCATGAGGACGCCCAAAGAATCGGGATCGATCTGTCCCGCCTCACCTATTCGATGACGGTCATGACCGCCAACGGCCGCAGCCGCGCGGCGCCCATCACGCTCGATCAGGTCGCGGTCGGCCCGATCGTCCGCAACAATGTCGCAGCCAGCGTCGCCGAGGACGGCCGGCTCGACCAGAGCCTGCTCGGCATGAGCTTCCTGGAAACGCTGGGCTCCCTGCAGATGCAGACCGACGAACTGCGTATGCGGGACTAAACAACTAAGCTCGCTAATCAGCCGCTTTCTGCAGGCTCTCCGCGAGGAAGCCGCTCCGTCGATCGCCGTTCGATAAAAGCCGCGAAAAGCGCTGCCGACAAGGCAAGCGATGCCGATGTCAGCAACATCAGGAAGAGCGTCGGAACTGCGCCTGCCGCCTGAAGAAACAGACCCGCAATCGAAGCGATCAACGCTCCGCCGGCGATCGACATGGCGGCCGCAAGCCCCGCCGCGGTGCCTGCGAGATTGGTGCGAATCGACATGACGCCGAGGTTCGCGGCAGGAAAGGTCAATCCGTTGCCGATGCCGATGAAGACGCAAGGTCCGAAAAATGCCAGGACATGCGTGAGGCCGGAGATGGAGAGAACCAGCCCCAGTAACAGACCCATGCAGGTCGACAGGCGTGCGGCGACAAGGGTCTTGCTCAGCGAGCTACCGGCGAATCGGGCAGCGAGATAACTGCCGAAGATAAATCCCGCGGGCACCATTCCCATAAAGAAGCCGAGTTTCGCGCTTGATCCGCCGAGCGACGCGCCAACGGCAAGTGATGCGCCTCCGAGAAAGATATAGAGAGTGCCCGTGGAGCAGGCCATGCACAGTGCGTAGGCCCAGAACCGCGCCGAACTCAGCAACTGCCCATAGGAGGCGAAGTAGTTGCCTCTCGGCCTCGACGCGTGTCCGGCGGTTTCCTTCAATTCGCGCATGGATATGGCGAGGATCGCTGTGCCGAGCAATGCAAGGGTCACGAAGATCGCCCGCCAGCCGAAGAGTTCGTCCAGCACGCCGCCGAAGGTCGGGCCTAGCATCGGCGCGATCGCCCATCCCATGGCGGCGTAGCCGATCCTGTTGGCGGCCTGACGTTCGCCCGCCGTCTCCTTGATGACGACGAGGGCAACGCAGAAGCAGGCGGCGATGGACGCTTGCATGACGCGAAACAGCAGGAAAACACCGATAGTGGGAGCCAAAGCGCAGCCGATCGACGCGACGATGAAAATGGAAACGGCAACCAGCGCGACGGGCCGGCGCCCATATCGGTCCGACATCGCGCCTGCGATGACCTCCGTCAGCGCACTGATGATCGCATAACCGGCAATCGAAAGATTGACGAGCGCGAAATCCGCCTGGAATGCAGCCGCAATGTTGGGCAGCGCCGGAAGATAGATATTCACCGGCAGCACGGAGAGCGCCGTCAGCAGGAGAAGGATCGAGCGCCGCGGCGCTGCGGTCGCGGCCATAGCCGTCTCCTCGGTCATGCGGCTGGCGGAAGTCTGCGCGGAATCGTCGCGTGTCATGGTCTTGCCCGTCTGTCATCGAGATTGTGGGGAAGTCTGACGAGGCGAAGCGCAAATTCAGGGCACAAAAAAAGCCCCGTCAGGAGCTTGATTGACCGCGCATGGAGCTGATCGCCGGATGGTTACACCATCCTGCCCATGCGCCCTATCACCACGACGAGAACCATTACGATCTTCATAGCCGCTACAACTAGAAAGGAATTCGCGTCTCGTCAACGCGCATTCAGGGAAGATGCGCTTTACGGCACGGGCCGGATCTGCCACCTTCACCCGCAAACAACAAGACCACAAAGAGCAAAAAGAAACTCCTAGTCTGGTGGCACCCCGCATGCTCGACCGGCCTTCGCCTGAGGCGGAGGTCCTGACCCATGGGTGCGACAGGAGTTTCGCGATGAATTCACTCTGGCCGATCGTCCTCGGCGGCATTCTGCCCGCCATTTTCTGGGGCATCACCGCCATCTTCCAGAAACAGAGTGCGGTGGCTGCGACCGGCTCCGCCATCTATCTGATCGCTTTCGGCGCCGCCTGCGCCATATCGGGCCTGATCGCCGCACTGATCTGGCGCCCGGCCCCATGGACCACCGAGGGCCTTGGTTTCGCGGCAACTGCAGGCGCCTGCTTCGCTGCCGGCACCGGGCTCATCAGCTTCACGCTCTTTGCCTATGGCGTCCCAGTCTCGAAACTCGCTCCGATCTGGAGCTGCAACGTGCTGGTGACGCTAGCAATCGCTGCCGTCTTTCTTGGCGAAGCCTCCGAGCTGAACATAGTCAAGCTTGCCATAGGCACCCTCCTCATCCTGTCAGGCGCCCTTCTCGTCAGCAGTGCATGAGCGAATCAATAAGAGATGAGAACTTCACCGATCCGCTGGCGTCGCCTTACAACCAGCAGAGTCGTGATACCAGAGTCAGCCTCACCCGACAAAATATCGACAGTCGCTCGCCGACCAGAGAATTCTAGCTGAGCTCGCGAGTTTTGAAAGGAGCAAGGATTTGGCGAGCAATGAATGCTCAATTCACCATTCGCCCCTGAGCCCGAATACAATGTGATCGCAAGATTGATACTGGGTTCGCTTTGATCGGCGAGGCTGCAGGTACTGTCAGGAAGGCATGATACCTCAGCAGAGAAAGGCTCCTTTCCCTCGATCGCCACGGCATAGGTAACCCTGATGGGATGGGTGGTCTCCTCCGACAGACTCTGCTGCGGAGCTAGGCAGAAGATAGTGGCGATTGCGAAACATCCGAACACATTGCTGCCACCCATCCCGATTGCCCCATGAACCAACCAAGCCTTGCTGAGCAATCTTGATGTTGAAATTACGGCGCTCCTTTAGAGCGCATCAGTTACGCAGCCGATAGCCGGTCTTGAAGACCCACCCGAGCGTTCCCAGGCAGATCGCCAGGAACACCGTGATCATCGCCAGGCTGATGACGGGGTTGACGTCGGCGATCCCGTAGAAACTCCAGCGGAAGCCGCTCACCAGATAAAGCACCGGGTTGAAATGGCTGACCGCCTGCCAGAAGGGCGGCAGCATGCTGACCGAATAGAAGCTGCCCCCGAGAAAGGTCAGCGGCGGCACGACCAGCATCGGGATCAGGTTCAGCTGCTCGAAATTGCCGGCCCATATGCCGATCATGAAGCCAAACAGGCTGAAGGTGATCGCCGTTAGCAGGAAGAACAGGATCATCATGAAGGGATGCTCGATCCTGACGTCGACGAAGAGATTGGCGGTCAGGAGAATGATCGCGCCGATGATCACGCCTTTGGTGGCGGCCGCCCCGACATAACCGAGCAGGATCTCCGTCATCGCCACTGGCGCGGAAAGCACCTCATAGATCGTGCCGGTGAATTTCGGGAAATAGATGCCGAAGGAACCGTTGCTGATGCACTGGCCGAGCAATGTCAGCATGATCAGACCGGGCGTGATGAAGGCACCATAAGACACGCCTTCCACTTCCTGGATGCGGGAGCCGATCGCCGCGCCGAAGACGATGAAATAAAGCGAGGTCGAGATGACGGGCGAGATGACGCTCTGCAGCAGTGTGCGGCGCGTGCGCGCCATCTCGAAGAAATAGATCGATTTGACCGCCTCGAAGTTCATTTGCCCGCTCCTACCAGCGCCACGAAGATGTCTTCGAGCGAGCTCTGCCGCGTCGAGAGATCCTTGAAATGAATATTGTTCTCGCCGAGTCTGGTCAGCAGCGCCGCAATGCTCTCCTGCTCGTTGTCGGTGTCGAAATCATAGGTCAGCCGGTTGCCGCCGGCTTCCAGCGTCAGTCCGTTGCCGGCAAAACAATCCGGCAGCCGTTCCAGCGGTTCAGCGAGATCGAGGATCAGCTGCTTGCGGCCGAGCTTGGCCATCAGCGCCGCCTTGTCCTCGACGAGCAGCAATTCGCCGCCATTGATGACGCCGACGCGATCGGCGATCTCCTCGGCCTCTTCGATGTAATGGGTGGTGAGAATGATGGTGACGCCGGAGGCCCGAAGCCCTTCGACGACATGCCACATGTCCTTGCGCAGCGTCACGTCGACGCCGGCGGTCGGCTCGTCGAGGAAAAGAATATCCGGCTCATGGGAGAGCGCCTTGGCGATCAGCACGCGCCGCTTCATGCCGCCGGAGAGCTGACGCAGCATATTGTCCTTCTTGTCCCAGAGCGAAAGGGCGCGCAGCACCTTCTCGATATGGGCCGGATTGGCCTTCTTGCCGTGCAGCCCGCGCGAAAAGCTCACCGTGTTGAACACCGTTTCGAACTGATCCGTGGTCAGCTCCTGCGGCACCAGTCCGATCATCGAGCGGGTGGCGCGGAAATCCTTCACCACGTCGTGACCGGCGACCAGCACCTGACCGCCGCTCGGATTGGCGATGCCGCAGATGATCGAGATCAACGTCGTCTTGCCCGCGCCATTCGGCCCGAGCAGCGCCAGGATCTCGCCCTTCTCGACGGTGAGGTTGATGCCTTTCAGGGCCTCGAAGCCATTGGCATAAGTCTTTGTGAGGTTCTGAACGGAAATGATGGGGGCCATGCAGGACTCTTGCGGATTCGGAAAGTATTTCGGCCCGCTATATAAGCTGTCTGTGACAGCTTTGACATCCTTCGGGAACGTGAACACTGCATTCACGCAACACCAACGACGGCAAAGTATCCCACTAGCGACATGCTGCGATAGCCGGCTTTTTGGCGATGACCGCAGCGACCGGTCCTGCGGTGAAAAGAAAGCTGACGGCCGGTTTGGAATGTCATCATCCGGTGATCTTCATGCCCGATAAGAGAGCCGAGGCAAGCACCGGCATCCGCCCCGCCGCCCATTCCTTTGCGGAGCCGTCCTTCGGCGTTCTCGTTGCGCCTTTTCCGCTGCCTCGGCATGTAATGAAAGTTATTGTCAGTCACCAAGTGCTTGGAACCGGCCAGTATCCCCTGTCCAGCCGCGTTCGTCTCAGCCGGCCCCCGCGCCGGCTTTCTTTTTGTGGGGAGTAACGCGGGGGAGTGCTCCCTCACAACTCGTCGTAGTTGAACCAATCAAAATCGGCGACCTTCCCGCGTCCCGACGTATCGAAGGCGAACATGCCGGCAAAGGCGCCGGTGAAGGAGCCGTGTTCGCCGCGCCCGCCTTCGTCGGAAATCACGCCGGCATCGAGAACCGGGCCGATCGGCTGCCAGGCGCCCATCCCTTCGGTCTGCCAGAAGAATTGCAGGTCGTTCTCGCGGATTTCCATGGCGAGCTGGACGCGGCCCTCGGCTGATATGGCGACACCGCTTTCGGCAGGAAAGCTCAGGCGTCCGTTCGGATAGTCGCCGTTGCAGGAGAGGATGGTGACGCAGCGGCCGAGCGTCTCGTGAAGCGTCACAGCCAGTGCGTGGAACTTGTGGCGATTATAATAATGCGTCAGCCCCGCCACCTGCTGATAGGTGTCAGGCGAGAACTCGATCACGGTTTCGGCGCGGAAGCTGTGATGCTCCTGCCGGCGGGCGACCAGCGCCTGCTCGAACCAGGAGCCGATGCTTTCCCGCCCGATCAGGCTGAGATGCCCAGGCCGGTCCGTCAGGTTGAAGATGCGCTGAGGCTCGGGCGTGCGCAGCCACTGGAAATCGCCAGGCAGCTGGCCACCGTCGAAACCGTACTCGGTGCGCATCGGCTTTTCCGCCGGCACCGCGCCGAAGAGGCCCGGCACATCGACATCGGGAACCGTGGTGCCATTCTCCAGGTAGAGCCAGTCGTCGTCGCGCCAGACGCACTTCTGCAGGCTCGTTTCGCGTCCCAGCGTGCAGCGCCGCTTCGGCGGCAGCGGCCGGCCGCAGAGATGGGTGTGATAGGCCTGACCATCCGGCGTCTCGACATATTGGCCGTGCCCTGCCCGCTGCAGCACCGCGCCCGGATGATCCTTGGAGGTGATGAGATGCATGTTCGGGTGCATCTCATAGGGCCCTTCGATGCGGCGCGAGCGCGCCATGGTGACGGCGTGATCATAGCCGGTGCCGCCCTCGGCAGTCGTCAGATAATACCAGCCGTTGCGCTTGAAGAGATGCGGTCCCTCGACAAGGCCGAGCGGGCTGCCGGCGAAGATGTTCTTGATCGGGCCTTTCAGCGCCTTCGCCGCCGGGTCCCATTCCTGCAGCAGGATGCCGTCGAAGGCGGGCGATTTCGGCGAGCCGCCGAAGCTTTCGGTGCGGTGGTTCCACTGCATGTTGACGAACCACTTGCGGCCGTCATCGTCGTGGAAGAGCGAGGGATCGAAGCCGGAAGAATTGACATAGACCGGATCGGACCATTCGGCCTCGATCGAAGGCGCGGTGACGATGTAATTCGGCGCATCCTTGAAATTACCGTCGAAGCGCTTGACGTCGGTATAAACAAGCCAGAACTGTCCGTCCGCATAGGAAAGACACGGCGCCCAGATGCCGCAGCTGTCGGGATTTCCCCTCATGTCGAGCTGAGACCGGCGCTCCAGCGGCCGGCGCACCAGCGTCCAGTTCACCAGGTCCCGCGAATGGTGGATCTGTACGCCGGGATACCATTCGAAGGTGGAGGTCGCGATGTAATAATCGTCGCCGACACGGCAGATCGACGGATCGGGATTGAACCCCGGCAGGATGGGATTGCGGATCATAGTGTGGCCTCCTCCGAGGTTTTTATGTGGTACGTACGTCAAATGTGGGCGGTTACCTCACCTCCCCACCCTCATTCCTGTGCTCGTCACAGGAATCCAGCCGCCGCGTGTCTGCGCGGCAAAAGAGTCTTTTCAGCCCAATGACTTGGGCTGGCTGGATCTCTGTGACGAGCACAGAGATGAGGGAGATGGTGGTAACCCTCAGTCTCCACTCTCCTGTGGATCGCTCTCTCGCCTTCCCTACTCCCGCTCCGCCGACTTCGCCCAAAGATTGATATCCGCCTCACGGGCGTAGACGTCGATCTCTGCAAGCTCCTCGGCCGAAAATTCCAGATTATCCAGCGCCTTGACGCAATCGACGATCTGCGACGAGCGGCTGGCGCCGATCAGCGCCGAGGTCACGCGTCCGCCGCGCAGCACCCAGGCGATCGCCATCTGCGCCAGCGTCTGGCCGCGGCGCTCGGCGATCTCGTTGAGCTTCCTGATATTATCGATGATCGAAGGCCGGATGAAGTCGCGCTTCAGGAAATGGTTCTGGGCGGCGCGGCTATCGGCCGGTATGCCGCCGAGATATTTCGTCGTCAGCATGCCTTGGGCGAGCGGCGAGAACACGATCGAGCCCATGCCGGCCTCGTCGAGCGTATCGAGCAGCTTGTCGTCCTCGACCCAGCGGTTGAGCATCGAATAGCTCGGCTGGTGGATCAGGCACGGCGTGCCGAGGCTCTTGAGGATCGCGGCGGCTTCACGGGTGCGCTGCGAATTATAGGAGGAGATGCCGACATAGAGCGCCCGGCCGGAGCGGACGATATGGTCGAGCGCACCGCAGGTTTCCTCGAGCGGCGTGTCGGGGTCGAAACGGTGCGAATAGAAGATGTCGACATAGTCGAGACCCATGCGCTTCAGGCTCTGGTCGCAGGAGGCGATCAGATACTTGCGGCTGCCCCATTCTCCATAGGGACCCGGCCACATGTCGTAGCCGGCTTTCGAGGAGATGATCAGCTCGTCGCGAAGCCCGACAAATTCGGTGCGCAGGATCTCGCCGAAAGCGGTCTCGGCGCTGCCGGGAGGCGGGCCGTAATTGTTGGCGAGGTCGAAATGGGTGATGCCGAGATCAAAGGCCGTGCGGCACATGTCGATCTTGCGGTCATGCGGCGTGTCGCCGCCGAAATTGTGCCAGAGTCCGAGGGAAACGGCCGGCAGCTTCAGGCCGGAACGGCCCGTGCGGTTATATTTCATCTTCGAATAGCGGTCTTCGGCCGGTTGCCAGCTCATGAAACTCTCCTTACTAAAAATATCTCTCTTGATGCCCCGCAGGACCTGACTAAGGAGTCTGCCCCTCATCCGGCTGCCGCCACCTTCTCTCCGTAAACGGGGCGAAGGGGTATGCCGCGCCCGCTCGCTTAAATCTCGACCCTGCGTTTGGCATGTCCCCTCTCCCCGTTCTTTACGGGGAGAGGGTTAGGGTGAGGGGCAATCTCGGCACAACGATTCTAACGCTATCCTATCACTTCAACAGCGCCTGCGCCTCTTCGATGCCGAGCGCGGCCGGCTGGGTGCAGGTCGTGGTGAGGTCGATGAACCGCCCCTCCTCGCCCGACTTCAGGATCGAGGTCATCACGTCGACGCCGTGCAGCGTACGGTCGAGCGAGCAGCGTGCGTCACGCCCCTCGATCAGCGACATCGCCATGTCGGCAAGGCCGGCCGTGCGGTAGTTGGCGCGCGAGCCGCTGGGGCTTTCCTGGTTGATCTTGCCGAAGGGATGGTCCCAGTCTTCCAGCGGCTTGATGTCCTTGTCGCGGCCGCTTGCCTCGACGGTGCCGCCGAAGAAGTTCGGGTCCGGCACGTAGAGCGAGCCGTCGGTGCCGTAGAGCTCCATATTGGCATGACGATGCGACCACACATCCCAGCTTGCCGACAGCGTCACCGTGGCGCCGTTGACGAATTCGAGCAGTGCCTGGATCGTCGTCGGCGTCTTGACCGGGATGATCTCGCCGTTGCGCGGCTGGCTGGTGATCGTGCGGGTTGCCGATGCCATCGAGGTCATGGCGCCGACGCGCTTTACCGGGCCGATCAGGTTGATCAGGTTGGCGATGTAGTACGGGCCGAGATCGAGGATCGGACCGCCGCCCGGCAGGAAGAAGAAGTCCGGGTTCGGATGCCACATTTCCATGCCGGGGCTCATGACATAGCAGGCGCCGGAGGTTACCCGGCCGATGCCGCCATCGTCGATGAACTTGCGGGCGAGCTGATGGGCGCCGCCGAGGAAGGTGTCCGGCGCGCAGCCGACGGCGAGGTTCTTCGCCTTGGCGATGCGGCGAAGCTCTTCGCCCTGCTCCAGCGAAAGCACCAGCGGCTTTTCCGAATAGACGTGCTTGCCGGCTTCGAGGATTGCCTTCGATACCGGAAAATGCGCATCCGGAATGGTCAGGTTGACGACGACGTCGATCTCGTCATTGGCGAGAAGCGCGTCGATCGTCTGTGCCTTCACGCCATATTCCTTGGCGCGGGCTTCGGCGGCCTGCACGTTGATATCGGCGCAGGCCAGCACCTTCAGCCCCTTGAAGAGCGGTGCGAGCGAGAAATAGGTGGTGGAGATGTTGCCGCATCCGATGATGCCGACGCCAAGTTCCCTGGTCATGATGTGCCTCAATAAGTCTTGAAGGATGCGATCGAGCGGCCGATGTTGCGGTCGATGTCTTTGGGGTTGTCATGTTCGACGACGAAGTGCTTGGCCTTGCTGCCGCGAAGCGCCGCAATCAGCTTGGCCCACTCGACCTTGCCGTGGCCGACATCGGCCCAGCCGTCCTCGTCCTTCGCCTCGCCCGCCGGCGCAATGTCCTTGACGTGGACTGCGGTGATACGCGAGCCGAGCTTCTCGATCCAGGCGAAGGGATCGGCGCCGCCGCGGATGACCCAGGCGATATCGGCTTCCCAGGAAATATCGGGCGCGCCTTCGAAGATCCGCTCGATCGGCAGCGAGCCGTCGGCCAGCTTGACGAATTCGAAGTCATGGTTGTGCCAGCCGAACTCGTAGCCGGCTTCCTTGTAAGGCTTGCTCATCTCCTGCAGACGCTTGCCGAAGGCGGTCCAGCCGGCGGCGTCAGAGGGGCGCTGGTCAGCCGCCAGATGCGGCGCATAGATCGAATCCATGCCGAGGATCTTGGCGATGTTGAGCGACTTCTGGACTTCCTTCTCCAGGAAATCGGGGCTGAAATGGCCGCTCGCCATGACGAGGCCGTTCTTGTCGAGCTCGGCGCGAAGGCTCTTCAGACCGGCATCGTCGAGATCGGCATAGATGCCGCCGAAACCTTCGACTTCGGCATAGCCCGCCTTGCCGAGCTTCTCGAAAATCGCCGAATAGGGCTGAAAATTACGCGCGCTGTAGAGCTGGTAGCTGAGTTTCGTCATCATGTTCTCCTTGGGCCTCGTGCCCACGCTTGGGAAGGATCAATCCGCCGATTGGCAGGAATGCAGGTCGTAGAACCGGAAATCCGGCAGCTTGCCGCGTTCGAGCCGATGTGCCGGGGTGAAGGTGATGCGGCGGCTCTCGCCGGCCGCAAGATCGAAGGCGTTGTCGGAATATTTGCCGTCCGTCTCGCTCTCGATCATCACGAAGAGCGCAAGTCCCCTAGCAGTGACGTTGATGTCGACGGCGCCGCTCGCCTCGACATATTCATGGGTGACGACAAGCCCTGACGGCTCCAGCTCCAGCGCCTTGTAGGTGCCGTTGACATGGTGCCCCTCGCCGCCCATGCCGTTCGACGCGGTGAAACGCCAGGCAAGCAGCGTCCCCTCGCCGATTTCGGAAACGTCGACGGTCGCAGCCGTCACCGCCGCATCCGGCGAGCAGACCGCCTGCACGTCCTTCAGGTGCTTCCGTTCACCCTTCATCGTCAGCAGCGAGATCGAAAGATCGACGCTGACATCGGCGAGCGTGTCGTTAACAAGCGAGAAGCGGATCGTCTTGCCGTCTTCGGAAGCAATGGCGGCAACCGCCACCGGCTGGAAGAAGCGCTTGACGAGATAATGCATCGCCTTCCAGCGCCCGCCATAATCGAGGCTCGACCAGGAGGCGACCGGCCAGGTGTCGTTGAGCTGCCAGTAGATCGTGCCCATGCAATGGGGCTTGAGCGAGCGCCAGTATTCCACCGCCGTCTTGATCGCCAGGCCCTGCTGGATCTGGGAGAGATAGACGAAGTTCGGAAAGTCCTTCGGGAAGCGGAAATAGCGGAACATCGTGCCGGCGATGCGCTCGTTGCCGCCGGCATTCTTCTGGTGCAGTTCCATGACGGGAGAAGCGATGTTCATATCCTTCTCCTCGGCATAGGTCCTTATGACAGGCAGCGAGGTATAGGACTGGAAGCCGAATTCCGAGCAGAAGCGCGGCCGCACCGAGCGATAATTGTCGAACGACTTGTTCTCGTGCCAGACCGACCAGTAATGCATGTCGCCGGAACCATCGGCATGCCAGGCATCGCCGAAATCGAGATAGCCGGAGGCCGGGCTCGACGGCCACCAGAGCGCGCCGGGCAGCGCCTTCTTCACCGCCTGCTCGATCGTGCGATTGAGGCGGTCGTAGGAGACGAGATAGCGGTCGCGGTCCTTCCTGGATTCCTCGAACCAGGTCAGCGCACCGACAAGCTCGTTGTCGCCGCACCAGAGCGCGATCGAGGGATGCGAGGAGAGCCGGCGCACCTGGTAATCGACCTCGATCGCCACATTATCGAGAAAGTCTTCGGTCGAAGGATAGAGGTTGCAGGCAAACATGAAGTCCTGCCAGACCATCAGGCCCAGCCGGTCGCAGATGTCGTAGAAATGATCCTGCTCGTAGAAGCCGCCGCCCCAGACGCGGATCATGTTCATATTGGCGGCTTTCGCCGACTGCAGCAGATCTTCCGTCCTCTCGGGCGAAGACAGCGAATAGAGCGCGTCGGCGGGGATCCAGTTGGCGCCGCGGCAGAAGATCTCGCGGCCGTTGACCTCGAAGGCGAAACGAGCGCCTGAAGCATCCGGCGTGGTGATCAGCTCGATGGTGCGAAGGCCGATCTGCTTCGTCACCACCTCGTCGGACAGCTCGACCGAAAGCGTGTAGAGCGCCTGCTCGCCGCTGCCGGACGGCCACCACAGGCGCGGCGTGTCGATATGGAAGAGATAGTTGACATCAGTCTCGCCCTTGACGCCGACATCGAGGCGCACGCGCTCGCCGTCGAGATCGAAATAGACCTGGGCGATGCCGGCATGCTTGGCATGGAGGCTCGCCGTCACCGTCAGATCGACGGAGCCGTCATTGTTGTGGGTCTGGCGGATAACGACATGCTCGATGCGCGCCGTCTCGAGCTTCTTGAGCGCGATCGTGCCGTAAAGGCCGAGCGGCGCAATGGCGATATTCCAGTCCCAGCCGAAATGGCATTGCGGCTTGCGCAGCATGTTGCCGTCGGGGATCGGCGAATTGCCGGTGCTGTAGGGAATGTAGAACGGCTGCTGCTTCTGCCGCGCGGCTCCGACGCCGGGGTTGGAAGCAAAGACGATGCGGATGACGTTGTCGCCCGATTTCAGCATGCTGGAAACATCAGGCCGGTAGCGGCGGAAGCTGTTATCGGCTTCGAGCGCCAGGAAACCGTTGACGTAGACGCTGGCGACGGTGTCGAGATAATCGACATCGAGATACCAGTCGCCCTCCGCCTCCTGCAGCGTAAAGCTGCGCTCGACCGCCCATTCACGCTGGGCGACCCACTGCACCTTCTCCTCGTTGCGGCCGAAATAGGGATCGGGGATCAGACCGGCCCGGTGAAGCGCCGTATGCACATCGCCCGGCAGCGCAATCGCCGTGCGGATCTCACCATCGACGGAGGTCAGCTGCCACGATCCGGAAAGGTCGATGCTGGAGGGGAGCGGTTGTTGCGTCACGATTTCATTTCCGATTTTGAAAAGGGTTGTGGTCTTGAAGGAAGGGCAAATGTCACTGTGCGGTGGCTTTCACCTGGTCGTTCGTCAGAGACGTGTCGTTTCTGTCCTCATCCGCCCACTCCGCTCTCCGTCATCCTCGGGCTTGAGCCGAGGATCTACACCACATCCACCTGCAGCAACGGGCATGGATCCTCGGGTCAAGCCCGAGGATGACGGAGGGCGGGGTTGGCCCTTTCGTCAAACTCGCCCCGGCTAGTGCCCTCAATCCGCAGAACCGTCTAGAGCCGCAGCTCGCTCTCCGCATCGAACACCGAAGCCAGCGCCATGTCGAAACTCAGCTTCACCTTGGCTCCGACATTGAAGCGGCGGGCGCCGTTGACGCGGACCGACATCGTATGGCCGGCATGTTTGAGCCACAGAAGATTGTCCGCGCCCATCGGCTCCTCGATATCGACGGTGGCGTCATGTTCCTCGCCGCCGGTATTCTCGTTGACCTTGATGTGCTCGGGGCGAACGCCGAGCACCACCTTGCGGCCGGGCTGCAGCGCCTCGTTGGCTTCGTAGGCGGCGAGCGAGAAATTGACCCCGTTCGCCACGAAGGCAATTCCGTCGCCTGTCTTGACCAGTTCGCCGCGCAGGAAATTCATCGACGGCGAGCCGATGAAGCCGGCGACGAAGAGATTGCGCGGCCGGTTGTAGATCGTCGTCGGATCGTCGAGCTGCTGGATGATGCCGCTCTTCATGATGGCGATGCGGTCGGCAAGCGTCAGCGCCTCGATCTGGTCGTGCGTGACATAGATCATCGTATTCTCAAGCGACTGGTGCAGGCGCTTGATCTCGACGCGCAACTCCGAGCGCAGCTTGGCGTCGAGATTGGACAGAGGCTCGTCGAACAGGAAGACGTCGACATCGCGCACCAGCGCCCGGCCGATCGCCACGCGCTGGCGCTGACCGCCGGAAAGCTCGGCCGGCTTGCGCTTCAGGAGCGGCTGGATCTGCAGGATCTCGGCGGCGCGCGCCACACGCTTGTCGATCTCGGCCTGCGGCACCTTGGCAACGCGCAGGCCGAAGGAGAGGTTCTTCTCGACGGTCATCTGCGGATAGAGCGCGTAGGACTGGAAGACCATGCCGATGCCGCGGTCCTTCGGCTCCTCCCAGGTGACGTTCTTGCCCTTGATGAAGATCTGCCCTTCCGAGGCGTCGAGCAGGCCGGCGATGCAGTTCAGCAAGGTCGACTTGCCGCAGCCGGACGAGCCGAGCAGCACCAGGAACTCGCCGTCGTTGATTTCGAGGTTGAGATCCTTGAGCACGCTGACGGCGCCGAAATTCAGCGACAGATCCTTGATGGAGACGCTCGAATTGGAGACAGTTGAATTCATGTTCATGTGATCACCCCTTCACTGCGCCTGCGGCGATGCCGCGAACGAAAAGCCGCCCGGAGACGAAATAGACGATCAGCGGCACCAGGCCGGTGAGGATCGTTGCTGCCATGTTGACGTTGTATTCCTTCACGCCCTGGACTGAGTTGACGATGTTGTTGAGCTGCACGGTCATCGGATAGGTATCCGGCCGGGTGAAGACCACGCCGAACAGGAAGTCGTTCCAGATGCCGGTCACCTGCAGGATCATCGCCACGACGAAGATCGGCAGCGACATGGGCAGCATGATCTGCAGGAAAATCTGCCAGAAGCCCGCCCCGTCGACACGGGCCGCCTTGAACAGCTCTTCCGGCAGCGACACGAAGTAGTTGCGGAAGAGCAGCGTCAGGATCGGCATGCCGAAGATCGAATGCACGATGATGAGGCCGGTCAGCGTGCCGTAGATGCCGATTTCGCGCAGGATGATGACGATCGGATAGATCATCACCTGATAGGGAATGAAGGCGCCGATGATGAGGACCGAGAAGAAGAACTCCGATCCCTTGAAGCGCCAGTTCGCCAGCGCATAGCCGTTGACCGAGGCGATCGCGATCGAAACGATGACCGACGGCACGGTGATGCGCACCGAATTCCAGAAACCGCGCGAAAGACCGTCGCAGTTCAGACCGGTGCAGGCCGTCGCCCAGGCCTTCACCCAGGGTTCGAAGGTGATTTCCATCGGCGGCGAGAAGATGTTGCCGAGCCGGATTTCCGGCATTCCCTTGAGCGAGGTGACGACCATCACGTAAAGCGGGATCAGGTAGTAGACGGCGGCCACGAACAGCGTGCCGTAGATGATGATGTTGCGCGGCGAAATCATCGGCCGCGGCTTCGGCCCGGCCGGACCGGAAACCGCCTTGCCTTCGAAGGGGACGCCGCCGCCATCGACTGATTTGAGAGCGATATTGTCAGACACGCTTGCGCCCTCCGCTGAATTCCAGATACGCCCAGGGAATGATGATGATGGCGACCGTGACGAGCATCATGGTCGAGGCGGCAAAGCCCTGGCCGAGATTCTGCGCCTGGAACATGTAGTCGTAGACATATTTCGCCGGCACTTCCGACGAGATGCCCGGACCGCCCGATGTCTGCGCCACGACGAGGTCGTAGACCTTGACGATGCCGGAGGCGATGATGACGATCGTGGTGATGAAGACCGGCCGCATCATCGGGATGACGACCAGCAGATAGGTCTTCCACATTGGAATGCCGTCGACGCGCGCGGCCTTCCAGATGTCCTCGTCGATGCCCCGCAGGCCGGCAAGCATCAGGCACATGACGAGACCGGTGCCCTGCCAGAGAGCCGCGATCAGAATGCCGTAGATGACGATTTCGGGCGTATAGAGCGGATTGAAGGTGAAGCTCGTCCAGCCGAGCGAGCGCACCACGAATTGCACGCCGAAGTCGGGATTGAGAATCCACTGCCAGACGAGACCGGTGACGATGAAGGACAGCGCGAAGGGATAGAGGAAAATCGTACGGAAGGTGTTCTCGAAACGGATCTTCTGATCCATCAGAGCCGCCAGCAGGAACCCGATGACCAGGCTGAAGATCAACGACAGGATGCCGTAGATCGCCAGGTTCTGGATCGACACCACCCAGCGCGGCGCGGCCCAGAGACGCTCATATTGCTCGATGCCGGCGAAGGTCAATCGCGGCAGAAGCTTGGAATTGGTGAAGGAATAGAACACGGTCCAGATCGTGCCGCCGACGAAGATGACCATGGCGGTGAGGATCATGGGAATGGAGGCAATCTTCGAATTCAGATTGCGCAGCAATTTAAACGGCCGGCCGGCTTTCGCTTGACCTGTCATAGGTTTCCTCCTGAAGCGCGGTCGCTTCGGTGATCGGGACGCCGTCTGAACGGCTGCCCTTCCCGTCCCTATCCGAAGCCGTCACGCACTCCACGCATACGCGCTCGTGCAGCCGGCTGCGGAAGCTCTCGCCGGTATCAGAGATCCGGCGGCACAATCCGGCCCTGCGAACAGCAGGACCGGATCCGATGAGCTTGAGGACCGAGGATCAGTCGGCCGAAGCGATGATTTCGGCGAAACGCTTCTGGGCGTCTTCCGGCGTCATCGACGGATTGGCGAAGAATTCGGAGAAGAGGTCTTCCTTCTGCTTCTGGCTGTCGGCCGAAAGCAGCTGGTCGGTGCCTTCGATCACATTGCCCTTCGCCAGGATATCGAGACCCTTCTTCATGCAGTCGTTTGCGGCGGCGAGATCGACGTCGGCGCGCACCGGCAGCGAGCCCTTCTTCAGGTTGAAGGCAACCTGGGTCTTGGGGTCGAGCAGGGTTTTGGCGAGCACGGCCTGCGCCTTGGACTTTTCCTCGTCCTTCAGGAGCGGGAAGTAGAAGGCGTCGCCGCCGGTCGAGATGATCTCGTTCACGCCGAGGCCCGGCAGGCAGGTATAGTCGGTGCCGGCCTTCTGACCGGCCAGCGCAAACTCGCCCTGCGCCCAGTCGCCCATGATCTGGCCGCCGGCCTTGCCTGTGATGACGAGGTTGGTCGCCTGGTTCCAATCCTGGACGTTGGTGCCCTTGGACATGCGGCGCGCATCGTCGGCGGCCTTGAAGACCTTGGCGATCTCGGGGCCGGCAGCGGCTTCGGCGTCCTTGTCCTTGAAGACCTTGTTGAACGTATCCTTGCCGGCGATCGCGACCATCAGAACGTCAAAGGCGCCTGCGGCCTGCCACGGCTGGCCGCCGACGGCGAGCGGAAGGATGCCGGCCTTTTCCAAAGCCGGAGCGGCAGCGACGAACTCGTCCCAGTTCTTCGGCACTTCGACGCCGGCCTTCTTGAAGGCGGCGTTCGAGAGCCACAGCCACTGCCAGGAGTGGATGTTGACGGGAGCGCAGTAGATCTTGCCGTCGATGGTGCAGGAGTCGAGCAGGCTCGACGGACGGATGATGTCCTTCCACTTCTCGGCGGTGGCGACGTCGGTCAGATCGCGCATCAGGCCGGCCTGAACGAGTTCCTCGGCCTGACGGCCATGGTTGAACTGCGTGGCGCCCATCGGATCGCCGCCGGTGATGCGGCTGATCATGATCGGACGGGCCGTGCCGCCGGAACCGGCGATAGCGCCGTCGACCCAGTGATTGCCGGTGGCGTCGAAGGCCTTGGCCAGCTCGGCGACGGCAGCCGATTCGCCGCCGGACGTCCACCAATGCGTGACTTCGAGATCGGTAGCATTGGCTGCGCCGAGCGGAAGCGCGGCCGAAGCGGCAAGCACAGCCGCCATCATACGGATTTTCATGAGTTCTCCTCCCTCACTGAAACGTTGCCGGAAAAACTTAGATCAATCGATTTCCACACGCAACTGCCCGCCTGTAAATTTTTCCTTAAAGATCCGGATTGCTACTTCTGACTGTTCCCGGCCGCCCCGCCACACTCTCTAAATCGGAACTTCCTTCGGCTTTTCCGCATATGCGCTGTCCATTTATATAATTGAAGATAAAGGTATAATTTGATCATGTAATTTCAGCCCTCGCGTCGCCCTTTTCGCAGCTGCGGAAAAATCGTGAGGAAAACGCCGATTCAACCTATGCGAATGATATTGCGACGCACACAAGAAAAAACACTCGACATTTCTACTGTATCGTTACAGATTGCATTCTTCAGGGAGGCGCGATTTTGGCAGGCGGCGGGCTTACGGCGCCTGAAAAAGCCTCTATAAGCGAGACCAATTCGCGCAGGGCGGCCTACAGGGATGGAAAACAAAGGAAATTTCGGACAAGCGGCATCGACGGCGGTGACGCGCGAGCGCCCGACGTTGAAGACGATCGCCTTCATGACCGGCCTCGGCGTAACGACGGTATCGCGCGCACTGAAGGATGCGCCGGATATCGGGGCCGAAACCAAGGAGCGGGTGCGCATGGTCGCCCGCCAGCTCGGCTACCAGCCGAACAGGGCGGGCGTGCGCCTGCGCACCGGCAAGACCAACGTCATCGCCCTCGTCCTCAGCATCGATGAGGAGATCATGGGCTTCTCAAGCCAGATGGTCTTCGGCATATCGGAGGTGCTGTCCGGCACGCCCTATCATATCGTCGTCACGCCGCACTCCCACAGCAAGGACCCGATGCTGCCGGTCCGCTATATCCTCGAGACCGGCTCGGCCGACGGCGTCATCATCTCGCGCATCGAGCCGGACGATCCGCGCGTGCGGCTTCTGACCGAGCGCGGCATGCCCTTTGCCACGCATGGGCGCACCGATGCCGGTCTCACGCACCCCTTCCACGATTTCGACAACGAGGCCTTCGCCCATCAGGCGGTGGAGCGGCTCGTCAGGCGCGGCCGGCGGCGCATCGCCCTGCTGCAGCCGCCGAGCAAGCTCACCTACTACGCCCATATCCGGATCGGCTTCCAAACCGGCCTGCATGATTACGGCGCCGAGGAGGTGCCGCTGCGCATCAACACCGATGCGCCGCTTGCCGATATCCGCGACATCATCGAGGTGATGATGCGTTCGGCCAACGCCCCCGACGGGATCGTCTGTTCGGCCGGCAGCGCGGCGATCGCCGTCAATGCCGGCATCGAGGCCGCCGGCAAGGCGCTCGGCCGCGATCTCGACATGGTCTCCAAGCAATCCGTGCCGATCCTCAACTGGATCCGCCCTGAGATCATCACCGCCCAGGAAGACGTCCGCCAGGCCGGCCGCGAAATGGCCAAGGCCGTCATCGCCCGCATCGACGGCGTCGAACCGGAACTGCTGCAGAGCATCAGCCAGCCGATCTGGCCGGAGGGCGAGAAGTAGGACCCCTGCTTCCGTACACCGGAGCCTGAGGCGCGCTCGAAAGGGCACGCCAGGAACGCTCCATCGTCTTGATTTGGCACAGAATTCCCTCCGGGAATGACAGCATCCATATCAAGCCGACAGTCGATATCACCCACCATTAATGATTAGCGGTTGCATAGACATGTAATTCATGAGTATTTTACCAAGTGTAGCGGCAACATTCTTGGAGGAGAAACATGCCGTCACCTTGGGAGAATGATGTTTTAGCCCATGCCGGTCCGGCTCTTTTAACCAAGCCGCATCCGAAAATTCTTGAGGTCGGCGGAGGCAGCAGGACTTACGTCTATGTCGAGGGCGCCGAATATACTGCTCTGGATATTTCCAAGGAGCAGCTCGACAAAAACAGATATGCAAGCGAGAAGATCTTGGGCGACGCCCAGACCGTCGATTACGGCGGGCGCGTCTTCGACGCCTGCGTCTTCTGGGATGTTCTGGAGCATGTCGAAAGCCCGAAATCAGCGCTCTCGAAGGCCGCCAATACGCTCTCTCCGGGAGGCGTGGTCGTGGTCAAGGGGCCGATCTCGACCTCGATCAAGGGCATGGTCACCACCATGACGCCCCGCTGGGTGCACATCATGTTCTATCGTCTCGTCCTGAAGCAGCCGAACGCCGGCAAGCCGGGCTATGCTCCCTTCCCGGTCGAACATTCCGTCGATGCCTCCCACTCGGAAATCGCCGCCACCTTGCGGCAGCTCGGCATGGAGGTCGTCTTCGTCGGCGAGTATATTTCAACCCATGTCGATGCGCTGCGGAAGCGAATGCCGCCGCTCTACTGGCTATACGAGTCGACTGGGTTCGTTATCCGGCTCATCTCCGGCCACAAGCGAGGAGGACGGAAAACGGAATTTGTGATCATCGCGAAGAATTCACACTGAGCGGCGCGTTCATCTCTCGGCAGAATATCCGACCGCCCACTCCGTTGCCGATGGCGAAGGTGCCCTCGCGGCCAAATTACCACGATGCCAGATCTTCCTCCCGCCTTCGGAAAACGTCGCAACGGCTCGAAAAAGCCTTGATTGCCGGCCATCCCGCAGAGGAGCCACGGGGGATCTCGATCATATGCAGCAGAGCGGCGTGCCGTATTTCAGTCAGTGGGAAACGCCTGATATGACGCTGCCGGTGGTTGCCGAAGGCGCGCAGGCCCTGCTCGGCGATCCGCTCTGGCGTCATTCGGGAGCCGCGACGATCGAGGAATATGTGCGCTGGGCCGTCAATGTCTGCGGCATGGCCTGCCTGAAGATGATCCTTGCTGCGCGCGGCGAGATCCATCCGACGCTGGAGCTTGCCCGCGCCTGCACCGCATATGGCGGTTACGTCGTTAACGACGTCGACGCCTCGATCAAGGGGCTGATCTATGCGCCTTTCGTCCGCTTCGTCAGCGACCGCTTCGCGCTCGGCGCCGAGACGATGACCGGTGTTCAGGCAACGGCCCTCCCCGACATCCTGTCGAAGCGGCGCTTCTTCATCGCCTCGGTGCATCCCGGGATTCGCTGGCCGGAGCGCGAGCCGCCGGCAAAGGGCGGGCATCTGGTGCTGGTGACAGCGGCCTCGCCGCAGACGATCCGCTTCCACAATCCGTCCGGCCATGACACGGCAAGCCAGGCGGATGTCACGCTGCCGCTTGCCGCCTTCGACCGCTTCTTCGCCAATCGCGGCATATCGGTCGACGGCTGATCCCACTCACCCCAGATCATCAGGAGATTTTCATGGCCCCTTCCGTAAACCGGCTGCGCATCGCCGTACTCTTTGGCGGCCGCTCGGCCGAGCATGAGGTTTCCATCCTTTCGGCGACCAATGTCATGGGCGCGCTCGACCCTGCGAAATACGACGCAATCCCGGTCTTTGTCACCCGAGAGGGACAATGGCTGCTGAGCAGCTTCGGGAACGGCGCGCTGGCCACGCCTTCCTCGGGCACGGAGATCTGCCTGGTGCCGGGCGGCCGAGGCCGGATGCTGGCGATCACTGCCCATGGCGCGCCGCATGCACTGCCGGGGATCGACATCCTGTTTCCGGTGCTGCACGGCCCGCATGGCGAAGACGGATCGGTCCAGGGCGCAGCTGAGGTGGCGCGCGTGCCGCTCGTCGGCTGCGGCATTCTCGGCTCCGCCGCAGCCCTCGACAAGGATATCGCCAAGCGCCTGCTCAGGGCAGCGGACCTGCCTGTGGCGCGCGCCGTGACGATCCATGAGGGTTCAGCCCCTTCGCTGGATAGGCTAGAAAGCGAGCTCGGCCTGCCCCTCTTCATCAAGCCGGCGCGGCAAGGATCGTCCGTCGGCGTCTCCAAGGTCCATGCCAGCCAGGAATTTGCCGCAGCCCTTGCTGGAGGCTTCCGCCATGACCGCACGCTGCTTGCCGAGGAATTCATCGCCGGCCGCGAGATCGAATTCAGCGTGCTGGAGGATACGGCGGGAGAACTCTTCGTCTCCCGGCCGGGCGAGATCGTGCCGGCGGAAAGCCACGGCTTCTACAATTACGACGCCAAATATATCGATGAGAACGGTGCGGCGCTGAAAGTGCCGGCCGAGTTGCCGCCGGAAATCGAGGCCGCTATGCGCGATATGGCCGCCAGGGCCTTCCGGGCCGTCGGCTGCGACGGCATGGCCCGCGTCGACTTTTTCCTGACCTCCGACATGCGTTTCGTCATCAATGAGCTCAACACCATTCCCGGCTTCACCGATATCAGCATGTATTCCAAGGCGATGGCGGCAAGCGGCGTCAGCTATGCCGAGGTCATCGACCGGCTGGTGGAGCACGGCATGGCGCGCTCCCGCCGGGCCGGCTAGATCATGAACGGATTGGTCCTGATCTCAGGATGTTCCGGCGGCGGAAAATCGACGCTGCTTGCGGAGCTCGGCCGCCGCGGTCACGCGATCGTCGAGGAGCCCGGCCGGAGGATCGTCAAGCAGGAGCTCGCGAGCAATGGAACGGCCCTGCCCTGGATCGACGCGATTGCCTTCGCGCGGCGCGCAATCGAGATGTCGACGGCCGACCACGCGGCGGCGAAGGGACAGGCCGGCTGGACGTTTTTCGACCGCGGCCTGATCGATGCCGCCTCGGCGCTCCAGCATCTGACCGGCGAACCGGTGCTCCAAAAATTGAGCACCGCCCACCGCTATCACCAAACCGTCTTCCTGACGCCGCCATGGCCCGAGATCTACACGTCCGATCCCGAACGTCGCCACGGTTTCGATGAGGCTGTCGCCGAATACGACCGGCTCGCCGCGACCTATCCGGCGCTCGGCTACGAGGTCGTTATCCTGCCGAAAATCGGTGTTGCCGACCGCGTCAATTTCATCCTTGACCGCCTGACGGCGAAATAGCCGCCTCTCGGCCGCTTCGAACGCGTGAGAAACGCTTCTCCTTCGTCATGCTTGGGCCTGTCGCGAGCATCTGCCCGGTCGATAGGGCAGTAGATCCTCAACACAAGGTCGAGGATGACGACCAATAGAAAACGAACTTCATCAACCAAGCGCCAGCACCCCTCGGGTCGCTTGCGCAAACACACTCAGCGCCTGCGCAAAACACACCACTGAAAGGACTGCCGGCCTCCGGCAGGCGTCGTATGCTCCTCCCGCCACTCACGCTCCAGGACGAATGCGGATGAGAATTCCGCCGCAAGCGCCGCCGCATCGTAGCGCTGGACGGGCAGACCGCTGCAGCGCTCCGGCCCGTCCGGCGCGAAGGTCGCGATGATCACGACGCTGCCCGGTGCCGTGCCGGCTTCAAGGGCGTTGCGATAGCCCAGCCGCTGCTCCGGCTCGGTGAGGAAATGAAAGACGGCGCGGTCGTGCCACACGTCGTAATGGCGCGCCGGTCGCCATATGGTGACATCGGCCACCACCCATTCGACACGAGCCGCCTCGCCCCGCAGCCGCGCCTTGGCGACCTCGAGCGCCGGTTCGGCGATATCGAGAACCGAAAGGTCGGACCAGCCGCGCTCGATCAGACGATCGACAAGGCTCGACGCGCCGCCGCCGACATCGATCAGTGCCGCCGTGGCCGGCAGTTGCAGCTCGTCAAGCGCCCGCAGGGAAGGCTCCGGCGTCGGCTGATACCAGCTGACGCTGTCGGCAGCTTTCGTGCGATAGACCTCGTCCCAATGTTCCCGTTTCGCGTCCGTCATCCGGCACCCCATTCTCTTGCAGAGCCCGATCCTGACCCATCAAGATGTAAGGATTGAGACGTCCGTCAACCGTCTTTTAGCTGCGACCATAATCTCAGGAGACGAGGTGCCGATAGACGAGATCGGCAGGATCGGTTCGAGGCGCCGTCGCATCGAGGCGCGCTCCCAGCCGTTCCGCAACGGCAACGGATGCGGCATTGCCGGGAGCGATATAGCTGACGAGCGATGACAGCTTGAGCGTCGAAAAAGCCCAGTCCCGCAGCGCCAGGGCCGCCTCGGTCGCATAGCCCCGGCCCTCATGGCCCTCATAGACGAACCACCCGAGTTCCTTCTCGGGAAAGAGCGGCCCGTGATTGATCCCCACCTGGCCGACGCATTCGCCGCTCTCGGCAAGCTCGATCATCAAAGCCCCATGCCCGAAAAGCCGCCAGAGCGCCACGTCGTGGCAGAACATCCCCCACGCCGCCCTGAGATCGAACGGGCCGCCCATTCCTGTGGATCGCGGCGAAGCCATCAGCCGCGCATAGGCGGCGAAGTCATCGATCTCGGGCATACGGAGCCTAAGGCGCTCAGTTCGGAGAGTGATCGCGCCCGTTTCGGACATGTCATCGCCTTTCTGCAGAATATTAGCTTCCGAACGCCGGAGCGAACCGAAGCGTGCCGCTCGGCGCCGGCCCGCGAAGGACGATGCGCTGCACGAGCCGCGTATCGAGATCGTGATAGCCGAGTTTCCCGTCGCTGCTGAAACCCGCGCCGCGATAGACATCGGGATTGCCGATCAGCGCGCATCCGCTGGCGCCCATCTCCTCCAGCAATGCGAGCCCCTTTGCAATCAGCGCCTTGCCGATGCCCTGCCGCTGTCTCTCCGGCTTGACCGATATCGGACCCAGCCCGAACCAGCCGCCATGCGCGCCATCGATCGCCACCGGCGAAAACGCGACATGCCCCAATATCTCGCCTTCCTCTTCGGCGACCAGCGAGATCACCAGATCGCCGCTCGCGCGAAGCCTCCGGATGATTTCAGCCTCCGTACCCTCGCTATAGGGCATGGGCGCAAAGGCGATCGACGTCAGCTCATGGATCGCATCGATATCCGCCGGCGTCTCATATCGGACTAGCATCTCCGTCATTCCTCAGGTGCACGAGATATTCCCGTCCACAGACGCCTCTATGGCGCCGATGGGATCACTCGTCGTAAAGGCGCAGCTCCTGCCCGCCAGACATGACCCTGAGGATATAAACCGTTTCCTCTTTAACAGTGAAGGCAATGCTCAGACGAACGCCGTATTTCATTATCTGGTTTTGGCGATCGATTTAATACGCTTGTTGAAACCCTCGAAGGCGTCTTCAAGGGATACCGTCCTCTCCGGATGCGCCTTGATCTCATCGTAAACGGGCGCGACCTCTTCGCGAAGCCAACGTTCCACCGCCGCATCGCGTGCGGCAAGCGTAGGCAGCCCGTCGCGGATGACTTCGCTCTCGGTGGCGTATTCGCCTGAGGCAACTTTGGCTTTGACCATCTCCGCCATCTCGATCGGCAAGGTGATGCTTAAGGATTGAGTTGTCCGCATGGAACTACCTCTCGTTTCTCCCTATCATCGCGTAGAGCATGATTTAAATCCTACACTTTTCCCTGCTTACGCGCTGGTCGTTTGCACGCAAGGAAGAGCACGCACCCGACAAAAAAGCCCGGCGCGATGGCCGGGCTTCCTCGATCTCTTCTGCGCAAACCTTAGAAGGTCGCCGCGCCGCTGCCCCAGGGGCCGTGGTGGAAATCCTTGCCATCCAGGCGGTCGAAACCGTGGGCACCGAAGAAGTCGCGCTGTGCCTGGATGAGGTTGGCCGTTCCCCTGCCCTGGCGGTAGGCGTCGAAATAGGTGAGCGCCGAGGTCAGCGCCGGCACCGGCAGGCCGGCGGCGAGCGCGGCGGTCACGACGCGGCGCAGCGCCGGAATCGATTCCTTGACCATGGAAGAGAAGGCCGGCGTAACGATGAGGTTCGCCGCATCGGGCGCATCGGTGAAGGCCTTGGTGATCTCGTCGAGGAACTGCGAGCGGATGATGCAGCCGGCGCGCCAGATCTTGGCGATAACAGGCATCGGCAGCGACCAGTTGAATTCCCTGGACGCCTCCGCCATCACCGCGAAGCCCTGCGCATAGGCGCCGATCTTGCCGGCAAACAGCGCCAGTTCCAGATCCTTGTTGAACTCGGGGCCGTAGGCGGTCGAAAAGGCGCTGCCGAGATTGCCGAAGATCTTTTCGGCGGCTTCGCGCTCGGACTTCATCGAGGAGATGCTGCGGGCAGCGACCGCGGCTTCGATCGCCGTGGCCGGAATGCCCATGTTCTGCGCCTCGATCGCCGACCATTTGCCGGTGCCCTTCTGGCCGGCCTTGTCGAGGATCATGTCGACCATCGGGCCGCCGGAAACCGGGTCCGTCGCCGCCAGCACCTTTTCGGAAATTTCGATCAGGTAGGAGTTCAGCCGGCCCTTGTTCCATTCGCCGAAGATGCCGGAGATTTCGGAGGCGCTCTTGCCGAGGCCGTCGCGCAGGATGCCGTAGATTTCGGCGATCATCTGCATGTCGGCATATTCGATGCCGTTATGAATGGTCTTGACGAAGTGGCCGGCGCCGTCATTGCCGAGCCAGGCGACGCAGGGCTCGTCATTGTAGCGGGCGGCGATCGAGGTCAGCACCTTCTCGACGCGCTTCCAGGATTCCTCAGTGCCGCCGACCATGATCGAAGGGCCATGGCGCGCGCCTTCCTCACCGCCGGAAACACCCATGCCGATGAAGGTGAGATCGGTGTTCTTCAGGCGGTCGAAGCGGGCGACGGTGTCGCGGAAATTGGCGTTGCCGGCGTCGATCATGATGTCGCCCTTGGACAGGTGCGGGCGCAGCGCTTCCATCTGTTGGTCGACGGCCTCGCCGGCCTTGATCATGATGATGATCGGACGCGGCGGCCGGATCGCATCGACGAACTCCTCGATGGTCTTGCAGGGAATGATCTGCTTCTTCAGATCGCCGGCGCTTTCGTAGAATTCGTCGGTTTTTTCCGGCGTGCGGTTGAAGACCGCAATTTTGTTGCCTTTCTCCGCGATGTTGAGCGCCAGGTTGGAGCCCATGACCGCAAGGCCGATCAGTCCGATTTCTGCCTTTTCCACGACAAACCTCCGATGTGTCATTTGGACCGGTGTTGTGGCACTGTCTTCACCAAACGGCAAGTCTGCCAAGGGTCTAATCGGTTCGCAAAGCCCATGAAATACGGCTTTGATTTCCAGACTTGTCCGACAACCTGCCCTTTTTCAGCCTGATCCGCAAACCGCAATTTTTCTCGTGGCCTGCCCGCAAGGCCCTATCTCATGGTATCATGCGCGACCCCGGGAGATATCGCTTGGTATCGAAAACACGAGAAGACATGGGCTGCTTGCGGCCCGCGCCGGCCGCTACCGCGAATATGCGCCGGCGCCCGCCCTGCGGCGCCATTTCAGCCGCCTCTGGTCGCATAGGCTTGATGACGGGCCGCCCGCAACGGTGGCGATCGTACCGGACGGTTATTGCGATCTTCTCTGGATCGACGGACGGCTGGCCGTCGCCGGCCCAGACAGGACGGCCGCCTTTCCCCTCATTCGGCCGGGTTCCACCGTCATCGGCGCGCGTTTTGCGCCGGGCGCTGCGGCATCCTGGCTGAAGACGCCGCTTTCGGCGCTGGTCGGCCTTTCCGTGCCGCTTGCCGAGATCGGCCGCAAGCACACGAGCGAATACGAGGCGCGGCTCCGGGATTGTTCCGATCCCGCCGTCGCAGGAGCGCTGTTTGGCCGCCTGCTTGAAGAGGCCACGCGCGATGAGGAGGAACCGCCCCGGGATGCGGCCGTGATCTTTGCCGCTGCCGAAAGCGGCCATCCGGCCTCCGGTCTGTTGGGCCGGCTCGGGATGAGCGAAAGGCAGCTTCGCCGCCGCTGCCACCATCATTTCGGCTATGGCGCCAAAACCCTGGAACGCATCCGCCGCTTCCAGCGTTTTCTAGATCTCTGCCGCAGGCAAAGTGCGATGCCGCTTGCCCGGCTTGCGCTCGAAGCGGGTTTTGCCGACCAGGCCCACATGACGCGCGAGGTCGGCGAATTCTCGACGCTGACCCCCGCCGTCATCCTCGACCAGCTTGGCATGCGGAAAAAGCCCGGCTGACCGTTTTGTTCAAGACGCCTCGGGCCGGCCTGTTATTTTCGCGAGACCAATATCAAGGACCTGCACATCATGTCGACGATGCCCGCAAGAATCATCCACCGATCGATCGAGCGCGACTGGCGTGACGTCTACGACTTCGCCGGCAAGCCGGAGAACATGCCGCTCTGGGCCTCCGGCCTTGCGAGCGGCCTGGAGGTCGACGGCGCCGACTGGATCGCCCAAGGCCCTCTCGGCACCATCAAGGTGAGCTTCGTTCCGGCCAATGAATTCGGCGTGATCGACCATACGGTGACGATCGAATCCGGACTCAGGGTTTATAATGCCCTGCGCATCGTGCCGAACGGCGATGGCTGCGAGGTCATGTTCACGCTGCTGCGCCTTCCCGGCATGACCGATGCGCAGTTTGCCGCCGATGCGGCTCACATAGAGAAGGATCTCGTCATGCTGAAAGCCCTGATGGAGAGATAGATGGCCGACAAATCAGAACACAATGACCGCCGCATCGATTACGTCGAATTCAACGTCGCCGACATCGCCGCCGCCAAAGCCTTTTACGGCTCCGCCTTCGGCTGGCGCTTCACCGATTACGGCCCGAACTACTGCGAATTCGACGACGGACGGCTGAAGGGCGGCTTTACCGATTTCGGCCCCGTGCGGCCGGGCGGCCCGCTGGTCGTCGTCTACGCCACGGATCTGGAAGAGGTGCTGACCTCGGTCGAAAGGGCCGGCGGCACGATCTGCCGGCCGATCACCGATTTTCCCGGCGGCCGCCGCTTCCATTTCCTCGACCGCGACGGCTACGAGCTCGCCGTCTGGGCGACTGCCTGATCGGGTTACTGATCCATCACGATCAGAGCGCCGATCACCGTGCCGCCCGCATCGCGCAGCGGCGACATGCGGCAGCGGACCTGCCGCGATGCGCCGTCGCCGGTCGCCCGCTCATAGGTGTAGTCGATCTGCTCGCCGGCAAAGCAGGCATCCAGCTTGTGCCTGGCGCATTCGGCAAAGCGTTCCTCGCCGATGAATTCGGAAATATGGCTGCCGATGAGCTCCATCGGCTTCCTGTCGAGATGCGCGCTGTTGGCCGCATTGGAATAGAGGTAACGGTAGTCCCTGGTCAGCACCGCCACCCGATCCGGCAGGCTTTCGAGGATCGCCGCATTGAGGAACTGGCCGTTATCGGTGTCGGGTATATAGGCTGCCGGCGGCTCGATGCGCACATCCTGCGGCGATGGCGCCCGCCAATCCGGCGCATGCGTGCCGAAATAGCAGTCAAGCAGGTAGGAAAGCACCGCCGTGTGTTCGCTGACGCTGGCGCTGTCGTCGGCGTCCCGCGCGATGAGATGGCTGACGAATTGCAGCTGCATATAGACTTCGAGCAGATTCGTCGCCCGGCATGCCAGGATCGCCTCGACCAGCGGCTCGACATGCCGGTCGAGCGACATGACGCGCTGGTCGTCGCCCAGGCGTATCGCTTCCTCTATTTGCGTGCAACGCAAGGAAAAGGCTCGAAAAAGCTCCAGCAAGACGCCTCACTCCCATTGTCCCAAGTGGCGTGTCCAGAATAGAGATGGCTGCATTTTCCCAAAATGCGCCTTACGGTTGATTTTATTCGCGTATTAGTGGTGACGGGTAACATGAAGTGTACTCGGTTTCAATCCGAGAGCACCTGCCGCTTTTCACCGCTGATAATTCAGGGTGCGCTTATCAATTCGCGAGCGTCTTCTTGATCTGCCAGCGGTCGTGATACCAGAGCCACTGTTCGGGATATTCCCGCACCCAGCTTTCCACCTTGTCGTTGAGCAGTTGTGCGGCCGCCGGCAGGTCGAGATTGCCTCTCTCGTCGCGCGGCATCTCCAGCCTCGGCTCGATTTCCAGCCGGTAGCGATTCCCCGGCAGGCGGATGCAGCGCGCCGGATAGACCTCGCAATCGAACTGGCGCACCAGCTTCGGCAGCAGCGGATTGGTCTTCACCTCGCGCCCGAAGAAGGTGCCTTTCAGCCCTTTGCCGAATTTCTGGTCGACGAGCACGCCCACCCCCTGGCCCGCTTCCAGCTGACGCGCGAGCGCGAAGGAGGAGCCGGCATGCGACGGCACCAGCTTGCCCATGCGGGCGCTGCGGAAATCGAACACCTTCTTGGCGACATAGGGGTTGTTCGGCGGCCGGAAGAGCACCGTCACGGTCAGCCCGAAGGCCGCACCCGCCACCGGCAGCAGCTCGAAATTGGCGGTGTGGCCGGTGAAGACGATGAAGGGGCGCGGATTGTCGCGCAGGTCGAGGAAGATCGGGATGCCCGACACTTCCACCCTGCCCGGCTCCGATTTTTCGGGATCATAGTCGAACAGTTGATCGAGGAAGACATATTCGGCCGCAAGCCTTCCCATATTGCCCCAGCTGGCGAGCGCGATCTCCTCGATCTCGGCCTCGCTCTTTTCGGGAAAGGCGTTGCGCAGATTGGTCAGCATCAGCCTGTGGCGGCGGGTCTGCCGGCCGAGCCGGCGCATCACCCTGTCGGCAAAACGGATCGCGCCATCGGCCGGAAACAGCTTTAGCAGGTTCAGGAAGCCGAACATCGCCTGCGCCACCAGCCATTGCTGGAAATTCCTGAGCGCCAGGACGATCCGCGTGATGATCAGCTTCACGTCAGGTCAATCCATCTTCAGGATGATCTTGCCGAAGATCTGGCGCGATTCCATCCGCTCCAGCGCCCGGTCGATATCGTCGAAGCCGACTTCGGTATCGATGACGGGATGCACGAGCCCGCGACCCATCTTCTGCATCGCATCCGCCATGTTTTCCATGCGGCAGCCGAAGGAGCCGAGCAGCTTCAATTGCTGCTGGAACAGCATCATCAGGTTCATCTCGGTGGAAACGCCCGAGGTCGAGCCGCAAGTGACGAGGCGACCGCCGCGCTTCATGCAGAGCATCGAACCCGCCCAGGTATCCTTGCCCACATGTTCGAAGACGACGTCGACGCCCTTCTTCTTGGTGAGCTTGCGCACCACGCCTTCGAAGCGGTCGGTGCGGTAGTTGATGACGTGATCGGCGCCGAGCGCCTTGGCCTTTTCGATCTTGTCGTCGGAGCCGACGGTGGTGATGACGGTGCAGCCGATCTTCTTGGCAAGCTGGATCGCCGCCGTGCCGATGCCGGAGCCGCCGGCATGGACGAGGATCGTCTCGCCCGGCTCGAGCTTGGCGTTGTCGAACAGCATATGCTCGACCGTGCCGAAGGTGACGGGCGCAAGCGCCGCACCAATGGCGTCGACGCCGGGAGGAGCCGGGACGAGCAGACGCGCCGGCAGGTTGACCTTCTCCTGCGCAAAACCATCGAGATGGAAGCCGTGCACGCCGGAAACATGTTCGCAGAGATTGTCGCGGCCTTCGCGGCACGGGCGGCAGAGACCGCAGGTGCGCGCGCCGTAGATCGACACCAGCTGCCCCGGCAGCACATTGGCGACACCCGGCCCGATCGCTTCAACGACGCCGGAGGCTTCCGCGCCGATGACGAGCGGCATCTTGCGCTTGGCGAAGGCCATGCCGCGCCAACCCCAGACGTCGATATGGTTGAGCGCCACCGCCTTGACGCGCAGCGTCACCTCGCCGGCGGCGGGCGCGTCCGGTTCCGGCAGGTCGGTGATCTCAAGCTTACGGTCGTCGATCAGTTGCAAAGCGCGCATGGCAAAATCCCTCGCCCCGAAGGCGTCGTCTCGTCTTAAAAATGTGTCGGAACCGCTTAAGCCGGTTCGAGCGCCATGACAAGGCTGGCATTCTGCCCGCCGAAGCCGAAGGAGTTGGAAAGAACGGCCGAAACCTGGGCTTCCCGCTTCTTGTTCGGCACGACATCGAGCACGATCGACGGATCGGGATTGTTGTAGTTGATCGTCGGCGGCAGCGTGCCCGTCAGCATCGTCTGCAGCGAGAACACCGCTTCGACCGCGCCGGCCGCCGTCAGCGTATGGCCGATCATCGACTTGTTGGACGACACCGGAATGCCGACCAGCTTCTCGCCGAAGACGGCAGACATCGAGCCGTATTCCATCTTGTCGTTCTCTGGCGTCGAGGTGCCGTGCGCGTTGATATAGCCGATTCCGCTCTCGTCGATCCCGGCATCGGCAAGCGCCGCGCGGATCGTCGCGATCGCCGGGCCGCCGTCCGGCGAGGACCGGGTGCGGTGGAAGCTGTCGGCCTTGTCGCCGGCGCCCTTCATGATACCGAGCACCTTGGCGCCGCGAGCGACCGCCGATTCCAGCGATTCCAGCACCAGCGTGGCTGCGCCTTCGGCGATGACGAAGCCGTCGCGATCCTTGCTGAACGGCTTGGAAGCCTTGGTCGGCGGATCGTTCTGCGTCGAAAGGGCCGACAGCAGCGAGAAGCGGATCAGCGCTTCAGCGCTCAGCGACCCATCCGTTGCAACCGTCAATGCGCGGTCGGTACGGCCCTGACGGATCGCCTCGATGCCGAGCTGGATCGCGGTCACGCCGGAGGCGCAGGCCGTCGACAAGGTCACGGGCAGGCCGCGCGTGCCGAACCGGTCGGCAAGACGCTCGGAAATCGCGCCGAACAGGGCCGCTTCATGGAAGGCCGGGTCCGGCCGCTGGCGTAGCGCCGTCAGGAAGCGCTCATAGGCGTCACCCGGATGGTCGGCAGCCGGCGAACGGTCGGCAAGTTCGAAACGGGCGCTCCATTCGGGCTCGATCGGCGGCGCGGCAAGGAACAGCGGGCCGTTGAAATCGCCTGAAATTCCGGCATCGGCCAGCGCCTCGATGGTCGTCTCGCGCGCAAAGGCATAGGAGCGCTCGACGGCGTTCGGCACGGGAATGTCGATGAAATCGACGGTCCCGGCGATCCGGGTCGACAGGCCTTCGGTCGGGAAGCGGTTGATCGCGTGGATACCCGAGGTGCCGGAAGAAAGCGCCGCCCAGTTGTCCTTCAGGCCCTGGCCGAGCGAGGTGATGATGCCCATGCCGGTGACCGCGACGATCGGCCGGCCGAGATGATCCTTGTAAGCGGAATCTGTCATATCTCTCTTCTCACGCCTCTGCGGAAACAACGGCGACGCCCTCGCCGCGCTGGTGTCCGACTGTCGTTACGACGGCGGCCTTCGTGCCCGCCTTCATCGGCGCTTCATGAGCGGCGTCGAAGGGCGGAACCTTGGCCTCGGCGTCGATGGCAAGGGCGGCAAGCGCCAGCCCCAGCGGGAACTGCGCCTCGATCGTGTGACCGGAAACGCCGCCGAAGCCGCGGATCGCAGCGCCGGGAAGCTGATGCTCCAGCACCGCCTTTTCGCGGGCGGCGATCTCATGCATGCCGGTCGAGCCGGAGAAGATCGCTGTGCTCTCGGGCGGCAGCTCGGCCGCAGGCTTCAAGAGCCGCTCCATGCGCAGTTCGAAATTGCCCGCAGCGCGATTGCCGCGGTCGCCTTCGACGGCGCTGATCGTCGCGTAGATATGCGCGCCGCGATCTTCCGCATGCTTGCGCGATTCCAGCACCAGGAAGGCGCCGGCCGAACCGGTGATCATGCCGCCGCCCTCGAGGCCAGAGCGCGACCAGAGCGGCGCCCATTCGTCGCGCGTATGGGCGCCGATCGCTTCGGTGAGCAGGATCATGTCGGGGCGTTCGGCGGCAAAGGCGCCGCCGACGAGCGCATGGGTGGATTCGCCGGAGCGGATGCGCCAGAAAGCCGTCTCGACGGCGGAAACGCCCGAGGCTTCCTCGCCCATGAAAGTGCGCGAGGAGCCGGTGACCTTGTGGACGATGGAGATGTTGCCGGCAAGCAGGTTGGAAAGCTGCGCCAGGAACAGCGTCGGCCTCAGCTCCGTCGTCAGCTTCTCATTCAGCAGCAGCTCGCGGTCGTTGCGCTTGAGGCCCTCGTCGACGATCAGCGTATCGACGTTGATGTCGCGCTCGCCGCCGCCCGCCGCCACGATCATGTCCATCGTGCCGCAAGCCTCGATATTGTCCTTGAAGCCGGCATCGTCGAGCGCGAGCCCAGCAGCGAAGACGCCGATACGTTGCCAGTTTTCCATCTGGCGCTGGTCGCCGCGCTTGGCGATCTGCTGCGACCAGTCGATCTCCGGCAGCGGATGCACCGGGTAGGGTTTGAATTTCTCGGTTTCGACGATCGCCTTCGGCGCGCTTTCGGCCGAAAGCAGCGCGATATGCGCGTCCTTGCCGACGCCCTGACAGGTAACGATGCCGACGCCCGAAATGACGACGTCGTTTGCAGCCTTGCTCATCCAATCACTCCCTGCGCTGCGATCGCGTCGAGAAGCCCGACCTCGCCGGCGCGTTTTTTCACGATATCGCCGAGCGGAACCTCGCTGAAGGGCATGGTGCGCAGTTTCAGCTGCGCATCGCAGACCTTCTTGCCGCCGCTGGTGATCTTGGCCTTGGTGACCGCGAAACCCGAACCGTCATGCTCCAGCACCGCCTCGATGTCGAGCACGGCTTCCGGCTCGACGAAAGTGCGCATCTTGGCGCCGTCGACCGACATCAGGAAGGGCATGGCGGCGAAATCGGTGGCGGCAAGCACCAGCATGCCGGAGGCCTGCGCCATGGTCTCGATCAGAAGCACGCCGGGAACCAGCGGCATGCCGGGAAAATGGCCTTCGAAAACGGGGCTCTTGGCCGGCACGACGGATCGCGCCGCAAGCGTGCCCTTCTTCAGGTCCACCGCTTCGACGCGGTCAATCATCTGGAAATATTCCAGCAGCATTCGGATCCTCCGGCCCAACGGGCAAAATCCGCCCGCCGGTGACGCCTACTTAGAGCAATTCCAGGAAAAGTGCGAAGCGGTTTTCCGTCCGGAAGTGCGAATCTGAACTGATCTAGGAACGAAACCGCCCGGCCGCCATATTCAGGGCGGCAGGGCGTTCAAAAAAGACCGGTATGTGCTCAGGCCTTGGCTGCTTTGAGCTCGTCGATCTTGGCACAGAGGTTCTTCAGCACGAAATATTCTTCGGTGGAAACCTTGCCTTCGTTGACTTCCTGCGTCCACTTTTCGAGCGGGATCTTGATGCCGAATTCCTTGTCGATCGCAAAGACGATGTCGAGGAAATCGAGGCTGTCGATACCGAGGTCGTCGATCGTATGGCTCTCCGGCGTGATCGTGGCGCGATCGATCTCGCTGGTTTCTGCAATAATGTCGGCAACTTTATCGAATGTAGCGGTCACGCGCTGTACCTCATGAAATGACGATTTAAACCCCCTCATAGGCAAATCCATTTCAAAAGCCAATGCTTTCGTCCAGGCGTTGCGGCAATTTGCCAACGAGGTGTTGCCTAAACAGCAATGGAATGCCGGCCTTTCCCGACACCGGCAAAGGCATCGGGCCGCAGCGGACGAAGCGCCGTGCCGCAGCCAGCCCGAAGAGCCCGTCCGAATCAAGCCCGCCGGGTGCCGGACAAAACCCCGCAACATCGGCACCGAGTTTGATCTGCATCAAACAGCGATCCCGGCCATTTGATAATCATCAAGCCGGGCGGGAGGACCAGGGATCGCATGTCCGGCTTTTTCTGGCGTGCCGGGTTTTTGAAGGGATCGGGACATGGACATTGCAAGCAGTCAGGTTTTCGAGGCGGGCACGCCCGCCGCCTGCCGCTCCTGCCAGGCCCGGCACGGCGTCGTCTGCGGCGCCTTGTCCAACGGCCAGCTGAAAGAGCTCAACCGCCACTCGCTGCGCCGCAAGGTCGGCGCCGGCACGGAAATCATCGCTCAAGGGGCGGAAACGTCTTTCTATTCGAACATCATGCGCGGCGTGGTGAAGCTCTGCAAGGTGATGCCGGACGGGCGCCAGCAGATCGTCGGCCTGCAATTCGCGCCCGATTTCGTCGGTAGGCCCTTCGTGCGCGAGAGCACGCTGTCGGCCGAGGCCGCGACTGACGCCGAGATCTGCGTCTTCCCCCGCAGCCTGCTCGACCGCATGATAGCGGAGACGCCGGAGCTGCAGCGCAGCCTGCACGATCAGGCGCTGAAGGAGCTGGATGCCGCGCGCGAGTGGATGCTGACGCTTGGCCGGCGCACGGCGGAAGAGAAGGTTGCAAGCCTGCTCCATCTCATCGCCACCCATGCCGAACCGCAGACGGCGACAAGCACCGCCTTCGATCTGCCGCTGTCACGCGCCGAGATCGGCGATTTCCTGGGGCTGACGATCGAAACCGTCAGCCGCCAAATGACCAGATTGCGCAAGCGCGGCGTCATCCTGATCGAGAACTCGAGGCATATCGTCGTGCCCGATATGGATGAGCTGGAGCGGATTACCTCGTGATCACCACGCGCGTATTGGCAAGCCCGGCCTGGCGCGCCAGCGAGAAGAACTGCGCCGCATTGTCGGGATGCAGGCGCACACAGCCATGCGAAGCCGGCGTGCCCAGCCGCTTCAGGTCGAAGGTCGCGTGAACGGCATAACCGCCGTTGAAGAACACGGCATAGGGCATCGGCGCATTGTCGTATTTGCGCGAACGGTGATCGCGCGACAGCCACTTGGCTCTCCATGAGCCGGTCGGCGTGACATAGCCGCGGCGCGCGGTCGAAACCTTCCAGCGATATTTGACGAAGCCGTTCTCGGTGACGGTCATCGTCTGCTTGCCGATGCTGATATTGGCAACCAGATTTGCCGCCTCGGCAGCAACGGGGAAAAATTGCAGCAATAAACTTGCGGCCGCGGCCGCCAAAATCGTCTTCATGATAGCCCCTCTTCGCACCCGCGCAGTTTAATTGCGCCCTCACGAGGAAGAGACTACGCCGATACTTTCTAAATTGCTTTAACCCGAATGGTAATCACAATTCTAACGGGCGTAGCAGCAATAGAGCGCCGCCGGACAGCGGCACCCGCTCACTGAAGCTTCGGCGCCGCCGAAGGCCGCTTCATCTGCTGATAGGCCTTGTTCATACGCTCGCGGATCGAAGCCATCGTGCCGAGCTTATGTCCGCAGGCGGCACAGGTGATGATATCGGTCTCGCGGATCTCGGGCCGCTCGAACTTCATCTTGGTGCTCTTGCACTTCGGGCACGGTAATTCAACCTGGACTGTCATCGCTCTTTTCCGGTCAGATGGAGATATGAGGCGCTTCGCATAAACCTTTGAGGCTGATGTGTCCACTGGGGTGCCCCAACCGCACGCCCTACAGAAAACACAGAAACAACCCGAAGGTCACACCCGCAAGCACCATGCAGCTCGCATGAAACACCGATACGCCGTCCTCGATGTCACGCAATGTCGCGACGTCGCGGCCGGCATTGTTGATCATCGGCTCGGTCACGATCACGCCGCCATAGATGCGGGGGCCGGCGAGCTGGACGTTCAGTGCGCCGGCCATGGCCGCTTCCGGGCGGCCGGAATTCGGCGAGCGATGCAGGCCGCCGTCGCGTACCGCCACGCGGATGGCCTCGCGGCAGGCGCTGGTGCCGCGCCGCAGCCAGGCGCCGGCGGCGATCAGCAGGATGGAGAACCGGGCGGCCGGCCAATTGGCGAAATCGTCGAGCCGGGCGGCCGCCCAGCCGAAATCGATGTATTTTTCCGACTTGTGGCCGATCATCGAATCCGCCGTGTTCAGCATCTTGTAGGCCAGCAGCCCCGGCAGGCCGAAGACGGCATACCAGAGCGCCGGCGCCACGACGCCGTCGGAGAAATTTTCCGCAAGGCTTTCGATTGCTGCCCGGCAGACGGCGGGCTCGTCCAACGTCTCTGGATCGCGCCCGACGATGCGCGAAACCGCCGCCCGCCCGCCGGCGATCCCTTCGTGACGAAGCGCGGCCGCGACCGCCGAGACGTGGTCTGCAAGGCTCTTCTGCGCCAGGAAGATCGCGACCAGCCCGGTTTCGAGCAGGATGCCGGCAAGGCCGAAAAGCGCGAAGAACCGGTCGAAGGCGAAACCGGCGATAAGGGCCACCAGAAGCAGCGCCACGATGGCCGCCACGCCGTTCATCCGCCGCTGCGAGCCCGTCAGGCTCACACTGTTCAGCTGCCGGTCGGCAAAGGAGATCGCCTCGCCGAACAGCACGACCGGATGCGGCAGGCGCGACCACAGCCATTGCGGATCGCCAAGGATCCGGTCAAGCAGCAATGCCAGGAGCAGCACGAGAAGGTTTTCGTCGATCGTCATCGCTCAAAACTCTGAAGGGCTTCACCAAGCCGCCTGTCGGCCGCCGGATCGGGCGTCAGCCCGAAACGCAGCCAGTCCGGCGCATAATCGAATTTGCGGACCAGAATATGATGGCGGCAGAGATGCGTGTAAATCTCGCCGGCCCTGGGATCGGCAATCAGCGTAAAGAGCGCCGCTCCCCCTGCGGCCCGCAGGCCCGCTGCGGCCAGCACCGCGTGCAGGCCGGCGCTGCGCTCCTCGATGCGGCCGCGAATGGCGGAAACATCCTGGCGCAGCAGCGATGCGGCCAGCGACAGCGCCGGACCGGAAACCGCCCAGGGCCCGAGCCACTCCTCGAAACGCTGAAGAATATCGTCGCGCGCAATCACGAAACCGAGCCGCAGGCCGGCAAGCCCGAAGAACTTGCCGAAGGAACGGAAGATCACCAGTTGGGAAAGCTCTTGCGCATGGGGCGCGAGGCTGAGCGCCGGATCGGCATCGCCAAAGGCTTCGTCGACGACAAGCAAGCCGTTTTGCGATTTCATCCGGTCATGCAGCGCGATCAGCCTTTCAGCCGGCCACGCCCGCCCGTCCGGGTTGTTGGGATTGATGACGACGGCAAGCCTGTGTTCCTCGCCGATCGCGGCGATATCGCCAACCGCATCGACGGCGAGACCGGCCGAGGCGAAGGCGCGTGCATATTCCCCGTAGGTAGGCGCCACCACGGCGACCCTGTCGTCCGTCACGGCGACCTTGTCGTCCGTCACCGCGACCCTGCCATCCGTCACCAACAGCCGCGGCAGAAGCTGGATCACCGATTGCGTGCCCGGCACCGGCAGCGGCAGGATTTCGCGGCTGCCGTAGTAATCGCGCGCCGCCCGCCTTGCGTCGTCGAAAACATGCCTGTCCGGCAGCCGGTGCCACACCCTTGCCGGGATCTCAGGCAGAGCGACGGGACACGGATTGATGCCGGTGGAAAGGTCGAGCCAATCCTCCGGCGCTCCGCCGAAGGCAGCGGCAGCGGCGGTGATGCCGCCGCCATGGGCGATCGGCGCGCTCACGCGGCGGCTCTCGCAAGATCGATCAGATGCATGTAGGAACCCGCCACCTGCCCGCGCCGCAGCCCGGCCGTGCCGAGATCGGCGCCCAGCGCATCCCGCACCTGAAACAGCCGCTCGCCCTCGGCTTCGGAGACCACGGTGGAATAGTGGAATTCATGGGCCGTCATCGGCCGCTGGAAGATGGTGCCATCGAGCGGCGTGACGTGGCGATAGCCGAGATGGCGCTTTCGCGTGGCATAGCTGGTGACGACAGGCAGCAGGCCGAGCATTTCGTGGCGCTCGCCTTGCGCATCGATCAGCCCTTCGCCGAGCACCATGTAGCCGCCGCACTCGCCGTAGATCCTGATGCCGCGCGCCGCCGCATCCAGAAGCCCGGCGCGAAAATTCTTCGCTCCGGCCAGCTGTCCGGCATGCAGCTCGGGATAACCGCCCGGCAGATAGATCGCATCGGCGTCGGCAGCGGGCCTCTCGTCGGCGAGCGGCGAGAAGAAGGAGATCGCAGCACCCCGCCGCCGCCAACCGAGCAGCATATGCTCATAGGAAAAGGCAAAGGCGATGTCGCGCGCAACCGCAACGCGGGCGCCCAGCGGCGGCAGCCGGTCGATATTGGCGGGCGACGGCCGGTTGAGCCCCTGCCTTGCGATGCGCAGCAGGAACTCGAAATTGCATTCTTCCGAGACGGCATCCGCCGCATGGTCGATGAAATTCTCGAGCGTCGCATGCTCCCCGGCCTGGACGAGCCCGAGATGGCGCTCCGGCAGGGCAAGCGTCTTGTCGTTGCCGATCACGGCGACAACAGGCATGCGGATCGCTTCCAGCGCCTGGCGCAGCATTGCCTCGTGCCGGTCGCTGCCGACCTTGTTGAGAATGACGCCTGCGACGCGGACATCGGCGCGGAAGCCGGCAAAGCCTGAGACCAGCGGCGCGACCGACTGCGACATGCGCGAGGCATCGACCACCAGCACGACGGAAAGGCCGAGCTGAGCGGCAAGATCGGCCGCCGTCCCCTTTCCGTCGGCGGCCCCGTCGAACAGTCCCATCATCGCCTCGACGACCAGAATGCGGTCGCCGGAGCGATGCAGCGCGGCATTGGCCGAGATCAGCTCCGGGCGCATCGCCCAGGGGTCGAAATTCAGGCAGGGCGTGCCGCTTGCCGCGGCGTGAAAGGCGGGATCAATATAATCAGGGCCGGCCTTGCCGGGTGCAATCGCCACGCCGCGCCGGCGAAGCGCCCTCAGCAGCCCGAGCGTCACCGTCGTCTTGCCGGCGCCGGAGGAAGGAGCTGCGATCAGGAGGCCGCTCATATCAGCACCTTGCCGGACCGGCCGAAAGGATCGGGCTGCAGCCGCCTGCCCGCAAGGGCGCCGAGCCAGTCGAGCGAGGCCCTGAGCCGCACCACCTCGCCGACCACGACGATCGCCGGCGGCTCGATCCCGGAGGCGGCGGCGGCATCGGTCGCTTCGCCGAGCGTCGTCTCCAGCACCTGCTGCGCGCCGGTCGCCGCATTGCAGACGAACGCGACCGGCTCGGATGCCGGGCGGCCCGACGCCATCAGATTGGCGCTGATCTGGGCGATATGCTTCATCGCCATGTACATGACGATGACGGGCGACCCCTTGCCGATCGCCTCCCAATTGATCGCATCGGGCACGATGCCGGAGGAATCATGACCGGTGAGAAAGGTCACGGCATGGTTGATCTCGCGATGCGTGACCGGAATGCCGGCATAGGCAAGCCCGCCGATGCCGGCGGTAATGCCTGGCACGATGCGGAAGGGAATATTGTGCTCGACCAGCGTCAGCGCCTCTTCGCCGCCCCGCCCGAAAACGAAGGGATCGCCGCCCTTCAGCCGCAGCACCCGCTTGCCGGCGCGCGCCAGCTCCACCAGCCGGAGGGAAATATCCCGCTGCTTGGCGGAGGGCTTGCCGCCGCGTTTGCCGGCATATTCCAGTTCCGCGCCTGGCTGTGCGAGCCTCAGACAGTCCTCGTTGACGAGCGCGTCGTGCACGACCACATCCGCCTCCGCCAATCCCTTGGCGGCAAGCAGCGTCAGCAGCCCGGGATCGCCGGGACCGGCCCCGACGAGCCAGACGCTGCCCGGCTCCAGCGCCGGCAAATGTGAAAGTGGATTAATCGACATTTTGTTGATCTAGGCCCAGCGAGGAGCAAGGTCAACGCCGCCTGCACCACCTCACTTGAAGTTGCTGAGACGGCGGTGACTCACTTTGCGAGGAGGCGGATTCGAAATCTCGGGAAAGCCGGGCAAGGTTATGAATATATAGTAATATTTCAGAAAGGACCGATCGTATTGCAGTCGGCCACAGCTTGTTCACAAGCCTCGCCTTTTCCTCGACGTCATCCTCGGCCTTGTGC
>NZ_NWSX01000046.1 GCF_002531825.1 Rhizobium sp. J15 | reverse complement strand
ATAAGCAAAAGGGGTCAATGTTCGGTGCTGATTGACACGCATCCTCGGTCGGCATCGCCATTGGGCCTCGTGGAGCGGGTCCGACTTCAACCGTCGGCGGCCGTGGGTTCTTCTTCGTATCCTCTTCCTCCAGCCGACGCTTTTCAGCCGACTCGGCCCTGTTAATGTCACGCACATACCAATCGCATTCGGGGCGCTTAGCCTTGAGGATTTCGGTGAGACCAGTCGTGTCGAAGACAGCTGTTTTCAGGTTTTTGTTGTAGGGTTGTGTTTGCAGGACAAGTCTATTCGCGGTGCGAACCTTTTCGACAAAGCCGTCCGCATCGCCGACCTGCGTCGTCGTGCGATCATCGAGAACGAGCATTTCATCGGTAACGGGCGTTCCCTTGCCGATGCGGTAGGTCACATCTTTCACTTCATATTGCTCACCTTCCTGGCCGCTGATTTTGTCAAATCTTTCGCCGCCAAGAAAATCTCCCCAAAAGACGTGAACCCATGCACTTTCCTTGCTGCACGCTATGCTGAGGGCGACCTCTTGATCGTCGGCCCGCACTAGGAGCCGAATGATTTTTTGATCGGTCATCGGATCGACCTCTTCAGATACGGTCCATTTGCCAAGATTTAGCGCTTTCGCCGGTAAAGCCGCCTCAGCAGGTGCCGTTGTGTTCGACACTTTGCCGCTGGCGGGATCGCATGCCGAAAGGCTGCAAACGACAGCGCCGAGCAGCATAATCTGCGCATGTCTATCGATCCCTGTCACATTGCAGAGCTTTATTTTTGAGATCATCCCGTACCCCGTGGGGCGGTCATCGCGGTGCGTCCCCGCGAAATGCCCCTTCAACCCTCTGGCGATCGGGGAGGTAGTAAACCGCACAACACGGCCTCACGGCCTTTGGTTCAGAGAACTTGGACATACGCCGCAAGCTCCCCGACCATAGGTCGAAGAGTGGTGTCTTTCAGGACACCGATCCTAGTTGTGACGGGCTACTACCCCCGAGAGCGGCACGTACCGCCCCATATTCTTATTCGCGCGAGCGAATGCGCCTGTCAATTGCTGGCTCATGAGGCTGCGGACCGAAGCCATAAAAAAGTGAAGGCAAACGCGGTACCGGCGTGCTCGTTGTTGCCGAAATAAGGCTTAGCCGTGACTTTGTCACAAAATTCGGTGCTTCGCCGATAGCCTGGTTGACACGCCCGTATGACCGACATTCCACGGCAAAGCTTCGCAAGTGAGGTCCGGGTCAACTATCGGTCAGTCGCCCTCCCTGAGGCGGCAGTTCATGTAGGAAGCTGAAGCCGACACCCTGAGCGGTTGCATTACCTGTTGCTAATGAGTCCTTTAAAGTATAGCATAAAATCAAACAATGCCACATTCTAAGCGCAAATACCAATGCCAAGATTGTTGATTGCAGTGGCATTGGTATTAACTTGTTTTGCTGACTACTTCTAATCTCGATAGTTATAAATGAGGCAATCCATGCGGGTGTTCGCGCTGTTTATTGGTACGTCATTGTTGGTTTTAAACACTTCTGTGCTGTCGCAAGAACTGCCAGAATTTGACCCGCCAGAAGGAGGTGGTGTGCCATCCCAGTTGCTACTTGAAAGGCTTGAGGGTGACCTGCCTGGCGCGGCGAACGCAGACTTCGTTCCACGACGGATATTGCAGTCAGCGCTTGATTTACTAAAAGTCTACGAGGGTTGGTCTTCCAAAGCCTACAATGATCCTGCAGGGTATTGCACGATCGGTTACGGTCACCTGATAAAAAAGGCTTCCTGCGAGCCGAATGACTTCGAAAACAAGATGTCGCGGGAAGAGGGCAACACCCTGCTAGCGGCTGATACCGTTCCTGCGCGCAAGATTGTCCAACGCCTTGTGCGTGTGCAGCTGACGCGACGCCAGTTCGGCGCTTTGACGTCGTTCGTGTTCAATGTGGGAGGCGACAACTTTGCTCGTTCGACCCTATTGCGAAGATTGAACGATGGTGATTTCGGGAGAGCGACACAAGAGATGCGGAAATGGATCAGAGCCGGCGGAAGAAGGCTGCAGGGTCTTGCGAACCGCAGAAACTGCGAGGTTGCCTACTTTAACGAAGCAGCCTTGGTGCGGCTGCCAAACGGCAAAATCGATACGAGAACGTGTGCTGTAGGCGTAGGAGCTGCCCCTGACGCTTCTGAGGATATTGATATCGGAACCGGAATGGTGTCGCGATGAAGGCTACTTGCTGCTTGATGCCAATATTGGGCGTCTTAACTTGGGGGCAAGCATTCGCTCAAAACAGCCGTGCCGATGGTCTCGCGTGTGTGAGAAGCTATTTCCAAATCTCAGTAGAATCGACCGACATATATGATCCCGAAGTTGCGTTTGAGCCAAATGAAGCTACGCAACTAATAACGGATATCGCTGAACGGGCGAACTTCGATATCAAACTGAGGGCAATCACGTGCGATCAAATCGATAACGCGGTACCGTTTCAACCCAATGCTAGCGATCAGCTCCCCGAACAATTAAAGTCGCAAACTTTCATTATTTACAGGCGAAGTTGGATGCGCACTATTCTGGGCCAGAAGCGCGAAAAGGCCATATTTATTCTGGGGCACGAACTCGGCCATATTATCAAAAAGCACCAGACGGAGCGGGTTTCATTACAGCGTTTGCAAAAGGAAAAGGAAGCCGACAGAGAAGGGGGCTGCGCAGTCGCGAGACTAGGTGGAGATTGGACGACTCTTGCTGACGTCATCGCTCAAACTCGAGATGAGGTCGCTGGAGATTACCCATCGCGATCGGAAAGCACTAATCTGGCGCGCGAGGGCTTTCTGGAATGTGGAGGTCGGCTTTCTGAAGATAACTTCCCGTCGACAGAGGTCGTGTACTGGTACAAACGAGCTGACAACGGCAGGGTTGTTGAGGCGCTCAATGGCCTCGGTCTGAACGTGGATGTACGCCAGACTGGCATTTATGAGGGTGTGGATTTTTCTGACTACAATACCAGCACTGTGACGTGCCATGCCGGCGCTCCTATCTCGCTAGTGCGCCAAGTTGCGCTTGCGCTTTACGACAACGGGATAGAAATCCGAGGGATCAGCAAACCTGACTTCAAAAATCGAAGAATAAGAAACCGTATCACGGTGGAGGCGACAAGCTGGAATCACGCCCGGTTAACTCGTCGTGCGATTCAAGATCTCAGTTACTGCCCTTCGCAGTACGATCCCACTTACGGAGCTCATCGTTAGCTAAAGGGGGTAACTATGCTACGGCCGAAAGCATCCATCTCCATCTACGCTATGATATCATTCCTCGCTTTGTGTGCGCAGGGAAATGCCGACGGGGGTGACGGACCTCTTTACCGCGATCGGCCCCTTGACGATGCACCTGCGGTCGAATCGCGGTCATCCATCGGCCGCTCGATTTCTGGCTGGGTGTTCCTCGGAAGGTATATGGCTGATGGTACGTGGCGACAACCACGATCCGCAGACCTGATAGATTACTCCCCGAGCGAGCTGGTGGGCCGCCCAATTGTACTTTCCCGGGACGTGAACGTGAGAGACAGGATCTTCGAATTAAAAGATCAGGACGTCAATGGATGTACGATTGTAGAAAGCGAAATCATTGGGTTTTTGCAGGCGGGCCAGGAAGTTATACTCACGGAAGTTACGCCATTTTCTTTTTGCGACACCTATATATGGGCACGAGTGAGGCAGAGGGACTAGAGGAAATCACCTACTGAAACCTCTGCGACTGTGATTAATCCCTGACAAACGGTTTCCAATTCACCTTATGTTCCAGTGCTTTATGGGTCCGGGGAAGCTGCCATTGGAACCGACTTGCGTTGTTTCTTATGCTATGCAGTGTCACTTTGATTACTCTTAATCAGCGGGTCGTAGGTTCGTGGGCTTCTCTGGAGGAGGATAATTCCGCTGTTTATCGGCTCAACTGGCCGCTGCCCTGGAGTGATTTGCAGCGCCGCTTCTGCCTCTCGATTATTAGCCAAGCGGACTCTGAGAAGAGGATAGAATGCGATACACAGAAGCTCGTCCAATCCCTAGCTGTCGGGCGATTTCACTCGCGCCGACACCCGTAGCCCTGAGAGTACGGATTTCATTTTCCCTTCGCTGCGCAGTGGGAGCACGACCCTTGTATTTTCCAGCTACCTTCGCCGCCGCAATCCCCTCACGCTGGCGGACGAGCATAGTGCTACGCTCGAACTCGGCCATCGCGCCGAACACTGTCAGCAGCATCTTGCCAGACGGGGATCTCGTGTCCACCTCGCCGCCGCCGAAATCCAGTATCCGCAACGCCACACCTTTTTTCTCCAAATGCTCGATGAGCGAAAGCAGGTGCGCAGTGGATCGCGCGAGACGGTCGAGCTTGGTGACGACAAGGGTATCCCCCTCCCGGACGAATTCCATCGCCGCTTTCAATTCCGACCGCGCCCCGACCGAAGAGACCTGCTCGCTGAAGACCTTCGTGCAACCCGTTGCACGGAGATCGCGGAGCTGAGACTGAAGTCCGGCTTCCTGCTCAGCGGTGGAAGTTCTTGCATATCCGATTATCATGCAACCCTCAGTTTCCAATTGGCTTTTAGACACAATGAGAAACTGTATCGAAATTGCAAGAGATAACTTCAGTGAGACGCCGCATATCCCGGCAGTGCTGTCCCACTCGGGCAAGGTCTTATGAGAAGCAATTCCACGGTTCTTGTGATTGCGGGCGTGCTTACCTCACGGCCTTTGCTCGTTTGCAGTTGCGCGACGAAAGCTATTTGCAGGGTCTTTTCTATCAACGAGTACATCAAAGCGTACGCAACCATTGCGACTTAAGCCATTGACAGGAGGCAAGAGCTCGAGAGAGAAAAGAAGCACGGGGATGACGAATGCTTGATGAAAAACTGCTTGCTCTGAAGCTTTCAATTGAAATGCACGGCATAGATATCGCAGCCGATACCTTCTTGTTGGACAGGTTGCCGCATCTTTTTCGCGAGGATTGGCATCTTTACCGTCAATGGAAGCGAAAACTGGCCTCCTTGATCCAAGTTGATCCTCGGAATATCAGCGTTGTGGGAAGTGCCTGCACTGGGTTTAGCTTAAATCCACTAAAGAATTTCAAAAATTTCGACGGCAATTCGGATGTTGATGTAGCGATCGTCTCTGAACATCATTTTTCAATTTCATGGAGAGCACTAAGATCAACAAACCTAAGCGCTGTTGGTGACCACAAGATGCGGTCTGCGATCGGCGATCACCGCTCGCGATATATTTACTGGGGATGCATCGCCGCAGACCGGATCTTGGGTTTGCTTCCTTTCAAACGCGAGTGGACTGAAGCCATGTATGCAATGGCTGGAGAGAAACCTACCGAAGAGCGCGAGATCAACTTTCGAATATATCGAGATTATGACGCCTTGCGTGCTTACCATATGAACGGCATGGAAAACCTCAAATCGAAAATTCTGGAAAATTGATGGACCACAACTTCTTAAACTCCACCACTCACAACGTGGCGTGGCTTCACAAGCGCTATCTAAATGAAGAACTTGTGTTAAAGGCGCCCTTCCAACGAAACCCCGTGTGGACTGACAAACAGAAGTCATACCTGATAGATACGATTTTGCGGGGATACCCTATCCCTGAGTTGTACATGCAGGAATACACGGATGACGACGGTAACGACGTCTACACAGTGGTAGATGGCCAGCAAAGGGTCCGAGCTTGTATCGATTTCATTAATGGTGAATTCAGCCTGTCCGAAAAGGACAGCCCGGAATGGGCGGATCTTTTTTTCGACGACCTTACGGGCGCCGATAAAAAGAAAATCTACAACTATAACTTTGTCGTGCGAGTTCTCCCTGAAGTGCCGGAAGCCGAACTCAGGTCGATATTCAGCCGGATCAACAGATACGTGGTGGCGTTAAACAAACAGGAGCTGAGACACGCGACCTATTGGGGAGAGTTCATTACATCTCTCGAAGCTATCGGAGATAATGAACTCTGGGCGGATATCAACGTCTTCACGCCGACCGATGTGAGACGCATGAATGATATCGAGTTTATCAGCGAGCTGGCTGTTGGCTTCCTACATGGCCTTCAGAATAAAAAGTCCAGCCTTGACCGGTGGTATCAGGCATATGAGCAGGAGTTTCCGGATCGACGCCGAATGGAACGCGCTTTTCACGCTACACTTAGTGAAATCATGGCGGCCCTTCCCAATATAGCGCGCACAAGGTGGCGAAAAAAGTCGGACTTTTATTCGCTATTCCTGCTGTTGGCGGAAATCCATCGTAAGTTCCCCTTAGCCGCTGATGAGAGGAAAGAACTCGGATCTCGATTAGAAAAGTTCGCCGAGTTAGTAGACGATCACCTACGAGACCCTGACAGGCCGGGCATACCAAAACATATTAGAGACTACTCGGTCGCTGTAGAAAAAGCCGCCTCGGACTTGGCCCGGCGCCGGGCACGCAGACAATCAATTTTAAGAGCATTAGCCCCGGACATCTCCGGACTGTGGCCAGATTGAATGCGCTGTGCCGCCGTTCCCGCTTCCCTCGTACTCACTCCTTCACGACTAAGTCTTGAGACCTAACCAGCTCAGGGCCAGAGCGTGGATGTGTGGAGGAGTTGTGTTTACTTTCTTAACCTCCACCTGCGATACCCTGACCGGAGGGGACAAAGCATGTTAGCCAATTTTGAAGAACTAATCCTTCGCATCGCCGATCCTGCTTCCCGTGCACACTACCACGAAGCCGTGCGTTGTTATGAAAGCGGCGCACTCAGGGCAGCCATAGTTTCGGCGTACGTCTCGTTGTGCTTCGATCTGGTAGAGAAGCTAAGGGCTATGGCTGATCTCGGAGACGGGCGAGCGAAGGAAGAGTTTAGCAAGATTGAAGAGTTCAATAGGCAGATCCGCAACGGCAACGTTGAAGTGATCAAAAACGTGCTGGAATTTGAACGAGGGCTTTTGGAGCTATTTCACAAAGACTTTGAGTTCCTCGACAACCACGAATACTCAGAATTGGTTCGCTTACGAGATGACCGAAATAGGTGTGCCCATCCCACCTTTCTTGACACGGGAAGCGCCTATTCCCCCTCACCTGAATTAGCGAGGCTTCACATCCGCAACGTCGGTCTCTACGTTCTAGGTCAGCAGCCTCGCCATGGACGAGCAGCCATCGCCAGCCTGAAGAACCTGATTTTGTCGCCGTTCTTTCCTCTCGTCGATAACCTTGCGGTTGAGCGGCTTCGGACCTCCGAATTTGCAAATGCTCGGGGACCACTGATCAACGGCATTATCGACGAGCTGCTATTTGGCTGGCCTGATCCGGATAGCGACTTTCATCATAAAAACTCGGCGCTGATCGCGCTTTTTGCGATGGTGCAAATTCATCGCCCAGCGTCGATTGAGAGGATCAAGTTGGCTGTACGCAAACTGCTCAAACGACCTGAAGAAGATGCAATACACTTAGGTGGTTATCTAGTCTTGACAATTGCCGACGTTGGCGAGGACATCGATCCGGGCTCCGTAGCTACTTTGGCAACATGGCTCCAGCACCTCGACGACGCCCATACATCTAATCTGCTTTCAATGGCGTGCGAAAACAGAACGTTGCGCCCCCATGCGCTCGCTCGAGTTGCGACTTTGCAGCCGCAGAACTTCGTAGGTCAGCAAAGGTTTCCACCTGTAGAGATAGTTGACAGAGCTGTGGAACTCTACTCCAACGTTAAAGACTGGTATTCCGCCAACGCGTGCGCAAGCCAGTGCGCTGTTCCGTTAGCGCAGTACATGTCACCCTCCCACGTTGACCGAATATTTGCAGCCGCTTCTACCGGCCAAGCCGACCTACGGGGGAGCCACGAATTTCCGACTTTCATCCGAGCCTTGGTGAATAACAACACAATCAGCGAAGATGTTCTCTTGGAATTAATGCAAAAAAACTCGTTGGACAGTTACCGTCACTTGGTTGAGGTCTCCTCGGCCACGGCCCTGCCCTCTGGCTAACCCCAGATCGGACACGCGACATGCAATGAGTATTTCGGTTTGCATCGAGGTCGGTGCAAAAGGAGACGTGGCATAGTCAGTTCTCCCCAGTAATGTGAGAAAGATCGAACTTTGGCAGAACCGCCTTCTCCAGCCACGGTTTCAGCGTATCTGCCTCAAAACCCTGTCCGTAGGAACGGCTAGTTTTCATACTGCGAGACCAGCCTTGGATGGCCTCGCTGTAGTTCTCCGGCACTTGGCCCCGGTCAAGTGCGTCCTTGAGGGTGTGGCGCAGCATATGGAAGCAGGTCTTCGCATCCATATCCTTGATGCCGCATGCCCTCAGGAAGGTGGCGAAGCGCTTTGAGAAAATTGCCGTCTGTGTGCCATCGGCTCCCGACGGAACGTCCGGGAAAAGGGCGCGGTCCTTGGATTTCCGCTTTTCCTCCACAAACTTCAAGAAGCCCGCTTTGATGAGCGTGGAGTGTACCGGCACCTCACGGCGACTGTAGGTATTTTTTCCCTTGTGTTTGCTTAGGTCAAAATAAGAAGTGCCGTTTTCGCTGATGCGCACATTATCCGCTGAGAGGCGCAGGATTTCGCCTTCGCGCATTCCTGCAAAAAGAGCGATCAGCGGCACCCAATACCGGCTGCGCTTGATAATGTTTGGTCCCGGCGTCGAGAAGCCGTATTCATCGTCCTTGCAGCCTCGGTAAATCGGTGAGTTGAAAATCGCTGTAAGCTGCTCTCCGTTAAATGAGCCGCGCAGCTCATCCTTCGCTGGGCGCTTTCCGCGTGGCTTGATGTCGACAACGACCAATTCGTTTGTCAGCCGCTCGTGGCCCGCCCACGTGAACAGACGGACCATTAAGGCGACGTAGAGGGCCTGTGTGCCGTAAGACATCACGGGAAGCTCATTGACCCGGGCGTATTCAATGACCTCGTCCAGCGAAGCTCCCTCGCCCGGCGCGTCCTTTTTCTTGGAATAGTTTGGCGGCAACTTCGCCACCGTATCTCGAAAGGCGAAGCACCGCTCGCGGGTAACAGTCTCAATTGACGTTTCCGAACCGAAGAAGGATTTGATGACGCCCAATATCGCTCGGTATTTCACCTCGGTTTTCGGCGCTTTCGGCTCCAAGGAAATGACCTGATCCCAAAAAGTTTCGATCGCAGACGATACGGAAACTTTGGGCCTTTGCGCATCAGCCACCTTCGAGAGATCGCCAGTACTCGAACCTGCGAATAATGCGTCTCGGGGATCGTCGGCGAAATTGCCGTCAATGCGCTCCAGTTCGATTTGATTGGCGACCACCAACGCACGGCGAACCAAATCCAGAACGCGGTTATCGACGCGCTGGCGCTCCGCGACAGCATAGCCATTGCGCTTGAGAGCATTTATCGCCGCAAGATAAACCATTTGATCGGCTTCACTGCTTCCCCTGTCCCGCAAATTGCCGATGTCACCGCTGATCTCGTGTCGAAAGTCTTCGAGCGCATCCTGAGAGACCGGGATTTTTTCTTTTGCAGTTATCTTGTCGCCGTTCGCGAGCCGCTCCACCACGAGCGCCCGCGCTATGGCAATTGCCTCTGCTTCACTGACGTTCAGAATGTCCCCCGGAACATCTGAGACCGCAGAAACCGTGATTACCTCACGCCGACGGCGTATCTCAGTGAATTCGGCTTCGAGCTTAGCGGCTTCCTCATGAAAGCGGCCAACAGCGATCTTGTAGTCTTCGGTATCAAGGCTGATGGGGATTTCGCGCTTGCCGTAGCGTTCAACGAGGTCCTTCGGAACGCGCTTTCGATAGTACCAGATGCGGCCACGTTGCACGAGGCCCGGAGGTTTTGCCATATCGTCCATGCCCGTGCGTGTAGCACATTTGTGTAGCAGTAGACGACAAAACCTTCGACCAAGAGCCGAAAATCCAGGGATTGCGGTATATCTAAGGGATTATGGCGGAGAAGATGGGATTCGAACCCACGATACGCTTTTGACGTATACTCCCTTAGCAGGGGAGCGCCTTCGACCACTCGGCCACCTCTCCGGTGGGAGCCTGATAGAGCCATTCGGCAGGTGAAGCAAGCGCTTTTTCTCCCTTATACATGCAAGCAAGGAAGAGATGGCGCGCGTCTTGCAACGATCCTGCCGGAGCGTCAGCCCAACAGGCTCTTCAGATCGGCAGAGGGATCGGCGAGAATCGATTTGTCGGGGTTGACGCCGGATTCCAGCAGCTTCTTGCCGGTCACATAGGCTTTCGCGTCGTTGATCGCGTCGACGGCGATCAACGAGCCTTCCTTGAAATACCAGATCGAATGGGCGCCTTCCCGGGCGCCGGGACGCTGCAGCGTCTCGTCATAACCGAGATTGAAGCCGGCGATCTGCAGCTTGACGTCGTATTGGTCGGACCAGAACCACGGCTTCGGCTCGTAAGGTTCGCTGCCGCCGGCAATGACGGCTGCCGCGGCTTCGGCCTGGTCGACCGCGTTCTGCACGGATTCGAGCCTGATACGGCCGTCCTGCCAGGGCAACGCAGCGCAATCGCCGGCCGCAAAGATCGACGGGTCGGAGGTGCGGGCAAATTCATCGACGACAATGCCATTGGCGACGTCGAGACCGGCTTCCTTGGCGAGTTGGTCGTTCGGCACGACGCCGATGCCGACGACGACGAAATCGACATCGATGGTCGATCCGTCGGAAAGGGCTGCGCCAGCGACACGGCCGTCCTTGCCGACCAGGTGCTTGAGGCCGGTCTTCTCGCGAATCACCACGTCATGACCTTCGTGGATCCCGCGCATGATGTCGGCGGTCTCCTTCGCCGCGACGCGCTGCAGGATGCGGTCGGCCATTTCGATGACGGTGACCTCCAGGCCGCGATGACGGGCAACGGCGGCCGCCTCGAGACCGATATAACCGCCGCCGATGATGAGGACACGGCGGCCGGGACGCATTTCGTCGGCGAGCAGATCGGCATCTCGCTTGTCACGGGCGACATAGACGCCTTCGAGGTCGCCGCCGATGGCGGCGGGCAGCCGGCGTGGGGTCGAGCCGGTGGCGAGCACCAGCGTGTGGTAATCGAGAACGGAGCCGTCCTGCAGCAGGACCTGCTTGCTGTCCCGGTTGATCTGCTCGGCCCAGGTCGAAATGCGAAGCTCGACATCATTGTCTGGATACCAGTGCTCGGGGCGGAAGAGCAGGCGGTCGAAACTCATTTCGCCGAGCAGGTATTTCTTCGAAAGCGGCGGGCGCTGATAGGGAGCCACGTCCTCGGCGCCGATGAGCGTGATCGGACGCGTATCCTTCAACGCACGCAGCTTGGCCGCCAATGCGAAACCGGCCTGTCCAGCGCCGATGATCACCAGTCTATCCGTCACGATCTCACTCCTGAAACTAGGCCCGACACTCATGCCAAGGCCTATCCCCTGCCCTATGCGCCGTCAACGGAAAGCGGCCTCTTACATTCAGCCGATCTCGATCCAGCGACGCTCATGGAAAGACTGTGCCATGGCATGCACCGACTTCTCTATCCTGAGACCGTCTTTAAATGTCACGATCGACGACGGCTCACCTGAAATTGCCCGGATCAGCTCGCGGCATTCAATGATCTTCAGATCGTTGAAACCGAGACCGTGGCCAGGCGCCGGGATGAAGCGATCATAAGGCCGATGAGCGGGCGCCGCCAGTATCTTGCGGAAGCCCTGTTCGGAGCCGCGCCCTTCGGCCTGATAGAGTTCGAATTCGTTCATGCGCTCCTGGTCGTAGGCGATCGAGCCCTTCGAGCCGAAAATCTGCAGGGCGATGCGGCCCTTGCGGCCCCAGGCAGCGCGATTCGCCATCAATACGGCTGAGATACCGCCGCCGATCCGCATCAGCACGCTGGCGCCATCATGATTTTCGACGGCGCGGCGGCCGCCCTCGCTCAGCGGTCTGTCGGCATAGGGCTTCACCATATCCGTTATGACGGCCTCGACGTGGCCGAAAAGATACCAAAGCAGCGACAAGGGGTGCACGGCGAAATCATCGAGCGCGCCATAGCCGGAGGAAAGCTCGCTCTTCCAATAGAAAGGCGCATCGGGATCGGCCATGAAATCCTCGTCCATTTCGACGCGGATGTGCGTGACCGTGCCGATGGCGCCCTCACCGATGAGCGTCTTGATGTGCCGCATGACGGGATTCTGGATGTAATTGTAGCCGAGCACGGCGACCCTGCCGGATCTCTTCGCCGTTTCCTGCATGCGCTCGGCATCGGCATAGGCCGGCGCCATCGGCTTTTCGCACCAGACGTGCTTGCCGGCCTCAAGCGCTGCGATCGCCATCTCGGCGTGGAACTGATTGGGCGTGGTGACGGAGACGACGTCGACCTCCGGATCGGCGATCAGCACCCGCCAGTCGGCCGTCGCCTTCTCGAAGCCGAATTCGCCGGCGCGCGCCTCGGCCAGTCCGGCATTGGCTTCGGCAAGATGCACGAGGCGCGGACGTTCGACATCGCCGAACACCGTCTTCACCGCATTCCACGCCAGCGCATGGCACTTGCCCATATAACCGGTGCCGATCAAACCGATGCCGAGTGGCTTCATTTTTCGTCTCCTCCAGAGCTGCGCGGCGATTTTTGGAATATTTGGATCATTTTGACAAGAGAGGACTCGCGGCACATTTTCGCACCTCCTCGTGATCTTCTGTCTCAAAAGCCTGGAATTACAGGCGATTAAAAACAATTAGGCGCGCCGTTTGAAATCGTCTATGCTCGGCAATATGGAATATTTGTTTCATCTCGTGAGCCGCAAGCATGGATAACGGTCCCCAGGGTCGCACGCGCGTGCCGCGCGATTTCGAAAGTCTGCGCAGCACCATCATCGAGCGCAAGGCGAGTATGCCGAAGCGGCTTGCGCAGGTGGCCGCCTTCGCGCTCGGCAATCCCGACGAGATTGCCTTCGGCACGACGGCAAGCATCGCCGCCGCCTCCGACGTCCAGCCGTCGACTCTCGTGCGGCTGGCCCACCATCTGGGCTATGAAGGCTTTTCCGATCTGCAGAGCATCTTCCGCGAACGGCTGCGCGACCGGACGCTGAGCTATGAGGAGCGGCTCGTCACGCTGGAGCAGGCGAGCGGCGACGATGAGGACGCCAATCTTCTCTCCGGTTTCATTGCCGCGGCAAATCAGTCGGTCAACCGGCTGGCTGCGACGGTGCAGACGGACACTTTCACAAAAGCGGTGGACATTCTTGCCGCCGCCGAGACGATCTATCTTATCGCCAAGCGACGCTCGTATCCGCTGACGGCGCATATGACCTACGCCTTTTCCAAGCTCAACATCCGTCACCAGATCGTCGCATCGCCGAACGGCGTCGACCCTGAGATGGTGCAGTTCGCAACGCCGAAGGACGCGGCGATCGCGGCAAGCTTTTCGCCCTATGCGGCCGACAGTCTCAACCAGAGCCAGGAGCTTGCCGACCGCGGCGTCCCGGTCATCGCGATCACCGATTCGGCTTTTTCGCCGCTTGCCGCTTGCGCCACGCATTGGTTCGAAGTGGCTGAGGCCGATTTCGCTGGCTTCCGCTCGCTTTCGGCCTCGATGGCGCTCACCATGGCGCTGCCGGTCGCAATCGCCGAGCGGCGTCGCAAGCGCCAGCACTCAAAACCTGCAAAAGCGAAAATGGAATAAACATTCCGAATTGACAACATCGCGGAACCAATGTTTCATTATTGAAAATTCGCAGGCACACGAAGCCGCGCAAAATCTAGCGGGAGGACATCATGGTACAATCGAATCCGGACCAACAGCCGGAGCCGGCGCTTGATGTAATCACAATCGGCCGTTCCTCGGTCGATCTTTATGGTCAGCAGATCGGTTCGCGGCTGGAGGATATTGCCTCCTTCGCCAAATCCGTCGGCGGCTGCCCGTCCAATATCGCCATCGGCACCGCGCGGCTCGGCCTCAAATCGGGCCTCATCACCCGCGTCGGCGACGAGCAGATGGGACGTTTCATTCGTGAGCAGGCGGCGCGCGAAGGCGTGGCGACCGACGGCATCGTCACCGACAAGGAGCGGCTGACGGCGCTGGTGCTGCTTGCGGTCGAGGCCGAGGGCGTATCGCCGATGATCTTCTACCGCTCCGACTGCGCCGACATGGCTTTGGATGAAGGCGATATCGAAGAGAATTTCATCAAATCGTCGCGCGCGGTTCTGGTTTCCGGCACGCATTTCTCGCGGCCGAATACCGAGGCGGCTCAGCGCAAGGCGATCCGTATCGCCAAGGAGAACGGCCGCAAGGTGATTTTCGACATCGACTACCGGCCGAACCTCTGGGGGCTCGCCGGCCATGCCGAAGGTTTTGAGCGCTACGTGAAATCCGACCGTGTCTCTTCCAAGATGAAGGAGACGCTGCCGGATTGCGACCTCATCGTCGGCACCGAAGAGGAAATCCTCATTGCTTCCGGCGCCGATGACGTGCTCGGCGCACTGAAGGAGATACGCCGCCTCACGCCGGCGACGATCGTACTGAAGCGCGGCGCCATGGGCTGCATCGTTTATGACGGACCGATCGCCGACGACCTCGAAGCCGGCATCGTCGGCCAGGGCTTCCCGATCGAAGTGTTCAACGTGCTCGGCGCCGGCGACGCCTTCATGTCCGGCTTCCTGCGCGGCTTCCTGCGCGACGAGCCGCTGAAGACCTGCGCCACCTGGGCCAATGCCTGCGGCGCCTTCGCGGTTTCCCGCCTGCTCTGCTCGCCGGAATATCCGACCTGGGCGGAACTCGACTTCTTCCTGAAGACCGGCAGCAAACATCGGGCGCTGCGCAAGGACGAGGCGATCAACCATATCCACTGGGCATCGACCCGGCGCGGTGAAATCCCGCTGCTGATGGCGCTGGCGATCGACCACCGTTCGCAGCTCGTCAGCGTCGCCGACGAGCTCGGCGTCGGTCACGAGAAGATCGTCGCCTTCAAGCGGCTGGCGGTCGAGGCGGCAGCGCGTGTTTCGAACGGCCGCGATGGCTACGGCATGCTGATCGACGAGCGATTCGGCCGCGATGCCTTCTTCGATGCAGCGACCAAGAACTTTTCCTGGATCGGCCGTCCGGTCGAACTGCCGGGCTCGAAGCCGCTGCGCTTCGAATTCAGCCAGGATATCGGCTCCCAGCTTGTCGAATGGCCGCTCGGCCACTGCATCAAATGCCTGTGCTTCTATCATCCCGACGATCCGGCCGAATTGAAAACGGAGCAGCAGGAGAAGCTGCGCACGCTCTTCGAAGCCGCCCGCAAGGTCGGCCGCGAGCTGCTGGTCGAGATCATCGCCGGCAAGAACGGCCCGCTCACCGACGATACGGTCGCGACCGCACTGGAAGAGCTCTATGCGCTCGGCATCAAGCCGGACTGGTGGAAGCTGGAACCGCAGGCCTCTCGCGAAGCCTGGAAGAAGATCGATGCGGTGATCGCCAAGAATGATCCATGGTGCCGCGGCATCGTGCTCCTTGGGCTCGAAGCGCCCGCCGACGAGCTGATTTCCTGCTTCGAGGCGACGCTGGCGGCCCCCTCCGTGAAGGGTTTCGCCGTCGGCCGGACGATCTTTGCCGATGCGGCGCGCGCCTGGCTTTCCGGCGCCATGAATGACGAGGAAGCGACTGCCGACATGACTGGCCGCTTCCAGCAACTGACAGAGGCGTGGCTGAAGACGCGCGGGCAGTATTAAGAACAAGACCCCTCCCCAACCCCTCCCCACAAGGGGGATGGACTTAACTTGAGGCACCGCCTCACGCCATCATCGAGCATCCTCTGGATGAAACGTTGCGGCGGGAGCGCAGAGAGCCGAACAGGTTGGCCCCTCCCCCTTGTGGGGAGGGGTTGGGGAGGGGAAGATTAGACAAAAGCTAAAGTCCGGGAGACCCCGATGGGCAAGACGATACGGTTGACGATGGCTCAAGCCGTCGCGCATTTCCTCAAAAAGCAGATGACTGTTGTCGACGGCAAAAAGGTGCCGATCTTCGGCGGCGTCTGGGCGATCTTCGGCCATGGCAACGTCGCCGGCATCGGCGAGGCGCTCTATCAGGTGCGCGGCGAGTTGACGACTTATCGCGCCCATAACGAGCAGAGCATGGCGCACGCCGCGATTGCCTATGCCAAGGCGAATTTCCGCACGCGCTTCATGGCCTGCACGACCTCGATCGGTCCGGGCGCCTTGAACATGGTGACGGCCGCGGGCGTCGCGCATGTCAACCGTATTCCCGTTCTCTTCCTGCCCGGCGACGTCTTCGCCAACCGCGCGCCCGATCCGGTGCTGCAGCAGATCGAGGATTTCGGCGACGGCACGGTTTCGGCCAATGACGCCTTCCGTTCGGTCTCGCGTTATTTCGACCGAATCACCCGGCCCGAGCAGATCATCACGGCGCTGAAGCGCGCCATGCAGGTGCTGACCGATCCGCTCGATTGCGGGCCGGTGACATTGTCGCTCTGCCAGGACGTTCAGGCCGAAGCATTCGATTATCCGGAGAGCCTGTTCGAGGAAAAGGTCTGGACGACCCGCCGGCCGCAGCCGGATGCCGACGAACTGGCGAATGCCATCGCGCTGATCAAGGCATCGCAGAAGCCGGTGATCGTTGCCGGCGGCGGCGTGCTTTATTCGCAAGCGACGAAGGAACTGACGGCCTTTGCCGAAGCCCACGCCATCCCCGTCGTCGTCACCCAGGCCGGCAAGTCGTCGATCAACGAGACCCATCCACTGGCGCTCGGTTCGGTCGGCGTCACCGGCACTTCGGCTGCGAATGCGATCGCGGAAGAAACGGATCTGGTTATTGCCGTCGGCACCCGCTGCCAGGATTTCACCACAGGCTCCTGGGCGCTGTTCAAGAACGCCAGCCTCAAGATGATCGGCCTCAACATCGCCGCCTATGACGCGGTGAAGCACGACAGCCACCCTGTCGTTGCCGATGCGCGCGAGGGGCTGAAGGCGCTTTCGGCAGGGCTTTCCGGCTGGAAGGCGCCGGCAGCACAGGCCGAGAAGGCCGCTGCCGAAAAGAAGATCTGGATGGAGGCCGCTGCCAAGGCCATGGCGACGACCAATGCCGCCCTGCCCTCCGATGCGCAGGTGATCGGCGCGGTGGCGCGCACGATCGGCGGCGAGAACGCGACAGTTCTTTGCGCCGCCGGCGGCCTGCCCGGCGAACTGCACAAGCTCTGGCCGGCGACGGCGCCCGGCAGCTATCACATGGAATACGGCTTCTCCTGCATGGGCTACGAGATCGCCGGCGGGCTCGGCGCCAAGATGGCGCGTCCCGAGCGGGAGGTCGTCGTCATGGTCGGCGACGGTTCCTACATGATGATGAATTCCGAGATCGCGACCTCGGTCATGCTCGGCATCAAGATCAATATCGTCGTGCTCGACAATCGCGGCTATGGCTGCATCAACCGTCTGCAGATGGGCACCGGCGGCGCCAACTTCAACAATCTGCTCAAGGACTCCTATCACGAGGTGATGCCGGAGATCGATTTCCGCGCGCATGCCGAAAGCATGGGCGCCATCGCCGTCAAGGTCGGCTCCATCGCCGAACTCGAGCAGGCGATCGCCGATTCAAAGAAGAACGACCGCACTTCGGTCTTCGTCATCGACACCGATCCCTTGATCACCACCGAGGCCGGCGGCCACTGGTGGGATGTCGCGGTGCCGGAAGTCAGCCCGCGCGAGGAAGTCAACAAGGCGCGCAAGGGCTATGTCGAAGCCCGCGCTTCCCAGCGCATCGGCTGAACAGTTACCGCCATTTTTCCGGAGGAGCGCACCCGCTCCTCCGCACTATCTTCAAGGAGAATATTGATGAAGGCCAAACTCGGCATGTCGCCCATCGCCTGGTGGAACGACGACCTTCCCGAACTCAGCGACGATGTGTCCCTCGAAGAATGCCTGCGGCAATCGCGCGGCGCCGGTTTCACCGGCATGGAGCAGGGCCGCCGTTTCCCCAGCAATCCCGAGGAGATGCTGCCCATCCTGCGCGCCGCCGATGTGACGCTGTGCGGCGGCTGGTTCTCCGGCACGCTCGTCAATGAGGAGCTTGCGGCCAACAAGGACCGCATCGCCCCGATGATCGAGCTGTTCAAGGCAGTCAATGCGCCCTGCATCGTTTACGGCGAAGTCGGCCGTTCGATCCAGGGCGACCGCTCCAAGCCGCTTGCGACGAAGCCGCGCCTTGCCGATGACGAGATGAAGGCCTATGCGCGGCGCGTCACCGAATTCGGCGAATGGTGCGCCGAACAGGGCATGCCGCTCTCCTACCACCATCACATGGCAGCCGTCGTCGAAACCGAACCGGAACTCGACGCTTTCATGCGCTCCTCCGGCGAAGGCATTCCGCTGCTGCTCGATGCCGGCCACCTCGCCTTTGCCGGCGGCGACGTCTTGCGCGCCATCGACAATCACCACGCCCGCATCAACCATGTCCACGTCAAGGACATCCGCAAGTCCGTGGTGGATGGTCTCGACCGCAGCCGCCAGTCCTTCCTGGATGCGGTGGCGCTTGGCGCCTTCACGGTGCCGGGCGACGGCTCGCTCGATTTCGGTGCCATCGTCCAGCGCTTCGCCGACCACGGCTATGAGGGCTGGTTCGTCGTCGAGGCCGAACAGGATCCGCGTAAGGCGCCGCCGCAGAAGATGGCCGAGATCGGCCATGCGGAACTGATGCGCGTCATGACGGCGGCGGGCTATACCGTGGAAACGGAAGGCTTTCCCAAAGGATAACAAGACGAAAGACCCTTCTTCGCCGGGGGGGGGTAAAATAGCATCATCGGACCGAGAAGCCCCCTCATCCGCCCTTCGGGCACCGTACCGGGGTCGAGCCACGTGTCTCGACCCGTCCTTCGGACCCCCTTGGGGAGAAGGTGGCGGCAGCCGGATGAGGGGGCCGCGTCCACCAATTTACGAGGAGAAACACCAATGCCAAACCTCAAGGTGAAACCGTCCGGCACGCATGGCCGCGTCACGCATGTCACCCCTGAGAATGCCGGCTGGACCTATGTCGGCTTCGATCTGCATCGGGTGAAGCCGGGCGAAACGGTTTCGGGAGAGACCGGCGATCGGGAAGTCTGCCTCGTCTGGGTCACCGGCAAGGGCAAGGCGTCCGCCGGCCCGATGGATTTCGGCACGCTCGGCGAGCGGATGAGCCCCTTCGACGGCGCTCCGCACGCGCTCTACATCCCAATGAAATCGACATGGTCGGTCACGGCCGAGACCGAGCTGGAGCTGGCTGTCTGCTCGGCGCCCGGCGACGGCACCTATGAGGCCAAGGCGATTCCGCCCGGCACGCATCCACAGGTGACGCGCGGCAAGGGCACGAATGTGCGCTACGTCAACAATATCATGCCCGAGGACGACAGCTCGGCGCATTCGCTGCTCGTCGTCGAAGTGATCACGCCCGGCGGTCACACCTCCTCCTATCCGCCGCACAAGCACGACCAGGACGACCTGCCGAACGAGAGCTTCCTCGAAGAGACCTATTATCATCGCCTCAACCCGCCGCAGGGTTTCGGTTTCCAACGCGTCTATACCGACGACCGCTCGCTCGACGAAGCGATGGCGATCGAGGACGGCGACGTGACGCTGGTGCCGAAGGGCTATCATCCCTGCGCGGCAACGCACGGCTACGATCTCTATTATCTCAACGTCATGGCCGGGCCGAAGCGGATCTGGAAATTCCACAATGCCGCCGAGCACGAATGGCTGCTGAAAGCGTAAGGCCGCGTCGAATCGCAAAATAATCTGACAGCGCAGAGCCGCCGCTGATGGTTCACTGCCTCCATCCAAACCAGGATGGAGGATGACCATGCACAGCTCGATTCCCGATACCGGCCCGTACGAAGCCGAAGCCGCGACATTGGCAGTGGCGGCCGTCAAAGAATAGGCGACAAAGCCGCCGGTGAACTGCTCTCGAAGAGACCGACGGGTGCCTTCGAAAGTCGTTCAACGGCGGCTTTTTGCCGGCAGCGGCGGAAAGCATCAAAGAGATACGAGCAGCCTAGAGATCAAGCACCAGATGCGGCAGGCCGTTTGAAGTCTTCCTCGGCGAGACGCCATCGGCATCGATTTGCGCGGACACACGCTGGCGAAAGGCTGAAAAGCTCTCGAAAGTGACGACATCCACCGGTTCGTCGAAATGGATGGTGATCTTGTGAAGATCGCCGCCCGCAAGGGCCGAAAGCGCCAGAATCTCACCGGTGAAGGGCTGGTTGAGATAGCGGCCGCGAATATGCGCGCCGACGAAGAGCTGCGTCTTCGGGCTGGCATTCGGCTTTGCGGCAAGGGCCGCCAGCGTATTCCAGTCGCGCGCCCCGTGCTGGCGGGCAATCAGTTCCAGAGCGGCACTATGGGTCAGCGCGGTGCCGCGATCGTTCATCGCCTGGCGCAGGCGCTTGGCCTGGGCTTTCAATTCTTCAATATCAGGATAGGTCGTCGTCATGGAGTGAGCCTTTGGAGGCATGCTCTTCGACTGTGGATGGGTGCTCGCATTGCCGCCAGTCAGCATGCACAAGGGGCCGTGACCATGATCGCGAGGCTTCACCATGGATTTTCATCCGCGAGCGGCCGGTGCCTCGAACCGGCCTTTCTATGCGCGAAGGCCGCCAGCATGTCAAGAATGACGCATGCGCGCGCATGGAATGAGCAAATTTGGGGCAAATCTGGCCGAAATCGGTGCGTTTTTTATGCAATCTCCCGCAAAGCCTACAATCTTAATGATGTTCTTCAGCGGCCGTCAGTATTCTCCTGCTAATTTTATCTTACGACAAGCGGAGGCTAAAAGGGCCTTTCAGATGCACCTCGACACAGAACATCCCAAGCCGGAACGCGCTTACCGGGAATTCAATCTCGACAGACCCGGCAACATCATCTTCGTCGGTCATCATCTCAGCACCGGAACGCAGGTACGCTGCCTGATCCGCACGATCACACTCGCCGGCGCGTTGCTCGAGGTGAGCCCGAACCTGGAGATGCCGCGCCATTTCTTCCTCGAAATCCTCGGCATCCACGACGAGATCGGTGCGACCGTGGTCAAGCGCGAAGCCGAATTCGTGACGATCAGCTTCAACATGCTGCTCAATCCGGAATTCCTGCACCACGTATTGCGACTGAGCTTCGAAACCTGACGCTCTTTTCGATCCGCGGTTCATCGCGGCGCCTCGCCTTTGTTTCTGCGTACGGCCTTGCGGCCAGACGCGCGAGAACAGGGACGAGCCAGAGAAATCCCCGCCATTCCGGCGCCTCAAGCGGATCGGCAAAGGGATCGCGCCGCGCCCGGCGATTATGGATCTGCAATTCATTGGCAAGAATAACCCAGTTGAGAAGCATTGCTTCGTCCTCCATCTATTTGCTGGAGCACTTGAGCTAAGGCTTCGCACCCTTGCGATGTAGAGGCGCTGGGGAAAGGGGGTTTTCATCCATGAAAGACGCAAGCTGGGACGATCTCCAACTCTTCTTCCATGTCGCGACCGGCGGCGGGCTTTCGGCGGCGGCGGCGCGCACCGGTCTCAGCGCGCCGACGATCGGCCGGCGCATGCTGGCGCTCGAACGGGTGACGGGCCGCTCGCTGTTCACCCGCGGCCCTACCGGCTATCTGCTGGCGAAGGACGGACAGGAGCTGCTCGACCGCGTCCGACTGATGCAGGATGCGGCGCGCGCGATCTCCGACTGGCGCGGCGAGGTATTGACGCTGCCGATCGTGTCGACGGTCGTGGACAGCTGGACCTCGCGTTTCATCGCCGACCATCTGGCCAGCGTCTGGACGCCGAAGGACAATTTCCGCATGTGCTACAAGACCTGTGACGCGGGCGCCGATTTCACCTATCGCGAAGCGCATATCGCCATCCGCCACGGCCGGCCGGAGAGCGGCAACGTCGCGATCCGCCGCTCGGTCAGGGTGGCGCATGCGGTCTACCAGGCGGCCGCTTATGACGAGGCCAACTGCAACTGGATCTCGCTCGGCACCGATATCGCCATTACGCCGGCGGACAAGTGGACTTTTGAACAGCCGGATTATTGGATCACCAGCTGGACGAACACTCCGCATATGCTCTTTTATCTCATCCGCGGAGGCGCCGGCCGCGGCGTCCTTCCCTGCTTCATCGGCGATCAGGAGCGCAAGCTCGTGCGCGCCGGACCTGTCATCGATGACCTCACCTATGAGATGTGGATCGTCGCGCACGACGACGAGCGGCAACGGCCGGAGGTCAGGACCGTCATCGACCGCCTGGCGACGCTGTTTGCCGATCATGAAGACCTGTTTGCCGGAAAGACGCCGTCGGCGTGATATCGGAACATGAAAAACGCGGGACCGCTCGGCCCGCGTTCTGATTCACCTTATCGATCGCCTCAGGCGGCGAGACGCCGCTCGATCTCGTCGATCGGCATGTTGGTATAGTCCTTCGCCAGTTCCGCCGAGATCGCCGCCTGCGTATCGGCCTTGAGCGCGGGCCGCAGCACACCGAGCGCCTTCGGCGGCGCAATGAGGATGATGCGGCGGGCATCCTTTTCATGCACCAGTTCGTCCAGCCTCTCCGCCACGTGCTTCAGGAATTGCGCTTCGGATTGATCCTGCCAATGGGTCTCCTCGACGGCGCTGCCGCCGAGACTGTGGGCGGCATGGCTGCGGCCGGGCTTGTCGGTGCCGATCTCGCGATCCGGTTCGCACGGCTGCTTCAGGGTTTCCAGTACCTTCAGGTTCATCAGCTGGGTATCGCCTGCGTTCTGCATGATCAGAGCCTTGGCTCCGTTGCAGACTACGACCCATGATTCCCGAGGGACTCTGACGTCGGTCATCTTCAATTCCTCACTGTCATCGTTCGAAGCGCGCGCCCCGCGCCATCGATCAAGGCAGAACGCCCGGCCGTTGAAAGGGTTCGAAAAATCGCCCCGAATTCGATCGGGCGGCGATCCGGCCGGCCTTTGCTGCGTAGAAAGACAGGTTAGGGAGATCGACGACGATGAAGACAGCACTTCTTGCTTATGCCGGCGCCTTGTTCACGCTTCTCGTCTGCGACGGGATATGGCTTGGCCTCGTCGCCCGCAATTTCTATCGCGACCAGTTGGGAGAGCTGCTGCTGCCCTCGCCCAATCTTGCGGTCGCAGCGCTGTTCTACCTGTTCTTCGCCGCCGCAGTGGTCATACTGGCGGTGTTGCCGGGCCTGTCGGCAGGATCGGTTACAACAGCCCTTGTCTACGGTGCCATTCTGGGACTGGCGGCCTACGGCACCTACGACATCACCAACTTTGCCACGCTTCGCAACTGGCCGCTGACGATCAGTCTGGTGGATATGGCCTGGGGCACGGCCCTGACGGCGCTGACCTCCGCCGCCGGCTATTTCGCCGTCAGAATCATCGGCTGAAACGAGCAGCGGAGATGAAAGCCCGTCCCGATAACGCACATCGGGCGTCCCGCTAAAGCACAAAGTTTGAACTCGTTAAAATTGTAATTTTATATTTGACGAATGCGCAAAACATTCATGTGACCTTGGCTTGAGATCGAGATGAAGCTTGATCGGATCGAGACCAATTTGCTTGGGTTCAAGGCCCCCGCTTGAAATCAAGAACCCCATGCGTCCTGACTGACGGAGAATGTGAATGACTATGCTCCGCGCTACACACCTGGCCACGGTCAAATCCGCCGTTTACGACCTGCGCTGGGAAGAGTTCCACGTCAAGCGACCCGCCCGGATCGTCGCCGTCCGGCCGTGCCTGACCGGCGTCTCCATGCGAAGCGCCGAGATCATCGACATCTCACAGGGCGGCGCGACGCTGATCGTCTCGACCGCCGTCGGCCTGCCGAAACACTATTATCTCAATATCCTCGGCCTTGCCTATCGCATCGGATGCGCCGAAGTCTACCGGCACAAGGAACGGATCGGCGTGCGGTTCATCAACATCATGGACCCCGAAGTTCTGCGCCGCGTCGTCCGTGCCGATTTCCTCATCGGCAACATGGAGGCGCTCGAGGCCAAGCGCGCGCCGATCTTCCGCGCCTCAGCGCCGGCGACCCTCGAGCTGCAGAAATAATCTTGCTTGCCTTGGCCGCACCCGGGCCTATTGTTGCGCCGACCGTCAATCTGCCCGGGAAACCGCCTCCGCATGTCCGCCTTTTCGCGCTTCACGCCGCTTGTCAGCGCCCTGCCCTCCACCGTTCCCTTCGTCGGTCCCGAGGCCATCGAGCGCCAGCGGGGACGTGCCGTGCTTGCACGCATCGGCGCCAATGAGAACGGGTTCGGCCCGGCCCCTTCGGTGCTGGCGGCGATGCGCGAGGAGGCCGGCAATGTCTGGAAATACAATGATCCGGAAAATTTCGCGCTGAGAGAAGCGCTTGGCGCCCATCTCGGCGTGACCGCCGCCAATATCGCCATTGGCGGCGGCATCGACGAATTGCTCGGCCAGATCGTCCGGCTGGTGATCGAGCCGGGCGCTGCCGTCGTCACCTCGTTCGGCGCCTATCCGACCTTCAATTTCCATGTCGCAGGCTTCGGCGGCCGGCTGGCGACGGTTCCCTACGCCAAGGACCATGAGGATCTCGACGGGTTGCTCGATGCCGTCAAGCGCGAAAACGCGCCGCTCGTCTATTTCGCCAACCCCGACAATCCGATGGGAAGCTGGTGGGATGCAGACAGCATCGTCGCTTTCGCCCGGGCACTGCCGGAGACAACGCTGATGGTGCTCGACGAGGCCTATAGCGAGACCGGACCGGCCGATTCACTGCCGTCGATCGCCTCGCTCATCGAACTGCCGAACGTCATTCGCACGCGCACCTTCTCCAAGGCCTACGGACTTGCCGGCTCACGCACCGGCTATGTCATCTCGACGCCCGGCACGGCGCAGGCCTTCGACAAGATCCGCAATCATTTCGGCATGAACCGGCTGGCGACGGCCGCCGCGCTCGCAGCGCTGAAGGACCAAGCCTATCTCATCGAGGTCGTCGGAAAAATCCATGCGGGGCGGGAGCGGATTGGCGCCATCGCCAGGGCAAACGGCCTCCAGCCGCTGCCGTCGGCGACGAATTTCGTGGCGATCGACGCCGGCCGCGACGGCGTTCATGCCCGGGCCATCGTCGATGGCCTGATGGAGCACGGCGTTTTCATCCGCATGCCAGGTGTAGCGCCCCTCAACCGCTGCATCCGCGTCAGCGTCGGGCCCGAAGCCGATATGGTGCTGTTCGAGGAAGCGCTGCCGCAGGTGCTGAAAAAGATCGGCTGATAAAGCGTGATGCCGGAAAGTGTGAGCGATTTTCGGACGGTGTCATGCCGATAATTCAACGGAAAACCGCGGCCGGTGGAGGATCCGGCCGCGGTTTCCTTCTCCCGGCGCGGCCCACCGAAAGCGGCCCGCCAGCCCCCTCTTTCGAGGTTGTTATTCCTGTCGAATGTCAGACGATCTCAGTGAACCGTCATCCATTCGCGGGCGGCACGCAGCGCTGCTGCGAGTTGCATCTTGTTCATGGTCGCGGCTAGGTCGGCGCGAAGCTCGGCGGCGCGGTCGTTGCCCTTGATCGCGGCGATGTTCAGCCACTTATGGGCAGCAACGAGATCGACATCGCAGCCGCGGCCGGTCGCATACATCAGACCCATTTCGCAGAAGACATCGGCGCTGTTGTTGTCGCCACCCATGGTGGCCGTTTCAGCATTGTGCATTTCAAAGCGTGCCATCGGTTTTATCCCTGTTAGCCTGTTTACGACTTACCCTGTTTTACCTTCGGGCCCTGCCGTCTATCGCGGCTTGAAGCCCTTCCGGTCCGGCGGGTTTGCCCCGCTCGTTTGATGGGTTCACTATGCCAAACGGCTTTCAAAAAACGCCTAAAATGCATGATTAATTTGAGACAAACAAAGTGCAAACGCTTGGTAAAATTGGATTTTTGTTAAACATCGGATTCCCTGGGCTTTAAGGATTTTCGCTTGGATTTTACGAAGGATTCAGAATTGGAAATAAAGGGATCATTCATCATGAAATCAGCGGGCGATATCTTTATTCGCCCTTCAAACGCATCTCTGTCCCTGAATTCCCGGCAGCAAAGATGATCACCACGCATATTTACCTTTACGTTCGCGTCAGTTATTTTCGCGGCCGATTGAGGACATCAGGGAGGAAAAGATGATCCGCAGCTTTGTTCTGACAGCCGCCATCGCCATGATCGCCGGCATGGCTCATGCCGAGGAGCCGATCATCGGCAACTGGAAGACGGCATCGGGTGAAACCGCCGCGATCGCGCCCTGCGGCGGCGGTTATTGCGTGACGCTGAAGACGGGCAAATATAGCGGCCGCAAGATCGGCACGCTTGCGGGAACCGGCGGCAGCTATGCCGGCGAGATCACCGATCCGGCCGCCGACAAGACCTATAGCGGCTCGGGCAAGATTTCCGGCAACTCGCTGAAGATGCAGGGCTGCGTATTGAAGATCCTCTGCAAGACGCAGACCTGGACGCGGCTCTGAAAAACATGGGGCGGATAACGCCAATCTGTGTTAGATTGTACACATTTCAACACAGGAGTTGTCGAAATGGCTGGTAGCACAACCATGACAATTCGAGTCCGCCCCGACGTCAAAGAAAAGCTCGACAGGATTGCGGCCGACACACAACGCAGCAAATCGTTCCTCGCCGGCGAGGCCGTAGCGGCCTATGTCGAGCGAGAGCTTGAAATCATCGATGGCATCAAGCGCGGCATGGCCGATGCGGAGGCCGGACACCTTGTACCGCACGAGCAGGCCGTCGCCGAAATGCGTGAAATCATCGAGGATGCCAAGCGTCGGAAAACCCCGCGCGGATGAGGCCGGTTCTTTGGTCAAGGGAAGCCCACCAGGATAATCTGGAAATTCTGCGGTACATTGCGAAAGACAACCCAGATGCGGCCGAAAGGGTCGTGGACGCCATCGAAGACGCCGGTAAGAAACTCGGGGAGTTTGCAACCGGCCGGCCAGGACGAGTGACCGGCACTTACGAAAAATCCCTCGCTCGGCTTCCCTACATAATTTCCTATGAGCTACGGTCGATCGCAGGGCGCGAATGCGTCGTCATCCTGCGTATAATCCACACCGCGCGGGATTGGCCGGCCCAGGAATAGCCGAAGCACACGAGCGTATCGTAAAGCGCTTGCACAGCCGCCAACCGGCCAAGCATTTCGATCCCGGCACGTTTCGAACCCTTCGCGGCCGGCCCAAAACCCGCCCGGCAAGCTGAACGGCGGATGAACCGGCATCTCAGCACTCGTTCAGCCGCGGCATGGCAAAACTCTTGTCACGATAAAGTTGCGTATCGGGGGCAAGGCAATGAACCTCTATATTCTGGCAAGACGCCTTAGCATCGTCACACTGTTTGCAGCGATCTTCGCGATCACATTTTCGGCGGCTGTCGTGCACAATGGCGGCGGCGGCACGCAGTCGCATTTCGGGGCGACCTATACCTGCCTGGAAACCAAAGGCAGCTTCTGCGCGCCATCGGTGCAGTAACCGGCTCGGACACGCCAGCCGATAAAATAATCCTGCCTCCGCCGGCGCGCGTCGTTTGCTTGTCAAGAACAACTCTCTATAATGCGTCATGAGCAAACGAATCTCCCCTTTATCGCCACTCGACGTATCCTCCCCACCTCCTTTCCAGCCGCAGAGCTTCGATGATCCCGCCAAGGCGGTCGAGACCCTGACGGCGCTTTACGAGCGCAATACGGCGTTCCTGATCCGGAGTTTCACCGAACTTGCGCAGGGTGCCGAGATCACGTCGCGCTACCGTGCCTTCTATCCGCAGGTCAGCATCGAAACGACCAGTTTCGGCCATATCGATTCGCGTCTTTCCTACGGACATGTCACGGCGCCCGGCATCTACACGACGACTGTCACCCGGCCGAAGCTCTTCAAGCATTACCTGAAGGAGCAGCTGGCGCTTCTGATGAGGAGCCACAATGTGCCGGTCGTCGTCTCGGAATCGACGACGCCGATCCCTCTGCACTTCGCCTTCGGCGAGGGCGCGCATGTGGAAGCATCGGCCTCCGCCTTCGTCGACGTTCCGATGCGCGACATCTTCGACACGCCCGATCTCAACACGACAGACGACGAGATCGCCAACGGCGAATATATCCCGCCGCCGGGCGAGCCTTCGCCGCTTGCGCCGTTCACCGCGCAGCGCATCGACTATTCGCTCGCCCGCCTGTCGCATTATACGGCGACGCATGCCGAGCATTTCCAGAACTTCGTGCTGTTCACGAACTACCAGTTCTACATCGACGAATTCTGCAGCTGGGCCCGCAAGCTGATGGCGGAGGGCGGCGATGGCTACACGGCCTTCGTCGAGCCGGGCAATATCGTCACCCTGCCCGGCTCGAGCGTGCCGGAGACGGATGCCACACTTGCCCGCCTGCCGCAGATGCCGGCCTATCACCTGAAGAAGAAGGGTCATGCCGGCATCACCATGATCAATATCGGCGTCGGCCCTTCCAACGCCAAGACGATCACCGACCATGTCGCCGTGCTGCGTCCGCATGCCTGGCTGATGCTCGGCCATTGCGCCGGCCTTCGCAACAGCCAGCGGCTCGGCGATTATGTTCTCGCCCATGCCTATATGCGCGAGGACCATGTTCTCGACGACGACCTGCCAGTCTGGGTGCCGATCCCGGCGCTCGCCGAAGTGCAGGTGGCGCTGGAAGCCGCCGTCGCCGAAATCACCGGCTACGAGGGTTTCGAGCTGAAACGCATCATGCGCACCGGCACCGTCGGCACCATCGACAACCGAAACTGGGAACTGCGCGATCAGCGCGGACCGGTGAAGCGGCTTTCCCAGGCGCGCGCGATCGCGCTCGACATGGAATCAGCCACGATCGCCGCCAACGGCTTCCGTTTCCGCGTGCCCTACGGCACGCTGCTCTGCGTCTCCGACAAGCCGCTGCACGGCGAATTGAAGCTGCCGGGCATGGCGACAGCCTTCTACCGCACGCAGGTCAACCAGCATCTGCAGATCGGCATCCGCGCCGTGCAGAAGCTTGCCGCCATGCCGCCGGAAGCCCTGCATTCGCGCAAGCTGCGCAGCTTCTTCGAAACGGCCTTCCAATAGGCCGTTTCCTCATCTACCTGCGACGACGGGTGCCGCGTGCTGCGCATCCGCCTGCGGCCTGCCGGCAGCAGCGTTCAGCCCTGCGATCAGCAGGGTGAAGGCGACGAAGACGAAAGCGGCGCGTGAGAGAACCTTCAGCCCATCGCTTTCGAGGAACTCCAGCTCACGCTTTTGATGGCGGCGCGCCCAGATGTGGCTTGCCACCGCGATTTCAAGAATAGTCATTGCCGTTCTCCTCGACAGGTTTCGATGAAGCCTTGTCGAGTGCTGCCTTGCGCTTTCGACACATGACCGGCACAAAATATTTTTTCCCACCGCTGTCGAAATGCGCGGAGATCGTTCGTCCAGGGATATGGAACACGGCAAAGGAGGCTGCCTGCGATGAAATATCTCTGCCAGGTCTGGTTCGATGGCGCGATACTCGACGCCATGACGAAAGAGGAGAAGGCCGAGCTCGATGCCAATTCGCTGAACTACGACAAGGACCTCGCCGATAGCGGGCATATGATCGTCGCCCAGGCGCTGCAGCCGCCGAAATCGGCGGTGACGGTGCGGGTGCGCAGCGGCGAAATGTCGGTGACGGACGGTCCTTTCGCCGAGACGAAGGAGGCGCTCGGCGGCTTCATTCTGATCGAGGCCAAGGATCTCAACGATGCGATCCGCATTGCTGCCGGTATCCCGCTCGCCAGGCTCGGCGCGATCGAAGTGCGGCCCGTCCACGAATTCGCGGTTCGATGAGGAGAGAGACCGATGAAATTTCTATGCCAGATCTGGTTCGACACGGAAAAAAGCAAGCTGGTTCCCCAGAGCGAATGGGATACGCTCACACAGGAGTGCATCGTTAGCGATAATCGCTGGCGCGACAGCGGTCATTTGCAGGTAGCGTTCGCCTTGCATGACCCGTCAACCGCAATCACGGTCCGCCTGCGCAACGGCGAAGTTGCCGCGACCGATGGCCCGTTTGCCGAAATTAAAGAGCATCTCGGCGGTTTCGTGCTGATCGAAGCCGAGAATATCGAGGAGGCGAAGACCATCGCGTCCAGTTTTCCAATCCTTAGATATAGCTCGATCGAGGTCCGCCCGGCCTATTCCATCCAGGATGGGAAATAGCCATGCGCTTCGTCTGCCTCATTTATAATCCCGCCGATATGGATGGCACGCTCAGTCAGGCCGAGGGCGACGAGCTCGTGAGGGCGCACTTCCAGTATGACGAGGAGCTTCAGCGTAAAGGCATCATGATCCATTCCGATGCATTGGAAGGTCCCGACAGCGCCTCGGTCCTGAGAGTGCGCCATGGCATTCTGTCTTCGACCGACGGCCCTTACGTCGAGACCAAGGAGCATCTGGCTGGTATCTACATCATCGAGGCCGCCGATCTCGAAGAGGCGCGCAAGGTCGTCGCGGGCATTCCAAGCGTCCGCGTCGGATCGATCGAATTGCGTCCGGTGAGGCTGCTCACCCTGCCAGAGTGAGGATCGCCCGTTGGAAAGCGTGATCGAGGAAATCTACCGATCGCAATCGCGCCGGGTCCTGGCGACGCTGATCCGTCTGCTCGGCGATTTCGACCGTGCCGAGGAAGCGTTGCACGACGCCTTTGCCGCGGCCGCCCGAACCTGGCCAGCGGATGGTATTCCCGGCAACCCTTTCGCCTGGCTCGTTTCGACGGGACGCTTCAAGGCAATCGATACGCTACGGCGGCGAGCGCGTTTCGATGCCTCGCAGCAGCACATCGAGGACAGTCTCTACACGATCGACGAAACGGAGATCGGCGAGATGGAACCGATCGAGGACGACATGCTGCGGCTGATCTTCACCTGCTGCCACCCCGCTCTTCCCGCGGATGCGCAGATGGCGATGGCGCTTCGGGAAATCTGCGGCTTGACCACCGAAGAAATCGCCCATGCCTTTCTCGTTCCCGCGCCGACGGTCGCCCAGCGGATCGTGCGCGCCAAGGGCAGGATCCGGACCGCGAACATCCCCTATGAGGTGCCGGACCGCGAGGCGCTGCCTGAGCGGCTCGACCGGGTGCTGCACGTCATCTATCTCGTCTTCAATGAAGGCTATTCCGCCTCTTCGGGAGACGAGATCGTCCGCGCCGACCTGACCGGAGAGGCCATCCGGCTGGCGCGGCTGCTTCTGGCGCTGCTGCCGCATCCCGACGTTTCCGGACTTCTCGCTCTGATGCTGCTGCAGGATTCCCGCCGCAGCGCCCGTCAAGGCGAGCAGGGATCACTGGTGCTGCTGGCCGATCAGGACCGCTCGCTCTGGGATGGCGCGAAGGTTGCGGAAGGCCTGGCGCTCCTTGCCGAGGCGATGCGGACGGGCGAGATCGGCACCTATACGGTGCAGGCGGCGATCGCCGCCGAACATGCGAAGGTGCCGAGCGCCGAGGAAACCGACTGGCGGCGCATCGCCTTCTATTACGACCTTCTTCTGGCGGCCCAGCCCTCGCCCGTCGTCGAGCTCAACCGCGCGGTGGCGATCGCGATGGCGGAAGGGCCGGCAACAGGCCTGGAACTGATCGATGCCATTCTGAGACGCCGGGAGCTGCAGGCCTATCATCTCGCCCATTCGGCCCGGGCCGATTTCCTGCGCCGTCTCGGCCGCAGAGATGAGGCGATCGCGGCCTATGAGGCGGCGCTGTCGCTCTGCCGACAGGAGCCGGAGCAGGCATTCTTGAGGAAGCGGATTTCAGAGCTTGCCGCGACGCCCGAGCGGCAGTGAGATCGCCGTTCCCGTCAGCGCCGAGACGATGATCAGCAGATGGGCATTGACGCTCGCCTGCGCCAGCACGGCGAGCGCCGCCCGCTCGCTCGAAGCTCCAAGCGCAATGGCGCCGGCGGTGATGCCGGCCGGATAGGTGCCGACTCCGCCCGGCGCATGCACCGGCAGGACGGAGGAGAGTTCGCCGCCGAGGGCACCGCCGAAGCTTGCCGCCATGGGAAAGACGCCCATCAGGCCGAGCGCCCATGCGAGCACGATCACCTTCACCAGCCAGTTGACGATGGTCATCGCCCAGGCGCGCGCAAAGGCGACGGCATTCAGCGGCAAGCCGTTTTCGATCTCGACGACGAATTTCTGCGCCTTTGCCGGCAGCAGCCTGGCAGCGATGCGCAACAGCGGCTTGCGCGCGGCGAAGGCTGCGACCGGCAGCAGCAGGAAGACTGCCCAAAGCGACCAAGCGACGAGCGCATCGGTCGCGGCGAGCGCAAAGCCGATGCCGGCAGCAGCCAGAAGAGCGTGCAGGTCGAGCAGCCGCATGACGAGGAGCGCCGAGGTTGCACGCGTCAGCGGAATGCCGAATTCGGTGCGCATCAACAGGGGAAAGCTGGTTTCGCCGGTCCGGAAAGGCAGCATGATGTTCAGGAGATTGTGGATCTGCGTGACGCGGAAGAGCGTCGCGAACCGGCCTGCGGTCTCCTGCGGAAAATAGTCGTAGATGCGCCAGGTGCGCAGGAAATAGGTGCCCGTCAGCGCCACGAGCGCGCCGATCACGGGACCTGCCCCGACATCGGCCCATTGGCTGATGATGACGGGCCAGCCCCAGAACCACTGCACGAAGAGCGCATAGGCTGCGACAATTACGACCGTCAGCGCCGTCATGCGATTGCGCATAAACCAGGACTGCTGGCTTTCAACGATCGAACTCTTCATGTAGTAGGCATTCCTCGCTTGGCGTCGGCACGGGCCTCGGCTCCGTCCCGGCGTTTTAGGAGAAATGAAGGTTGCGCACAACGGCGGAGTTGATGGCGGGATCGCTTCACGCCGGCGATCCGCGCGGCGGACCGACAGATGACGCGGCCTTGCCGGATTGACTTGGAGATCGATGTTGGAGCGCATTACCAAAAGCATCAAGAGCGCCAGCATTTTTCTGGCAGTCTATTTCCTGCTGAACATCGCGCTCCGCATCGCCTTGCCTCATACGCTCGATCTCGACGAGGCGGAGCAATCATTCTACTCGCAATATCTTCTGGCCGGTTACGGCCCGCAGCCGCCCTTCTACAACTGGATCCAGTACGCCATCGTCTCGGTGACCGGCATCACGATGTGGGCGCTCTCGGTGCCGAAGAACATTATTCTCTTCGGCTGCTATCTTTTCTACGGTCTGGCCGCCCGCGAGGTGCTGAAGAGCCGTCTTCTCCCGCCCATTGCCATGCTGAGCCTGATTACGCTGCCGCAGGTCGGCCTGATGGCGCAGCGCGAGCTCACCCATACGGTTGCCCTGCTGTTTGCGACCTCGCTCTTCCTCTTCGGCTTTTTCCGCACGCTGCGCCAGCCGACGATCGGCAGTTATCTCGTTATCGGCATCGCCACCGGCATAGGCGTCATCTCCAAGTATAATTTCGCGATCCTGCCGTTTGCCGCCTTCATCGCCGTCCTGCCGGATCGGGAATGGCGCAGCCGTCTGTTCGACTGGCGTCTGCTGCCGGCGGCCGTCATCGCCATTCTGATCGTTCTGCCGCATGCGCTCTGGCTGCCCGATAACCTCGTCAGCGCCTCGGCCCCGACATTGGAGCGGATGACCGCCGAGCATGAGGCCGCGGCCGGCCTCCCCCGCATCGGACAGGGACTGTTGTCCCTCGTCATCGCCGTCCTCGGCTTCGTCGCATTGCCGATCGTTCTCCTCGCGGCCGCTTTCCGGCGGGATTTCTTCCGGGCGCTCTCTTCGTCCAATCCGATGATCCGGGTGATCGAGCGGATGATGGTTGTCAGCCTGCTCGCCTTCGCCGGCATCGTCGTCTTTGCCGGCGCGAGCGACATCCACGAACGCTGGCTCGACCCGTGCCTGCTCGTCCTGCTGATCTATCTGTTCCTGAAACTGGAAACGGCAGGTTTCGATCTTTCCGCCGGCCTTGCACGCTTCCGGCCCGTTGTGCCGGTTTTCATGATCGTCATCCTGTCGATCCTGCTGCTGCGGATTGTCGCCATTCAATATGTCGGCACCTATACGAGAACGAACGTCCCCTTCGCGAACTACGTGACCGAACTGACCGCGACCCGCAAACCGGTTCTCATCGTGGCCGGGACCAAATTCGTGGCGGGCAACATGAAGCTGGAGTTTCCCGACGTTCCCGTCGTGATCCCGTTCTTCCCCGGTCCCGGGGTTCCCGAATATGCGACGGCGAAGGGGCCGGTGCTGGTTGTCTGGCGCGGTGAAACCGCAAATGATCCGACCATTTCCCCCGGCTTCGCCAGCGATCTCGTCAAATCGGGTATTCATCTGAAAGAGATAAATACCCTGACGCTGCCCTATCTTTTCGGTGACGGCAAACATACCTTCTCCATCGGCTACTCCTGGGTGGAGGGAGGCGCGAAATAGCGCTGCGGCAAGTCGGCCGATTGCGGGGAAACCGGCATTGGCCGCTGGCAACGGACGGACAGTTCATGTAGTAGGCTTCCGCAAATGCGGTGGCGGCAGTAAGAACTGCCAGGCCGCCCGGCCTTTTGGAGATGAAAGTTGCAGACAACGGTAGAGCCCATTCGCGGCACGAATGATCCGGTACAATCGCTCGAGCTGTCGCTGGTCGTGCCCGTTTTCAACGAAGAGGAAAGCGTCGGCCCGCTGGTCGAACGTATCCTCGCGGCGATGGCGCAATATCCTCATCGCTGGGAACTGATCCTCGTCGACGACGGCAGCACCGATGCGACGCTCGTCAACGCCCGCAAATTCGTCGGGCGCGAGGGGCTGGCGCTCAGGATCGTCGAATTGCAGCGCAATTTCGGCCAGACCGCCGCCATGCAGGCCGGCATCGATACCGCCCGGGGCCGGTTGATCGCGACGATGGATGGCGATCTGCAGAACGATCCGAAGGATATACCCCAGATGGTCTCCGAGCTGGAACGGCGACAGCTCGACCTCCTCGTCGGCTGGCGCAAGAACCGCCAGGACGGCCTGTTCCTGCGCAAGATCCCCTCCTGGTGCGCCAACTACCTGATCGGCCGCATCACCGGCGTCAAGCTGCACGATTACGGCTGCAGCCTGAAGATCTACCGTGCCTCGATCATCAAGCAGGTCAAGCTGATGGGCGAAATGCACCGCTTCATCCCCGCCTGGGTCGCCGGCGTCGTCCCAAGCTCGCGCATCGGCGAAATGGTCGTCACCCACCATGCCCGCGAGCACGGCGTTTCGAAATACGGGATCTCGCGCACTTTCCGCGTCATCCTCGACCTGCTCTCGGTCATGTTCTTCATGCGCTACAAGGCGCGGCCGGGGCATTTCTTCGGCTCGCTGGGTCTCGGCCTTGGTGCGCTTGCCGTGCTGATCCTGCTCTATCTCGGCTTCGACAAGTTCATCATGGGCAACGATATCGGCACGAGGCCGATGCTGATGGTCGGCGTCGTGCTGCTGCTGTCGTCGGTGCAGATGATCACCACCGGCATTCTGGCGGAAATGATCGCGCGCACCTACTATCGTGACGACGCCTCTCCGAACTACATCGTGCGGCAGATCTTCGACGATCAAAGCCAAGCCTAAGCCGGCAGCACGATGCTGGAACGCGCGACGAGGACGATCAGAACCGCGGCCTTGCTGCTTGCAGCCTATTTCGTGCTGAATATCGCGCTGCGGCTCGTGCTCCCGCACTCGCTGGAGCTCGACGAGGCGGAGCAATCCTTCTTCTCGCAATATCTGCTGGCGGGCTACGGCCCGCAGCCGCCCTTCTACAACTGGATGCAGTATGCCGTCGTTTCGGTGACCGGCATGTCGATCGGCGCGCTGATCGTTCCGAAGAATATCCTGCTCTTCCTGTGCTATCTCTTTTACGGCCTCGCCGGGCGCGAGGCACTGAAGGATCAGGCGCTTGCCGCAGTCGGGATGATGGCGCTGATCACCCTGCCCCAGGTCTCCTACATGGCCCAGCAGGATCTGACCCACACGACGGCGCTGCTCTTTGCCAGCTCGCTCTTCCTTTACGGCTTCTTCCGCACGCTCGACCGGCCCGGCATCGGCAGCTACCTGCTGCTTGGGCTTGCGACCGGCATCGGGCTGATTGCGAAATATAATTTCGCTCTGATGCCCGCCGTCGCGCTGATCGCCATCCTGCCCGACGCCGAATGGCGGCGCAGGGTGCTCGACTGGCGCTTGCTCATCGCGATCGCCGTCGCGCTTGTCATCGTCCTGCCGCACGCGATCTGGCTGCGAAGCAATCTCGACTTCGCCTCCTCCGATACTCTGGTCAAAATGGCCGCCGGCAACGAACCGGCCGGCGTTCAGCGGATCGGCAAAGGCATTCTCGCCTTTCTCGTCGCCATCATCGCCTTTGCGGCGCTGCCGGTCGCAATCTTCGCCGCCGCCTTCCGCCGGGATTTCTTCCGGGCTCTGTCATCCGGAAACCGCTGGACTAGGATGATGGAACGGATGATGCTCGCGAGCCTCGCGGGCATTCTCCTGATCGTACTGTTTACCGGCTCCACCATGGTGCGTGAACGCTGGCTCGATCCGTTCCTGCTCGTGCTGCCGATCTATTTCCTGGCAAAGATGCAGGCGGCCGGGCTCGATCTCTCCGCCGGACTGCGCCGCTTCCGGCCTGTCGTGCTGGTGCTGATGGCCTGCGTGCTGATCGCGCTCGGCTTCCGCGTCGTCGGCGCCGGGCTGATCGGCACCTATAGCCGGCCGAACGTGCCGATGGCCGATCTCGTGTACGAAATGACGCGGCAGGCCAAGCCTGTACTGGTGATTGCCTCGGATACCTATATCGGCGGAAACATGCGCCTGCAGCTTCCCGATGTGCCGATCGTTATCCCTGACTTCCCGGCTGCCGGCATCCCCGCCTATGCGACATCGGACGGGCCGGTGCTGATCGTCTGGCGCGGCAAGAAGACGGCGACGGCCGCGGATGCCGTCATGCCGGAACGGTTTTCATCGGCGCTGGCGGCAGCGGGTATTGCGCCGCAGGAGATCGGTGCCTTGTCGCTTCCCTATTATTTCGGCCGCCAGGGCGATAATTTCGCGCTGGGCTACGCCTGGGTTCGGCCGGGAGTGAGATAGATGACCGAGACCAGCCTTCGCGACATGCGTTGGATTTTCCTGCTGCTCGCCGCCTATTTCGTGCTTCAGGTCGGCGTGCGGCTTGCCACCTCGCATTCGCTCGATCTCGACGAAGCCGAACAGGTCTTCCGCTCGCAATGGCTCGCCGCCGGTTACGGCCCGCAGCCGCCCTTCTACAACTGGCTGCAATATACCGTCTTCCAGTTTACCGGCGTTTCGCTCGCCGCCCTATCCGTCGTCAAGAACCTTCTGCTCTTCATCTCCTACCTGCTGTACGGCCTGACGGCACGGCTCGTCCTGCGCGACAAGGCGCTCGCGGCGATCGCGACACTCGGGCTGCTGACGATCCCGCAGATGGTTTTCGAGATGCAGCGCGACCTGACACACACGGTTGCGGTGTTCTTTTCGGCCAGCATCTTCTTATACGGTTTCGTCCGCAGTCTGAAGCAGCCAAGCCTCGCCTCCTATCTGATAACAGGCATCGGCATCGGTTTCGGACTGCTCGCCAAGTATAATTTCTCCATCCTGCCGGCCGCAGCCTTGATCGCCGCGCTGGCGGATGCACGCTGGCGAGCGCGGATCTTCGATCGGCGGCTGGCCGTAACCGCTGTCGTGGCACTTATCATCACCCTGCCGCATCTCTTCTGGCTGAAGGACAATCTCGACTTCGCCACCGCCCGTACCCTGGAGAAGATGACCGCGAGCGACAATGCGAGCTATCCGATGCAAGTTGCTATGGGCGTCAGCTCGCTCCTTCTCGCCATCGTCAGTTTCGCTGGATTGACCGTGGCGGTGTTCGCGGCCGTGTTCGGCCGGAATCTGCGCCTGGCGTTCGTCGCCCGATCGGAATGGACGCGGCTCCTCGAGCGGATGATGCTCGTCTTCGGCATCGGCATTCTGCTGTTGATCGTCTTCGGCGGCGCGGCCGGCATCAAGGATCGCTGGCTGGTGCCGATGCTCTTCATCGTGCCGCTCTATCTCTGCCTGAAGATAGAGGCGGCAGGCATCGAGACCGGCAAGGCTTTCCGGCGCTTCATGCCCGTCGTCGCCGTCATCATGATCGGCGTGCCGGCAGCCCTTTACGGCAGCGTGGCGAGCGCGCGCTTCTCAGGTCATTACGAACGCTTGAACAGGCCTTATGCCGAGATGCTCGCAACCTTGCGCAAACAGGCTGAACCGGCAGCGATCCTTGCCGGCGACAGCCTGCTCGCCGGCAATCTCAGGCAGGATATTCCTGATGTGCCGGTCCTTTCCGTGGATTATCCCGGCTTCAAGCCGGATATTTCGGGCCGTCGGCCGCTTCTTCTCGTGTGGCTCGTGCCGCCGAAGGCGGGCAGCGAAGCGCTCCCGCCGGCCATGGCACAATGGCTCCAAACCAATCTCGGCGTAACCGCACCCGAGGCGTTGGTTCTCGACGTGCCCTATCTCTACCGACGCGGCAACGATAGCTATCGTTTCGGCTATGCTTGGGTCGATCAACAGTGATGTTGGAACCACTCGGTGGGCTGAGCGATATTGTAAAAGTATTGCATTTTACCATATACTCAGCGGTAGGGAGTCATTGACATGGCACGCGCAAAAACCTTTTCTCTTGGCGACACCTATGACGGGATCCTGTCTGATCTGGTTCGCAATGGTCGGTTCGGCACGGAAACCGAGGCCGTGCGGGCAGGCATCCGCATGCTCGCCGACCACGAACTGAAAATGCAGGCGCTGCGCAGGGATATTCAGACGGCCGACGCCGAGATTGAGGCTGGCCTCGGCAAGGAATATGCCAACGGCGCAGATATCCTCAAAGACGTCATGAACGAAGGTTAAGGCCATCAAACCGAAACGCCTGATTATCGCTCCATCCGCCATGGAGGATCTGCGAAATATTCGTCGCTACATCGCCGAGAGCAGCCCTCACTACGCGCAGGAATTTCTGGCTGACCTGACCTCAAAGATCGCCTGGATCGCCGAAGTGGATTTCACCGGATCTCCCCGCGACCATATTGCGGAAGGCTTGCGCGGCCTGCCCTATCGGAACCGCTGCATCTACTATCGCTCCTATCACGACCGTATCGTGGTCCTACGTGTCAAGCATGGCGCCGAGGATATCACGTCGCAGGATTTCGAACTCTAGGCCGAGCGAAATCACGCTTTTAACTCCTTCCAGGCCAAATCCAGCGCCAGCTTGGTAATCTTTGCCATCTCGTCCACCTCCGCGTGAGTGATGACCAGCGGCGGCGAGGCCAGCATGCGGTCGCCGGTGGCGCGCAGCACGAGGCCGTTTGCGAGCGCATGGTTGCGCACCAGCGCCCCGATCCGATCGGGCTTGTCATAACGGGTGCGCGTGCTCTTCTCCGCGGCCAGCTGCAGGCCGCCCATCAGGCCGATACTCTGAGCCTCGCCGACGAGATCATGGTCGACCAGAGCCGCCCAGGCCTTGGCGAAATAGGGGCCGATATCGTCGCGCACGCGTTCGACCAGCCTTTCCTCCTCGATGATGCGGAGGTTTTCGAGTGCCGCCGCCGCACAGACCGGGTGGCCGGAATAGGTGAAGCCGTGATTGAAATCGCCAACTTCGTTGATCAGCACGTGGGCGATCCTATCGCTGACGAGCACGCCGCCGATCGGCAGGTAGCCGGAGGAAAGCCCCTTGGCGACCGGCGCCAGATCCGGCTCGACGCCGAAATGCTGATGGCCGAACCAGGCGCCGAGACGGCCGAAACCGCAGATCACCTCGTCGGTCACCAGCAAGATATTGCGTGCCTTGCAGATGCGGTCGATCTCAGGCCAGTAGGTCTCGGGCGGGATGATGACGCCGGCAGCGCCCTGGACCGGCTCGGCGACGAAGGCCGCGACATTTTCCTCGCCGAGCTCGTCGATCTTCGCTTCGAGCTCGCGAGCGACCTTGAGACCGAATTCGGCGGGTGAGAGATCGCCGCCCTCGCCGTACCAGTATGGCTGGCCGATATGGACGATGCCAGCTATCGGCAGGTCGCCCTGCTCGTGCATGTATTTCATGCCGCCGAGGCTGGCGCCGGCGACAGTGGAGCCGTGATAGCCGTTCTTCCTCGCGATGACGATCTTCTTCGACGGCTTGCCGACGGCGCTCCAATAGACGCGGGCCATACGGAACCAGGTGTCGTTTGCCTCCGAGCCGGAACCGGTGAAGAAGATATGGTTGAGCCGATCGCCGGCATGGGAGGTGACCTTCTGCGCCAGCAGCGCCGTCGGCGTCGAGCTCGTGCCGAAGAAGGTGTTGTAGTAGGGCAGTTCGTTCATCTGCCGCGCGACGGCCTCGGCGATCTCCCGGCGGCCATAGCCGATATTGACGCACCAGAGGCCGGCGAAGCCGTCGAGATATCTCCTGCCGTGATCGTCGAAGATGTAGACGCCCTCGCCGCGCTGGATGATGCGGGTGCCGTCCGCATTCAGCTTCTTCATGTCGGAGAAGGGATGCAGGTGGTGCGCGGCGTCGATGGCGGCAAGGTTCGAGGGCGGGTAAGTATCGGGCATGACTGGTGAAAGACCTTCGCGGATTGAAAGGCTGTTGTCGATGGGATAGGAGCTTGGCCTTGTCCCGGAGGATTTTCAAGGCCATGGCGAGCGACAGGATGGACGGCAAGGCCGAGGGCGGCGATCCGCGCTTCGAGATCCTGATCGTCGGCATGAACGGCGACCTTCGCGGCAAGCAGCTTCCATCAGGCGCCGAAGGCAAGGTCTGGGCCGGCGACATCCGCCTGCCGACCTCGACACAATCGCTCGACATCTGGGGCGATGACAATGACGATATCACCGGCCTGTCGCTGACGATCGGCGATCCCGACGGCAAGGTCATCCCAGATCGGCGCAGCCTCGCGCCGATGCCCTGGGCGCCGGAGGGCTCGATGCAGGTGCTCGCCACCATGCACGAATTCGACGGCAGCCCGAGCTTCATGGATCCGCGCGCCATCCTCGCTTCGGTGCTGGAGCGCTATGCCGCGCGCGGGCTGACACCCGTGGTGGCGACCGAGTTGGAATTCTACGTCATGGCCGGGGACTGGCGCGAGACCGGACGCCCCTCCCCGCCGGAAAGCCTCACCTATCGCGGCGAACCGAACGGTTTCCAGCTCTACGACATGAGCGCCGTCGATGCACTCGACGATTACCTCGGGACGCTGAGAGCCTATGCCAAAGCGCAGGGACTGCCGGCGGATGCGACGACGGCGGAGTTCGGTCCCGGCCAATTCGAGGTGAACCTCCTGCACCGCCCCGATGCGCTGGCGGCGGCCGACGATTGCCTTTATCTCAAGCGCATCGCCGAGCAGGCGGCGCGCCGCCATGGGCTGAAATCAACCTGCATGGCCAAGCCCTATTCCGAACATGCCGGTTCCGGCCTGCATGTGCATGCGAGCATCATCGACGGCCAGGGCCGCAATATCCTCGATGCCAGGGGCGGCGAACCGAAGCTGCTGAAATCGGTCGCGGCCGGCCTGCTTGCGACGATGCGCGAGGCGCAGCTTGTCTTCGCCCCCTTCGCCAATTCCTACCGGCGCTTCCAGCCGGGCTCCTTCGCGCCCGTCGATCTCACCTGGGGCACCGGCCACCGCGGAACCGCGATCCGCATACCCGATAAGGACGGGCCGGCCGCGCGCATCGAACATCGTGTCGCCGGCGCCGATGCCAATCCCTATCTGCTGCTTGCGGCGATCCTCGGCGGCATGCTCATCGGTCTCGACGGCGAGCTCGATCCCGGCGAGGAGACGACGCCTTCGCATACGCCGGCAAATACGGCGCGGCTGACGCATGATTTCCTGAGCGCGGTCGAGATCTTCCGCGCCTCGCCCTTCATCGCCGATATCTTCGGTGCGCGCTACCAGGCGCTCTACGGCGACACCAAGCGCAAGGAAGCGCTCGCGCATCTGCGCACCGTCTCGGATTTCGACTACCGCACCTATCTGCCGCGGCTCTGAAGCTTAAGCAGCAGGCTCGCGACGTTCATCGGCATTCACCTGGGCGGCGAGCCCCTGCTTGACGAGGACCTTCAGCTCGCCCGGATGCAGCCGGATTGAAACATCGCGCTGGAGCGGCAACAATTCGCCGTCCATGACGCAATTGGCCTTGCGGCGCAGTTTCGGGAAATGCAGGTGTACCTCGGCCGGATGCATCACCATGACATCGGCATTCTCGCGCACCTTGCCGCGCAGCATGTCGATGGCGAGGCGGGCAACGCCGAGCGGCTTCAGCGGGTTTGCCGTATAGAAGCCGAGTTCGCCGCTCGTGAGATTATCAGCATAAAGCAGCGCATTTTCGCCGAAGGGATTGTTGGAAACGGAGATTGCCGAGACCCAGCGGCGCTCCCGCATGCCGGCCGCCTCGAACTCCACCTCGAACTCAGGCGGATTGAAGATCACGCCGAGAGCGGCCTTGGTGCTTGCCCGTATCTTACCGAGCCGCGAGCGATAGCTGTAGGCATTGCGGTAGCGCACCATGCGGGCATGCAGACCGGCCGAAAACTGATGGATGAAGGGCCGGCCGTTGGCGCTGGCGATATCGACATTATCGACTTCCCCGGAAGCCAATACATCGAGCGCCTGCCAGATATCGAGCGGGACGCGCAGCGAGCGGGCAAAAAGGTTCATGGTGCCGGCCGGTACGACGCCGAGCGCAATCCCGTTCTTCCAGGCGATCGACGCCGCCGCCGAAATCGTCCCGTCGCCACCGCCGGCGACGATGCCGTCGATATCGTCGCGCTTGGCTGCCCGTTCCATCGCGGGAATGATTTCCTTGCCCGAAAAGACGATGGCATCGAAATCATGGCCGGCATCCCGAAAGGCCGCCTCCGCCCTCTTTTCGTAGGCCGCCATGTCGGTGGTCCTGAAGGTGCCGCCGTCGCGATTGAAAAAGCCTACAAGCTTCATACGGGCTCCCGTCCCTGGCGCGGAACTGCTCCTGCCTTTGCCCCTGAGATGGTTGCGGCATTGGGGATTTCAAGCACAGCCGCTTTTCCGCAAGAATAGCAGAAATGCAAATATTGCAACGGACATATGCACATAGCAGGACGCTGCACTGCGAAAAATGCACTCGACGCCCACCCGTATATCACGGATAGATCAGATATCGGAGAGATCGTCTCCCCTTCCCGCCATGTATCACGATCGCCTCGCGGCCGCGCTTGCGCCTGAGGCCATTGCCAAGCAGAAAACCGTCCCGAGGAGCTCTCATGAGTGAGATCGCCATCAATGATTCCATCGGAACCCAGCCGGAGGACGAGCTGCCGTCGGCAACGACCGTAGCCTTGGTTCAACTGGCGCTCGCCTGCGGCGGCTTCGGCATCGGCACCGGCGAATTCGCGATCATGGGACTGCTGCCCAATGTCGCCAAGACTTTCTCCGTCACGACGCCACAGGCCGGCTACGTCATCAGCGCCTATGCGCTCGGCGTCGTCGTCGGGGCGCCCGTCATTGCCGTGCTCGCCGCGAAGATGGCGCGCCGCACGCTGCTTTTGACGCTGATGCTGGTCTTTGCCATCGGCAATATATTAAGCGCCGTGGCGCCGACCTTCGAATCCTTCACAGTCCTGCGCTTCGTCACCGGCCTGCCGCACGGCGCCTATTTCGGCGTCGCCGCCCTCGTCGCCGCCTCGATGGTGCCGGTTTATCGGCGGGCACGCGCTGTCGGACGCGTCATGCTCGGGCTCACCGTCGCGACGCTTCTCGGCACGCCGCTGACGACGTTTTTCGGCCAGTCGCTCGACTGGCAGGTGGCGTTTTGGTCGGTCGGCATCGTCGGCCTGCTGACGGTGGCGCTGATCTGGATTTACGTTCCGAAGGACAGGGTTTCCGAAGAAGCGAGCTTCCTGCGCGAACTCGGCGCCTTCCGCCGGCCGCAGGTGTGGCTGACGCTCGGCATTGCCGCCGTCGGCTATGGCGGCATGTTCGCGATGTTCAGCTATATCGCCTCGACGACGACCGAAGTCGCGATGTTGCCGGAAAGCGCGGTTGCGATCATGCTGGTGCTTTTCGGTGTCGGCATGAATGCAGGCAATTTCATCGGCTCGTGGCTTGCCGACAAGTCGCTGCTCGGCACGATCGGCGGTTCGCTCGTCTATAATATCGTCGTGCTGACCACCTTCTCGTTGACCGCCGCCAACCCCTATATGCTCGGCCTCTCGGTCTTCCTGGTCGGTTGCGGTTTTGCCGCCGGCCCGGCGCTGCAGACGCGGCTGATGGATGTCGCCGCCGATGCGCAGACGCTTGCGGCCGCCTCCAACCATTCCGCCTTCAACATCGCCAACGCGATCGGCGCCTGGCTCGGCGGCCTCGTCATCGCCTGGGGCTACGGTTTTGCGGCAACCGGTTATGTCGGCGCGGCACTTTCCTTCCTCGGTCTTTTCGTCTTCGCAGCCTCGGCGCGCCTGGAGCGGCGCAGCCGCAGCCCGCAGGGCGCCTCAGCCTGATAATGCGGCCCGCCCAGGGTGCGACATTCTGGCGTTAAGCGTTTACCCCGCTTGACTTATTCCGCGTTCGGGACCACCTAGCATGACACGTGGATGACACTCGTCTTCCACGGATTTCAACGGAGCCATCACTCAGATGCCAAGCGACAGTAGCAGTCGATTGCCTTTGCCGTACGCGGCCCTCGTGCGCTGACCGACTCCTGTCGGCTCGCTCGTCGGACGCTACGGCGGATCGACGGAAAGGCGAGCCTCAATGAACATCAATCGCTTCCCACTCCGGGCAGGCCATGCCGCCCGTGCCTTCATCAACAACAGCCGCGGCGCAACGATCGCTGAACGCGTCGAAGCCTTGAACGCGCTCACCGTGCAGGATGCCGGACGCGTGCTATCAGGCATGCCGCTGGATTTTGCCGTCAATATCCTCGACCGGCCGGAGCTTCGCAACGCCGCTGAGATCCTTGCGCTGCTCGGCGCAGAGGATGCCGCACGGCTGCTGCACGGCATGTCCAACGACCGTGTCGCCGACGTGCTGCTCGAACTCGACGGCGAGACCCGCGCCCGTCTGTTTGCCAGCCTCGACGAGCCGGTTCGCATCGCGATCCAGCACCTGATGGGCTATCCGCCGCGCACGGCCGGCGGCATCATGACGACGGAATTCGTCAGCGTGCCGGACAGCTGGACCGTCGCCCAGACGCTCGACCATGTGCGCCAGGTCGAACGCTCGCGCGAGACCGTCTATGCCATCTATGTGCTCGACGAGGTGAGCCATGCACTGATGCATGTGGTGACGCTGCGCCGCCTCATCACTGGGGAGCCCGACGCCTCCATCCTGACGGTGGCTCAGAAGGGCGCGCCCGTTTCGGCCGATCCCTTGATGAAGCAGGAGGATGTCGCCCGGCTGATCCGCAAGCACGATCTGCTCGCTCTGCCTGTGACCGATGAACATGGGCAGATGCTCGGCATCGTCACCGTCGACGACGTGATCGATACGATGATCGCCGATACGACGGAAGCGGCCCAGAAGTTCGGCGGCATGGAAGCGCTCGGCCAGCCCTATATGAAGATCAGCTTCGCCGGCATGATCCGCAAGCGCGCCGGCTGGCTCGCCGCGCTCTTCCTCGGCGAGATGCTGACGGCAAGCGCCATGCAGCATTTCGAAGGCGAGCTGGAAAAGGCGGTCGTGCTGACGCTGTTCATCCCGCTGATCATGAGCTCGGGCGGCAATTCCGGTTCGCAGGCGACGTCGCTGATCATCCGGGCCTTGGCGCTCGGCGAGCTGAAGCTTTCGGACTGGTGGAAGGTGCTCTTCCGCGAGCTCCCCACGGGCATCGTGCTCGGCGCGATCCTCGGCCTCGTCGGCTTCGTCCGTATCGTCTTCTGGCAGACGGCCGGGCTCTACGACTACGGCCCGCATTGGCAGATGGTCGCCATCACGGTGTTTGCCGCCCTGATCGGGATCGTCACCTTCGGCTCGATCTGCGGCTCGATGCTGCCCTTCGTGCTGCAGAAGCTCCGGCTCGATCCGGCCAGTGCCTCGGCACCTTTCGTCGCCACGCTGGTCGACGTCACCGGGCTCGTCATCTACTTCTCGGTGGCGCTGCTCATCCTCAGCGGGACGCTGCTGTAGCACCCAAGCCCCCTCCCCAACCCCTCCCCACAAGGGGGAGGGGCTTAAACTGCCGCACCAGCAGCCCAAATATTGACCCTTGATAGGGAGCGAGACGGTGCCCCAGATGAGTCCCTCCCCCTTGTGGGGAGGGGTTGGGGAGGGGTTTTTATTAGCGAGAAAAACTATTGGGAAATCATTTCCCCTCAGGCAGTTTCAACGGCCCATGCGTCTTGATACTGCGGATCGCGAAGTTCGAGCGGATGTCGCTGACATTGGGCAGGGTCAGCAGAGTCTCAGTCAGAAGCCGTTCATAGGCGGCGAGATCCTCCACCACCACTTCGGCGAGGAAATCGGCCGTGCCCGAGATCAGGAAGCAGGAGACGATCTCCGGAATGGCCAGCAGCGCCTGCTGCTGCGCCTCGGAATTTTCGCGGCTGTGATGGACCACTTTGAATTCAACGAAGACGGTCAGGCCGAGACCGACTTCCTTGCGGTCGATATCGGCGGTGTAACCGCGGATGATGCCTGTTCGCTCAAGATTGCGGATGCGGCGCAGGCAGGGCGACGGCGAAAGGTTCACCTTCTCGGCGATCTCGACATTGGTGGCCCGCGCATCTTCCTGCAGGCACTTCAGGATGGCGATATCGAATTTATCGAGATTTGGCATTTTTATAATATCCATCGGCATCATTTGGCAGAATATTGCGTATAGCACGATTTTCAAGCCACAGATAGCAAGGACATGCCCCGGCATCTGGCGCTAATCTTTCTTTCAACCGGGCAGGATCCGGACGGAGGAAAGGATTAGGACGATGAGCACGATCGCATTTTCAAACGACAAATCGCCTTCGCAGTCCCTCGGTTATGCCGCCGGCACCATTACCGTGCTGATCTGGGCGACCTGGTTTCTGGCGACCCGCCACAGCGCCGCGACATCGCTCGGCCCGATCGATATCGGGCTCATCCGTTTCGGCATTCCGGCGCTCGCGCTTTCGCCCGTCTGGCTTCGGATCGGCCTGCTGCCGAAGGGCCTGCCGCTTCATCTGCTGGCGATCATGGTCGCCGGCTGCGGCGCGATCTTCTTCCTGGTGACGACGCTTGCCATTCACTCTACACCGGCCGCCTCTTCGGGCATCCTGCTCGGCGGCTCGATGCCGCTTGCCACAGCATTGATCGGCATCCTGCTGTTTCGGGAACGGCCCGATGTCACGCGCATCGCCGGGCTGCTCGCAATCGTCGGCGGTGTCCTCATCCTGCTCGCCCGCAGCCTGGCCGATGCCTCGCTGCCCTGGACGAGCTTTGTCCTGCTGCCGGCCGGCGCGGTGCTCTGGGCAAGCTATACGCATGCCTTCCGCCGCTCGGGCCTGACGGCCATTCAGGCGAGCGCACTGATTGCCGTCTGGTCCTTCCTGATCATGGCCGTGCTGGCCCTCGTCTTCGGCATTTCGCTGCCGCAAGCGCCGCTTCCGGAAATTGGCCTGCAGGTGCTGAGCCAGGGTGTTCTTTCCGGCCTCGTCGCCATGGTCGCCTATGGCACGGCCGTGCGCACCCTCGGCGGAACGCAGGCCGCCGCCTTCACGGCGCTGACGCCGGTTCTGGCCACGCTCGGCGGCGGCTTCCTGCTCGGCGAAACGGTCGGCACCGCCGAAATCAGCGCCGCCGTGATCACCGGCATCGGCGTGGCGCTCTCGACCGGGATTGCCGCACGCCGTCACTGACGCGCCAGCGTCAGCCGCCCCAAGTCAAAAGCCGCCGGCAGCCATCGCTGCGGCGGCTTTTTCAATGAATCCGCTTCGCTCGCTCAAGCCTGGACGACGACGACCCTGGCGCCCACATCGACGCGGCTGTAGAGGTCGATCACGTCGTGGTTCATCATGCGGATACAGCCGCTCGACATGGCAAGGCCGATCGATTCCGGCTGGTTTGTGCCGTGAATGCGGAAATGCGTATCGTTGCCGCCGCGATAGAGATACATCGCCCGTGCACCGAGCGGATTGTTCGGGCCGCCCGGCATGCCGCCGGCGAGCCTGCGGTAGCGCTCCTCGCGGCGCTGCATGTTTTCGGTGGGGGTCCAGCTCGGCCATTCGGCCTTGCGCCCGACATAGGCGTTGCCGGCAAATGCCAGCCCCTCGCGACCGACACCGACGCCGTAGCGCATCGCCCGGCCGTTCCCAAGCACATAATAGGCGCGGCGCGACGGCGTATCGACGACGATCGTGCCCGCCGCATGCGCGGTGTCGTAGGCGACTTCCTGACGCCGAAGCTCCGGCTTGATCCTGTCGATCGGCACCTGCTTCAGCGGAAACCTTTCATCGGGAAGCGCTGCGTAATTCGTCTGACTGTTCAAACCGGTCGAAGAGCAGCCGGCCACAACAAGAGGCAGAGCAATCAGAAAGCCCCGGCGGGAGATCGTCATGAATGTGTCCTTAGTGCGTCAAGAAGATGTCGCAAGCTAAGGAAATTATGGTTAACGAATGGCTAAGAGCGGCCGCGAACGGCCGATCACGAAGACGTCAGCACGTGAAATTGTCGGCCGCGATGCCGATCCACGTCACATATTCGGATAGACAGGCCCTTCGCCGCCCTGCGGCGGCACCCAGTTGATGTTCTGGTTGGGGTCCTTGATGTCGCAGGTCTTGCAGTGCACGCAGTTCTGGGCGTTGATGACGAATGTCTTGTCGCCGTCCTTCTCCACCCATTCATAAACGCCGGCCGGACAGTAGCGCGTCGACGGGCCGGCATAGATGCCGAGTTCGGAAGCCTTCTGCAGGGCGATGTCCTTGACCTGCAGATGCACCGGCTGGTCCTCCTCGTGATTGG
>NZ_NWSX01000045.1 GCF_002531825.1 Rhizobium sp. J15 | reverse complement strand
GGGCTTATAGAACTATCCCCTTTTCTAAGTCAACAGCGCTTTTTGAAAAAAATGATATTTCTTTCATCCTATTGTTTTCGCTGAGAAATTTTGAGGGGCGCGAAAATCGGGCCGTTTTCCGGATTCCGAACGGCCCGCTATGGCAGGAAAAATGATCGTCTTTCGACTTTTCGCGGGAAAGAACGCTCTTTCATCTTCCGCGCCCCGACATCATCACAATCTGCTGGTCTTAAGAGACACACGATTCACACAGGCAAAGGCGCGCAAACTGCCCTTCTCTGCGTGATTTGACTTCCATGCCTAAAATATGCACATCTTTCGCCCCAGCCAGGACGGCCAAGAAATGCTCCCAGAGACGTCGAATGTAAGGACGCGGACCCGACTGCCATGATGACGGAGAAAATGATGATCCGCTCGTTGGGCAACGAGCCTCCGCTTCTGGCCGACGGCAGGCGAGCCCCGGACCGTCGCGAGGTTTCCCTGCGGTGGCTCTCGGGCACGTTCCTCACCGGCATCACATCTTCCGTCCTGATGGGTGTCGCGCTTTTTGCCGCCCTCGACGGCCGCCAGCAGCTGGCGATCCCAGCCGAAGCCTATGCGAGTGCGGCCGCGGACGCGCATGTCGATACGACGGTGGTGCGCGGCGGCCGGCTGATCGCGCCTGCCATCGCCGCCAAACCTTCCGACCGCGCCATCATGGAAGTTTCGACCGTCGTCCACGAGGGCGAGAAAGAGGTCGTGCGCCGCCAGCCCTTCGCGCATGTGAAGATGACGCTGGCCGCCAACCACGTGGCGACCGAAGATTATCCGGATTTCGACCCCCTGGCGATTTTTTCCGCCGACGAGCCGCAGCCCGCGCCGCAAAGCCGGACCGGAGCGATTTACGGCTCCGACGTCGAGTCCGAAGTCAGCCTGAAGACCATTCCCTTCCCGACCGGCAAGACCGAAATGAAGATGGCTGCCGGCCTGTCGCTGGAAGAGGTCGAGGAGAACGTGCGCTCCAACGGCTCGGTCCTGACCGACGGCAACACGCAGCTTGCGGCGCTTTATTACGTCGATCCGCGCCGCTTCTCCAACGAGGATGCCGATGTCGATCTGACCGCAGGTCTTTCCGCCCGCGTGCTCGAGCAGAACATGACCGTCTCCGCACCGGAATCGATCACACCGGAGACCGAAGAATTCGCCGACGACGTCCTGCCCGTGCGCGCGGACACGACGATCTCCAAAGCGCTGATGGACTCAGGCTATCCGCAGCAATATGCCGATGGCATTGCCGGCTATATCGCGCAGCAGCTGGGTTCCAACGAACTCGAGAACGGCGACGTGCTGCGTATCGGCATCATTCAGAAGGGCGAGCAGGCCAAGATCATCCGGGCCAGCGTCTACCGCGGCACCCGCCACCTCACAACCGTAGCCCTCGACGACAAGGGCAAATACGTGGAGGGCACCGCGCCGCCGATGCTCGATGCCATCGCCACGGCCTTCGAAGACAATTCCTTCGCGCCGCCGCCCGGCCAGAACCTGCCGCGCGTCTATGACGGCATCTACCGCGCCGCCCTTTCCTACGGCATGACCAAGGATATGACGGCGCTGATCATCAAGCTTCTTGCCAGCAACGTCGATTTCCAGGCGCAGTTGAGGCCGAGCGATACGCTGGAGGCCTTCTTCTCCGTCGCCGACAGCGCCGGCAAGGCGACCGAGGATTCCGAACTGCTCTACGTCAACGCCCGTTTCGGCGACACGCAGACGCGCTTCTACCGCTTCCAGGATCCCGAAGACGGCACGGTCGATTATTTCGACGAGAACGGTAAGAGCATCCGTCAGTTCCTGCTGCGCAACCCCGTTCCGAACGGCATTTTCAAATCGGGCTTCGGCATGCGCCGTCACCCGATCCTGGGTTTTGCCCGCATGCACACCGGCGTCGATTGGGCGGCACCCCGCGGCACGGCGATCATCGCCGCCGGCAACGGCACCGTCGAAAAAGCCGGCTGGGATTCCGGCGGCTATGGCAACCAGACGATCATCCGTCATGCCAACGGCTATGAATCCTCCTACAATCATCAGAGCGCCATCGCCAAGGGCGTCGTCCCCGGCGCCAAGATCCGCCAGGGCCAGGTGATCGGTTGGGTCGGCACGACAGGCGAATCCACCGGCCCGCACCTGCATTACGAGCTGATCGTCAACGGCACCAAGGTCGATCCGCTGCGCATCCGCCTGCCGGGCGGCAAGTCGCTGCAGGGCGAGGCGCTCGCGAAATTCGAAGACGAGCGCAAGCGCATCGATACGCTGCTGAACAACCAGACGCCGGATCAGGTGGCGAGCAAGTAAGCTCCCGCCAGCAAAAATGGCGGCCGAAGCCGCCATCTCTCATTCATCCTGCAAACCGGTTCACGCCGCCTCGCTTACCGTCTGCCGCGTCTTGAACTGCAGCCGGTCCGAACCGCTCGTCACCTTCACCGTCGACCCGTCCGGCACCTGGCCGGAGAGGATCTGCTCGGCCAGCGGATCCTGCACGAACTTCTGGATCACCCGCTTCAGCGGCCTTGCGCCGTAGACCGGATCGTAACCCTTGTTCGCCAGCCAGTGGCGGGCGTCCTCATCGAGATCGATGACGATCTTGCGCTCGGACAAGAGCGCCACCAGCCGCTTCAGCTGGATATCGACGATCGCACCCATCTCTTCGCGCTTCAGGCGATGGAAGAGGATGATCTCATCGATGCGGTTCAGGAATTCCGGCCGGAAATGCCCGCGCACGACCTCCATCACCTGCTCGCGAACCGTATCGCTGTCATCGCCGTCCCTCAGCTGCGTCAGATACTCGGCGCCGAGGTTCGAGGTCATGATGATCATCGTGTTGCGGAAATCCACCGTCCGGCCCTGGCCGTCCGTCAGGCGTCCGTCATCCAGCACCTGCAGCAGGATGTTGAAGACGTCGGGATGCGCCTTTTCGATCTCGTCGAACAGCACGACCTGATAGGGCCTGCGGCGCACGGCTTCCGTCAACGCCCCGCCCTCATCGTAACCGACATAGCCGGGAGGTGCGCCGATCAGCCGGGCAACGGAGTGTTTCTCCATGTATTCCGACATGTCCATGCGCACCATCGCCGTCTCGTCGTCGAAGAGGAAGCGGGCGAGCGCCTTGGTGAGCTCCGTCTTGCCGACGCCGGTCGGGCCGAGGAAGATGAACGAGCCGATCGGCCGGTTCGGATCCTGCAGTCCGGCGCGCGCACGCCGTACCGCCCGCGACACGGCCTGCACCGCGTCGCCCTGGCCGATCACCGATTTCGCCAGCTCGTCTTCCATCCGAAGCAGCTTGTCGCGTTCGCCCTCGAGCATCTTGTCGACGGGAATGCCGGTCCAGCGGGAAACGACATGCGCGATATTGTCGGGAGTGACCACTTCCTGCACCATCGCACCGCGTTCGCCATCCTGCTTCTCGGCTTCGACGAGCTGCTTTTCGAGATCCGGAATGACGCCGTAGGTCAGCTCGCCGGCGCGCTGGAATTCACCCTTGCGCTGGGCGATCGCCAGTTCGTTACGGGCGTCGTCGAGTTGCTTCTTGAGATCGGCGGCAAGGCCGAGCTTCTGCTTTTCCGACTGCCAGCGGGCCGTCAGCGCATCGGCCTCCTCTTCGAAAGCAGCAAGTTCGGTCTCCAGCCGCTTCAGCCGGTCGGCGGAGGCGACGTCGGTCTCTTTCTTCAGCGCCTCGCGCTCGATCTTCAGCTGAATGATGCGGCGGTCGAGCTCGTCCAACTCTTCCGGCTTGGAATCCACCTGCATGCGAAGCCGCGCAGCCGCCTCGTCCATCAGGTCGATCGCCTTGTCGGGCAGGAAGCGGTCGGTGATGTAGCGGTTCGAAAGTGTCGCCGCCGCCACCAGCGCCGCATCGGCGATGCGCACCTTGTGATGCTGCTCGTATTTTTCCTTCAGGCCGCGCAGGATCGAGATCGTGTCCTCGACCGTCGGCTCCTCGACGACCACGGGCTGGAATCGGCGGGCAAGCGCCGGATCCTTCTCCACATGTTTGCGATATTCGTCGAGCGTGGTCGCACCGACGCAATGCAGCTCACCGCGGGCAAGAGCAGGCTTCAGCAGGTTGGAGGCGTCCATCGCCCCATCCGCCTTGCCGGCGCCGACCAGCGTGTGCATTTCGTCGATGAACAGGATGATCTCGCCGTTCTCCGCCTGCACCTCGTTGAGTACGGACTTCAGCCGCTCCTCGAATTCACCGCGGTATTTTGCACCGGCGATCAACGCGCCCATATCGAGCGCCATCAGCTTCTTGTCCTTGAGCGATTCCGGCACGTCGCCGTTGACGATGCGCAGCGCCAGGCCCTCGACGATCGCGGTCTTGCCGACGCCGGGTTCACCGATCAGCACCGGATTGTTCTTGGTACGGCGCGACAGCACCTGGATGGTGCGGCGGATCTCGTCGTCGCGGCCGATCACCGGATCGAGCTTGCCCTCGCGGGCTTCGCCGGTCAGATCGCGCGCGAACTTCTTCAGCGAATCGAAGCCCTGCTCGGCATTGGAGGAATCTGCGGTTCGCCCCTTGCGGATATCGTTGATGACCTGGTTGAGGCCCTGGGCCGTCACGCCGGCATTCTTCAGCGTCGAAAAGGTCGAAGCCGAAGATTCGATCGCCAGCGCCTGCAGCAGGCGTTCGACGGTGACGAAGCTGTCACCGGCCTTCTTCGCCGCTTCTTCGGCGGTCGAAAACACCTTTGCGAGCGGCTGCGCCAGATAGATGTTGCCGTTGCCGCCGGAGATTTTCGGCAATTTCGCAAGGGCCGCGTCATTGGCAAGGCGGGCGGCCTTGGCATCGCCGCCGGCGCGCTCGATCAGCGATGCGGCCATGCCCTGATCGTCGTCGAGCAGGACTTTCAGCACATGCTCGGGCGAAAATTGCTGATGACCCTGCGCCAGCGCATAGGTCTGGGCCGACTGGACGAAGCCGCGCACCCGCTCCGAATATTTCTCGATATTCATATTCCACCTCCATGGATCGCCCTGCCCTCGTGGAGGCGCAGACCGATGATTGAGATCGACCCCCTGAAAAGGCGGGCCGCGCTTGGCCCGTCTGGGATTTGGGCGAAGCAGTCGAGGAGAATATGGTAGCCTGTTCCAGCAGTTTAAAGAGCCCGGAAAATGAAAATCCCCGGCGCCGGGCCGGGGATTTTCCAAGGAAATTCGCGTGGATCACGTGAGCGTCCGGCTCTCGTGACGAGGAGAGGGGAAACCCCTCACTCCGATGTGGCGTCCGCCAAGACAGGCGCCTCGGCGGCAGCACCCTCGCCTTCCGAGCCGGCATCGCCTTCTGCGCCACGGCGCGGGCGACGCGGACGGTTGCCGGCGCTGCGGCGGCGGGGCTGACGTTCGCGCGACTGGCCGGCGGAACCTTCCTCATCCATGGCGACCTCGGCGGGAATGCCTTCGATCTCCGGCTGCGGGCCGGTTCCATCCATGACTTCGGGCTGAGGTGCCGGGGCGGGCGCTGCAACGGGCGCCGGCTTCGGCTGTGCCTGCGGCTGGTGCTGCCTGTTCTGCGGCGGCTGGACAACAACGACATCGTCGCCGTCATTGTCGTTCGTATCGATGTCGTCGCCCTCACGCTCGGCGGCTTCGCGATCATTGTATTCGCCGCGGTCGTCGCGCTGGAAGCGTTCCTGCATCTGCGCCTGGGCGCTTGCGATGATACGATTGTAATGTTCGGCGTGCTGCAGATAGTTCTCGGCGATGACGCGGTCGCCGGAACTCTGGGCGTCGCGGGCGAGCTGCGCGTATTTTTCTGCGATATGCTGGGCAGTGCCGCGGATTTTCACATCGGGGCCGGAGCTGTCATAGGTCCGGGTCAGCGGGTTGCCGCCCTTGCGGTTGAAATTGTTGTTATTGTTATTTCCACCGCCGCCATTGTTATTGTTGTTGTTACCACGCCCGCGACCGCGCTTGTTCTGCTGTCCTGGCCTCATAGATCGTTCACCTGAATTCTCTGTTTGTGATGGATACATGGCACCAACCGCCATGACCGGAAAACCGGGTCAGGACCTTTGTGCCGCGAGCATACTGCGCCTTTGCGCCGACCTGCCGCTTGGTTCTCAAGTCAGTTTGACTGATTCACGCATTGGGTCGTGTTCAACCGTTGAAACTCTCGTTTAAAAGAGCGGACCCCCGAGGCAAACCAAGTACCGAACGAATCTCGTTCATTCCTATCTGCCCAACACGTGTCCGCAACCTATATTGCTTCCCCCGGAAATCCAAGCCTTTTCTTCGCAATAGCAATAATGTTCTGTTCAATGCCGGCAATTATCGCCCGTCACGCGAGCGCGAACACGAGCACCCTGTCGTTCTGACCGTAATCTTTAACGGATTTGAGGCACTTGAAGCCTTCCGCTTCGAAGATTGCCGTCACATCGTTTCGCTGATCGTAGCCGATTTCCAGTCCCACGACCCCATCAGGCCTCATGAACCTTGCCGCATCCTTGGCTATGGCTTTGTAGGCGTCAAGCCCATCCGGGCCGCCATCCAGCGCTGCAACCGGATCAAATTTCGTCACTTCGGGAGCGAGATCGTGAATGACCTTGGAGGCAATATAGGGCGGATTTGAGACAATCGCGTGAAACGAGCCCTGGATGTTCTCGAACCATCTCGACTGCACGGCTTGAAAGCGATCCTGCAACCCGTTTCTTTCTGCGTTTGACTTTGCCGTCCCAAGTGCATCCGACGATATGTCGCTGCCGATACCTGACGCATCGGGACATTCGCTCAAAAGCGCGAGGCATATCGCCCCGGTCCCGGTTCCTATATCAAGGATATGGAGATTGCCCTCAGCCTTTGCAAGGTCCCTGAGATAGGGAAGCACCGTGTCGACGAGGATTTCCGTATCCGGGCGCGGTTCCAGCGTTTCCGCCGAAAGCCGAAGCGCCAGGCCGTAGAATTCCCGTTCGCCGAGGATGCGGTGCACCGGCTCGTGGGCGAGCCGCCGTTCCAGCGCCTTGAAAATCACCTCCGCCTGCTCGGGAGAAAGCCCCTCAGCCGATCGTGTCAGAAGCTCGGTCGACGACAGTTTCAGAAGACCTGCGACCAGCAGCCGCGCATCGGTCGCCGGGTCGGCGATACCGCCCTTGGTAAAGCGGCGCCGCGCCTCGGCCAGCATATCGGCGACCGTCGGGCTCACGGCTGTTCGCCGAGCTGCGCCAGCTGGCTTGCCTGATAGTCGGCCATCAGCGCGTCGACGACTTCCTCGATCTCGCCTTCCATCATCCGATCGAGCTTGTAGAGCGTTAGGTTGATGCGGTGGTCGGTCACCCGCCCCTGCGGGAAATTATAGGTGCGGATGCGCTCGGAGCGGTCGCCGGAACCGACCTGGCTCTTGCGGTCGGCCGAGCGCTCGCTGTCGGCGCGCTGCCGTTCGGCATCGTAAAGCCTGGAGCGCAGCACCTGCATCGCCTTGGCGCGGTTCTGATGCTGCGATTTTTCCGAGCTGGTGACGACGATGCCGGTCGGCAGGTGAGTGATGCGCACCGCCGAGTCGGTCGTATTGACGTGCTGGCCGCCGGCGCCCGAAGAGCGCATCGTGTCGATGCGGATGTCTTCCGGCCGGATCTCGATATCGATCTCCTCGGCTTCCGGCAGCACCGCCACCGTCGCGGCCGACGTGTGAATGCGCCCGCCCGCCTCGGTCTCCGGCACGCGCTGTACGCGGTGCACGCCGGATTCGAATTTCAGCTTGGCGAAGACGCCCCTCCCCGTGATCGTCGCAATGATTTCCTTATAGCCGCCGGCTTCGCCCTCGCTCGCCGAGAGCACCTCGACTTTCCAGCCCTTCTCGGAGGCGAAACGCTCATACATGCGAAAGAGATCGCCGGCGAAAAGCGCCGCTTCCGAGCCGCCGGTGCCGGCGCGGATTTCGAGGATCGCGCTTTTTTCGTCCGCCGCATCCTTCGGCAGCAGCAGGATCTGCATCTCCTGCTCCAGCGCCTCGATCCGCTCCTTCACCTCGGGCAGTTCGAGTTCGGCGAGGTCGCGCATCTCGCGATCGACCGATTTGTCCTCCAGCAGCGCGTCGAGATCGGCAAGCTCGGCGACCGCCTTCTCATAGGCGCGGATCTTCGTGACGACAGGTTGCAGCTCGGAATATTCGGACGCAAGCTTCACATAGACGTCGGCGGCAGGGCCGGCCGACATGCGCGCTTCGATCTCGCCGAAACGGCGTTCCAGCTCGCGCATCTTTTCAACGGGAAGCTTCGCCACCCTTCGCTCCGATTCTTCTTATATATGCCTAAAGGGGAATATTGTGGCTCTCGGCGAAGCGGGCAAGCACCTCGCGCATCGGCACGGTGGCGCTGTTGTCGTCCAGCACCTCATCCATCGCCTTCGTCAGCGCGCCGACATCAAGGCCGAGCAGCATCGCTTTCACCGGCCCGATCGAGGCCGGCGACATCGAAATCGAGCGGAAACCGATGCCGAGCAGCGCCATTGCCGAGAGCGGCTTGCCGGCAAGTTCGCCGCAAAGCGTCACCGGCGTCTTGTTTCGGTCCGCCCCGCGCACGATGTCGCGCAGGATGCGCAAGAACGGCTTGCCGAGCGGATCGAAGCGGTCCGACACCCGTGCATTGCCGCGATCGACGGCCATCGAGAACTGGAAGAGGTCGTTCGAACCGACCGAAACGAAATCAACCGCCTCCATCAGCTCGTCGAGCTGCCAGAGCAGTGCCGGCACCTCAAGCATCGCACCGAATTGCAGCTTGCGCGGCAGCCCATGGCCGAAACGCGAGAGATGCTGCACTTCCTTCTGCAGGAGCTCACGCACCGTCCTCAGCTCGGACACCTCGGTCACCATCGGCACCATCAGCTTCAGCTCGGTGTCCGCCGACGCTTTCAGCAGGGCGCGCAACTGGGTGCGCAGCAATCCCGGCCGGTCGAGCGACAGCCGGATGGCGCGCCAGCCGAGCGCGGGGTTTTCCTCCTCGTGGCCGCGGAAATAGGGCACGACCTTGTCGCCACCGATATCGAGCGTGCGGAAGGTCACGACGCGGCCTGCCGCCTGTTTGATCACATTGCGGTAGAACTGCTCCTGCTCGTCCGCCTTCGGCATGGTGGAGGCGATCATGAATTGCAGCTCGGTACGGAAGAGACCGATGCCCTCTGCACCCGATTCAGAAAGCTGCGGCAGATCGACCAACAGGCCGGCATTCATCATCAGCGAGATCCGCTGGCCGTCCTTGGTGACCGGCTCGATGGCGCGCAGCGCCCGGAACTGTTCCTGCCGCCTGGCGCGGAAGCGAACCTTTTCTTCGTAGGAACGGCGATGATCGGCCATTGGCCTGAGATGCACATGCCCCTCGTCGGCGTCGATGATCACGGCATCGCCGTTTTCGGCCAGCGCCACCACCCCGGCCGCCTGGCCGATGACCGGAATGCCCATGGCGCGGGCGACGATCACCACATGGCTGGTCACCGCCCCTTCTTCCAGCACCAGCCCGCGGACATTGGAGCGCGGATAATCGAGCAGTTCGGCCGCACCCATGGCGCGGGCCAGAATGATCGCATCATTCGGGAAGCCTTCGGCGGTCGTCCGGCCGGTATAGCCGGTCAGCTGCCTGAGCAGCCGGTTCGCCAGATCCTCGAAATCATGCATGCGTTCGCGCAGATACGGGTCGGTCAACCGCATCATCCGCGCCTTGGTGTCGCTCTGCACCTTCTCGACCGCCGCTTCGGCCGTCAGACCGTTGCGGATCGCTTCCTCGAGCTTGCGCACCCAGCCCTGGTCATGGGCGAACATGCGATAGGTTTCAAGCACTTCGCGATGCTCGCCCTCCATCGATACGTCGCGGCGCGACAGCATGTCGTCGATCGAGATCCTCAGCGACCCCATGGCCTCCGCCAGCCGCCGGATCTCCTTCTCCGCATCCTCGTTGAGCAGGTTGGTGACGACGATGCGCGGTTCGTGCAGCACGACGTAGCCGAGGCCGATGCCGTCATTATAGGTATCGCCGTCGATCGTCACCGAGCGCGTCAGGTCGAGTTCGAGGCCCGGCTTGGTGATCTTCTTGAGCTCGCCGGTGGCGATCATCTCGGCAAGCACCATCGCCGTCGTTTCGAGCGCCTCGACCTCTTCGTCGCGATAATTGCGGCTCGCCTTGTTCTGCACGACGAGAACACCGAGCGAGCGTCCGGTTCTCAAGATCGGCACGCCGAGGAAGGAATGATAGATTTCTTCGCCCGTCTCGGGCAGGTAGCGGAAGGCCGGATGCGACTGTGCGTCGGAAAGGTTGAGCGGCTGCGCCGAAGCCGCGATCGTGCCGACGAGGCCCTGGCCCATCTTCAGCTGCGCCAGGTGCACGGCTTCGCGGTTGAGACCTTCGGTCGCATAGAGTTCGAGCACGCCGTCGGCGCGCAGCACATAGACGGAGCAGACTTCCGCCACCATGTTGCCGGCAATCTGTCGGACGATCCGGTCAAGACGATCCTGCGGCTCCAGCGGCTCTGCCATCAACTCGCGCAGCCGCCTGAGCAGCACGCGCGGACCGCCGGAAAGGTCTCTCATGACGTCTCAAGCTCCCGAAACAATGCTCTGTGTCCCGGCGGGCCTGCCTCCGTCTCCTCAACCTGAAGGGGCAGGCCGCCCACTGGGAATCAATTCTTATCCAGACCGTAGCAGGAATGCAAAGTCCTGACAGCGAGTTCTGCATAGGGACCGTCGATCAGGATGGAAATCTTGATCTCGGAGGTCGTGATCGCCTTGATGTTGATGCCTTTTTCGGCAAGTGCACGAAACGCGGTCGCGGCAACGCCGGCATGGCTGCGCATGCCGATACCAATGACGGAGACTTTCACCAGGCCCGATTCGTTCTGCACGACATCGTAGCCGATCTTCTCCTTATGGTCGCCGAGCACCTTGATCGCCTTTTCGACGTCGCCCGACGGCACGGTGAAGGTCATGTCGGTCTTCGATCCGTCCTCGGAAATATTCTGGACGATCATGTCGACATTGATATGGGATTCGGCAAGCGGCCCGAAGATCGCGGCGGAAACGCCCGGCCGGTCGGCAAGACGGCGAAGCGAGATCTGAGCCTCATCCTTGGCATAGGCGATGCCGGTGACTACTTCCTGTTCCACGATTTCATCCTCGTCACAAATCAGCGTTCCGGGCGGGTTCAACAGATCGCCCATGCCCGGAGCATCGGGATCTTCGAAAGACGAGCGCACGAAGGTACGCACCTTGTGCACCATGGCAAGCTCGACCGAGCGCACCTGCAGCACCTTGGCGCCGAGCGAGGCCATCTCGAGCATTTCCTCGAAGGCGATCTTCTTCAGCCTGCGCGCCTGCGGCACGATGCGCGGATCGGTCGTGTAGACGCCGTCGACATCGGTATAGATATCGCAGCGATCCGCTTTGACAGCGGCCGCGATGGCAACGGCCGACGTATCCGATCCGCCGCGCCCGAGCGTTGCGAGGCGATTGTCGGGCCCCAATCCCTGGAAGCCGGCGATGACGGCGACCTGTCCCTCGCCCATCCGCTTGATGATGTCGGAACCGTCGATCTCCAGGATGCGCGCCGCGCCATGGGCGTTGTCGGTGCGGATCGGGATCTGCCACCCCTGCCAGGAGCGCGCATTGATATCCATTGCCTGCAATGCGATCGCCAGCAGACCCGAGGTCACCTGCTCGCCGGAAGCGACCACCGCGTCATATTCGCGCGCATCGTAGAAGGGGGAATTGGCGCCGATCACCTTCGGCATGCCCTGCACCCAGCCGACCAGCTCATTGGTCTTGCCGGACATGGCCGAGACCACCACCGCCACCTCGTGGCCGGCATCGACTTCGCGTTTCACGTGGCGGGCAACGTTCTTGATGCGGTCCAGGTCAGCGACGGACGTGCCGCCGAATTTCATTACGATGCGTGCCATATGCCTCTACCACGACTGGCGCCGGAAAGCGGAAACCCGGACCCGGCATCACGAAAGCTCTGGGGCGGACCGCTTGGCGAAAGAGCCGCATCCCCGTTTCTGGAACCGCTCTAAAGCCCAGGCCCCTGAAGGCCCCAAGTTGCGGCGTCTCTTAGCGAGTTTGGCGGGGGGAGGCAAGCGTACACGACAAAAGCAATTGCCGGCCATTTGCGCACTCACGCCTGCCCTCATGCGCCGCCCCTTGACTTATGCCCCCGATCGTCCGACTTCACATGACACGAACGATGGAGAAAGCCATGACGGAAACCGCCAGAAGCACGATCGACCAGGGCGAAGTGGACCGCTTCTCGGCGATGGCGGCGGAATGGTGGAGCCCGACCGGCAAGTTCAAGCCGTTGCACAAGTTCAATCCCGTCCGGCTCGCCTATATAAGAGACAAGGCCTGCGAGAATTTCGGCCGTGATCCGAAAAGCGCCCGCCCGCTCGAGGGGCTGCGTGTGCTCGATATCGGCTGCGGCGGCGGCCTCCTGTCCGAACCCGTCGCCCGCATGGGCGCCTCGGTCGTCGGCGCCGATCCTTCCGAGAAGAATATCGGCATCGCCTCGACCCACGCCAAGGCGTCCGGCGTTCCGGTGGACTATCGCGCCGTCACTGCCGAGGAGCTCGCAGAGGCCGGCGAGACCTTCGACATCGTCTTGAACATGGAAGTGGTCGAACACGTCGCCGACGTCGAACTCTTCATGACGACCTGCGCGAAAATGGTCCGCCCCGGCGGCCTGATCTTCGTCGCCACCATCAACCGCACAATGAAGGCGGCAGCCCTTGCCATCTTCGCCGCCGAGAACATCTTGCGCTGGCTGCCGCGCGGCACGCATCAATATGAAAAACTGGTGCGCCCGGAGGAGCTGGAAAAGCCACTCAACGCAAGCGGCCTGGAAATCACCGACCGCACCGGCGTCTTTTTCAATCCGCTGTCGAACCAGTGGAACCTGTCCAGGGATATGGACGTGAACTATATGTTGCTGGCCAGGCGCGAAGCGTAATTCGGCAGCCAATTAGCCGACTAAACTTTTAGCGTTTGGACGTAAGCAAGCAGATCCGTCTGGGTTTCGGCATTGCGTGCAGCAAGTTCCTTGACCCGATCGCGATCGATCGAGATCTCGGCGCCCTCAGGCCCGTAGGGCTGTTTGAACGTAAAAGCGTGCGGACTCGACCCGTGGTCGGCGAGATATTCCAGGCGCTCGACCCCTTCTTGCCAGTCCGGCCGATGATGAGCCGCAACCCACCACAAAACCAGCGGCGGCCATGTCGGCTTCACGTTCCAATTGCGGGCATTCTTCAAGGCCTCGGCGTGCACGCCGTTATAGGTGAAGGCCATCAGGGACTCGATGTCTGCCCAGAGCGAAAGGGACGAAGGGGCAGAGTCAAAACCGCTGCCTTTCATGTAACGAGGAAAGACCTGAACGCCCCAGCTCCGAGCGCCGGGATAACCGGCATAGCCGGAGCGTCCGATGAAGCCGCAGGCGCGAGCGGCGGCTTCGAAATTCGCAGGTTCGCGCAGAACGAAGCCTTTGACCGCTTCACTTTCGGCAGGGGCGACATGCAGGCCGAAGTTATAGAAGGCCAGACGCGCGGACCGCATATCAATTCACATCCTCAGGCAAAACCGGAATGGCGGCGATCTCGATGCCCTCCTCCACGAGCGCCTGCGCCTCGTCGATGGTCGCCTGGCCGATGATGCCGCGGGCGTCCGCCTCTCCATAATGGATCTTGCGCGCTTCCTCGGGAAACTTCGTACCGACATCCTCGGAATTGGCCTTCACCGCCGCGACGGCCTCTTTCAGCTTGTCGAGGGCCTCACGGCGCATGGCGTCCATCGCCAGTGTCTGCCTCTCGTCCTTCTTGCGCGCGGTCGACACCGAAGGCGCCATCAGGAGTTTGGAAATAGCGGCGGAATGGCAGACAGGACAGGTCAGGAAACCGGTCGCGACCTGGCGGTCGAAGTCGACGCTTTCGGAAAACCAGCCTTCGAATTCATGGGCGCTGTCACAGGTCAGGGAATAGCGGATCAAGCGGCGACGCCTCCTGCGACTGCCCCCGCAATCTTCTCGACCGAGAATTCCCGGCCGTTCCTCAGGTTCGGGATCTTGTCATGGGCGGCCTTCACCGCGCTGGGATCGATCTCGGCAACGATGACTGCCTCGCCGCTGGCGCCGGCAGAGGCCAATACAGTGCCCCAGGGGTCGATGATCATCGAATGGCCGAAAGTCTCGCGCCCGTCCTCGTGCCGGCCGGCCTGCGCGGCGGCAATCACGAAGACGCCGTTCTCGATGGCGCGCGCCCGGAGCAGGATTTCCCAATGCGCCTCGCCGGTCTGCCTGGTGAAGGCGGCGGGCACCGTCATCACCTCTGCGCCGGCAATGGCCTGGGCGCGAAAGAGCGCCGGGAACCGGACGTCGTAGCAGATGGCAAAGCCCATTTCGGCGAAGGGCAGCGACAGGACGCGCGCTTCCGAGCCGGCCGTATAGGCCGCACTTTCGCGCCAGCTCTCGCCATTATCGAGATCGACGTCGAACATGTGGATCTTGTCGTAGCGATTGAGGATGCGTCCGTCGGGACCGAAGAGGAAGCCGCGATTGGCAATCTTGCCGTCGGCAAGCGCAATCGCCGTCGAGCCGACATGCATGTAGATGCCAAGCTCTGCGGCAAGCGCCGAACCGGTTTTGACGATGATATCGCGTGTCTCATCGGCAAGCACGGCGCGTGCCGCCGCTCGATCCCGCTGCAGCATGCCGGTCATTTCGGGCGTCTGCACATAGGTCGCCCCCTGCGCGGCGGCCTCGCGCACCAGCCGCGCCATGGCGGCGGCGTTCTTTTCCGGATCGACCCCTGAACACATCTGGACGGCGGCGGCCTTGAAGCTCATCGGTTCGTCCTCAGACCGCCAGCATCGGATCGAGCTTGCCGGCCCGATCGAGCGCGAAGAGGTCGTCGCAGCCGCCGACATGTTCGGCGCCGATGAAGATCTGCGGAAATGTCGTGCGCCCGTTGGCCTTGCCGATCATCTCCTGGCGAAGGTCCGGCGAATATGTCGCATCGTGCTCGACATAGTCGACGCCCTTTTGTTCTAGAAGCGACTTGGCGCGGGAGCAGTAGCCGCAGAACTGCCGTGTATAGATGGTGACGGGTACCATGATATCTCCAGACGGATGCCGGGTATTTTCTGTCATATAGGCTCGGAAAGAGCCCTTGCAAAGGTCAAAACCGTGATCTCGGCCGCGCCCGCCTTGCGCAGCGTCCGGCTTGCAGCGGCGACCGTCGCTCCCGTGGTATAGACGTCGTCGACGAGCACGATACGCTTGCCGAAGACGTCATTTTCGCAACCCTTGGCGATCGCGAAAGCGCCTCTGACATTGTCTTCGCGCGCCTTTGCGCCGAGGCCGACCTGCTGGCTCGTGCGCTTGACGCGGATCAGCGTCGCCGCAAGCAGCGGCTTGCCCGAGAGCTTCGCCATATGGCGGGCAAGCTCGGCTGCCTGGTTGAACTTGCGCGACAGCATCCGGGTGCGGTGCAGCGGCACCGGGATCAGCGCATCGCAGCTTTCGACCGTGCCGTCGGAGGCGCGCAGCATCCAGGCGGCCATCATCGGCGCCAGATCGGTGCGATCGCGATATTTGAGCCCATGAACGAGGTCGCGCACCGCATGGTCGTGGGTTGCCGCCGACCGCAGCCGGTCGAAGGGCGGCGGATTGGCGATCGCCTCGGCGCTCAGAATGCCGGCGCCGAGATCGTGCGAGAAGGGAATGCCGAGCACCTCGCAATAGGGCCGCTCGATGAAGCGGATGCCGGACCAGCATTTCGCACAGAGCCCGCGATGATCCCCGGTCGAGATGCCGCAGACGGAACAGGCAGGCGGATAGAGAAAATCGGCCAGCGCCGAAAACGGCCGCAGGAGGCAGGCCCGCAGCAACTCTGCCGATTGTTCGAAGTTAACAGGCTTCATACGACCGAGACTAGCCTGTTCTCTTCCAAAGGAAAATCGCCTTGCCGCGTAGACCCCGCAGGACTAAGGACATCGGCATGGAAACGATCTTCGACAGGGCCCTGATCGCCGCACATCGCCACCGCGCGCTTGTCAACAACGACCCGAAAGCCGCCTTCCTGCTCGATATCGCCGCCGAGGAAATGGCCGAAAGGCTAGCGGTCGTCGAGCGGACATTCGAGACCGCCGTCGAACTGCATGGCGCGACTGGAGCCGCTGCCCGCGCCGCAATGGCGACTGGCAAGATCGGCAGGATGATCCGGATCGAAAGCGAGAAGGCCTATGCGGGCCCGGGTGAGATCTTGATCGAGGCGCCGCTCGAAGACGTGCCGATCGAGCCGCAATCGGCCAATCTCGTGCTCGCGCCGCTCAGCTTGCATCTGACCAATGATACGCCGGGCGTTTTCATCCAGATCCGGCGCGCCTTGAAGCCGGACGGCCTGTTCCTGGCCGCGATCCCCGGCGCCGGCACGCTGCAGGAGCTGCGCGAGGTGCTGCTGGCCGCCGAAGTCGAGATGACAGGCGGCGCAAGCCCGCGCGTCATCCCCTTCGCCGATGTGCGTGATGTCGGCAGCCTCATGCAACGCGCCGGCTTCACCCTGCCGGTAATCGACGCGGAGAACTATACGGTACGATATGACTCGCTCTTTCCGCTGATGCGGGATCTCAGAGCCATGGGCATGAGCAATCCGCTCGCCGCCCGCGGCCGCGGGCCGCTGACGCGCGCCTTCTTCCTGCGCGCAGCGGAAATCTACGCCGAGCGCTATTCCGATCCCGACGGGCGCATCCGCGCCACGTTCTCGATCATCTATGTCTCGGGATGGGCTCCGCACGAGAGCCAGCAGAAGCCGCTCCAGCCTGGTTCTGCCAAGGCACGCCTTGCCGATGCGCTGAAGGTGGACGAGCATAAGCTGAAGCAATAGGGCACTACGCCCCAAACCGTGACCGGTTTTGCGACAATATCGTGCTCCAATTCTTCAATTGGCTCGCCGCCTTTTCAATTCATCGGCAGAGCGTCGGTGATCACGTTGAAGACGTTCTGTAGGCTGCCGGTAAAGACGCCGAAACCGGCGATGAGCGCAGTGGAGATGATGGCGGCGATCAGGCCGTATTCAACCGCCGTCGCGCCTCTCTGATCTGTAAGATATGCTTTCAAAAGGCGCATTGCCCCAACCCTCTGCGCGAACCGACTGCAATCCATTCCACGGCCACCGGACGATGGCCGGCCTTTTCAGCAACCGGCGCCGACGCCGTATCCCTGGACGACACAGACCGAGCCGGGTGTCTCCTGCAGGACGCTGCGGCGGATCGTGTAGCGCTTGCCGCTTTCGTTCTTCGGGATCGATCCAGTGGTGATCGTGTCGAAATCCACCGGCGCGCTGGCAAAGACGCTTTTCTTCGAGGAATCGGCAAGCATCGGCGTCAGGATGAGCGTCAGCGCGACCACGGCGGTACCGAAAAGAAGGGCGATATTGAGCGCACCCGTCCTGCGCGAGGCAGACGAAGCCCGTTCCTTTTCCCGGACAGCTTTCCAGAAATCATCGTCCATGACGTCAAGCCTTTTAATACACGCACGCCAGATGCTTGATTGAGGCCGATCTTTGGCAGAAGGTGTTAAACGATCCATTAATATCCACAGCCGAAAACGGCGTGGCACAATAATAATCAGCTAATGCTAATACATATTCTCGGGAAGTGCGCCGCGTTTCTGAAAAAACGACATGCGCAAGAATAAATCCATAGCGCGAGCAGTTCTCAAAAGAGACAGTCCGAACAAAGGACGGCTTATGATTTGTCGCGTCCGGTGCTGCGTCGCCATTGGCTCGGCGTGGCCGAAAATCTGGCACGGAACATACGGTTGAAATAGGTGAGATCATTAAAGCCCGAGCTGAGCGCGATTTCAGTGATCGATCGCTGAGCAAAGGCCGGAGAACGAAGCTGCGAGGCTATGTTGTCGAGGCGCCTCTGCAGCAGCCAAGCGCGCGGCGTCGTTCCATTCTCATGGAACAAGCGCTGCAGGCTTCTGAGCGACATGCCCTGCTGCCGCGCGTACACCGCGAAATCGAAGCCGTCATCCAACACCTGATTGGAGAGCTTGGCGACGATGCGCTCGAATAGAGACGCAGACCGGGCGCCGCTGCCCTCGCCAAGCAAGGCCAATGCGGTTGCGATCAAATCGGCGCCCGCTATCTCAAAGCTCTCCACGGCATCGGGCGAAAGAGACTGAGCGTGTCCGGCCAGCAAGTTTACAAAGCCGGCCACGAGCGCACCAGGCCCGCTGCCTGAATCATACGCCCGAGCCGTCATGTGGGATAACCGCGGCATCCTGCATTCCATCAGCGCGCGCGGCATGCGGAAGACCATTTGTTCGAACGGGCCATCGGCGTGAAGGCGATATGGGCGGGTTGAATCATAAATCGCAAACTGGCCGGGAAGGAGTTCGGTCCTGCGATCGTCCTGCTCCAGATACCAGTGTCCAACGCGCATGAAAGACAAAAGCAGATATTCGCTGCGGTCGGTTCGAACCAGTGCCGGTGTCCGCTCTGTGAGCTGCGCCGTTGAACGTACAAGCGTGAAGCGTGGCGATCCGGGAACGATCTGTGCCACCGAACCGTAAAATTCCGATGAGTCCGAACGGCTCTCCAGTCGCACGTAGTTCGACCAGAGCTGGTCGCGCCACGTCCCAAGGATTGCTGCGGATCCCGTTCCCACCGTCGTTCTCTAAACTTTGTCGCCCCAGTCTGTACACTATGGCGCGTCAGTCCTAGCGGCGCAACGGCCGCATGGCCATTCTAGCTCCGCGTCCGCCTGAAAGCCTCCTGAAGAAGAAGAGAGGCGCGTCGGAGCGGGGAACATTTGGCTGTCAGCGCATAGGGCTAGGAGATCATGCCTTACAGGACGGCTCCCAGCCTTAGATGTCCCTGAAAGCTTGTGGCCAAGAACCGGCTGAACGGGTCGGCTCGCGGCGTTGACGGATTGACTGAGCACTGTGGAGGTATGACATGAAACCCATCAAAGCAGCGGTGGTGCAGGCCGCACCGATATTTCTCGATATCGAAGCTTCAATCGACAAGGCGGAAAGGCTGATTGCCGAGGCAGCAGCCAATGGCGCCAAGCTGATCGCATTCTCGGAAACCTGGCTGCCGGGTTATCCTTTGTTCGTCTGGCTCGGCGCTCCGATCGAGGCCATGCCATTCATACCTCGTTATCACGAGAACAGCATGGCGGTTGATTCGCCGCAGATGCGCAGGCTGCAGAAGATCGCTCGCAAGCACGAGATCACCGTAGTCATGGGCTTTTCCGAGCGAGACGGCGGAAGCCGTTACATGTCTCAGGCAATCATCGGCGAAGACGGGGATCTTCTGCTCGTTCGCCGCAAGCTCAAGCCCACTCACGTCGAGCGCACTGTATTTGGCGAAGGCGATGGCTCCGATCTCGCGGTTGTCGATGCCGCGTTCGGACGCCTCGGCGCGCTGAATTGCTGGGAACATATCCAGCCGCTCGTCAAAATGGCCATGTATGCGCAGCATGAAGAAGTGCATGTCGCCGCCTGGCCGAGCTTCTGCCTGTACCGCGATGTCGCCTATGCGCTGGGGCCGGAAGTGAATTCCGCGGCCACGCAGCTCTACGCCGTGGAAGGCAGCGCCTATGTGCTCGCCTCATGCGCGGTCATCAGCCAAGAAATGTTCGACGTCTTGGCCGATACGGAACGAAAGGCTTATCTGCTCAATCCGCGCACGTCCAAACCGGGCGGCGGTTACTCAATGATCTATGGTCCGGACGGAAGGGCGCTGTGCGATCCACTGCGGGATGACGAGGAGGGTATTCTCTATGCCGATCTCGATCCGGCGATGATCGCCATCGCGAAGGCCGCCGCCGATCCTTCCGGGCACTATTCCCGAGCGGATGCAGTGCGCCTCGTGGTAAACCGCGAAAGGCGCCGCGTAATGACCGAAGTCAATGTCTCACCGGCCACGCGCTTCACCCCTATCCCGCTCCTCGATAACGCAGAAACGCCTGCCGAACCGGCGTAACGGAGATTTGTGCGCCCGAGGCTCATAGCGTCGGGCGCCGGCACCTTGAATTTCTCAGGCACAAATTCGCGCTACTTGTCCCGTAGCCGCGTGGCCAGGAAATCAATCAGTGCACGAGCAGCCATCGGAAGATGCTTTCGGGAAACGTATAGCGCATGGATGCCGAGCGTGTTTGGCTCCCAATCAGGCAAGACAACTGCGAGCTTGTTCGCCTGCACCTCCGGGTCGGCGGCAAACCGCGGCAGCATTGCGATGCCGAGATCGGAAAGCGCTGCGCGCTTCAGGGCAACAGCGTCGTTGGTTTGGAAGCCTCCGAGCACTGGCACGACAAGCTGCGCCTCATGATTTTTCAGGGTCCATTCTGTTCCTCCAAGGTGCGTATAGGTGAGACACTTGTGGGCGCTCAGATCATCCGGTCTGGCCGGAGCTCCGTATTCCCTGAGATAGCGTGGCGAAGCGTAGAGCCGCGACGGACATTGTCCCAGTCGTCTTGCGATCAATGACGGGTCGAGGTGATTGGCAATCCGGATCGCCACGTCGATGCGGTCTTGCACGAGGTCGACCGTGCGGTCCGAAATCTGAAGATCGATCTTGATACGCGGATAGAGATCCGCAAACTTTGCAAAGAGCGGGATGAGCTGTGCCTCCGCCAGGATGCTTGGGGCTGTCACCCGGAGCAGACCATGAGGCGTGTCGGCATGGCTTGCGACTTCCGTCACGGCGTCGGCGACGCGCACGATTTCCCTGCACAATTCAAGAACGCGTTCTCCGGCAGAGGTCAAGCTGAGCTGCCGCGTCGTTCGGTGCAGCAGCCGCGTGCCGGACCAATCTTCCATGGAGGCGATGTAACGCGACGCCATCGCCCTGGACATGCCCAGCTCTTGAGCTGCGGCGGAGGCGCTGCCCCGTTCAACCGTCTTCAGGAGCACTTGCGCTGCGATTACCCGGTCCATCTATTCGCTCGATCTATGCAACATTTTGTGGCTCACATTGGCCTTTATCTCCGATCTTCGCAACATTACTTTCGCTTCAACAAATGGAGGTCACATGAACACCGACGTCGAGCTTGAGTATTATTTCGACCCCTTCTGCGGCTGGTGCTACGCGAGTGCCCCTGCGCTCGCCGGTCTTGCCGAGAATTTTTCGCACCAGCTCAAGATGCTTTCCTCCGGCCTATTCGTCGGAGGCAGACCGATCTCATCAATCGCCGAGCATGCCTGGCGCAACGACCAGAGGATTCAGGCGCTGACAGGGCAGCCCTTCTCCGAAGCCTACCGCCAGAACGTCCTATTGGCGCCGAACGGCATTTTCGACTCGGGACCGGCGACGCTGGCGCTCACCGCGCTCGGGGAACACGATCCGAGGCTGGAGCCTCGTTTCCTGCATGCGATCCAAATCGCCCGCTATGTCGCCGGGCACGACACGTCCGGCATCCAGGAGGTTGCGACCGTCGCCGTTCAAGTCGCCGCCGAGCATGGCATCGAGCTGACTACCGAGGCGTTCGGCGAGAGGCTCCGGAGCGATACCGACCTCAGAGAGCGCACGCTGGAGCGGATAGAAAATACGCAACGCCGGATGAACATCCTCGGCATTCGCGGCGTCCCGCAACTCGTCGCCCTCGTCAACGGCAAGGCCCACATCCTCAGCGGCGAGACCCTATATCAAGGTCCGGCCGGTCTCGCCGCAGCGCTCGACGCGCTACGCGCAGACGCATGAATCATCCATCCCAACAAGGAGTATCACTATGAAAATTGCTCTTATCGGAGCTTCCGGTCAGGCCGGCTCCCGCATCCTGGCCGAATTGTCAGTGCGCGGCCATACCGTTACCGCGATTGCCCGAGACCCGTCCAAGGTCGCATCTCTTCCGAACGTCACCGCCGCCTCTGGCGATATCGCTGCGCCTGAAGCTCTGGCAGAGATCCTGAAAGGCCATGACGCGGTCATCAGCTCGGTGCATTTCTCCGCCAGCGATCCGGACAAGCTGATTGCTGCGGTGAAGACCTCCGGCGTGCGTCGTTACTATGTGGTGGGTGGAGCGGGCAGTCTCGAAGTCGCTCCGGGCGTCCTCCTCGTGAACACGCCCGATTTCCCGGCGATCTACAAGTCTGAAGCGCAGGGCGGCGTCGACTACCTGAATAAGCTCAAGGCTCAAAACGACCTCGACTGGACCTTCTTGTCGCCTTCGGCCGCATTCGTGCCCGGCGAGCGGACCGGCACCTTTCGACTCGGCAAAGACGAACTCCTGACGAACGAAAACGGCAGCAGCATTTCCTTCGAGGATTTCGCGGTTGCCCTCGTGGGCGAGATCGAAGCGCCGACCCACGTCAGGCAGCGGTTCACCGTCGGCTACTAATTCGATCGACAAATCTCAACGCTTCATGGCAGCGCGGTCGGCACCGGTCAGGTGCCAGCTGCCTGGCCAGTGAGAAAAACGGCAAAATTCGCGGCTATCCAGGCCGCGAATTCCCCGACCCGGCGCTTATCGAAACTCCGTCGACGCCGCTGCCCAGCCTGTTAAAGCAAATCCTGCAGCATCGGGATGAGCGGCTCGTCGGCCGGCGGCATCGGGTAGTCGCGCAATGCCTGCGGCCGCACCCATTTCAGCGCCTGGCCCTCGCGGCCCTGTGGAATGCCCTCGTAGCGCCGGCAGATATAAAGCGGCATCAGAAGGTGGAAGGTCTCGTAGGAATGGCTGGCGAAAGTAAGCGGTGCGAGGCAGGCGATCTTGGTCTTGATGCCGAGTTCTTCCTCGAGTTCGCGCACCAGCGTTTCCTCCGGCGTCTCGCCGGGCTCCACCTTGCCGCCGGGAAATTCCCAGAGCCCGGCAAGCGATTTTCCCTCGGGGCGCTGTGCCAACAGGATACGCCCATCGGCATCGATCAGCGCACAGGCGGCGACCAGCAATATCTTCCGGCCTGCATCGCTCATCGCGGCTCCTGCTGCCAATAGCAATAGTGATAGGCGTCGCGAAAGCCGAGGCGCTCATAGAGCGCGATAGCCGGGCGGTTGGAAAGCTTGACCTGCAGCCAGGCCGAGCGGGCGCTGCGCATGCGCGCCCAACGCAGCGCCGAGGTCAGGATCTCGGTGCCGAGCCCCTCGCGCCGATGCGCCTCCAAGACCGAAAGCGACATGATGCCGGCAAGATCGTTGTCCTGCACGCAAAGCACCGTCGCAAGCGGGCCTTCAACAGCATTCTCGATCATGAACAGGCCCGACGGCGGCTTGATCGCCGAAATGATTTCGGCAAGCGCCGGCTTCAGCGACGGCGGGGCCCCGTCGACCGCAAGGTTGGCGTCGACGAAGCGGCCGACGTCATGGGTCGGCAGGTGATCGAGCGTATCCGGCAGTTCCGCCTCGGCCAGATCGCAGGTCATCACCACCGTCTCGTCGAACTGCGTCCAGTTCTGCGCCCGCAGAAGCTCGATCAGCACTGGCGAGGCGAGCGGCGTCTGGCGAACCACGGCGGGGCGGCCATAGGCTTCGAACTTCCGGCTTGCCTTTTCCAGTCGGATTTCGACATCGCGGTGATCGGAGGGGTCAAGCGGCACGATGGAATTCAGCCGGTTGGAGGGGTGGCCGGCCGTCAGCCGCACCTGCCAGCTGCCGTCATATTGCACGGATGCCGCCGGCCAGGCGCGGAAACCGACGGCCTCCAGCCTGCGGACCAGCGGCAGATTGTGTTGGGAAATGGATATCTGCAGCAATGAACGATCAGCTCCGATAGTCGCCATTGATCGCAACATATTCCTTGGTGAGGTCGCAGGTCCAGACGGTTGCCGTGCCTGCGCCGAGGCCGATATCCACTTTCACGGGGATATCCTGCGCCTTCATGACGTTCGAGGCGGCCTCCTCGGAATAATCGGGATCGCGCTCGCCGTTGACGGCGACCCGGACGTCGCCGAACCAGATGGCGAGCCGGTCGCGATCGGCCATCTCGCCCGATTTGCCGACGGCCATGACGATGCGGCCCCAATTGGCGTCTTCGCCGGCAGCCGCCGTCTTGACCAGCGGCGAATTGGCGATCGACAGCCCGATGCGCTTGGCGGCGGCATCGCTTTCGGCGCCGGTCACGGTGATTTCGAGCATTTTCGTAGCACCCTCGCCGTCACGCACCACCTGCAGCGAAAGATCTTTCAGCACTTCATTGAGCGCGACGCGGAAAGCGGCCAGACGCGGATCGTCGGCGCGTTCGATGAGGGCCTGGCCGTCCTCGGCCGCAGCACCCGTCGCAAACAGCATCAGCGTGTCGGAGGTGGAGGTATCGCTGTCGACGGTCATGGAATTGAAGGTCGGGCCGACGCCGTCGGAGAGTAGCGCCTGCAAGGCGGCGGGCGCGATGTCGGCATCGGTGACGACGAAGGAGAGCATCGTCGCCATATCGGGCGCGATCATGCCGGCGCCCTTGGCAATGCCGTTGATCGTCACGGCAACGCCGCCGATCTCGGCGCTGCGGGTCGAAACCTTCGGATAGGTGTCGGTCGTCATGATCGCCTTGGCGGCCTCGAACCAGAAATCGCCGGTCGCCTCGGCTTGCATCTTGTCCAGGACCCCGGCGAATTTGGTGGCATCGAGCGGTTCGCCGATGACCCCGGTCGAAGCCAGATAGACCTCGTTTTCGCTGCAGCCGACAGCAGCGGCAGCCGACTTCGCCGTCAGCTCGGTCGCCTGGCGGCCCTTCAGGCCGGTAAAGGCATTGGCGTTTCCGGAATTGACGACGACGGCGCGTGCAATGCCGTGCGGCAGGTTTGCGCGGCAGAAATCGACCGGCGCCGAAGGGCACTTGGAGCGGGTGAAGACACCCGCGACGGCGGCCGGCTTGTCGAAGACCATCATCAGCACGTCGGTGCGGTTCTTGTACTTGATGCCGGCGGACGCCGTCGCCATGCGCACGCCGCGCAGCGAAGGCATCGGGACGAAGGATTTCGGTGCGAGCGGAGAAACGGAACCGGACATGATGAAACCTGTCAATGAGCATTTCCCGGCGACTGAAACCGGCTCGCCGTCCGGAAATGCGACAACAACGATAAGGAAGGGCCCGGTAGAACCGGGCCCTGATGCGGATATTACTGCTTCGGCGCCGGCTGGGCAGGCTCGCTGCCCGGCTCAGGCTGCTTGTTGGCCTCGTCGTAGCCCTTGCGCAGCGTCTCGTCCGCGATCTCGATCTTGGAGGACGACTTCGCCTGGGCGAGAAGCGCAAGATACTTGTCGCGCATGACGAGCTGACGAACCTGATCCTGCACCTGCTCGAACGGCGGCGGTGCGGCGTCGCGCTTATCCTCGACCTTGATGACGTGATAGCCGAAGTCGGTCTTCACGGGCGTCTTGGAATAGGTGCCCTTCTCGAGCGCGAAGGCCGCGTCCTCGAATTCCTTGACCATGCGGCCACGCGTGAAATAGCCGAGATCGCCGCCTTCCGACTTGTTCGGATCGGTGGACTTCTCCTTGGCGAGTTCGGCGAAATCCTTGCCGGCATCGAGCTGCTTGATGATGTCCTTGGCTTCATCCTCGGTCTTGACGAGGATGTGGCGAGCGTGGACTTCCTCCTGCTTCGGCAGGGCGGCGACTTCCTTGTCGTAGCGCGCCTTGATTTCTTCCGGCGTCACGGTGTCGACGACATGCTTCTTGAAATAGGCGTTATGCAGCTCGCGATCGGAGAGATACTGCATACGCTTCTTGAATTCGTCCGTCTGGTCGAGCTTCTCGGTGATGGCGTCGGCGGCGAGCAGCTTCACGTCGATGGCGGCGGAGAGAGCCGCGACCTTCTTCTGGTCGTCGGGAAGCTGCGCTAGCTGCGGATCGAGATTGGCGACGGCAAGATCGAGTTCCGACTGGTGGATTTCCAGATTGCCGACCTTGGCGACGACGGCGTCGTCGGCATGGGCCGGAGCCTGGAGCGCAACAAAAGTCGCAAATGCCAAAACGGCGAATTTATTGGTGCTCAACATCAAATAACCCTTCACAGTTCCATCGCCGGTTTCAGCATCCCCTGAATCCAGCCCAAAATAGCCATCAACACCGGATTGTGGCCTTTCTGTATCCGCCAAATCCGTTGACATCATTCGACCCCCCTCTTATCTGTCACGCAACCTCGCGTCCAGAACAGTTTCCGGGCGTTTCAGCGTGCGCCTGATTTTCGGCTGGGCCGCGAAAAAGAAACGCCAGGGATGAATATTGAGAAAGGGCCAGTCACATGGTCAGCTTTGGCGGTATAGCCCGCAAGTTATTTGGATCGTCCAATGATCGCCGCGTGCGATCCTACCAGCCGAACGTCGCCGCGATCAACTCCATCGAAGAGAAGACGAAGGCGCTGACGGACGAGCAGCTCGCGGCAAAGACGGCGGAATTCCGCGCGCTTCTCGCCGAGGGCAAGACGCTCGACGATATCCTGATTCCCGCCTTTGCCGTCGTGCGCGAGGCCTCGCGCCGCGTTCTCGGCCTGCGACCTTTTGACGTACAGCTGATCGGCGGCATGATCCTGCATTCGAATGCGATCGCCGAGATGAAGACCGGCGAAGGCAAGACCCTCGTCGCCACCCTGCCGGTCTATCTGAACGCGCTTTCCGGCAAGGGCGTGCACGTCGTCACCGTCAACGATTACCTCGCCCAGCGCGATGCCGCGACCATGGGCCGCGTCTACGGCTTCCTCGGCATGACCACCGGTGTCATCGTCCACGGCCTGTCCGACGAAGAGCGCCGCGCAGCCTATGCCTGCGACATCACCTACGCCACGAACAACGAGCTCGGCTTCGATTATCTGCGCGATAACATGAAGTACGAGAAGAACCAGATGGTCCAGCGCGGCCACAATTTCGCGATCGTCGACGAAGTGGACTCGATCCTTGTCGACGAAGCGCGCACGCCGCTGATCATCTCCGGCCCGCTCGACGACCGCTCGGAACTCTATAATACGATCGACGCCTTCATTCCGCTGCTCGTCGCCAGCGATTACGAGATCGACGAGAAGCAGCGCTCCGCAAACTTCTCCGAAGAGGGCACCGAGAAGCTGGAAAACCTGCTCCGCCAGGCCGGCCTCTTGAAGGGCAATGCGCTCTACGACATCGAGAACGTCGCGATCGTCCACCACGTCAACAATGCGCTGAAGGCCCACAAGCTCTTCCAGCGTGACAAGGATTATATCGTCCGCAACGACGAAGTCGTCATCATTGATGAGTTCACCGGCCGCATGATGCCGGGCCGGCGTTATTCGGAAGGCCAGCACCAGGCGCTCGAAGCCAAGGAAAAGGTGCAGATCCAGCCGGAAAACCAGACGCTGGCCTCGATCACCTTCCAGAATTATTTCCGCATGTACGCCAAGCTCGCCGGCATGACCGGCACGGCGCAGACGGAAGCGGAAGAATTCGGCAACATCTACAATCTTGATGTCATCGAGGTCCCGACCAACCTGCCGATCAAGCGTATCGACGAGGACGACGAGGTCTACCGGACCTTCGACGAGAAGTTCAAGGCGATCATCGAAGAGATCCTCGACGCCCATAAGCGCGGCCAGCCGGTGCTCGTCGGCACGACCTCGATCGAGAAGTCGGAACTGCTCGCCGAGCGCCTGCGCAAGCAGGGCTTCAACGACTTCCAGGTGCTGAACGCCCGCTACCACGAGCAGGAAGCCTACATCGTCGCCCAGGCGGGTGTACCGGGCGCCGTGACCATCGCCACCAACATGGCCGGCCGCGGTACCGACATTCAGCTCGGCGGAAACCTCGACATGCGCATCGAGCGCGAACTCGGCGATGTCGAGGCGGGTCCGGAGCGCGACGCCAGGATCCAGGCGATCGTCGAGGAAATCAAGAGCCTCAAGGAAAAGGCGCTCGCCGCCGGCGGTCTCTACGTCATCGCCACCGAACGCCACGAAAGCCGCCGCATCGACAACCAGCTGCGCGGCCGCTCCGGCCGTCAGGGCGACCCCGGCCGTTCGAAATTCTACCTTTCGCTTCAGGACGACCTGATGCGCATCTTCGGCTCCGACCGCATGGACAGCATGCTGACCAAGCTCGGCCTGAAGGAAGGCGAGGCGATCGTCCATCCCTGGATCAACAAGGCCCTGGAGCGCGCGCAGAAGAAGGTCGAAGCCCGCAACTTCGACATCCGCAAGAACCTTCTGAAGTATGACGACGTTCTCAACGACCAGCGCAAGGTGATCTTCGAGCAGCGCCTCGAACTGATGGAATCGACCAACATCTCCGAAACCGTCTCCGACATGCGCCGCGAAGTGATCGAGGACCTGGTCGAAAAGCACATCCCCGAGCGCGCCTATGCCGAACAATGGGATGCCGTCGGCCTGAAGACCGGCGTCGCCAACATCCTCAACCTCGACCTGCCGATCGAGGACTGGGTGAAGGAGGAAGGCATCGGCGAGGACGATATCCGCGAGCGCCTGACGGAAGCCACCAATGCCGCCTTCACGGAGAAGGCCGAGCGTTTCGGCGACGACATCATGCATTACGTCGAGCGCTCGATCGTCATGCAGACGCTCGATCACCTCTGGCGCGAGCATATCGTCAATCTCGACCATCTGCGCTCCGTCATCGGCTTCCGCGGCTACGCCCAGCGCGACCCGCTGCAGGAATACAAGTCGGAAGCCTTCGAGCTCTTCACCGCGCTGCTCAACAATCTGCGCGAAGCCGTCACCGCCCAGCTGATGCGCGTCGAGCTGGTGCAGCAGGCGCCCGCCGAGCCCGAACCGCCGGTGATGCAGGCCCATCACCTGGATCCGACGACCGGCGAGGACGATTTCGCGCCGATCTACCAGGCCTCCGAAGTCATCGTCTCGCCTGAGAACCGCAATCCCGACGATCCCGCCACCTGGGGCAAGGTCGGCCGCAACGAGGCCTGCCCGTGCGGCTCCGGCAAGAAATACAAGCATTGCCACGGCGCTTTCGAGCAGGTCTGAGGCACGCCGCAAGAAACTCCGGAATGCCGCCTTCGGGCGGCATTTTCTGTTTCTGCGGCAGCGTCGAAAACCGGCATGTCCGGGCCGGATGACGATCCCGGTCCGGAACCGTTTCTTAACCCTGTTCTGTCAAGACTTCGCGGACGATTTGCCTGACCTCAGAGTTTTGCGTGTTCATCATGGCGGTCATAGAAACAGCGGAGAAGATGCTGCCCGCGGGCCTGCGCCCGATCGGCAGCCGGACGCTGCGCATGTTTGCCGCCGTGCTCACCGAACGCGGCGAGAAGGCGGCTGCCCAGCGCATGGCGCTGACGGCCTTTTCGATCCGCATCTTGAGCGCCGCCCTCGCCTTTCTGTCCCAGATCGTGCTCGCCCGGCTGATGGGCGAATATGAATACGGCATCTTCGTCTTCGTCTGGGTGCTCGTCGTCGTCTTCGGCGATCTTTCCTGCCTCGGCTTCCATACGGCGATCGTCCGCTTCCTGCCGCAATACAGGGCTGCCGGCGCCTTCGAGGAAATCCGCGGCCTCACGGGCACGGCGCGCATCTTCGCGCTGCTATCGGGAACGGCGATGCTCGTCGCCGGCATGCTCGGGCTGCATTTCTTCGGCGATATGATCGAGACCTATTACCTCGTGCCGATCTTCATCGGCCTGCTCGCCATGCCGATGATCGCGCTCGGCGACATCCTCGAAGGCACCTCGCGGGCCAACCACTGGCCGGTCATGGCGCTGAGCCCCGTCTATATCATCCGGCCGATCCTGATCATCGCCTTCATGCTCGCCGCGATTGCGATGGGCGCGGCGCATACGGCGGTCACCGCCATGCAGGCAGCGCTCGCCGCCACCTTCGTCACCGCGCTTGGCCAGTATGGCGCCACGCTCTACCGCCTTCGCCGGCATTATGACGAAGGCCCGCGCAAGGTCGATTTTCTCGCCTGGCTCAGCGTTGCCTTCCCGATCTTCCTGATCGAGGGCGTCAGCTTCCTGCTGACCAATTCCGATGTCGTCGTCGTCGGCATTTTCCTTCAGCCGCACGACGTCGCCATCTATTTCGCCGCCGCCAAGACGATGGCGCTGGTGCATTTCATCAATTTCTCCGTCAAAGCCGCCTCCGGCCCGCGCTTTTCCTCGATCATCGCCGAAGGCGATCACGCCCAGCTGGCGGTCGCCGCCACGGATGCCGCCCGCTGGACCTTCTGGCCGGCGCTCGGCGTCGGCCTCGTGGTGCTCGCGGCCGGCCATCTGCTGCTGTCGCTCTTCGGCGGCGCCTTCACCTCGGGTTACCTCGTCATGGCGATCCTGCTTGCCGGCATCCTCGCCAAGTCGCTGGTCGGCCCGGCCGAAACACTGCTGATGATGGCGGGCAAGCAGAACCTTTGCGTCGCGCTCTATGCCGGCGCATTGGCCGCCAATATCGGCCTCAACCTTGCTTTGATCCCCCATTACGGCATCGAAGGCACTGCCGTCGCCACCGCCTCGGCCATGGCGGTCGAGGCGATCCTGCTGCATGTCGCCGTGCGCCGCACGCTCGGCATCGTCCTCTTCGCCTTCGCCAGCCCCTCCGCCGCAACGCCAGAAATGAGAGTTCGATAGATGGTGCGCCTGCCCCCCGTCACCGAAAGCACCAACAGCATCACCAACCGCATGGTGCATGATCTGGCCTCCCTGCATTTCGAAGCACCGCAGGCTGAAGCCCGCGCCGAGATCGGCCGGCCGGGGCGCGAGCTTTGCCTCTATCCCGGTAAGCTCGGCTACGAACTGCAGGAAGAACTCGACTTCCTCTCCAACCGGGCGATGGAGCCGAACGTCTTCTTTTCCGGCCGCTTCCTCGCGCCCGCCATGCCGCGGCTCGAGGACCGGCAGGTGAATTTCGCTCTGATCCGGGATCACGGCGCCGGCCGCAGCCGCATGCGCTTCCTCATGCCCTTTTCGGTCGACAAGCCAGGCTTTGCCGTCGGCCCCTCGATCATCCGCGGCTGGTCGAACAGCTTCGGCCCGCTCGGCACGCCTCTCGTCGATAGCGAGGATGCCGCCGAAACCCTCGATAATTTCTTCGAGGGATTGACCGCCCCCGATCTCAGCCTCCCGACGACGCTGGTTCTGCCGGATCTGAGGCTGAACGGCATCTTCGTGCGCATGGCCAAAGCCGTGGCGCTCAGCCGCAACCTGCCGCTCACCGTCACCAATCCCTATCTGCGCCCGATGCTGCAGAGCGAGGAGGAGGCACCCGCCTATCTCGCCAAGACCATTTCCTCCTCGCATATGCGCGAGATGCGCCGCCAGTGGCGCCAGCTGGAGGAACTGGGAACGGCGGTCTACGCCGTCGCCCGCCAGCCGCGTGAAGTCCACGTCCGCTTCGAGGAATTCCTGGCGATGGAAGCCGGGGGCTGGAAGGGCAAGCGGCGAAGCGCGCTCGTCACCGACCGCTATCACACCGCCTTCGCCCGCGAAGCCGTATCGAACCTTGCCGCCGTCGATGCCGTGCGCATCCACACGATCGATCTCAACGGCAAGGCGATCGCCGCCATCGTCGTCCTGATGATGGGCGGCGAGGCCTACACCTGGAAGACCGCTTATGACGAGAATTATGCCCGCTATTCGCCGGGCAAGCTTCTGATGAGCGAACTCACCGAATGGCATCTCGACGACGCCAATATCGTGCGCTCCGATTCCTGCGCCGTCTCCGACCATCCGATCATGAGCCGCTTCTGGCAGGAGCGTGAAGAGATGGGAACGCTGGTGATCGGCCTGACGCAGAACGGCGACCGCGACATGCGCCAGGTCGCTGCCCAGCTGCACATGTACCGCAGCACCCGCAACATGGCGAAGATGCTGCGCGAGAAGATCATGTCGCTCGCCGGCCGGAGTTGAGGCGTCAGCCTTCGGCTGCCGCCCTCTCGCGCAACAGCCGGCGGATCACCTTGCCTGTCGTGGTCAGCGGCAGCGACTCGACGAATTCCACCTCGCGCGGATATTCGTGCATCGAAAGCCGCATCTTCACCCATTCCCTGATGTCGGCGGCGAGCGCCTCGCTCGGCGGATGGCCCTGCGCCAGCACGATATAGGCCTTGACGATCTCGGTGCGCACAGCATCGGGCTTGCCGACGGCGGCGGCAAGCTGCACGGCGGGATGGCCGATCAGGCAGTCCTCGATTTCGGCCGGGCCGATGCGGTATCCCGAAGAGGTGATGACGTCGTCGTCGCGGCCTTCGAAGGTGACGTAGCCCTCACCATCCTGCCGGCCGATATCGCCGGTGAGCAGCCAACCCTTGACGAATTTTTTCTCGGTCGCCGCCTCATCGTTCCAATAGCCGAGGAACATGACTGGATCGGGACTGGCGATGGCGATCTGGCCCGGCTCGCCGGCCGGCAATTCATCGCCCGCTTCGCTGACGATCGCGACCCGGTGTCCCGGCACCGCTCTGCCGATGGCGCCGGCCCTGGTCACGCCATGGGCAGCGCTCGACGAGAGCACGAAATTGCACTCCGTCTGCCCGTAGAATTCGTTGACGGTGATGCCGAGCGCACGCCGCGCCCATTCATAGGTCTCGCGGCCGAGCGCTTCTCCGGCCGAGCCGATGGTGCGCAGCACCAGATCATATTTCGAGCGCGGATCGGCAACGGATCGCATCAGCCTTAGCGCCGTCGGCGGGATGAAGGCATTGCGCACCTTCATCTCCGCCATGATCCGGTAGGCCATGTCGGCATCGAATTTCTGCGCCGGCGAGGAGACGACGGGAACGCCGAGCAGAAGGCTCGGCAGCAGCGCGTTGAGCAGGCCCCCGGCCCAGGCCCAGTCGGATGGCGTCCAGACCTTGTCGCCGGCACGCGGAAAACCCTCATGGGCGAACTGCATGCCGGGAATATGCCCGGGCAGAACGCGGTGGCCATGCAGCGCACCCTTCGGCGGCCCTGTGGTGCCTGAGGTAAAGATCATCAGCGCCGGATCGTTCGGACCGGTCTCGGCAACGTCGAAGACCGAGGGGTGAGCATCCACCAGCTCGGCAAATCCCAGCGCGTCGTCATTTGTCCCGTCGACGCTGACCACATGTTTCAGCATCGGCAGGCGCTCACGGATCTGCCGGATGCGATCGAGGCCGAAACCGTTGGTGACGACGGCCGCAGCCCCTGCCGCCTTCAGCCGGTATTCCAGCGCCTCGACGCCGAAGAGCAGCGCCAGCGGCAGCGCGACCGCACCGGCCTTGTAGATCGCCACATGCGCGATCACCGTCTCGAAGGACTGCGGCAGCAGCAGCGCGACGCGATCGCCGCGTTCGATCCCGAGCGAAACCAGCGCATTGGCGAAGGCCGAGGAACGGTCGGCGAGCGCGCGGTAGGTCATCGAGTGATGATCGCCGTCGGGGCTGAAATGCTCGAGGCAGACGCGCTCCGGCGCCCGGGCCGCCCAATCGTCGCTGACGGCGCGGCCGATGTTGAAATCCTCCGGAATCCGCCAGGAGAAATCACGATAGAGATCGTCATAACGATCATGGGAGGGCAGTTGCATAGTCGGATTCCGGTAAAAAATGCTGCAGCAGCTAACACCTTGCGGCGCCGATGTGCAAGCAGGAGCGCGAAATGGCGCGGAAAACGCCGTTTCAGGCGTCACGGATGATTGTGCACATGCAGCACAAATTCTTCGTTGCGCTCCCCTGCGACTTCGCTGGCTCCGCACTAGATGATGGAAAGCCGCCGGGGAGCACCGTCAGATTCATCACGGAGTCGTTTCATGGAATACGCAAAATTTGGAAAGACCGGTCTCGAAGTGTCGAAAATCTGCCTGGGCTGCATGACCTTCGGCGATCCTGGCCGCGGCAACCATGCCTGGAGCCTGCGGGAAGAGGAAAGCCGGGCAATGATCAAGCAGGCGATCGATCTCGGCATCAATTTCCTCGACACGGCCAACACCTATTCCAACGGTTCTTCGGAGGAGATCGTCGGGCGCGCCATCAAAGACTTCGCCAAGCGCGAGGATATCGTGCTGGCGACCAAGGTGTTCAACCGCATGCGGCCCGGCCCGAACGGCGCCGGCCTGTCGCGCAAGGCGATCTTCGATGAGATCGACAACAGCCTGCGCCGCCTGGGCACGGATTACGTCGACCTCTACCAGATCCATCGCTTCGACTATACGACGCCGATCGAGGAAACGCTGGAAGCGCTGCACGACGTCGTCAAGGCAGGCAAGGCGCGCTATATCGGCGCCTCCTCCATGTATGCCTGGCAATTCGCCAAGGCGCTCTACGTCTCAAGGCTGAACGGCTGGACGGAATTCGTCAGCATGCAGGACCACCTGAATCTGCTCTACCGCGAGGAAGAGCGCGAAATGCTGCCGCTCTGCGAGGATCAGAAGATCGCCGTCATTCCCTGGAGCCCGCTTGCCCGCGGCCGCCTGACCCGTGACTGGGACGAGGCGACGGCGCGCAGCGAAACCGATGAATTCGGCAAGACGCTCTACACCCAGTCGGTCGACTCCGACCGCAAGATTGTCGAGGCCGTGGCCGACATCGCCAAGGCCCGCGGCATCTCCCGCGCCCAGGTGGCAACGGCCTGGATCCTGCAGAAAAGCGTGGTGACTTCCCCGATCATCGGCGCGTCCAAACCCCACCATCTGAAGGACGCCGTCGCCTCGCTGTCGGTCAAGCTCACCGCCGAGGAAATCGCGGCGCTGGAAGCGCCTTATATCCCGCATGCCGTGGCCGGTTTCAAATAATCGCCAGCACGCTTTCGGCCTTCAAACCACCAGGACAGCTCCCTCCCCGTTAATACGGAGGGGGCGCTCGGCGGCAGGACGATGGAATTCGAGCAGGCGCTGCGAAGCGAGCTGGCCGCTCTTTCACAGGATAGAAAATTCACCGAGATCGAGAGCAACGCCCTCATCACCTTTCGCGATTGAGCTTATTCCTGATTGCCGTGATTGGGATCGAGCTGCCGGCGCATTGTCACCAGAAACTGCTCGGCAAGCGCCCGGTCCTCGACCGCACGGGCCAGGATGACCGCACCCATCATCGAGGAGAGCGTGGTGGTGGCATTGGCGCGGCGTTCCTCTTCGCTCTCGCCGGGAACGATATCGGCGAGCGTGTCGACCAGCACGGAAAGCCCGTCGCTGAAGACGGCGCGCACCGCACCGCGGCTGCGGCTCACCTCCTGGATCAGTGTCGCGAAGACGCAGCTGCCGCCCGGATCGTCGACCGTGCGCCAGTGGATATAATGGTCGAGAAGCGATTCCAGCGGCCGGTCGGGAGACTGGGCGATATGCTCCTTCCAGCGTGTTTCGACCTTGTCGATCAGCTTGCGGCTGACCTCCAGCGCCAGCTCGTCCTTCGAAGCGAAATGACCGTAAAAACCGCCATGCGTCAGCCCAGCCGCCTTCATGATGTCGGCGACACCCACTCCGTCGAAACCGTTTTCGCGAAAGAGCACGCCGGCAACACTCAGGATTTTCTCTCGGTTTTCGGCGAATTTCTCGCGGCTGACCCGCATTTTTCATCTCCGGAAATAGCTGCTTGACAAAATATATGACGTCCATCATCAATAGGCAAGAAATATGATGACCATCATGTAAATCCCGCATCCATCTCCCCCGAACCTGAATCCGAACGGAATCTACTCATGGTTTCTACAGCGCTTGCCTCCACCCTTGCCCGGCGGAACGTCCACTATGGCTGGGTCGTCGTTGCCGCGACCTTCCTCACCATGCTGGTCACGGCCGGCGCCATGGGCGCCCCCGGCGTGCTCATCAAGCCGCTGCAGGATGAGTTCGGCTGGGAAACGTCGCAGATTTCCTCCGCCCTTGCGATCCGCCTGATCCTCTTCGGCCTGATGGGTCCCTTTGCCGCCGCCTTCATGAATTATTTCGGCGTCCGCAAGGTCATCGTTTTCGCGCTGGCGCTGATCGGCGCAGGCTTCATCGGCTCGCTGTTCATGACCAAGCTCTGGCATCTGCTGGCGCTGTGGGGCATCGTCGTCGGCTTCGGCACCGGCCTGACGGCCATGGTGCTGGCGGCAACGGTTTCCACGCGCTGGTTCGTCAAGCACCGCGGCCTCGTCGTCGGCATGCTCTCGGCAAGCTCTGCAACCGGCCAGCTGGTGTTCCTGCCGCTGATGGCGGAGCTCACGGAGCGCTACGGCTGGCGCGCCACCGTCTTCTTCGTCTGCGCCATGATCATGGTTGCGGCCCTGCTCGTCCTTCTCCTCATGCGCGACCGTCCTTCTGACGTAAGCCTGCCGCTGCTCGGGGAAACCCACGTCGCCCCTGCCCCGGCACGTGGCACGCTTGGGGCAGCGCTTGCGACTCCGATCACCGTGCTGAAGGAAATTTCGACGACCTCGACCTTCTGGATCCTCTTTGCCACCTTCTTCATCTGCGGGCTGAGCACCAACGGCCTGATCCAGACGCATTTCGTCACCCTCTGCGGCGATTTCGGCATCACGCCGGTGGCCGCCGCCAGCGTGCTTGCCGTCATGGGCATCTTCGATTTCTTCGGCACGATCGGCTCCGGCTGGCTCTCCGACCGCTTCGACAATCGCTGGCTGCTGTTCTGGTACTACGGCCTGCGCGGCCTTTCGCTGCTCTATCTGCCCTTCAGCGATTTCAGCTTCTACGGCCTCTCCTTCTTTGCCATCTTCTATGGCCTCGACTGGATCGCCACCGTACCGCCGACCGTCAAGATCGCCGCCGATCGCTTCGGCCGCGAAAAAGCCGGCCTCGTCTTCGGCTGGGTCTTCGCCGGCCATCAACTGGGCGCCGCCACCGCCGCCTATGGCGCCGGCCTCTCGCGAACCGAGCTTTCGAGCTACCTGCCCGCCTTCTTCATCGCCGGCGCCTTCTGCCTGCTGGCCTCGATCCTGGCGATCACGCTGAAGAAGTCCGGCCTGACCAACCCGGTGCCCGCCGCCGCCCATTGAGAGAATAGATATATGCCTCCGGCCTCGAAACGAGGCCGGAACTCTCTACCGGATCAGTCTGATAACTTCACTCGCGCGTCTTGCGCGTGCAGGCGCTCACATGTTAGACAGCCGCCCGTCTGTATCCGTTGCCCCATTGGCGGAATTGGTAGACGCGCTCGACTCAAAATCGAGTTTCGAAAGAAGTGCTGGTTCGACCCCGGCATGGGGCACCAGCCTCCGCTGTCGCGCCGTAGTTCCGTCAGGAACGAAGGCGGACTGGTTTCTACCCCCGCGCCCAGATCCGGATACGGAACGAATTGGCATCCGAATAAAATTACTTATTCTTCAACAGCCATATCTTGCCGGCCATGGTGATGCCGTAGACGTCTTTCGAGACATCGTCGTCCAGGTGCCGCCGCTCGAGGAAGCCCGATTCCGTCAACTCTCCCAGCGTCTTTGCCGTGACCGATTTGACTTTCTGCGGCCGCTCTTTCCACCGGTCGGATTTGGCGTAGGTCACGGTCGCGTTCTGATGCGTCCATTTATTGGCCGGTTGAGGATAAAGATCTCCATCCCTGACGAGTTTGAGTGCAGCGATCTGGGATGGGGTAAGCTCAATCATGCTGAAAAATCCTGCGAGGTGCTTGGCGTGAGATACGCGCTTTGAACGAAGGCGCGCTCATAGCATCGACAAGTGATTTCCACCACCGCATTGCGATAGCGGACCAACAAAAACCCGGCTCGCACAGGAACCGGGCTCCGTCTTCATGTCATATATCCTCAATAGCAGCGCCGGACCGTCCTGGTAACTTCGCCGTCTTCGGTCTGGCGAGTGACGCTCCGGGTTTCGCAGCCGTCGTCGCGATAGCGGCGGCGCTCGCGTTCGCGCACCGCGCCGAAGGTGATGCCGCGCTCACTGATGGTGACGCCCGGTCGTACCCGCTCATGGCGATAGCCGTCGTCATAGGAACGCTCTCTGACATAGATGCTGTCGGCGAGAACGGGCGCGGCAAATGAGCAGACGGCAAGAGCCGTCACAGTACAGTTCAGGATGATCTTTCGCATATCGTTTCTCCTTCTCCTGATGAAAGAGCAACGAGACAGGCTGCAAGTGGTTCCAACATCGGGGACGGCAGGATGATGAGTGGGGCAAAGGAGAAATGCCCGCTTGCGCCAGATCAATTTAGGCGCCGAACAGTCGCCATATCACGCGAATCAACTGTTTAATTTTGCTTGCACTTCGTCCAAAGTGCGGCCCTTGTCATCCGGAAGGGCCAGACGTGCATCAGGAAGTAGGACTCATAGCAACGGTCGCCGTCAGTTTCGTTTTCGCGGCGATCCTCGGTTACGGCGCCGATCGGCTGCGGCTGCCGCCGCTCGTCGGTTACCTGATGGCCGGCATCCTGATGGGGCCGTTCACGCCGGGCTTCGTTGCCGACACCGCCCTTGCCGGCCAGCTCGCCGAAATGGGCGTCATCCTGCTGATGTTCGGCGTCGGCCTGCATTTTTCCGCCTCCGACCTGCTCGCCGTGCGCGGCCTCGCCGTGCCGGGCGCGATCGGGCGCATCATTCTCGCCACCCTGTTGGGCATCGGTCTCTGCAAGCTCTGGGGCTGGAGCCTCGGCGCCGGCCTCGTCTTCGGCCTCAGCCTGTCGGTAGCGAGCACGGTCGTTCTTCTGAAGGCGCTGGAGGAACGCAACCTCGTCAATGCGCCGAGCGGGCGCGTCGCCGTCGGCTGGCTGATCGTCGAGGATCTGGTGATGGTGCTGGCGCTGGTGATGCTGCCGGCGCTCGCCGAACTCCTGGGTGGCCACGCCGTCGATACGACCCACGGTCTCGGCGACTTGCCGCTGGCGCTGACGATCGGCCTCACACTCTTGAAGGTGGCGGCTTTTGCCGCCATGGCGATCTTCCTCGGGCCGCGCATCGTGCCCTGGCTGCTGACGATGATCGCCCGCACCGGCTCGCGCGAACTCTTCACGCTGACGGTGCTGGCGATCGCACTCGGCATCGCCTTCGGCTCGGCGGCGATCTTCGGCGTCTCCTTCGCGCTCGGCGCGTTTTTCGCCGGCGTCGTCATGAGCGAATCCCAGCTCAGCCACAGGGCCGCCGCCGATTCGCTGCCGCTGCAGAATGCCTTCTCCGTGCTGTTCTTCGTCTCCGTCGGCATGCTCTTCGACCCCTCGATCCTGGTGCGTCAGCCGGTGGCCGTGATCGGCGCGCTGGCACTCATCATCCTCGGCAAGGGCATCATCACCTTCGCGATCGTCATGCTGCTGCGTTATCCGATCGGCATGGGGCTGACATTGGCCGGCGGCCTTGCCCAGATCGGCGAATTTTCCTTCATCCTCGCCGGCCTCGGCGTCTCGCTCGGCCTCCTGCCGCAAGAAGGCCGGGATATGATCCTTGCCGCCGCGATCCTGTCGATCACGCTCAACCCGCTGGTGATCTTTGCGACCGACGGCCTGAAGAAATACATGCGTTCGAACTGGCCGTCCCTCTGGGAAAACTATGGCAGAGGCCGCCAGAAGGCGCTCGGCGTCGAACTGGAAAAGATCAGAGCGCTCGGCGAGGAGCGCGAGCGCCAGCACCAGCTGAAGATCCAGCAGCTGATCGAAACCTTCCCGCTGTTCTCCCAGGTCAATGAGGACGCGCAGGAGGAGCTGCTGCTGCTCTTCAAGGCGAAATCCGCCCCGCCCGGCGAACGCGTCATCCGCCGCGGCGACCGTGGCGACGGCATGTACTTCATCTCGTCGGGAGCCGTGGAAGTTCGTCTTGCCAGCGGCGCGATCCGGCTGGAGCCTGGCGCCTTCTTCGGCGAAATGGCGCTTCTGACCGGCGGACGACGCACTGCCGACGTCATCGCCGTCGATTTCTGCCAGTTCGAAGTGCTCGAACGGCGCGACTTCAACATGTTCATGTCGCGCCATCCCAATCTGCGCGCCGTCGTCAGCGAGATGGCCCAGAAGCGCACGGAAATGAACGTCCTGCGCCAGCAGTGGGAAAAGTCGATGGATCTGTCCTGAAGCGCACCTCAAGCTGCTACGGCGCGATCGCTCATATGGTCCCCTCAGGAAGAGACAGGCCAATAGGCGTCGGAACGAAAATCCACCGGGATGGGATCGAGCCGCGAGAGCGCGTCTGCGACGAAATCGATCTGCAGCGAAAGGTATCTCAGTGCCGCCGGCATCTGCGCGCCGGTGGCAAACTCCCGGACGCGGGAAACGTGATAGCCGCTTTCGCTGAGCCGCCGCGCGGCCTCCCGGCGCACATCCTCCCGGCTCGGTCCGGAATTGCCCTCGGCCTGGACCTCCATCTGCACGGCCTGCCCGCGGCCGCCTTCGATCACTTTGAACATTCTCTCGCCATCCTGCGCGTCCATTCGAAACAGCTTGCCGCAGAATGGCCGATTCGCAATCTCATGAAATCTTGGGAGACGCGCCGACGCCACGGTTCACGAAATTTTTAAACGACGGTGGCGCGAAGGACACGGGCGAGCATTTACAGCGCCGCCCATGGCACCTAAAGCTTTTTGCACCGCAACAGGAAGGGAATGGAATGCTCCGTAGACTTTACGACTGGACCATGTCTCTGGCCGCACGCAAATCGGCCGAAGTCTGGCTCGCCGTCATCGCCTTCGTCGAAAGCTCCGTCTTTCTCGTACCCGCCGATGTGCTTTTCCTGCCGATGGCGCTCGCCAAGCCGGAACGCTCCTATCGCTACGCGGTGGTTGCGACTGTCGCCTCCGTGCTCGGCGGCATCGCGGGATGGGCGCTCGGTCACTACGCCTATGAGGCGGTGGCGCGGCCGGTTCTCGAATTCTACGGCAAGCTCGATGCCTTCGAGGAGATGAAGGCCTACGTCACCTACGAGTGGATCCTGCTGCTGCTTGTCACATCAGGTCTTGCGCATTTGCCGCCGATCAAGATCGTGACGATCCTGTCCGGCGTCATCAACGTCAATCTGGGGCTCTTCATTGTTTCGGCGATTATTGCACGCGGCGCACGTTTCCTCTTCCTCGCTTGGCTGCTGCGCCGCTACGGCGAGTCGATCCGTGACTTCATCGAGAAGCGTCTCGGCCAGATCGTTGGCATCGGTGCCGGTGCGGTGATCTTGCTCTATGTCGGCTACCGCTCTTTCGCTCACTAGAGCATTCTCGTTTCTCTTCGAATGACGAAGCTGCTCTATCTCTCTAATTTTACGCAAGTCCGGACGCAAAACCGCTTCACACTTTTGCTGGAATTGCCCTAAGCCAAACTCTCGCGGAGTTCCGCCATGACTGTCACCGCCTCGCCGCTCGCCCGTCCGGGCTTTATCTATTCCTTACTGCTCGCGATCGGCATGGCGGCGGTGGTCGGCGCCGCCCTCGGCTTCCAGTACATCGGCGGCTATATTCCCTGCGCGCTCTGCCTGCTGCAACGCCAGCCCTATTATTACGCGATCCCGATCGCCCTCCTCGGCACCATCTCCGCAATGATCGGCCTGCCGAACTGGATCACCCGCGCCCTCATTCTCGCAGCCGGCATCCTGATGCTGGTGACGGCGGGCATGGGCGTCTATCACGCCGGCGTCGAATGGCATTTCTGGCCGGGGCCGGCCACCTGCTCGACGACGGCAAACAGCATGACGGGCAATGCCGGCGATCTGCTCACCGAGCTCAATACGATCAAGGGCCCCTCCTGCACCGATGCGGCGCTGAGAGTGCTCGGCCTGTCTTTCGCAGGCTGGAATGTGATCGCAGGAATTCTGCTCGCGGCCTTCGCCTTTGTCGGCGTCCGCAAGGCCGCGTGATCAGATCGATCAGGGCTGCAGTTCGGTATCCCAGTAGAGATAATCGAGCCAGCTGTCATGGAGATAGTTCGGCGGAAACAGCCGGCCGTTATTGTGCAGGTCCTGCACCGTCGGCTGGTAGGGCTTCTGCGCCGGGAACATGCCCGCCTGCTTGGGAAGCTTGCTGCCCTTGCGCAGGTTGCAGGGCGAGCAGGCCGCCACGACGTTCTCCCAGGTCGTCTCGCCGCCATGGGCGCGCGGGATGACGTGATCGAAGGTCAGGTCGTCATGGGCGCCGCAATACTGGCATTCGAACCGGTCGCGTAGGAAGACGTTGAACCGGGTGAAGGCGGGATTGCGGGACGGCTGAACATAGGTCTTCAGGCATACGACACTCGGAAGCCGCATCGAAAAACTCGGCGATGAAACCGAATGTTCATATTCTGCGATGATATTCACACGGTCGAGAAATACCGCCTTGATCGCGTCCTGCCAGGACCACAGCGACAAGGGGTAATAACTCAGCGGCCGGTAGTCAGCGTTCAGAACGAGCGCCGGCAGGGCCTGCGGGGAGACTGCAATCGTCAAGGGACTCTCCTGATCGATTCGGCATCTGCACCTGTATATTAGGCCGGTTGTTACAGGATTGTGAAGTCCAATAAATTCAGAGGATAAAGGCAATTTGAAGAGTGTTGCCGATCAGCCGACCGGCACCATGTCGCGGCGCATTTTCGCGGCGTAATAGGCCCAGAAAAGCCGGGCCGCGACCGAACGCCATGGCGACCAGGCTTCCGCCAGGCGAGCCAGCGCCTTTGCCTGCGGCCGGGCCGCAAGGCGCAAGGCCGCGCCGACGGCATTTTGCAGCGCGACGTCGCCTGCCGGAAAGACATCCGCATGGCCGCCGCAAAACATCAGATAGACCTCGGCCGTCCACGGGCCGACGCCTTTCAGCGCGGTAAGCTCGGCAAGCGCCTCCCCAGGCGGCTTCAGGCAGAGCCCGGAAAGATCGAGGCGGCCGGAGGCAACGGCCTTGGCGATCCGCGACAATGTCTCGGCCTTGGCGCGCGACAACCCGAACTCCCGCCACGCATCGGCATGAAGCGTCACATAGCCTTCGGCGGTCAGCGCACCGTCCGCCGGCAGCATACGCCGCCAGATCGCCTCGGCGCTCGCCCGCGACACCATTTGCGAGACGATGATATGGGCAAGGCCGGCAAATCCAGGCTCGCGCAGCCGCAGCGGAATGGGGCCTGCATCCACGGCGATCGGGGCAAGGCGCGGATCGAGACGAAGCAACGCTTCCAAGCCTTGCCTGACATCGTCTTCATTGTGGATGATCTGCACATCGCCTCGCAGTGGTTCCAAACGCGAATCCATGGCAGAAGAAAGCATGACCACGAGTGAGCGTCAAAAGCCCGTCTTTCGTTTTGCCCCGAGTCCCAACGGACCGCTGCATCTCGGCCATGCCCTGTCGGCGCTGTTGAACCGCGATATGGCGGAGGCCGAACACGGCCGCCTCCTGCTGCGCATCGAGGATATCGATCAGGCGCGCTGCACGCCGGAATTCGAGGCCGGAATCTTCAGGGATCTCGATTGGCTCGATATCCGCTGGGAAAGCCCGGTGCGGCGCCAGTCGGAACACTTTCCCGAATATCAGGCGGCGCTGCACGCGCTGATCGAACGCGGACTGGTCTATCCGGCCTTCCTGACGCGCGGCGAGGTGAAGGCGCGCGTCGCTGTCTATGAGGCGGCGGGGCAAGTCTGGCCGCGCGATCCGGACGGCACCCCGCATTATCCCGCGATCGACCGCGAGCGGCCTGAGGCCGAATGGCGGGACATTCTCGCCTCGGGAAAGAAGCATGCCTGGCGGCTCGATATGCGCAAGGCGCTCGACCTCATCGGCGAACTCCTGTTCTGGACGGAGACCGGCGACGGCAGGACCGGCGAAATCGCCGCCGAGCCCGGGGTCTGGGGCGATGTCATCCTGTCGCGCTCCGACGCCCCATCGAGCTATCATCTTTCCGTGGTCATCGACGATGCGCTGCAGGGCGTCACCCATGTCGTGCGCGGGCTCGACCTTTTCCATGCGACATCGGTGCACCGGCTGCTGCAGGTGCTGCTCGACCTGCCGCAGCCCCTCTATCACCATCATCGCCTGATCCTCGACGAAGACGGCCGCAAGCTTTCAAAAAGCGATGGCGACAGCGGGCTTGGCGAATTGCGCGCCCAGGGCCTGTCAGGAGCCGACATTCGCCGCCTTGTCGGGTTCTGACCGCCTTTCGGCGCGCTCTCTGCCGACGATCGAAAGCGTATGCGAGAACATCCGGAAGACGCGGAACTTGATCAGCGCCGCGTTGATCTCCGCGCCGATAATGAAGATGACGCCGACCATATAGAGGAAGATCAGCACGATCATGACGGAGGCGAGACCGGCATAGGTCGCCGTATAATTGGCGAAGGTCGCGAGATAATAGGCAAAGATCAGCGCGCCGGCGAGCCACAGAAGCAGCGTCAGCAGCACGCCGGGGATGACGTCGAAGACCCGCCGCTTGCCGGACGGCAGCCAGAGATGCACCACGAGCAGCCCGACGGTCAGCACGACGAGCGTGCCGTAGACGCGCCAGCTGAAAACGATGTCGAGCGTGTCGGCAAACAGCGGAAACCAGCCGCGCGCATAATCGAGAGCGAGCGGCAGGGCGACGAGCAGAATGCTGATCGCCGCGAAGATGATGACGGCGATCAGCACATAGCCGAGGCTGGCGAGCCGGGTGAAATACCATGGCCGCGTCTCCTGCACCCGGTAGGCGCGGTTGAGCGAGATGCGCAGCGCCTCGACGCCGTTCGAGGCGAAATAGGCAGCCGCCAGCACCGAGATCGTCAGCAGCCCGCCGCGCGGAATGGTCAGCACCTGCAGCACCTGATCGGCGAGCGGCTTGGCGATCGCTTCGGGCCAGGTGTCGAAGATCAGATGGATGGCGGTCGAGGAAAACTGATCGGCGCCGAGGAAGCTTGCGAGCGCGGTGCCGAAGATCAGGAAGGGGAAAACCGCAAGCAGGCTCGAGAGCGCCACATGGCTCGCCATGGCAAAGCCGTCATCCTCGACCATGTGACAGATCGCGTCATAGACCACGTCATAAGTCGTGCGCAGCACCTTCCGCATTCCGTCCCCGGCTTTCCAGATTGTATCATCTGGCCGAATATGGGAAACGAGTCCCATTTTGTACAGGAATCATTCCATGGCGGCAGAGCGCACCATCGTCGTGACCGGATGTTCGTCCGGCATCGGCGCTTACTGCGCGCGGGCGTTGAAATCCGATGGCTGGCGCGTCTTCGCGACGGTGCGCAAGGCGGAGGATCTCTCGAGGCTGGAAGCCGACGGCATCGAAGCCTTTCTGATGGATTATGCCAGGACCGAGACGATCTCCGAACTGGTCGGCGCGGTGCTCGAACGCAGCGGCGGCCGCATCGACGCGCTCTTCAACAATGGCGCCTACGGTCAGCCGGGCGCCGTCGAGGATCTTTCGACGGCAGCGCTGCGCGCCCAGTTCGAGGCGAACTTCTTCGGCTGGCATGAGCTGACGCGCCAGGTCATCCCGGCGATGCGCAGGCGCGGCGAGGGGCGGATCGTGCAATGCTCGTCCATCCTCGGCATCGTTCCCTATCGCTACCGCGGCGCCTACACCGCCTCCAAATTTGCGCTCGAAGGCCTCAGCGTCACGCTGCGCATGGAACTGCAGGGCAGCGGCATCCATGTGAGCCTGATCGAGCCGGGACCGATCGCGACGCGCTTCACCGCCAATGCGCTCGCCAAGATCAAGGAGCATATCGACCTCGTAAACTCGCCGCACGCGGCCGATTATGCCAGGCAATTGGCGAGGCTCGAGGGAGCGGGGCCGCCCAACCGCCATAAACATGGCCCGGATGCGGTCTATTCGGTATTGAAACACGCATTGAACTCGAAAAACCCAAGGCCACATTATCCTGTAACGACTCCGGCTAAACAGGGCATGGTCCTGAAGAGGCTGCTTCTGGCAGACCTCTTCTACCGCCTGATGCGATGGACGGACTGAGAAAGCTGAATGCCATGTCCACGGTCACCTATATCCTCGCGATCATCGTCATGGGCGTCGTCGCCCTCGTCCTGATCCGCGGTCTCTTCAACATGATGAAGGGCGGCGATGCCAATCTTTCCAACAAGCTGATGCAGCTTCGCGTCCTGTTGCAGGCGATTGCCGTCATCCTGATCATGCTGACGCTCTGGCTGACCGGCGGCGGCCGCCCGACCTGACAGGGCTTCGAAGGGGGAACCGTGGTCAAGCTCAACAAGATCTACACGAAGACCGGCGATGACGGCACGACCGGCCTGGTTTCCGGCCCCCGCCGCACCAAGGACGACCTGCGCGTCGAGGCCTACGGCACGATCGACGAGGCCAATTCGGCGATCGGGCTCGCGCGGTTGCATACGGCCGGCCTGCCCGATCTCGACGCCATGCTGATGCTGATCCAGAACGATCTCTTCGATCTCGGCGCCGATCTCGCCACGCCGGATACGGGTGAACCGCCGGCCTATGAGCCGCTGCGGATCGTCGAGACGCAGGTCGATCGCATCGAGCGGGATATCGACCGGCTGAATGCCGGTCTGGAGCCGTTGAAATCCTTCATACTGCCAGGCGGCAGCCCGGCCGCCGCGCATCTGCACCTTGCCCGCACGATTGCTCGCCGGGCCGAGCGTCTGATGGTGGCGCTTGCCCGCAGCGAGGGCGAAATCGTCGGTGCGGCTGCGATGAAATACGTCAATCGCCTGTCCGACTTCCTCTTCGTCGCCGCGCGTCATGCAAACGACCGTGGCCGCGCGGATGTGCTTTGGGTTCCGGGAAAAAACAGATAGGCTCGCCCCCGATCACGATCGCCGGGGGGCGCCTGCATGTTCATACCACTTCACGATGCCAATACGCTCAAATACATCAAGGTTCAGTGGGTGACGCTCTCATTGATCGCGCTGAATGTCGCGGTCTGGCTTCTGACTGTCCTGGAAAGCGAACAGGCAGCCCAGGCGACGACGGTCGGGCTTGGTTATATCCCGGCGATCGCCTTCGGACACGCGGTGCTGGCGCAGGGCCTCGAAATCGTGCCGGAGCCTCTGACCTATCTCACCTATGCCTTCGTCCATTCCGGCTTCTGGCATCTGGCTTCCAACATGATCTTCCTCTGGGTCTTCGGCGACAATGTCGAGGACGCGATGGGGCATCTGCGCTTCCTGATCTTCTACCTCGCCTGCGCCGCCGCCGGCGCGCTCTGCCACGGCCTGCTGGGCACCACGTCGGAAGCACCGCTGGTCGGCGCATCGGGGGCGATCTCCGGGGTCGTTGCCGCCTATGTCATGCTGCATCCACGCGTCAGGGTCTGGGTGCTGGTATTCTTCCGCGTGCCCTTGCCGCTGCCGGCCTTCATCCCGCTGCTTTTATGGATCGGCCAGCAATTCCTCATGCTGGTCATCGCCTCCGGCGGCGATGTTTCCTGGGGCGCTCATGTCGGCGGCATCCTTGCCGGCGCTCTTCTGATCCTCGTCTTGCGCCGGCCCGGCGTACCGCTCTTCGACCGGCAGATCGTGACGCCCCGCGCCGTCAAAAACGAACCCGCCACCGGCCCGACCATCGCTGCCGGCGCGGATGGGCGGACGGTACAGCGCTTTCCCTGGGGCCGGCGCTGGCAGCGATATTGACGTGAACGTAAACGTCCATATATTGCCGGCAAATTGCCTGCCGGCGTCATGGAAGCGTTGTATTTGGAGGAAAAACGCGTATCCATGTCGCCATTCGACAATCGGAGCGGCGCCCGAGCGCGCATTTTCCTAACAGCCTCGCTGAAGCCAGTTCTCTCTTGAAGGAAGGACCCCATGAAGATTCTCGTCCCAGTCAAACGGGTTGTCGAT
>NZ_NWSX01000044.1 GCF_002531825.1 Rhizobium sp. J15 | reverse complement strand
GGAGGACCAGCCGGTGCATCTGCAGGTGAAGGACATCGCCCTGCAGAAGGCCTCCGAGCTCGGCATCTATGCCGGCCCGTCGACGCGCTACTGTCCGGCCGGCGTTTATGAATGGGTGGAGAAGGACGGCGACAAGACATTCGTCATCAACGCCCAGAACTGCGTGCACTGCAAGACCTGCGACATCAAGGACCCCAACCAGAACATCAACTGGGTGCCGCCGCAGGGCGGCGAGGGGCCGGTCTATCCGAACATGTGAGGCGGATCGGCGAGCTAGGCAATGATCAGGGAGTTACCCATGCAATTTCCGCTTGAAGGCGTTCGGGTCGTGGAACTGGCGCGTATCCTGGCCGGTCCGTGGGCTGGACAGACACTTGCCGATCTCGGAGCAACCGTCATCAAGGTGGAAAGCCCGCAGGGCGACGATACGCGCCGCTGGGGGCCTCCCTTCATCACCGATGGCGATGATGTCGCGGCAGCCTACTTCCATAGCTGCAATCGCGGAAAACTGAGCATCACGGCGGATTTCAACGCGGCGGAAGATGTCGAAAAACTGCGCGCACTGATCGCGAACGCGGACGTCGTCATCGAGAACTTCAAGGTCGGCGGGCTGAAGAAGTTCGGTCTCGATTACGAGAGCCTGAAGGCGATCAATCCGAAGCTGATCTACTGCTCGATTACCGGCTTTGGCCAAACCGGCCCGTATGCCGGGCGTGCAGGTTATGATTTCATCGTCCAAGGCATGGCAGGCATCATGGATTTGACCGGTGAGCCAAGCCGGGAGCCGCAGAAAATCGGCGTGGCGTTCGGCGATATCTTCACCGGCCTCTATTCGGTCATCGCAATCCAGGCCGCTTTGATCCTGCGCAACAGCACGGGGGAGGGGCAGCATATCGATATGGCGCTGCTGGACAGCACGGTCGCCGTACTGGCCAACCAGGCGATGAATTTCCTGGCCTCGGGAAAGGCGCCGACGCGGCTCGGCAATGCCCATCCTAACATCGCGCCATATCAGGTATTCCCGGTATCCGACGGCAATATCATTATCGCCTGCGGAAACGACAGCCAGTTCGCACGCATCTGCGATGTCCTCCGGCTGTCGTCTGTGGCCGCCGACGCCCGTTTCAAGACGAACGCGGACAGGGTGCGTCATCGAGAGGAGCTGACATCGGTCATGGAGGCGCAGACGAAGCTTTTCAAACGAACGGATTTGCTGGCCGATCTTGCACGCGTGGGCGTTCCCGCCGGACCGATCAACACTGTGGAAGACGTCTTCGCTGATCCGCAAGTCGCGCACCGAGGAATGTCGATAGTAAATGACGGAATTGCAGGCATCAGGACACCAATCATCTTCTCCGGAACTGCGCTTACCTCCCAAAGGCGATCGCCCCAGTTGGGTGAGCACAACGGCAAGGTATCGTGTGATTGGTCATCGACGACCTAGCTCGGCGAATGCATGTGAATTTCGACTTACGTCCGCCGCAGCGCTGCAGATGACTCTGTCGAGACACGGTTAATAAATCGGCACAGATGGAGATCGCCCATGAAGATTCTGGTGCCCGTCAAACGGGTTGTCGACTACAACGTGAAGATCCGGGTGAAGCCGGATGGCACGGGTGTCGAGCTTGCCAATGTGAAGATGTCGATGAACCCGTTCGACGAGATCTCGGGGGAAGAGGCGCTGCGGCTGAAGGAGGCCGGCAAGGCCGAGGAAGTGGTGGTCGTGTCGATCGGTCCTGCCAAGGCCGAGGAGACGCTGCGCACCGCACTGGCCATGGGCGCCGACCGGGCGATCCTGGTCGAGACCGACGATCAGGTCGAGCCGCTCGCCGTTGCCAAGATCCTCAAGGCGGTCGCCGATGCCGAACAGCCAGGGCTTGTTATCACCGGCAAGCAGGCAATCGACGACGATTCCAACCAG
>NZ_NWSX01000043.1 GCF_002531825.1 Rhizobium sp. J15 | reverse complement strand
AGCGAAGCTGGCGTCAAGAAGCAGTGGGAACAGATATGTCGAACATGATGAAGGCGCTGGTCAAATCGAAGCCGGAAGTCGGGCTCTGGATGGAGAACGTGCCGGTGCCGGAGGTCGGGCCGAACGATGTGCTGATCCGGGTGAAGAAATCGGCGATCTGCGGCACCGACGTGCATATCTGGAACTGGGACCAGTGGGCGCAGAAGACTATTCCGGTGCCGATGGTCGTCGGCCATGAATTCTCGGGCGAGATCGCCGAGATCGGCTCGGCGGTCACCCGCTATCATGTCGGCGAACGGGTTTCGGGCGAGGGGCATATCGTCTGCGGCAAGTGCCGCAACTGCCGGGCGGGCAGGGGGCATCTCTGCCGCAATACGCTCGGCGTCGGCGTCAACCGGCCGGGCTCGTTCGGGGAGTTCGTCTGCATTCCCGAAAGCAATGTCGTGCCGATCCCCGACGATATTTCCGACGAGATCGCCGCGATCTTCGACCCGTTCGGCAATGCGGTGCATACCGCGCTCTCCTTCGATCTCGTCGGCGAGGACGTGCTCGTCACCGGCGCCGGGCCGATCGGCATCATGGGGGCGCTGGTCGCCAAGCGTTCGGGCGCCCGCAAGGTCGTCATCACCGATATCAATCCGCACCGGCTGCAGCTCGCGCGCAAGCTCGGCATCGACCATGTCGTCGACGCCTCGAAGGAAAACCTCGCCGACGTGATGAAGGCGATCGGCATGACCGAGGGCTTCGACGTCGGGCTGGAAATGTCGGGTGCCGCACCGGCCTTCCGCGACATGATCGACAAGATGAACAATGGCGGCAAGATCGCCATTCTCGGCATCGCGCCGGCGGGCTTCGAGATCGACTGGAACAAGGTGATCTTCAAGATGCTCAATCTCAAGGGCATTTACGGCCGCGAGATGTTCGAGACCTGGTACAAGATGATCGCCTTCGTCCAGGGCGGCCTTGACCTTGCGCCGATCATCACTCATCGCATCAGGATCGATGAGTTTCGCGACGGTTTCGAGGCGATGCGCTCGGGCAACTCGGGCAAGGTCGTGATGGATTGGATGTGAGGAGGACGACATGCTCTACGAGGGAAGCTGCCATTGCGGCAACATCGCGTTCGAAGTCGAAGGCGAATTTACCGAGGCGATCGACTGCAACTGTTCGCTCTGCCGCCGGCGGGGCGGGCTCCTCGCCTTCGTGCCGCGCGAGAAGCTGGTGCTGAAGACGCCCGAGGGCGATCTTTCGACCTATACTTTCAACAGGCATGTCATCCGGCATCATTTCTGCACCAATTGCGGTATTGCGCCCTTCGGCGAAGGCCTGGCCCCGAACGGTGCGGCGATGGCCTCGGTCAATCTGCGCTGCATTCCCGCAGTCGATCTCGGCGCGCTGAAGGTGACGGCCTATGATGGCGCCGCGCACTAGAAGCAGAGCATGATGCCTGCCTGAAACCGGCGAATATACCGCCGGTACAGCTGCAAAAACGGCCGGAACAACGGGCGCTCGAGGGCAAAATCCTTGCCGCCCTTGTCTTTTGTTCGCCGCTTCTTAAATAAGCTTCGCAATCGCAGCCGCGGTTCGAAGCCTGTGGATAAGGCTTTTTCCGATTTTTCGCGGGCTTTTTTTGTGGAAAAGCTTGACGAGAACAAAAAATGTGGGAATCACCGTTCGACTTGTTGAAACGGTGAACAGGGTCAAGGCGGATCGCGCAACCATGGCCGGAAATCCAAAAGCAAGAAAGCTTTGCTGTCCGGTACCGGCGATCGTGGTTAATCAGACTTTAAATGTCATCCCGTTAGGTGGGCTCAGGTGATTTGAAGGGCGACGCGAGCGGCGCGTCAGGCCCTGAGACGGCCCATTCACCGTAGCGAGATTGGATAGCGTCAGGAAGGCGACGATATAAATGGCAACCAAGGTCAAAGAGAACGAAGACGCGGAAGTCGAACGCGACGGCGCAAGCGACGGCCCTCTTCTCGATCTTTCCGACGACGCGGTCAAGAAGATGATCAAGGCCGCCAAGAAGCGCGGCTATGTGACGATGGACGAGCTTAACGCCGTCCTGCCGTCCGAGGAAGTGACGTCCGAGCAGATCGAAGACACGATGTCGATGCTTTCGGACATGGGCATCAATGTCATCGAGGACGAAGAAGCCGAGGAAGCCGGAGCTTCCAGCGGCGGCGATGACGACGACGCCGGTAGCGATGACGACAGCGAAGGCGGCGAGCTCGCGCCTTCGAGCGGCACCGCGCTTGCGACCGCCAAGAAGAAAGAACCAACCGACCGTACCGACGACCCGGTGCGCATGTATCTGCGCGAGATGGGTTCTGTCGAGCTTCTCTCCCGCGAGGGCGAAATCGCGATCGCCAAGCGGATCGAAGCCGGCCGCGAGACGATGATCGCAGGCCTCTGTGAGAGCCCGCTGACGTTCCAGGCGCTGATCATCTGGCGCGACGAACTGAACGAAGGCACCACGCTCTTGCGCGAGATCATCGATCTCGAAACGACCTATTCCGGTCCGGAAGCCAAGGCTGCCCCGCAGTTCCAGAGCCCCGAGAAGATCGAGGCCGACCGCAAGGCCGCCGAGGAAAAGGAAAAGACCCGGCGCGCCCGCTCCGGTGACGACGACATCACCGATGTCGGCGGCGAAGGCATGCCTCCCGAGGAGGAAGAAGAGGACGAGGACGAATCGAACCTCTCGCTCGCCGCGATGGAAGCCGAGCTTCGCCCGCAGGTCATGGAGACGCTCGACATCATCGCCGAGACCTACAAGAAGCTGCGCAAGCTGCAGGACCAGCAGGTCGAGCAGCGCCTTGCCGCCACCGGCACGCTGTCTTCCGCCCAGGAGCGCCGCTACAAGGAGCTCAAGGACGAGCTCATCAAGGCCGTGAAGTCGCTGTCGCTCAACCAGAACCGCATCGATGCGCTGGTCGAGCAGCTCTACGACATCAACAAGCGCCTCGTGCAGAACGAAGGCCGCCTGCTGCGTCTGGCCGAATCCTACGGCGTCAAGCGCGACTCGTTCCTCGAGCAGTATCAGGGCGCCGAGCTCGATCCGAACTGGATGAAGTCCATCGGCAATCTGGCCGCCCGCGGCTGGAAGGAATTCGCCAAGGCCGAGAACACGACGATCCGCGACATCCGCCAGGAGATCCAGAATCTCGCAACGGAAACCGGCATTTCGATCTCGGAATTCCGCCGCATCGTGCACATGGTGCAGAAGGGCGAGCGCGAAGCGCGCATCGCCAAGAAGGAAATGGTCGAAGCGAATCTTCGCCTCGTCATATCAATCGCCAAGAAGTACACGAACCGCGGCCTGCAGTTCCTCGACCTCATTCAGGAAGGCAATATCGGCCTGATGAAGGCGGTCGACAAGTTCGAGTACCGCCGCGGCTACAAGTTCTCGACCTATGCGACGTGGTGGATCCGTCAGGCGATCACGCGCTCGATCGCCGACCAGGCCCGCACGATCCGTATTCCGGTGCACATGATCGAGACGATCAACAAGATCGTCCGTACCTCGCGCCAGATGCTTCACGAGATCGGCCGCGAGCCGACGCCGGAAGAACTGGCCGAAAAGCTCGCCATGCCGCTCGAAAAGGTCCGCAAGGTCCTGAAGATCGCCAAGGAGCCGATCTCGCTCGAAACCCCGGTGGGCGACGAAGAGGATTCGCATCTCGGCGATTTCATCGAGGACAAGAACGCGCTGCTGCCGATCGACGCCGCCATCCAGGCGAACCTGCGCGAGACGACGACCCGCGTTCTGGCCTCGCTGACGCCGCGCGAAGAGCGCGTTCTGCGCATGCGCTTCGGCATCGGCATGAACACCGACCACACGCTCGAAGAAGTCGGCCAGCAGTTCTCGGTCACCCGCGAACGTATCCGCCAGATCGAGGCGAAGGCGCTGCGCAAGCTGAAGCATCCGAGCCGCTCCAGGAAGCTGCGTTCGTTCCTCGACAGCTGAGGCTTCGATCACATCGTTCCGATTGAAAAAGCCGGGCCTAGCGCCCGGCTTTTGCTTTGTGATTAGTACCAATGATCCCGGCGGCTTTCTTGTCCCTCCATGGTGACAGGGCTATAATCCGCGCCACGGGGGAAGGGATCGATCGCGACGCGCGAGCGAGGGTCGACGCATGCCTGCGTAGACCGGTCCTCCGTTAGGAGGTGCGACATGACCACTTACATTCTTTTGATCAATTGGACGGATCAAGGCATCCGTACTGTTCGCGACTCGACAAAACGGCTGGACGCGGCGAAGAAACTGCTCGCCAGCGTCGGCGGCTCCTTCAACCAGTTCTATCTGACGATGGGCGGACACGACATGGTCGCCGTCTGCGAGGCGCCCGACGACGCGGTGATGGCGCATTTTACGCTGTCGCTCGCCATGGCGGGGAATGTCCGCACCGAGACGCTGAAGGCGTTCCCGGAGGCTGCCTACCGAGACCTCATCGGCTCGCTCGGCTGAATACAACTGATGATTGCTTTGTTTTGATGTTGCAAAGCTTCGGCTGTGCTGGCAGTGTTGCCGCGTGCTCATTTCCGGACCTTCGGCAAGCTCATGATGAAAGCGTTTCTCAGTTCCACGATTGCCATCGATCGTCCGACAGCCGCTTCCTGACCGATGGAACTTGCGGCAAACAAGTGGGACGGCGAGATCCGGTGGGGCGCGGCCGCGTCATTTGTGCTGCATGCCGCTGCGATCCTGCTTCTTCTGCTGCTGTTGCCGAAGACGGAGCCGCTGTCATCGCCTGATGACGGTCTCTCGGTGGAGATCGTTCCGCAGGAAACGAAATCCGTCAGCGCGCCCGAGCCCGTCAGGGCGCCTTCGCCGGAAGAGGTGAGGCCAGAGGCTGCAAAGCCCGAGGCCGAGCCGGTGCCGCTCGCAAATGATCCACCTGCTGCGGCGGCAATGCCGCCTGCGGTGCCGAAGCCGGCCGAATTCGTCATCGCGAGCCAGTTCTTTTCCGAGAAGGTGCTGGCCGATCCGCGCAGCAAGCGCGCTCGCGAGGCCCTGCGGCAGCTCTCGGGCAGCGAACGCAACCTGCAGCTCTGCGATCTCGAAGCGCTGGAGCAGGTGCGCCGCGTGCGGCCGGCAATGGCGCCCGATACGCTCGCCCCCTATGCGATGGCGGCGGAGAAGGTGAGCGGCAACAGCGTCGAGGTGAAGGGCGGCGCCTTCCGCAGCAAACGGAAGTGGTACAACATCCAGTTCAAATGCGAGCTCGACGCCGGCTCCGGCAAGGTCGCGTCCTTCGCCTTTCTCGTCGGCGACGCCATTCCGGAAAGCCAATGGCAGGAACACAATCTGGTGGCGGACGACGGGCCCGCCGACCAATGACCTCGACCGCAATCACGATGTTTTTTGCTTTTGTGGCTTGATGCTGCCGGCTTTAGAGGCCACATCGCTGCTGTGACCGAAGAAGAAGTAGTGGAACCGGCGGAGACGCATGAAGCAGCAAAGCAGCGGCCTGAAATCCGCTGGGGCATCGGCGCGTCCGTGCTTCTGCATGTTCCTGTCGTCGCACTTCTCATTTTCGGGCTGCCAAAGATCGAGCCGAAGCCTCCGGAAGACGAGAGCGTGAAGGTGGAACTCGTTCCGCCGCCGGAGGAGAAGAAGCAGGAAGAGAAGAAGCCGGAGGAAAAACCACCGGAGCCAAAACCGCCGGAAGAGGCGAAGAAGGAGCCGCCGCCTCCACCACCACCACCACCGCCTCCGCCTGAAAACAAGCTGGCAGAGCAGGCCAAGCCTGCCGCCCCCATGCCCAGTCTAAAACCTGTCTTCGAGTTCGGCGACAGGAACAGCGGTCCTCAAAAGTCGGCAGTGGGAAATGCTTCGCAAGGCGACGCGAAGCCTGCGATGACGGCGCCTCAGCACGAGGCAGCGCCAGAGCAAGCGCCTGCGGAGGCTTCTGCGGAAAAGCCACAGGCTGATACGCTGCCGGCAAGGCCGGTTCCGAAAGATATAGAGCTTCCCGAGGTCGCGACGACCGAAGTTTCTCCTGAACGCAATGCGCCGCTTGCAGAAGCGACCGGCGAAGCCAAGACTGATATCGAGGTCGCCAAGCCGCCAGAGCAGAAACCGCCGGAACCGCCGAAGGTAGATGCGGCACAGGACGACCTGCCTAAAGCGAAAACTTTATTTTCGCAGACGGCCGACGACGATCCGGTTGCGAGAATAGCGATGAGCGGGGTGCCGCGCGGCAGACGCGTCGCTCAGCTTTGCGGCAATGAGCTTCAGCAACAGCTTATCCACGGTTCGCCCAGCTTTCAGCCGATTATAGTGCCAACGTTCGGACTATCGAGTGGCACAGTTCTCGATATCAAAAGTGCGGCTTTCCGCACCGTCAAAGGCTGGTACCAAATTCGTTTCCGTTGCGAGGTTAATGGAGATGCCACGAAGGTCATCTCGTTCGCCCATGAAGCCGGCGGATTGATCCCCCGCAATCAATATAAAACCTACAGCATTCGTGAATAGACAACGACCCGCAAATGCGTCTCACCGGAACCAGCCACGCGCAAGGAACCAAGCCTACGGTTTCCCCATGGCCGTGATGGTACGGTGAAGAAGGGACAATGATATGTCGAACGAGATCGAGCGTTTTCTGGAGCGTCAGGACGAAGCCGTCAGCGCGCTGTTTCTGGAAAACAAGTCCGACGAACTGACCGATATTCTGGTGGCGGCCCTCGAAGAAGCGTTCGAGATCCTTCTCGAAGCTGCGCCCGCCGAAACGCTTCATTGACATTTTCCGAGAGATTGCCGCCTGGACGGCTTGCCGCGCATCTGTCCGGTTATAGGATGGAGCGGGATTTTCTCGGCCGTTCGGCCGCAAGCGTCTTCCGGCTGGAAGGCGAGGGCTTGCCGGCGCTCTATCTGAAGGTCGAAGCGGCGGGTCCGTTCGGCGAACTGGATGACGAGGCGACCCGGCTCGGCTGGCTCAAAGCCTCCGGTCTGCCTTGCCCTGAAGTGATCGCGCGGGAAGGCGACGGCGAGCGCAACTGGCTGCTGATCAGTGCGTTGCCGGGAAGCGACCTTGCCAGCGCAGCGGCGCTGACGCCGCTCGTGCGCGTCGCGCTGCTGGCGGAGGCGCTTGCCGACCTTCATCGTCTGCCGATTGCCTCCTGTCCTTTCGACCACCGTCTTGAAAGGCGCCTGCCGGTAGCGAAGGCGCGCATGGAAGCGGGGATCGTCGACGAGGAGGATTTCGATGCGGCCCGGCTCGGGAAAAGCGCTGCCGAGCTTTTCGCCGAACTCGAGAGCCTGTGGCCCGGCGACGAGGATCTCGTCGTTTCGCATGGCGACGCCTGCCTGCCGAATTTCATCGCTTCCGATGGCCGGTTCTCCGGCTATATCGATTGCAGCCGCCTCGGCGTGGCCGACCGCTATCAGGATATCGCGCTTGCCTGCCGCAGCATCGCCCATAATTTCGGGGAGGCGCTGGTGCAGCCTTTTCTCCGTCGCTACGGCATGCCGGCGCCGGATCCGGCGCGGCTCGATTACTACCAGCTGCTCGACGAGTTCTTCTAATCCGCCGCAGCGATTGCGTCGCATCCGTCCGGCTGGCAAAGTGGCCGGGATCGGACCTGCGGGACAGACATGCCGAAAAACCAGTTCAGGATGCTGCGCTCGGCGCTTGCCGGCGTCGAAGCGGTGGAGGCGGAAACCCATCACAGCTTCGCCAGGCACACGCATGAGCAGTTCGGCATCGGCCTGATTTCATCGGGCGCGCAGAAATCGCTGAGCGGGCGCGGCATGGTGGAGGCGGAGGCCGGCGAGATCATCACCGTCAATCCGAACGAAGTCCATGACGGCGCGCCGATCGGCGACGGCCGATCCTGGCGCATCCTCTATTTCGATCCGGCCATCGTCACCGGTCTGTCGGGGGATATCGCCGAAGGCGGGGCAGGGCGCTCGGAAATCCCGCATCCCGTCATCCGCAATCCACGCATTGCCGCCTGCTTCGAAACGCTGTTTAGCGCGGTGACCGCCGGGACGACCGACGCATTGCTGCATGAGGAACTGCTTTTGCAGCTCGTTGCCGACGTCATGCGCGAGCGGGCCGAGAGGGAGGAGCGGCCGGCGGTGCCGGCGTCCATCCGCGCGGCTCGGGATCTGATCGACAGCGACCCGCTTGCCGCCGTCTCGCTTGCCGATCTCTCCAGGGAGAGCGGGCTTAGCCGTTTCCAGGTGCTGCGCGGTTTTGCCAGGGCGACGGGTTTGACGCCGCATGCCTATCTCGTGCAGGCGCGTATTCATATCGCGCGACGGCTGATAGCTCAGGGCACGCCGCTTGCCGAAGCCGCCTTTACCAGCGGCTTTGCCGACCAGAGCCATATGACGCGTGTCTTCGTGCGCAAATACGGTCTGTCGCCACGCTCTTATGCCAGCGCCTTTTCCTGAACCGCAGCGCGGGCATCTGCAATTTCGTTCAAGACCGCTGATCGTCCCTGCTGTTTTCTCGGCGCTTCAACAGGAGTTGCCGAATGTCGAGACGGGTTCAAGGATATCTCTATCTGGCGCTGGCCATGGTGACGGTCGGAAGCACCGTCATCGCGAGCAAGCTGATCGCTTCCGGCCTGCCGCCGTTTACGGCCACCGCCTTGCGCTTCGCTCTCGCTCTTCCCTTTTTCTTCGTGCTGATGCGGGCGAGCGGAGCCCGGCTGCCGAAGCTATCCGGGTATGACCGCCTCATTCTTTTCATTCAGGCCGGCGCCGGCAGTGTCGGCTATACGACGCTGCTGATCTCCGGCCTCAGCCTCACCTCGGCGGCCTATGCCGGCGTCATCATCGGCACGCTGCCGGTGGTCTCGGCGGCGATCTCCATTCTGCTCCTTGGCGAGCGGCCGCAGCCCGCGCTGCTGCTTGCCGTGGCGCTTGCGGCAGCAGGCGTGTTTTCGATTGCCTTTGCGCCGGGTGCCGCGGGCGGATCGCTCGCCGGGAATGCGCTGATCTTCCTGGCTGTTGTCTGCGAGGGGTTGTTCATTCTCTTGAACAAGCGGCTGAAGACGGAGATTGCGCCACTTGCCCAGTCGACGCTGATGACCGGCATCGGTCTCGTCGTCTCGGCCGTTCCGGCCGTTTTCGAGGCGCCGCTCGCGCATGGGTTTTCGCCGGGCGCCTTCGCTGCCGTGGCCTATTACGCGCTGGTGCCGACCGTCGGCGGCTTCCTGCTCTGGTATGCGGGCGCCGAAAGGGTGAGTGGCACGGAAGCTTCGCTGTTCACCGCGCTTGCTCCGGTTTCCGCCGTGATACTCGCCTTCGCCGTTCTCGGCGAGGCGGTCGGGCTCAATCAGATCGCCGGCATAGGTTGCGTGCTTGCGGCCGTCCTCGGGCTTGCCTTTGCAGGCGGCCGCGCCGGCACCAAACTCATCGAGGAGAGATAGACCATGCAGTTCAGCCATTCGGATGCGATATGGCAGGCCTTTCCGGAGCTTCGCGCCGGCGCGCTCTATGCCGAAGGCATTGATGCGACGGCGGAAGTCGAAGAGGCGGTAGCAAGCTTCGGCGCGATTGCCAGGGCGCGGCTCGCCGAAGCGCAGGAGGGCGAGTTTCCGGAGATCCAGGCGTGGCGGCGCGGCTTTTCCCGCATGGGGCTGAAGCCGACGCAATATCGCTGCGCTTCCGAAGCGCTGCTGCGCCGCTTCCGGCAGGAGCAGACGCTGCCGCGTCTCAATCCGCTCGTCGATCTCTGCAATGCGATTTCGCTCGCCTTCGCGGTCCCCATCGCTGTCTTCGATACGGCCAAGATCGCCGGCAATCTCGAGGTTCGACGGGCCACCGGCCAGGAGACCTATCTGACTTTCGGCGGCGAGAGCGAACATCCCGAGCCTGATGAGGTGATCTTCGCGGATGGCGAAGGGAGAGCGCATGCGCGCCGCTGGACGAACCGGCAGAGCGGGCTTTCGGCGGTGCGCGAGACGACGGGCTCGGTGCTGATCGTCGCCGAGGCGCTGCATGCCGGGGCCGGCGAGGATATCGGCAGGCTGGTCGCGACGCTGGCGGATGCACTCGCACGCCACTGGCCGGTCTTGCCGAAGACGGCGATGCTGAGCCCGGCATCGCCGCGCTTCGAATTCCTGGGCTAAAGGGAGGCGAGGTTCGTGGGCTTGGGCCTGGGGCATGGGCGCCCTATCTCTGGAAGACCGATATCTTCCGGAGGCGAACCCATGGTGGACAAGTCGATCAAGATTCCAGGACCGGACCACCCGATCACCGTCGAGCACAATCCCTGCCGCGTCGTCGTCACCGCCGGCGGCAAGACGATCGCCGATACCCACAGCGCGCTGACGCTGCGCGAGGCTTCCTATCCGCCGGTGCAGTATATCCCGCGCAGGGATGTGGACATGTCGCTGCTTGAGCGCAGCGCTCACAGCAGCCGTTGTCCCTATAAGGGCGACGCCTCCTATTACAGCATCGTTTCGGGCGGCGAGCGGGCGAAGAACGCGGTGTGGACCTACGAGGCTCCGAATGCCGCCGTCAGCAGCATCAAGGACCATCTCGCCTTCTATCCCGACCGCGTCGACGGGATAGAGGAAATGGCTTCACCCGAGGCGGGCACCTTCTGATTTTGCCGAAGTGCCTGATGCGGCGGAACATGTCGCCCGCGGGATCGTTAGGAGCATCATCGAAGGAGCATGCCGTGCCGAAATTCTACTTCCAGCTCTTCGATCGTGATGGTGTCGGCACCGAGACCGGATACGAATTCGAATCCATCGAGGCTGCGAAGGCCGAGGCGCGAAGGGTGCTTGCGGAGATGGCGGCCGAAGGCTTGCCGGCTGCGCCGCTCAACATGCTTTCGGTGGAACTCTTCGACGAAAGCCGCAGGCCGCTTGCGGAACTCCGGCTGATTCTCGAAGAAATCGCCAAATAACCGCGACCGCTATCCGAACGCGCAAATGCCTGTCGATGGCATCAGGCAATCGCGCAACTATGTCAAATTTAATTGCCGGCTATGAGGGCGGGTCTTAGCGTCGCGCCAATCGACCGAGTCGGATTGATGCGCATAAGTGATCCGGCGGCTGCCTCGAAGGGCGGCCGTCATCGCAAGACGTCGAGCCATTCATTGTTGAAGACGAGGCTGGCAACCGTGACCGGATGGCCGCTCTCGTCGCGAACTGTGACGGCGATGGTCAGGCGATCACCTGCGGGCAGTTCGTCGCGGGCCACGTCCAGCAGGATGCGGGTCACCTCTTTCGGGATGTCTTCACGAGATCTGAGTTCGGTGCCGTGCTCGTCGCGCGTGGGGCCTTCCCCATTGTGTAGATCGAAGTAGTAGCGAGCCATGGTTTTTCCTGCGCGTAACAGGGGAGAAATCTGAGATGAAGAGAATTGTTCCCGAGGCTAAGCATTGATTCCTATAGAAAATATCGGTCTCTGCGAGATGGTCCCGACGCTTCGGGGTATCGGTGGGCAAGGCCATGATTGAAACATTGCTGCTCAACCTCCAAAGTCGCGACGTGCTTTCGGCCGAGGAGGAAAACCATCTTCGATCGATCGTCTCCAAGGACAGGCATTTCGCCGCCGGCGAAGATCTCGTTTCCGAAGGCAGCCGGCCGGCCCACAGCACGCTGCTGCTCGATGGCTTTGCGGCGCGCTACAAGGTGATGGCCGACGGCAGCCGTCAGATCACGGCGCTGCATGTCGCCGGCGATTTCGTCGATCTACACGCCTTTTCGATCAAGAAGATGGATCACGGCATCGTCGCGCTGTCGTCCTGCCATGTCGCCTTCGCCGATCATGCCGACCTCAGGATGATCACCGAGCGCATGCCGCATCTGACCCGGCTGCTCTGGCTTGATACACTGGTCGACGGCGCCATCCACCGGGAATGGATCGTCGCCATGGGGCGGCGCTCCAAGCGCGCCCAGATCGCCCATCTCGTCTGCGAGCTCTTCGTGCGCCTGCAGATCGTCAAGCGGACGCGGGGGCCAAGCTTCCAGTTTCCGCTGACGCAGATCGAGATGGCCGACGTGCTCGGCATCTCGGTCGTCCATCTCAACAAGACGCTGCAGGCGCTGCGGCGCGAGGGCGTGTTCACCTGGGAAAACCGGACGATCACCATCGTCGATTGGGAGCGCCTGCAGGAAATCGCCGAATTCGACCCTGCCTATCTCAGCATATCGAGGGAGCCGCGCTAAAGGACCGGGCTCGCACAATCCGGTGATGCCGGCCCGTTCCGATTGACAAACCGGCCTTTGGAGCAGAACACCCAAGGATATTCACAACCCCCTGAAGGCCGCAGCCCCCGCCGGCCGGTGACATCGCAATGGACATTTCCCAAGGCCCGCGGAGCGTTCTTCGCCACCCCGGCTATCTGAACTTCGCTGCCTCCCGCGTCTTTTCCTCGCTCTCCTTCCAGTCCATCGGCATCGCCATGGGGTGGATGATCTATGGCCAGACGCACAGCGCCTTTGCGCTCGGCCTCGTCGGTCTTTGCCAGTTCCTGCCGATGGCGGTGCTGACCTTCGTCGTCGGCCATGTCGCCGACCGGTTCGACCGGCGGCGCATCGGGCTTTTCTGCCAGCTGATCGAGGCGATGACGGCGCTGGTGCTGGCGATCGCCACCTGGCAGCAATGGCTGACGCCTTCAGGCATTCTCGCCGCCGTCACCGTGCTCGGTGCCGTCGTCGCTTTCGAGCGGCCGACCATGGCGGCGCTGCTGCCGAACATCGTGCCGGCCTCGATGCTGCAGAAGGCGGTCGCAACCTCCACCTCGATGATGCAGACGGCGCTGATCATTGGTCCCTCGCTCGGCGGCCTGCTTTACGGGCTCGATCCCGTCGCGCCCTTCGCCGTATCGGCGCTGCTCTTTGCCGTGGCGAGTTTCAACGTCATCTCGATCCGCATGCAGTGGGTGCCCGGCAAGCGCGAGAAGGTGACGCTCGCCTCCGTCTTTGCCGGCGTCTCCTTCATTCGCAGCCGGCCGGTCATGCTCGGCACGATCTCGCTCGATCTCTTCGCGGTGCTGCTCGGCGGCGCCACCGCACTGCTGCCGATCTTTGCCCGCGATATCCTGCATGCCGGCCCCTGGGGTCTCGGGCTCTTGCGTGCTGCCCCGGCGATCGGCGCGCTTGCCATGTCGATCGTGCTTGCCCGCCGGCCGCTGGAGAGCAATGTCGGGCGCAAGATGCTCGCCGCCGTGGCGGTGTTCGGGCTTGCCACCATCGTCTTTGCGCTTTCCACCAATATCGCGCTCTCCGTCGCAGCCCTGCTCGTCGTCGGCGCCTCCGATACGGTGAGCGTCGTCGTGCGCAGCTCGCTGGTGCAGCTTCTGACGCCGGACGAGATGCGCGGGCGCGTCAGTGCCGTCAACGCGCTGTTCATCGGCACCTCCAACCAGCTCGGCGAATTCGAATCGGGCATGATGGCGGCCGTGCTCGGGCCGGTCGCCACCGGCATCGCCGGCGGACTCGGCACGATCATCGTCGTTCTCCTGTGGATGCGGCTCTTTCCCGCTCTCACCAAGGTCAAGACGCTGCAGGGTTGATGCATGCGTCGTTGAAAGCGGCGGATAGTCCCATTAGGGTCGGCGCGAAACATCATTCGGGCGGGGTGTGCGTGAGGGCAGTTTTTCTATTCGGTGTGCTGGCGGCATTTTCTGCGTCGATGCCGGCCGCGGCCTCGGGTGATTGGCAGGCGGTCGAAGAAGTGCGGCCCTATTCGATATCGGGCAGGACCGGCGCCGAGCTCTACGAATCGATCGGCGCGAATGGCCCGAAGGCCGGGGTCACCGGCCGGGTGATCGCGCATACGACCTTCAAGCTGACCTGGACCCGGAAATACGAGCCGCAGGGCACCGCCTGCGTCATCGTCACCAACCGCCCGAAGCTCATCATCACCTACACGCTGCCGAAACCGGCGGCCGAGCTGCCGGGGCCGGTCAAGAGCAGCTGGGAGGTGTTCAGATCGGGCGTTGAGGCGCATGAGCGCGTGCATGGCGACACCATCAAGGAAATGGTCAAGGAAATCGAAGCGATGAGCATCGGGCTGACCGTCGCCGACGACCCGGGCTGCAAGAAGATCAGGATCGAACTCACCCGCCGCCTCGGCGAGATTTCCATGAAGCAGCGCCAGCGCGGCCGCGACTTCGACAAGGTGGAAATGGGCGACGGCGGCAATATCCAGCAGCTCATCCTCAAGCTGGTGAACGGGCCTTGATCGGCCGGAGCCGGGCCTGGCCTGGACCTGCCCGGCAGCTCTCCTATCTCTCCCGCTAACGAGGTTAGGAGGAGGAGTGCGATGTCCTATGTCGATGGTTTCATCGTTGCGGTGCCGAAGGAGAATATCGAGGCCTATAAGGAATTCTCGGCCTTTGCCGGCTCGATCTGGAAGGAATATGGGGCGCTCGAATATGTCGAATGCATCGGCGACGACGTGCCCTATGGCGAGCTGACGTCCTTTCCCCGCGCCGTGCAGGCCAAGCAGGATGAGGTGGTGGTGTTTTCCTGGATCCTCTACCGATCCCGGCAGGAGCGCGACGAGATCAATGCCAAGGTGATGGACGATGCGAGGCTGAAGGGCGACCAGTGGCAGATGCCGTTCGATGGCAAGCGGATGATCTATGGCGGCTTCGAGACGCTGCTCAGGCTCTGACGCGATCTTCATGCCGTTCCGGTTCGCGGCAGGCATTGACTTGCCGGCCGCGGCGCGCCAACTCGCGGGAGAGACAATCCGAGACGGGGAGGGCGCCTTGCCCCAGACGATGCTTAACCTTTCCACACGCGGGCAGGGCCTCTACGAATTCACTGATCAGGCGGAGGCATTCGTGCGCGCCTCCGGTCAGGCGGAGGGGCTGCTCACCGTCTTCGTGCGCCATACTTCCTGCTCGCTGCTGATCCAGGAAAATGCCGATCCGGACGTGCAGACCGACCTTCTCTCCTTCTTCCGCCGCCTCGTGCCGCCAGCCTCCGATCCCTCGATGGGCTGGGTCGTGCATCGGGACGAAGGGCCGGACGATATGCCGGCGCATATCAAGGCGGCGCTGACGCAGGTCTCGATCGGCATTCCCGTTTCGAGGGGCCGGTTGATGCTCGGCACCTGGCAGGGCCTCTATCTCTTCGAGCACCGCGACCGGCCGCACTGGCGCGAAATCGTGCTGCATCTCGGCAACTGAAGGATTAATCCTTGTGAATGAAATGTGAATGTTCGGTTCGAACACCATTCAGTTTGTGGCGTTTACTGTCGAGACAATCCCTGAAGGGAGAGCTTAGGTATCAATCGACGGAGACCCTCATGACGCATTTCCTTACCAAGGCCGGCCTTGCCGCATTGCTCGCCCTCTGCACCATTCCGGCCACGACTTCCACGGCAGCTGCCGCAGGGCCGCAGACGAGCTACATCGTCGAGGCGCAGTACCATCGCCCGATCCGCGGCTGCTCGCCGATGCATGCGGTGCGCAAGGCGCGCGACTTCGGTCTGCACAGAGCCCATATCACCCGCATGTCGCCGCGCGTCGTCGTCGTTGCCGGCCGCGACCGCCGCGGCTGGGACCGGATGGTCTTCGCCAATGTCCGCGGCTGCCCGCTGATCCGGCGCTAATAGTTGGAGCATGATGTCATGAGAAAACCGCTCACACTTTTCGGCATCATGCTCTAAGGACTGCGGCCGGGCGCGCAATACCGGCGTTTCCGGCCGTTTTGCCTTGACGGTGCCACTTTCCGCCGTCTCTTGTCAGAACCGCATGAGTGATTCCCAGCCGACGCTTCGGCGCGATGGGGCAATGGGGAGGGCGGCTCGACCGCACCGACTTCAAAGGAGAGGTTTTTAATGATGCAATTTATGGCAAAGGCGGGCCTTGCCGCCATGCTGATCGCCGGCACCCTTGCCGGCACCGCGGCTCCGGCTGCCGCCCAGTTGAATATTATCATCGGCGAGCCGGATCGTAACCCGCCGCCGGATTATCGCCGTCCGCCTCCGCCGCCCGGCTACGGCTACGGCCGCCGCCCGCGCGCCTGCGATCCGCGCCTTGCCGAAGACATGGCCCGCGATTACGGCCTCCGCCGCGCCCGCGTCGTCGACATCACCCCGCGGCGCGTCATCGTTCAGGGCTGGACCCGTCGCGGCCCCGACGAGATGAGCTTCGCCAACGTCCGCGGCTGCCCTCCGCTGCGCCGCTGATTTCATAGAAATACCGCCTCGTCTCCCCGATGCGGCGGCCAGAACCGCCTTTGCCAGTCTTTCCGGATCGGCAAGGGCGGTTTCTTTTTTTGGGGCTTTTTGCTCGGCAGACCCCTCCCCAACCCCTCTCCACAAGGGGGAGGGGCTAAGTCGCGGTTGCCTGCAGCGACCAAAAAGAAAGTCTTTTTAGCTGCCGCCGCTCAGCGATTGCGGCGGTCGAGGTCATGTGAAGCGGTGCAGCATGTTAGCCCCTCCCCCTTGTGGGGAGGGGTTGGGGAGGGGCTTTAGCCACCGCCCGGCGCTTGCATTTTTACTGCTCGATGGCAAAGGTCACGGTGACGCTGACATTATAGTTGTTCTCGCCGCCCTGGACGGGAACGGCGGCATCCGAAGCTTCCTTCATCATCGTGGCGCGATAGACCGGCTGCGGCAGCGGACGCGGTTCGACCTCGTTGATCTCGAGAATGCGGCCGAGCTTGACGCCGGCGGCTTCGCTCAGCGTCTTCGCCTTTTTCACCGCATCGGCGACGGCATTCTTGCGCGCGTCTTCGAGGGCGGTTTCCGGCTTGTCGTTGGTGAACTGGATGTCGCCGCCCTGGTTGATGCCGAGGCTGACGGACTGATCGATCACCTGGCCGAGCTTGGCGAGATCGCGCAGCCTGACGGTCACCGAATTGATGGTCTGGTAGCCGATCAGCTGCGGCTGCTGCGGCTGGCCGTCGACCGGCTGCGGATAGTTATATTGCGGCTGGATGGAAAAGCCCGAAGTCTGCAGGTCGCGCTCGGCGATACCGCCGTCCTTCAGCGCCTTGAGCACGTCGTTCATCGCCTTGTTGTTCTCGTCGAGCGCTTCGCGGGCGGTCTTGGCCTGCTTGACGACGGCAAGATTGACGACGGCCATATCGGGAGCGAGCGCCGATTCGCCATTGCCCGTCACCGAAATCACCGGCTCGCGCGGCTTTGCCTCCTGCGCGAATGCGGGGGCCGCGCTGGCGAGCGGCAGGGCCAGAAGAGCAGTCATTACAAGAGTCTTGGAAAGAATCGGCGCCATGTTTTCATTCCCTAGTTGTCGTTTCCCGGATGAACTTTCTGTCGGTTGATTGTGAAGCTATTGCGGCGGAATGGGATGGGCGGGGTGCGGGAAGAGAAAAATGTTGGGGTGTTCGGCGCTGCCGTCCGGCTGGACAAGAAGACAGAGGGGTGCCACACGGCACGCCGGTGCCACGGCAAGCAAACATGCCCCGCCGCTTCCTAAATCCGGCAAAACCGATAGCAAAGAAGATGGGTTAAGAAACAGGGGCGACCAAGGCCGGTCAGCCCGAACCGGCGTCACCGGTCGTGAACTGAAGATGCACGCCAGCCAGGGCAAGGCCATGCCTTGCCCTGTGGCTAGCGGACGCGGTGCTTGAATTCAAGCGCCGAAATCATCCATGAAGGAGGGATGGATGGCGGGCTTGCGCTCTTCGCGTGCTTCGCGAATGCGCTGGGGAACCGCACCGAGACCGGATACGAACCGGCTCAGGAGATTGCGGTTGAAAAGTTTATGTATGGCACTCATGGCAATTCACTCATTCTTTTTTTTGTTAGCCGGCGGCATATATTTTGCCCAGGCTGCCTTCGCAATGGGCAATTTGGCATGACTGCTATGCACAGGCGTGCATGACGATCACATTGACGTTAGAAGGCGCGTCGGGAGCCGCCCGCCGCGATGAAACCTCGCCCGGCAATCGCCTCGGCGTGGTAGACTGCGTAGCTCGGGCTCAAGCCATGCCCTCCGAAGGAGAAGCTCAGATGAACCGATTTTTCGCACTTGTCGCGACCGGAACGCTGATCAGCCTTGCCACGATCACTTCGGCCTGCACGTCATCAGGAAACCTCGATTACACGTCGTCGATCGGCGGCGGTTATTACGAGCGTCAGCCGCTCAATCCAGCTTGCGGCGGTGGGTTCAGACCGAGCGATGGGCGGTCTTGCAGCTATTAGAGACGTGATGCCCTTGCGAAAATCGTCGCTTGTCAAACGGAACAGCTTTGTCCGTTACCGCACCATTGTGCGTGTGTGCCGCTGTAGATACAGCTTTCTGTTGAGTGGCGCGGTATCTTCTGGTTGCGTTGTAATCATGGGTACAGAAGATGAAACTGACTATCGCGACTACTTTGCTCGCACTTCTCGGAACCACCGCATTTGCCGCCGATGCTGTTCAAGACATCCCGGCCGCCCCGGTTGCGGCTGCGCCTGTTTTCACCTGGTCGGGTCCGTACTTCGGTATCGATGGCGGTGCGGCATGGCTCAACGGTGACTTCAGCGCCGGTGGGGCCAGCGCTTCCGAGGACTTCAACGGCGGCGTCTTCGGCGGATTTGCAGGTTATAACTTCCAGTTCGACAACATTGTAGTCGGCATCGAAGGCAACCTCGAACACAACTGGAATGAAGAGGAAACGCTGGGAGCGGACGTTGGGACCGATTGGGCCGGCGCTGTTCGCGGCCGTGTCGGCTACGCCTTCGACAAAGCACTGATCTACGGCGCCGCCGGCTGGACCGCCACGCGCGGCTACGTCGATCTGCCGGGATTGGATAAAGAGACGGAGACTTTCAACGGTTACACCGTCGGGGCCGGCGTCGACTTTGCCATCACCAACAACATCTTCGCCCGCGGCGAGTATCGGTTCAACGACTTCGGCGAGAAGGACGTTCTCGGTGTGGATGTCGATCTCGATCAGCACGAAGTCAAGTTCGGGATCGGCGTAAAGTTCTAAGGGCTTTTTGTCAGATCAATAGTGAGAAGGCCCCGCCAAGACAGCGGGGCTTCTGCGTTTTACGGCACCTGTGGCGCCAGGAGCGCGTCCTCTCATCCGTCACGAACTGCACTTTATATCGCTGGCTCTGGCTGCAGCTATAAGTGCGCGACGGACCTCCTCCGGCTCTGCGATATCGGCGAACACATCAAGCACAATCATCTCAGCGGCCTTGGCCGCCGGCGTTTGCTCGGGCCAGTCGTTGAGCAAGGCATTTCCGGCCTGCAAGACCGTCCTCAAGGTTTTTCTTTTTTCCATTGATCGTGATTGTCACCGCCTTGAAACGTCGTGTGCTCATGGCGTGGTCCCTCCCACGGACCAGCGACTCAACGAGTCACTTGGCGATTCGTTCCCACGGCTGCTGTGCCGGCCGACATGTTGCTATTCGAGTTCCCTCTCTTGCGAAAATCTGTGTTTGCTGTTCATCCTGAAGAATGAGCATTTCTTCTATCAACGCCGACGCCTTTGTCTCCGAGGTGCTGGATGGCGCACAGGTCTGGGGCATCAAAGACAAGGATGGTTTCCCTACGTCGACAAACGCGTCCGGTGAAACGGCAATGCCCTTTTGGTCGTCGGAAAAAAGGGCAAGTTCGGTAATCCAGAGTGTCCCGGCGTACCGCGACTTCAAGCCAGTGCCCATTGCGTTGTCGGAATTCATCAAACGGTGGTTGCCGGGCCTGATAACTGATGGGCTTTATTGCGGGCTCAACTGGTCGGGCAAGAGGGCGACAGGATACGATTTGCTCCCAACAGATGTGCTGGCTCGACTGACAGCAAACGAAGAAGAATTTTAGCTCAAGCACTCTGCCAATTTGTCCACGCCGCCTTTGTCTCTCACATCTGGAACGGCAACGATATGACGCCTGCATAAACGGATGATGGTGGGCCGGAGGCAACCGCGAGGCGTTGAAATAATTGATCTTTTAGCCTCTGATCGCACTCGATGCCGCCAGGGGTACCCCATATTTGGTGAACCCGAAATGGGTTAATTTATGCGCCCTCCTTGGGCTTAGGTTTGATTCTGCCAGACGCCATAGATTCCATCTTTTTGGCGATATGAACAGGCGGCTCCCCATGCCCTCGCCAGGAGAAGTGCTTGCCTTCATCATCGAACACGATCCTGAAGTCGGGGTAGTCGTTGCCGATGCGCCGCATCAGGTCAGTGTAGGCGGTGAGTGGGACAAGCCAAAGGTGTTTGTCCTTACGATCGGACGTGACGAAGAAGCCGTTCACCCGAAGATCGTCCTCGGCGTAGACGCACTCGGAGAAGACCTTACTGTGGACGATGATGTCGAGCAGATCACCGACCCCTAGTGAGCAGGTCGAAGGAGCCTTCACGTCGAACGCTTCCCAGAACGAGTGACGCTTCCACCAGTCCAGCGTTTGACCGGGCAGCAGGTCGAACCTCTCGGCGCGGACGCTGCGCCCATCGACATCGCTTGAGACCTTCTCGCACTCGATGAGTTTGCGCATCGCGAAGGCCGAGACGAAAACCTTCCGCTCGATCAGGATTGAGCCACGCTCTGTTGCCCGCGCTTTCGCGGCCCACCTCTCAATCAGATCGGCGTCCTTCAACAGTTGATCTTTCCAAGGCGCGCTTTCTGCGATCACGCCTTTCGACCTCGATGCTCGGCTATCTGGTGAGGGAGGTCGTACACTATTTTCAGCAGCATACTTAGATACTCGACTACCGCTAAAGCGTCGGCAGCTAAAGTCCCGGACGCACCTGGCGTCGGATGCGCGTTGCTGTTTCCAATCTCCCTCACCTCGTGCGCCCACTCCACCATGATGGGTGGTAGTATGCCCTTGCCACCAAGGTCTTTGATCTCTTTGAACAGACTGTCGCCTTCGGCATCCTGATAGCGAAGCACCAATTGCACTGCGCTTCGGGCCATCAGTGCGGCAGCATCATAGTTGGACGCCTCAACGCTTCGCATCGCTTGCAGCCAGTATCGCCCAACATCATCGGGCCAGTGTTTAGGCCACCTTGTTGTGTTTCGCGGCCACGGGACTTGATGTAGCCCAACAAGGCCGGAATTACCGATGCCCCAAAAAACGGAGGTCAGGTTGCCGCACTGCTGACAGACTAGAACATCGTAGTGCAATTCTTTGGATTTATCCGGCCTTTTCTTTGCTACCCGACTTTCAAACCCGAACCGACCAACTTCTCCGCAGAAGCCACAGGTTACCTCCTGAAGCGGCAGATCACCGTCATAACTCCGGTATCCTGATCCTTCGCCAAGGTCCCACCAACTCATCGCAATGTCCCCGCAAGCGGGGATTCATTCACCCCCGATTCAGCGAACAACCATGATTTATTTCAGCGGTACATTCAACGTCACCGTTTCCAGCGTCATGAGCATCCATAAGTCGCTCGGCCTCTCGCTTTCGTTCTTCCATCACACTTTGCGATTGTTCGTTTGGCATACCTGAGGAGCGCTTCGTCATTGTAGATCCCTCTCACAAATCTAGGAATATATTCCTGCGGTGATGGCGCCGATTGTCGAGCAGTCAACAGTTAGTTGAATGATGAAGGACTCGAACCTGCAACGTTTCGGACACGAACCCGCAACCGTGAGGAAAAATTACCTAGCTTCTACTCGGCGATCCGGCGAGTTCGACTTCCCGCCGAAGTGTATGATCCGATTTGTATAATCGCTCCGAGCAACCCTGATGAGCCGACCGAAACTATACTTGCCTCGACACCCTTGGCGGTATCCTGACCCGAAAACGTGGGGTATTTGACCCTCAGACCCCCCAAAATGCCTCTTTAGGCATTTTATCGCAGGATAAGTTATTAATTTTGTTGAATATTTATTTCGCAGAAGTGCGGTTGGTGGGCCCGGAGGGACTCGAACCCCCAACCAAGCGGTTATGAGCCGCCGGCTCTAACCATTGAGCTACAGGCCCTTGGCGCCGATGGAGGACGCGGGATGCCGGGGCAATGGTTCCCGCGGCACGGGTTCCGCTCTAACGCAAATTGCAGGGAGCCACAAGCGGAGAGCGCAAGCATCTGTGGACGATGCATATTTCGTGTGCAGGGCACTGGAACCTTGTCGCGCGGGCGACAATTATTGATCGTAGTCGATGAAGAGGGCGATCGCGATGGTGGCTTCGAACAGTGCCGTGGTGCTCATCGTGGAGGATGAGCCGATTATCCGGTTCAATATCCTCGATGTGCTGGAGGATGTCGGCCATGTGGCGCTGGAAGCGGCGAATGCCGATGAGGCGCTGGTGGTGCTGAAGGGGCGGCAGGATGTCGATATTCTCTTCACCGACGTCAACATGGCCGGCTCGATGGACGGCATCCAGCTTGCCAAGCGGGTGAGGGCGATGCGGCCGAACATCGGCATCATCATCACCTCCGGCATGGTGCGGCTCGATCCGATGGCGCTGCCCGCCAACACGGCCTTCCTGCCGAAGCCCTACATGCACGATACGCTGATCACGACGATCGATTCCCTGATGAGCTGACCGCGGCGCGCAGCCCTTCAAAACCTGTTGCGGGTTTCGGGGCTGCGCGCGGGGCGGCCGGGAGGCGTGCTCGTCTTCAGGCGCGGCGGGGGAGGACCGCGTCTTCAGCCGAGCCGCTCTTCAGCGCCTCATTTTCGTAGCGGGCCTTCTTCTCGTAGATGGTGAACAGCGCCATCGAGAGGAGATAGGAGAGGAAGGAATCCCCCATCTGGGTGGCTATGTCTCGGGAGGCGAGAACGTGGCGCTCCAGCGCGCCGAGATCTTTCTGGGTTGCGGTTTCAACGAGGCGGTTCATGCTGCCATCTCCAGGAATTGGGTCACGACCGAGCGAACCGGCACGTGCCTGACATAAAGGGGTAGGGTCAGGCCGAGGGCGGCGCGCATCTTGCGCAGCACGCGGTCCGACACTTCGAAGGCGCCGCAGCAGACGGGATACTTGCCGTATCCGTCGGCGCGGCCGAGTTCTTCCACTTCGGCCCCGGCGCGCTTGTAGACGCGCTTGAGGTGGGGTTCGTAATTGGAAATCATCGTATGGATGCCGTGCTCCAGCGCGCATTCGCACAGCGCAAGCAGCAGCATGGAGAAGGCGCGGCCGGCATCGATCTGCGGGAAGTCTTTAGCGATCGCTTCCTCGTCGATGCACATGCGGGTGCCTTCCCAGATGCCGGGGGCGACGAGCTCGGCAGCGGCCGGGAACGTCTCGCGGAAGACGTCGTAGAGAAGCGTCGGGCCGGTCGTCGGCATCAGGCGCATGCCGCCGTAGAGACGGGTGCGGCTGTCGTTGCACCAGACGAGATAGGCGGGGGAGAGGGAGTCGTAGCTGTCGCGTTCGTAGGGGCCGATCACGGGAACGTCCCAGCCGAGCGTATCGGCGAAGATCTTCTTGCGCAGGCGAAACAACTGGTCGAGTACGGCGGCGTATTTCTGATACTCATGTGCCTGAATGATAACGAACATTTTGCCCTCCAGCGTTTGCAAGTCCGTGGAGAGCAGAATGGTCCAGACGGCGAGGATCGGAAATTCCCTCAGATGAGCCCCCTCAGATGGGGGGATTAGCCCAAAAGTATGAGGATTGGCGTCCGGACATGCGCAAGCAAGGCGCGAAAGCGCGGCGGCAATCTCAAATATCGCGACGCTCTCGAACCGACGCCTGCGAAATCGGATTCGGATCTTTTAAGGATTGATGATGCGCAGTTGCACGGCCCGCGAGGCGGCCGCCGAAATCGTGGCGCAGCCGAGCTTGAAGCGGGCGGTCTTCAGGTAATCGCGCGTGGTGTGCTCGGAGATGCCCAGAATGACCGAGATGTCCTTGTAATCCTTGCCGAGGGCCGTCCAGTGCAGGCATTCGATCTCGCGCGGCGACAATGTCGGCACCGGATCGTTCTCGCCGTGAAGCTCGTAGACCGCCTTGCGGTGGATCAGGTGGGCGATTTCGATCCATTCGTTGCGGCAGCGGCGGACGAGTTCGTTCCATTCCTCGGCCGGGATGCGGGCGTTGAGCGACAGGAGGGCGCGGCGCTGCGCCTTGTCGGCGACGGGGATGGAATAGCCGTTGCCGCCGATGCCGTGCTTTTGGGCGTCGACGAGCATGGCATAGGCCTCCGGCGTCGGCTCGACCTCGCTCCAGTCGAAGGGCAGTTGGCGCTCGAAGCCCTGCTTGACGATCGGATCGACCTTCACATAGCTGTTCAGGAGGTAGCGGGAGACCCAGGCATCCGGATAGGTGGTGCGCACGAAGGGAGAATCGATCTTGCTCGCGATCGTCTGGGCAAGATGGTAGGTGACGAAATCGAGAGCATATTCGGCCTGCAGAATGCGGATGGCGGCATCCACATTGGCTGCTGCCTTGATCTGTTCGAAGGTGGACTCGAACTTTTCGCTGTAAGTATTCTCGGTCATTTCAACTGCCCCATTCCCTCAATCCTACCGTGAGCACCCTCACAAATACAAGGCATCCCCACATATGCGGGGAATGACAATCCGGGCTCCGTCTGTTAGCGCCTTGCATGAGGAGGCCTCATATGGACAGCAAGAGACCGTTCGAGATTGCCGAATGCCGACAGGCCGCCAAAGGCCTGAAATCCAGCTGGCAGGACATGGCAGGCTCCGAAGCGCTGATCCGCGCCCTCGTGGCCGAACGCAATGGCGACACCCCGCTGGCGCTGTTCTGGACCGAGGTCCACCGGGCGCTTTGCGAGGAAAACAAAGCCTTCTGACAAGGCTTGGCTGCCTCGGCGGTATCAGGCTTTTCCCCGAAATAAACAGATCGATCGGTGCCGGGCCAAGATGAATCCGTGCTTCGCGCGTGAGCCCGTTTTCATGTCTATCCGTTTCCGATTTTGCGAGGAGAGTGTCGAGCGGCAATGTCTCGGGCGGGTCGGCGCCGGGCGCATAGTCCCTGGATTTGTGCCGATATGCTTGACGAAGCGTTTCCAGCGAGAGCAGCGGCGCCTCTGAAAGCGGCTGCATTGTGCCATTTTAGACGTTTGCTCGATGTGGGCGGCGCTCATCATCCGCGTGACTGTGGCGTCGTGCGGCTGATTCTGTGTGCTATGCCATGCAGAAAGAGGTCCGCCTGCCGGTCTTCTTTACCGGCAGGCCGCGACCTCTCTCTTGAAGCGGGTAATGGATAAAGGTCAGCCGACCTTCGTCGAAGGATCGATCCAGTCCTGGCTCGGCAGTTCTGGGCGCGGCGGCTTGGGGCGGAATTTCACCAGCACCTCGCGGCCGTCGATCGAGGCTTGCGTGCGTTCCAGCGCATCGCGTTCGGCAACCGCCTGGCGCCAATGCTCGTTCTCACGCCCGTGCGGACGGCCCTGTTCCTCCCAGATCGCGTAGGCTCTCTTGCTGATCCATTCGTGGCGTCTGTCGCTCATTGATCCGTTCCGTTCTTCAGGGGCGTTCGTCGGCAATTTTGTCCTCGGAAACCGGCGCGCGGCGCTTGGCCGCCATCAGCAGGTCGAGTTCGATCGAGGACGGCCCGAAGCGGGTGAATAGGCTCTCGGCCTGCTCGCTTTGCAGGCCGTATTTGGAGGCGAATTCGTCAAGGCTATAGGGGCGACCGCGCAGGATTCTGCTTCGGCGCTCCGGTTCACGGATTTGCGTCATTGGTGATAACCCCAGTCGGTTTGGCGATTGTGAGAAAAACAAATTACCGCGGCAAAAGTTCCGTGAATTTGCAGGGTTTTTGGGCCTGTTGAGCCGTTTTGAAGCGCCTATTTTCGACCGTGGCATAGATTTTTAAGAATGGTGGCAGTCGAGAAAATTTCGACTAAAACATGCAGGAATATCAGCGCCTTATGGAATTGGCTTCCGAGGCGGCCGATAAATGGGCTTTACCCCTGCGTGTTACTCTATAGAATCAATCGTGTTATTCGGTTCGCAGGGGGCAGCAAAACGCTTGGTTCCCCGCGTTGGCGCGACCGATACCGGAGGACTTTGGCTTCAATCCATCAAGAGGAGACAGACATGATGAATGCCCTGCCGCCACTTCATGACGGCCACGCGCCGTTCAACCTCCAGCAGCTGTTTCGGGAAGCGCTTTACGCCTTCGAGGAATGGGACAGCGAATTGACCGAACCGATCGTCACGCATGAGGGACGCGTCATCCCCATCAGCTTCGTTTTCGAAGCCATGCGCGAATGCACCGACATCGTGCCGATGAACATCGTTGGCGCCGTCACCGAGAGGCTGACCAAGCCGTGGGAGGGCGAAGGCCCGCTCGACCAGATGACTTTCTCGACCGCAGCGCGCGTGATGCGCGTGCTCGTGCGCAAGCGTCTGCTTGCCAATGGCACGGCGGATCTCGTCGCCGTTTCGGCTCATACGGCCGAAGACCAGAACCGCGACTGACAGAATAAGGGTCGCGGCCAAGGCTGCGATCCTTTTCCGCCCCCAGGCGGAACCTCGCCCATTCCCAGCCGTTTATTTGCGTATATACGGCCACATCAAGCGATGGCCGAGGAATGGCACCATGCTGAAATCCATTGTTCATGAAATCATCGGCACGCCCCGGCGTGAGCCCGATCTTCCGCAATCGCTCGAGCAGTTTCGCGACAAAAAGCGGGTATTGATCATCTTCGCCGACGCGCAGGATGATCGCGCGCTCATTCAAGACGAATGGCTGCGCAAGGCGCAGATGCGTCTCATCGAAGAAGACGTCGAAGTGTTCAGTATCGCCGGCGGCGGCGCGTTTGCGCTGTTCGACGACGAATGGGAACTCGATGCCGACGATATCAGAGAGCGGCTGCAGGGGCCGCCGTCCGGCGAGTTCGGACTGATCCTGGTCGGCCGCGACGGCACCGTGAAGCTGCGCTCCAGCGAGCCGCGCACGGCAGAGGAGATCTTCGAGGCTTTCGAGATCCTGCCGAAGAAGACGCCCTGGTAATATTCAAGATTGCATTCGAAGTTTGGGCAACGCCGCTGCCCGCCCTCATCAGAGTTCGAAGGCTTCCTTGAGGCCGAGACTCTTGCGCTCGCGCAGGTCGAGATCGGTCTCGATATGGGCGATGTGATGCAGCATCAGCTGACAGGCGCGGTCGAGTTCTTTGCTTTCGATCGCCGATATGATGTCGCCATGTTCCGAATGGCCGCAGCTCGAGGCCGTCGACTGGCCGTAGAGCGCGATCACCAGCGACGAACGGGCGACGAGTTCTTCCATGAAGCGCTGCATGATCGCATTGCCTGAAATTTCCGCCAGCATCAGATGGAAATCGCCCGATGCCTTGATTTCGGCGCGGCGCGCCGTCTGGCCGCGCTCGCTCATCAGGCGGCCTTCCTCCAGCAGAAGCTGTTTCAGCTGCTTGACGTCGGCAGGCGTGATGCGCGCCGCCGCTTCGCGCAATATGCCGGGCTCGACGAGGCGGCGGGCGGCAAAGATCTGGCGCGCTTCCTCGGGCGAGGGGTAGGCGACGAAGGCGCCGCGGTTCTTCTCGACGCTGACGAGACCTTCATAGGAGAGCGCCTGCAGGGCGGCGCGCGCGAGCGTGCGGCTGACCTTGAAGAGGTTGCCGACATCGCTTTCGGAAAGCTTGGTGCCGGGAGAAAGCCTGCGCTCGACGATCGCCTCGCGGATGGCGTCGCGAATCTGTTGCGCGCCGGTTTCGGCGGTATCTTCGGCCTGCATGGCCTTGGCGGCGGATTTCATGGATTCTATTCCCTGATGGCGGGCAAACCATACCCGGCTTCGCGGCAAAAGTTAAACGGAATTTGTGCTCGAAACAGCGATGAAATTGTATACGATCTTTTGCACGAATTGAGGACGATAGCCTAAATCATGTGCAGACGATGTCATGCCTGTATTTTGCACTTAAGGGCTTTAGACAGAGAAAATCATTTATTTATAATGACTTGATGTGCGGCGGCGGAACTTGGCACGGCAGATGCATCCTCTCCTCCAAACAGGGGAAGGCATGATGTCGAAAGCGGCAGAGATCGATATAGTATCCGTTTCGAAGGTCTACGGGGCGACGACGGCGGTTCACGGGATCAGCCTGAAGATTCCGGCCGGTTCCTATTGCTGCTTCCTTGGTCCTTCGGGCTGCGGCAAGACTTCGACGCTGCGCATGATCGCCGGTCACGAGAGCATTTCGTCGGGCGATATTCGCCTCGGCAATACTGTGGTCACCGATTTTCCGCCGGCCAAGCGCGGCACGGCGATGATGTTCCAGTCCTACGCGCTGTTCCCGCATCTCGATCTGGTCGACAATGTCGCCTTCAGCCTGAAGATGAAGGGCGTCGACAAGGCCGAGCGCCGCGCCAAGGCGCTCGACATGCTGAAGCTGATGCAGATGGACGGCTATGCCGGCCGCCGCCCGGCCCAGCTTTCCGGCGGTCAGCAGCAGCGCGTGGCGCTTGCGCGCGCTTTGATCACCGATCCCGAAGCGCTGCTGCTCGACGAACCGCTGTCGGCGCTTGATCCGTTCCTGAAGATCCGCATGCGCGCCGAACTGAAGAAGCTGCAGAAATCGCTCGGCATCACCTTCGTCCACGTCACCCACAGCCAGGAAGAGGCGATGGCGCTCGCCGATGTCATGGTGATCATGAATGACGGCCGCATCGAGCAGGCGGCCGCGCCCCGCGAAGTGTTCGAGCGGCCGGCGACCGCATTCGTCGCCCGCTTTATGGGCGATCACAACGTGCTCAGCGGCCGGGTGACCTCAAGCGAGAACGGCACGATCGTCATGACCGTGCCGGAGGGGCAGAGCTTTTCGGTGCGCGGCGAGGGCAGGGCGGTCGGCGAGCCGGTCGATATCGGTATCCGCACCGACCGCGTGCGCCTGCAGGTGGCGACCGAATGGACGCTCGGCTTCAACGGCATCGTCTCCAATGTCGAATATCGCGGCTCCTCGGTGAAGATCACCGTTTTCGGCGCCGGCAGCGACGACTTCACCGTCATATCCGACGATGGCGACTATTTCGCCCGGCCGGTTTCGGTCGGCGATGCCGTTTCGCTCAGCTGGGCGCTCGAGGATGCCGTGCTGCTCGGCCGCGCTTCCGCATGACCAATCAAGAACCAAGACCTTCCACATCAAAAAAGGGGAACTGACATGACGACTGAAACCACATCGACCAAGACGGAGAAGGGGCTGTCCCGCCGTGCACTCTTGAAGACGGGTGCCGCCGCCGTCGGCGCCATCGCCGGCTCCGGCGCGATCACCGGCTTTCCCACAATCTGGGCGCAGACGAACATCACGCTTCGCCAGTTCGGCACCGGCGTTTCCAACATCAACGCCATCGCCGAGAAGTGCAAGGCAGATCTCGGCATCACGCTGGAAATGACGGCGACCGATTCCGACGCCGCCGCCCAGCGCGCCGTCACCCAGCCCGACAGCTACGATATCGCCGACATCGAATACTGGATCGCCAAGAAGGTCTTCCCGACGGGCGTGTTGCAGCCGATGGACGTCAAGAAGCTCAAATATTACGACAAGATCGTGCCGCTGTTCATCGACGGCAAGATGAAGCCGGACAGCGTCATCGCCCAAGGCACGGCGCCGCACACCGTCGGCTTCGTCGAAGCGCAGGACGCCAAGAAATTCGCCAAGGAGCCGACGCAGTGGATGACGATGGTCCCGACCATCTACAATGCCGATACGCTCGGCATCCGCCCCGATCTCGTCGGCCGTGATATCACCAGCTGGGCCGATATCATGGACCCGAAGTTCAAGGGCAAGACCTCGATCCTCAACATCCCGTCGATCGGCATCATGGATGCGGCGATGATCATGGAAGCCATGGGCAACATCAAATATGCCGACAAGGGCAACATGACCAAGGAAGAGATCGACAAGACGATCGAATTCCTGATCAAGGCCAAGGGCGACGGCCAGTTCCGCGCCTTCTGGAAGAGCTTCGACGAGTCGGTCAACCTGATGGCCTCGGGCGAAGTGGTCATCCAGTCCATGTGGTCGCCGGCTGTGGCCGCCGTCCGCTCCAAGGGCATCGCCTGCAAATATCAGCCGCTCAAGGAAGGCTACCGCGCCTGGGGCGGCGGCCTCGGCCTTGCCTCGCACCTCAAGGGCGCGCAGCTCGACGCGGCCTATGAATATATCAACTGGTACACGTCGGGCTGGGTCGGCGGCTACCTCAACCGCCAGGGCTACTATTCCGCCTGCATGGAGACGGCGAAGAACTTCATGACGGCAGACGAATGGGGCTACTGGATCGAAGGCAAGCCGGCTGTCGGCGATATTCTGTCGCCGGAAGGCAAGGTGATGGAGAAGGCCGGCGCAGTGCGCGACGGCGGCTCCTTCGAAGCCCGCATGGGCGCCGTCGCCTGCTGGAACTCGGTGATGGACGAAGACCGCTACATGGTCCGCCGCTGGAACGAGTTCATCGCGGCCTGATGCAGGTCGGCGTTTGCCGCTTTCCCCTCCCCAACCCTCCCCACAAGGGGGAGGGAGTCCGGTGAGGGCGGAGCGAGCTGTCTTTCGCTATCGCTCAAGACGTCGCTTCGCTCCGCCCCCTCATCTGCCCTTCGGGCATCAACCGGGGCGAGCCACGGGTCTCGCCCGTCCTTCGGACCCCCGCTGGGGAGAAGTGGGAGTTTGCGGCATGGCCGCATACGACAGGGGAGTTGTGGTGGCAGAGACGCCGCCTCGATTCTCTTCTCCCCGGCGGGGAGAAGGTGCCGGCAGGCGGATGAGGGGGCGGCAGGCACCTTCGTCCCACCTGACGTAATCACAACGGAGAAGCGGATTATGGCAACCATCGCAACGGCAACGGAAGACGGCAAGCAAAGTGCAGGCCGCCGCGCCTTCCGCCTCTCCCCCTCAGCCATCTCCTATCTCCAGGCGACGCCGCTGATTGCCATTCTTGGCTTCTTCTTCCTGCTGCCGATCGCCATGATCGCGGTCGTCAGCTTCTGGGATTATGATTTCGCCGGTCTCTATCCCGATTTCCTGACGATGAATTACACCGATACGCTCGGTTCGTGGGTGACGTGGAAGACCTATCTCAACACGCTGAAATTCACGGCTATCGTCTGGGGCCTGACGCTCGTCATCGGTTTCTGGGTCGCCTATTTCCTGGCCTTCCACATCCGCAAGACCTCGACGCAGATGATCCTCTTCCTCGTCTGCACCGTGCCGTTCATGACGTCGAACATCATCCGCATGATCTCATGGATCCCGGTGCTCGGGCGCAACGGCCTCGTCAACTCGACGCTGATCGAGATGGGCGTCATCCCGCAGCCGATCGAATGGCTGCTCTATTCCGATTTCGCCGTCGTGCTCGCCATGGTCCATCTCTACACGCTGTTCATGGTGACGCCGATCTTCAACACGCTGATGCGCATCGACCGGTCGCTGTTCGAGGCGGCGCGCGATGCCGGCGCCTCCGGCTGGCAGGTGCTGTGGAACGTCGTCATTCCGCTCGCCAAACCCGGCATGGCGATCGGCACGATCTTCGTCGTCACCCTGGTCATGGCCGATTTCTCGACGGTGCAGGTGATGTCCGGCGGCCAGAGCGCCTCGGTGGCGCTGATGATGAAGAACCAGATGTCGCTGCTACAATATCCGGCGGCGGCCGCCAATGCGGTGGTGCTGCTGGCCGTCGTGCTGCTGATGGTCGCGGCGATCCTGCGCGTCGTCGACATCCGCAAGGAGCTTTGAGATGAACCACGAAAAACGCGGCCTGGAATTCTATGTTCTGGCGATCTTCTTCGCCGTCTTCGTGCTGTTCCTCTACGGGCCGCTCTCGGCCATCCTGATCCTCTCCTTCCAGGGGCCGGACGGCGGCCTGACCTTCCCGATGAACGGCGTTTCCACGCACTGGTTCTTCAACCTGTTCGAGAAGCAGGCGGTCGGCGATTTCGGCGCCTCCTTCCGGCGCTCCTTTTCGCTCGGCCTGATGGTGATGATCGTCACCGTCGTCGTGTCGCTGCTTGCCGGTCTTGCCTTCCGCCGCCGCTTCCGCGGTTCGACGGTGCTGTTCTATGCGACGGTCGCGAGCCTCGTCGTGCCGTCGATCATCGTCTCCCTCGGTATCGGCGTCGTCTTCCAGGAGGGCGGGCTGAGGCCCGCCTGGTATTCCTCGGCCTTCGGCGCGCATCTCACCTGGACGCTGCCCTTCGGCGTGCTGATCATGTTTGCCGTCTTCAACCGCTTCTCGCCGGCCTATGAAGAGGCGGCGCGCGACCTCGGCGCCAGCTCCTGGCAGACATTCCGCCATGTCGTGCTGCCGATGATCGCGCCGAGCCTGATCGGCGTCGGCCTGTTCGGCTTCACGCTCTCCTATGACGAATTCGCCCGTACGTTGATGACGTCGGGCACTTACAATACGCTGCCGCTCGAAATCTACGGCATGACGACCAACGTCACGACGCCGGTGCTCTATGCGCTCGGCACGGTCACGACACTGTTTTCCTTCACCATCATTCTCGTCGCGCTCGGCATCATGACCATGCTCAGCCGGCGGCAGGCAAAGATCAGCTGACATGCGCATCCTCATCGTCAATCCGAATACCACCGTCTCCATGACCGAGAAGGCGGCGACCGCCGCGCGTGCGGTGGCCGCGCCCGGCACGGAAATCATCGCCGCCACTTCGCAGATGGGGCCTGTCTCCATCGAGGGCCATTATGATGGGGCGCTCGCCATCCCCGGCCTGCTTTCAGAGCTTAAGGCGCGGCAGGGGGAGGGCTATGACGCTGCCGTCATCGCCTGCTTCGACGATACCGGGCTTGAAGCGGCGCGAAGCTTCGCCGATGTGCCGATCCTCGGGCTTTGCGAATCCGCAGTGGCGACGGCGGGCTTCCTGGCGCAGCGCTTCACCGTGGTGACGACGCTGGAGCGGTCGCGGGTGCTGATCGACAATCTGGTGCGGCGCTACGGCATGGGCGAGCGCGCCAAGGTGCGCGCCTCCGATATTCCGGTGCTGGAGCTGGAAGATGCGGCATCGGGCGCGATCGGCAAGCTCAGGGCAGAGATCGAGCGGGCGCTTGAAGAAGACGGCGCCGAGGCAATCGTGCTCGGCTGCGCGGGCATGACGGATCTCGCACGGGAATTGCAGGCTATCTACGGCGTGCCTATTGTCGACGGCGTTGCGGCTGCCGTCAAGCAAGCCGAGGCGCTGGTGTCGCTCGGGCTTTCCACCAGCAAGCGCGGCTCCTATGCCTCGCCGCTGCCGAAGCCTTTCACCGGCGCGATGAGCGCCTTTTCGCCGATCCGTTCGGACGGTTGAGCATGCCGATCTCCTTCGACTTTAAGGAGCTTAGCGAGCGCGAGCGCTACAAGCTGATGATCGGCACGATCATTCCGCGGCCGATCGCGCTGGTGACGACGGTCGACGAACACGGCCGGATCAACGCGGCGCCCTTCAGCTTCTTCAACTGCCTCTCGGCCGATCCGCCTATCCTGGCGATCGGGGTCGAGAACCATCCCGACATGTCGTTCAAGGACACCGGCCACAACATCCGCATGACCGAGGTCTTCACGGTCAACATCGTCTCCTTCGCAATCGCCGAGGCCATGCATGTCTGCGGCGCCAAATATCCGCGCGGCGTCGACGAGCTGAAGGAGGCGGGCTTGACGGCGGTGCCGGGCGAGAAGGTGGCCTCGCCCTTCATCGCCGAGGCGCCGGCGGCCTTCGAATGCAAGCGGCATGTGACGCTGGAGCTCGGCCGTTCGCGGCAGATCATCATGGGCGAGATCGTCTATGCGCATTATCAGGACGGCGTCGTCGACCCGGAAAGGCTGCATGTCGATCCGGCCGCAGTCGACGCCATTGCGCGGCTCGGCGGCGATAGCTGCGCCACAACACGCGACCGTTTCGAGATGCTGACGCCGAAGCTCTGACATCAAGTTTCTGCTTTACTTTTCCGCCTTCCGCGAGAATGGTCTGCGGCGGTTCAATGCGGCAGGAGGGCTTAGCCATGACAATCGAGAACGATCTCAGCCGGATCGCGGAGCAGGAGGAGGCGCTGAGCTTCGACGCTTTCGACCTGACGACGGCATGGCAGCTCGGCAAACTCCTGCAGGAACTCGGCAGCGACCGCGGCCTCGGCATCGCGATCGACGTGACCTTGCATTCGATGCCGGTCTTCTACGCGGCGCTTCCGGGTGTGACGCCCGATAACGTCAACTGGGTTCGCCGCAAGCGCAATATGGTGCTGCGCTATTTCCGCAGCAGCTATGCATCCGGTTTGAAGCTGAAGAAGGACGGCAAAACGGTCGAAGACAACGGGCTTTCCGGCGACGACTATGCGCCGCACGGCGGCAGTTTCCCGATCAATGTCAGAGGCACCGGCTGCATCGGCGCGGTCACCGTTTCCGGCCTGCCGCAGCGCGACGACCACAATCTGGTGGTCGAGGCCCTGGCGCTGATGCTGGCGAAGGATCTGGACACGCTGCGGCTCGCCCCGCTCTGAGGCTCGCCTCAATTTTGACAGAAAAAAGCCATGAAAAGCGCAAAATCGCGCCGCTGCTCCGGTGACGCGGCTTTGTTCGGTGGTTAAGGTGCGGCATCGCCCTCCTTAACCTTTCCGGGACGCCATGATCCGCCTCTTTTCCGCGCTCGCCGCCACCATCGGTTTCGGTCTTTTCCTTGCCTCCTGCAACACGCTCTCCAAGGAAGAATGCGTCGCCGCCGACTGGCGGGTGATCGGCGAGAGCGACGGGGCCGCCGGCCACGAGCCGCAGCAGCGTTTTGCGGCGCATGCGAAGTCCTGCGAGCGGGTCAAGATCGTGCCCGACCAGACGATCTGGTTCCAGGGATATCAGGCGGGCCTCGTGCGCTACTGCACGCCGCTCAGCGGGCTGGCGCGCGGCCAGGCGGGCAGCGGCTACGCCAATGTCTGCCCGCCGGAAACAGCGCCGGGCTTCCTGCGCGGCTTCAACCTCGGAGCCAAGCAGCACGGGCTGCAGCAACGCCTCACCTCGATGCAGAACGACTACAGCTTCAAGGAGGCAAGCATCGACGAGCTTTCCGACAAGCTGAGAGACGCCAAGGACGAGGAGAGATCCGACCTGCGCCGGCGGATCGAGGACCTGGAAGACGACATGCACGACATCCGCCGCGACCAGCGCGACGTGCAGGACGAGCTCGACCGCGTCAACGAGGATGTCGAGTGGTTCCAGCGGAACCCGAATGTCGCATTGCCCGCGCCGGGTTATTGAGCCGCTTTTTGAAGGTCCGGTTGATTTTGGCAATATCTTTCGGCCAGCTGTCCAGCTGTGATCCGAAGAGGTTGTCCTTTCGCGACAAAATAAAAATTCGACATCGCCGCCAGCCGGTAGACGAAAGGATGCGCAACTGATAGTTTGTTCTTGTTTTGTTCCAAAAATGGATCGATCATGTTGCGTATATTCTTTGTTCTCGCCGCCGTTGGCATCAGTCTTTTCCTCGCCTCCTGCAATACGCTTTCAAAAAAAGAATGCCTTGCTGGTGATTGGAAGGGAATTGGCTTCAGCGACGGATTCGGTGGTCATTCGCCAGAAGCGCGGTTCGAACAGCATATTAAGTCTTGCAAGAGGGTGAAGGTCGTGCCCGATCTCACTGTTTGGAAAAAGGGTTACAAGGCTGGTCTTCTCCGCTATTGCACGCCGGAGCAAGGGCTTTGGTGGGGACAACTAGGATACCGCTATGTCGGTGTTTGTCCGCCTGAAACGGAACCTAGTTTTCTGAAGGGGCACGACCTTGGTTCACGACAGCATTCGCTCCAAACTGACCTTAAGCGGCTGACCGACGAGGCCGAGGATAAAGAGGAAGAACTCGAGGATCTGTCGGGAAAACTAACCGCCGCGCCTGATGCGAAAAAGTACGATATACGCTCTGAAATCTATGACGTTGAACGGGAGCTTGCTGATATCCGTGCCAAGCAACGTGATGTCGAAAGTGAACTTTACCTCGTAAAAGCGGCTGTGTTCAGATTCCAGAGCGAACTTTGAACGCAATACCAGCGCGAGGCTGCTGAGGCTTTCGCCTCAGAGCCTGCCGCTGGCTTCGAGGATGCCTTTCGTCAGGCTGCCCGTGGCCGGGAAGAGCGGGATCAGGCAGGCCTGCAGGGCGTGATAGATATCGCCCTTGCCGGGGAAGAGCGAGTGGGCGGGAACGAGATCCTCCGTCAGTTCCTCATGCCAGCCGCCGTTCTTGTGGTCGATGAACGCGCGCTCGATGACGTTCCAGATCTTGCGGTAGCATTCCTCGTGGTAGTCGCTCGGCAGGTGCTCGTTGAGGAAGTGTGCGGCGGCAGCACCTTCGCAGGCCGGCCACCAGAGTTTGTTGCGCTTGGCGGGCTTGTCGTCCCAATCGAGCGTGTAGAAGAAGCCGCCCTTGCCGCTGTCCCAGCCGAGCGCCATGGATTGCTCGAAGAGGGCCTTGGCCGCGTCCGGCATCCATTCGACGCGTTTGCCGCCGAGCGCCCAGAGCTGCAGGATGAGGCGGGCCCATTCCAGCCAGTGGCCGGGCGTCGTGCCGGCCGGGCGGAACATTTCGTTCGGATGGTAGTATTGCTTGTCGAGGTTCCAGTCGGCGTCGAAATGTTCGGCGACGCGCCAGTCGACCGAGCCGGCCTGCCGGCGGATGACGAGATCGGCGATGCTTTCGGCCTTGGTCAGGTAGTCCCTGTCGCCGGTGGCTTCGAAAGCGGCCATCAGCGCTTCGGTCAGGTGCATGTTGGAATTCTGGCCGCGATAGGCGCCGCCGTCGAGCGGCTGCCAGTCGGCGGTGAATTCCTCGGCGATCGCGCCATGGCGCGGTTCCCAGAATTTCGTGTTCAGGATCTCGGTGATGTCGGCGAGCATGCCCTCTGCAAGCGGATGGCCGATCGTCTTGGCGGATGAGGCGGCGAGCAACACGAAAGCATGGCCATAACCCTGCTTGTTGGAATCGACGGGACCATTATTGTCGAGCGACCAGAAATAGCCGCCATTCTTGCGGTCGCGATGATGGTTCCAGATATAGTCCATGCCGTGGTCGACGACGTCGGAGGCGCCGGGGCGGCCGAGCAGGGCGCCGATCGAGAAACAATGCACCGCGCGCGCCGCGATGTGGATGCCGCGAACCTGGCCCTCGGCATCGAGCGGCCTGCCGGTATCGTCGAGATCGTAGAAGCCGCCCTTGGGATTGATCGAATTGTGCTGGAAGAAATCGAAGAGGCCGTTTGCCTGGTTGAGCAGCCAGCCGCGATGATAGGCGCGGCTCGTCCAGTTTCCGAGTGCGGCGGTGCCGGTTGCCAGTGCCATGATGCTCCTCCGATTTCCTGCGCAATGCTGTTGAATTGCCTATATAGAGGCCATTCGAGTCTGTCATCCCTGCAGCGTCCGGCGTCTGAAAGGACGGGCGGCGCTGCCGGCTTACAAACTATGAAATCGACAGGCATATATTGACATAAAGATATCTTTATGTGATTTGGACTGTCTGGTCTTACGACGTCAAGGAGCCCTCCCGTGTTTGACAATCTCTTTGGTCCCGAAGGGGGCAAGCGTGACGGCAGTGAAGTCTTTGCAGCGCTGAAGAAGGCTGCGAGCGAACGCATCCTTGTTCTCGACGGTGCGATGGGCACCCAGATCCAGGGGCTCGGCTATGACGAAGACCAGTTCCGCGGCACGCGGTTCATCGGCTGCGCCTGCCATCAGAAGGGCAATAACGACCTTCTGATCCTGACCCAGCCGGATGCGATCGAAGAGATCCATTACAAATACGCCAAGGCCGGCGCCGATATTCTAGAGACCAACACCTTCTCCTCGACCCGCATCGCGCAGGCCGATTACCAGATGGAAGGCGAGGTCTATGCGCTGAACAAGGAAGGTGCCGAGATCGTGCGCCGCGCGGCGATCCGCGCAGAGCGCGAGGATGGCCGCCGCCGCTTCGTCGCCGGCGCCATCGGCCCGACCAACCGCACCGCCTCGATCTCGCCCGATGTCAACAATCCCGGCTTCCGCGCCGTCACCTTCGACGACCTGCGCGCCGCCTATGGCGAGCAGATCGACGGTCTGATCGACGGCGGCGCCGACATCATCCTCATCGAGACGATCTTCGATACGCTGAACGCCAAGGCTGCGATCTTCGCCTGCGAGGAGCGCTTCGAAGCCAAGGGCGTGCGCCTGCCGGTGATGATCTCGGGCACGATTACCGACCTTTCCGGCCGCACGCTGTCCGGCCAAACGCCGACCGCTTTCTGGAACTCGGTGCGCCATGCCAATCCCTTCACGATCGGCCTCAACTGCGCGCTCGGCGCCAATGCGATGCGCCCGCATCTGCAGGAGCTTTCGGGCGTTGCTGATACCTTCATCTGCGCCTATCCGAATGCCGGCCTGCCAAACGAGTTCGGCCAGTATGACGAAACGCCGGAACTGATGGCGGCGCAGATCGACAGCTTCGCCCGCGAAGGCCTGGTCAACATCGTCGGCGGCTGCTGCGGCTCGACGCCCGAACATATCCGGGCGATTGCCGAGACGGTGGCGAAATACAAGCCGCGTCCGATCCCCGAGCATCGTCCCTTCATGTCGTTGTCGGGCCTCGAACCCTTCGAGCTCACCAAGGACATTCCCTTCGTCAATGTCGGCGAGCGCACCAACGTCACCGGTTCGGCGAAGTTCCGCAAGCTGATCACCAATGCCGATTACACGGCAGCACTCGATGTGGCGCGCGACCAGGTCGAGAACGGCGCGCAGGTGATCGACATCAACATGGACGAAGGCCTGATCGATTCCGAAAAGGCGATGGTCGAGTTCCTCAACCTCATCGCCGCCGAGCCGGATATCGCCCGCGTGCCCGTGATGATCGATAGTTCGAAATTCTCGATCATCGAATCCGGCCTGAAGCGGGTGCAGGGCAAGCCGATCGTCAATTCGATCTCGCTGAAGGAAGGGGAGGAGAATTTCCTCGCCCAGGCGCGGCTCTTGCGCAATTATGGTGCGGCCGTCGTCGTCATGGCCTTCGACGAGACGGGGCAGGCCGACAATTACGACCGCAAGGTCGAGATCTGCACGCGCGCCTACAAGCTGCTGACGGAAAAGATCGGCTTCCCGCCCGAGGACATCATTTTCGACCCGAACATCTTCGCGGTCGCGACCGGCATCGAAGAGCACAATAATTACGGCGTCGATTTCATCGAGGCGACGCGGACGATCCGTGAGCGCATGCCGCTCGTCCATATATCAGGCGGCGTCTCGAACCTCTCCTTCTCCTTCCGCGGCAACGAGCCGGTGCGCGAGGCGATGCATGCCGTGTTCCTCTACCACGCCATTCAGGCGGGCATGGACATGGGCATCGTCAATGCCGGCCAGCTTGCCGTCTACGACAACATCGACCCCGAGCTGCGCGAGGCCTGCGAGGACGTGGTGCTGAACCGCCGTCCCGACAGCACGGAGCGGCTGCTCGAAGTGGCCGAGCGCTTCCGTGGCGCCGGTGCAAGGGAAGGCCGCGTTCAGGACCTCTCCTGGCGCGAATGGAGCGTCGAGAAGCGTCTCGAACATGCGCTGGTCAACGGCATTACCGAATATATCGAAGCCGATACCGAGGAGGCGCGCCAGCAGGCCGCACGGCCGCTGCACGTCATCGAAGGGCCGCTGATGGCCGGCATGAATGTCGTCGGCGATCTCTTCGGCTCGGGCAAGATGTTCCTGCCGCAGGTCGTCAAATCCGCCCGCGTCATGAAGCAGGCCGTTGCCGTCCTTCTCCCCTATATGGAGGAGGAGAAGCGCCTCACCGGCGGCGATGACCGGCAGTCGGCGGGCAAGATCCTGATGGCGACGGTCAAGGGCGACGTGCACGATATCGGCAAGAACATCGTCGGCGTCGTGCTCGCCTGCAACAATTACGAGATCGTCGATCTCGGCGTCATGGTGCCGGCGACGAAGATTCTGGAAACGGCGATCGCCGAGAAGGTCGATGTCATCGGCCTTTCCGGCCTGATCACGCCGTCTCTCGACGAGATGGTGCATGTCGCGGCCGAAATGGAGCGGCAGGGCTTCGAGATCCCGCTCTTGATCGGCGGGGCGACGACCAGCCGCGTGCATACGGCTGTGAAGATCCATCCCGGCTACAACAAGGGTCAGGCGATCTACGTCACCGATGCGAGCCGTGCCGTCGGCGTCGTCTCGGCGCTGCTCTCGCCGGAGACGCGGCAGGGCTATGTCGACGAGATCAGGGCCGAATATGCCAAGGTGGCGGCCGCCCATGCCCGCAGCGAGGCCGAGAAGGTGCGTCTGCCGCTGCCGCGAGCCCGCGAGAATGCGCATAAGGTCGACTGGTCTGCCTACAAGCCGACCAAGCCGCAATTCTTCGGCACCCGGGTGTTCGAGGATTACGATCTGGCCGAGCTTGCGCGGTACATCGACTGGACGCCGTTCTTCCAGACCTGGGAACTGCGCGGCCGTTTCCCGGCCATTCTCGAAGACGAGAAGCAGGGCGAGGCAGCGCGCGCGCTCTGGGCCGACGCCCAGGCGATGCTGAAGAAGATCATCGACGAGAAGTGGTTCCGCCCGCGCGCCGTCATCGGCTTCTGGCCGGCCGGTGCGGTCGGCGACGATATCCGTCTGTTTACCGACGAGAGCCGCAGCCAGGAGCTTGCCACCTTCTACACCTTGCGCCAGCAGCTTTCGAAGCGGGACGGGCGGGCGAATGTGGCGCTCTCCGACTTCGTCGCGCCTGTGGCAAGCGGCGTGCAGGATTATGTCGGCGGCTTCGTAGTGACGGCTGGCATCGAGGAAGTCGCCATCGCCGAGCGCTTCGAACGCGCCAACGACGATTATTCCTCGATCCTCGTCAAGGCGCTGGCCGACCGCTTCGCCGAAGCCTTCGCTGAGCGTATGCACGAGCAGGTGCGGCGCGAATATTGGGGCTATGCGAGGGACGAGCACCTCAGCAACGAGGATCTCATCGGCGAGGCCTATGCCGGCATCCGTCCGGCGCCCGGTTATCCCGCGCAGCCTGACCACACCGAGAAGAAGACGCTCTTCAAGCTGCTCGATGCGGAACATACCGCAGGCGTGAAGCTGACGGAGAGCTACGCGATGTGGCCCGGCTCGTCCGTCTCGGGTCTCTATATCGGCCACCCCGACTCCTATTATTTCGGCGTCGCCAAGGTCGAGCGCGATCAGGTGGAAGACTATGCCAAGCGCAAGGGCATGGAGGTTTCCGAAGTCGAGCGCTGGCTCGGACCGGTGCTCAACTATGTGCCGCGCAAGGCGGACGAAGAGATCGAGGATGCGGCTTGATTTGCCGAGTCTTCGCAGTCGCTTGAGGCGGCGCGCTCAGGAATTGATTCAATGAATAAAAGCCGGGAAGTGATTCACTTTCCGGCTTTATGATTTATGGTTCAATAATTATCCGCATTTTCGAATTCGGTAGCGGAATTCATGGTGAGGTGATACGATTAGCTAAGTTAGCTAATGAGGACTGCGATGCAGGTTACCATTCATGCCGCGAAGACCAATCTGTCGAAGTTGATCGACGCCGCCCTTTCCGGTGAGGAAGTGGTGATCGCCAAAGGGCATAAGCCTGTCGTGAAGATCATTCCGATTGCGCAATCTTCCTTCAAGATCGGCCTGCTCAAGGGACAGGTTGCTGGAAATGGTCCGGACTTTTTCGAGCCCATGGATGGAAGCGATCTTGCTGCCTGGGAAGGGATCGAGTGAATTCGCTTCTGCTCGACACCCATGCCTGGGCATGGTCGCTGACCGGCGACCAGCGGCTTTCGGCCAAGGCGGTGGCTGTGATCGAAAAAGCGGAGACTATTCTCGTCAGCCCGATATCTCTGTTTGAAATCGGGCAGAAGGTTCGTCTCGGCAAATGGCCAGAGATGGAGCCTTTCATCGGCCGGCTGCCGGAACTGTTGCAGGAGCAGGGTGGCATTGCCGCGACCCTGACACCGGAAATCTGTCTGGCTGCAGCCATGATGGATTGGGCGCATCGCGATCCGTTCGACCGGCTTCTTGCCGCGACCGCCATGCAGAACGGGATACCGATCATTTCCGCCGATGCGATCTTCGACGAACTCGCCGGAAACCAGCTTTGGATCGCCCGCTTTTGGTAGGCTCAGGTCACCCCGATCGTCAGCTCAGCGACGAAATCATAGGCGTCGCCGCGATAGAGCGAGCGGGTGAACTCCACGGCGCGGCCGGAGCCGAGATAGGAGATGCGCTCGATCGACAGGCCGGCGGCGCCGACGGGGACGCCGAGTAGCTGGGCGTCGGCTTCCTTCATGTTCGTCGCTGAAATGCGCTGTACGGCGCGCACCGGCCGCACGTGCAGGCGTTCGAGTTCGGCGTAGAGCGAATTGGTAACGGCGGAAGGGTCGGGGAGGAATTCGCCGGAGACGCTGGCATTCTCGATTGCCAGCGGCTGGTCGTCGGCAATGCGCAGGCGCGAAAGGCGCGACACCTTCACGTCGGTGCCGAGGCCGAGAATCATCATCTCGTCGGGTGAGGGCGTGTGGACGCCCTTGTGCAGCCATTCGGAGCGGGAGGACATGCCGCGGCGCGCCATGTCCTCGGTGAAGGAGGTGAGCTGTGACAGGCGCTGCTCGACTTTCGAGACCGGCTTGGCGACGAAGGTGCCGGAGCCGTGGCGGCGCACGAGCAGGCCGTCGGCGACGAGTTCATCGATTGCCTTGCGCACGGTGACGCGGCTGACGGCGGCAAATTCCGCGATATCGCGTTCCGGCGGCAGCGCATCGCCGTGGCCGAGCGTGCCGGTACGCACCGCCTCTTCGAGCGTGCGGCGCAGTTTGACGTAGAGCGGGCCTGTGCCGGCGGCCTGCAGGCGCTGCAGGGAAAGGAGAGTGGCGAGGTCGTCGGTCATGCCGCACCTCTCCGCCTGTCGTTGAGGAGCTTGACCGCAAGCTCCACCGCGCCCTGCTGGGCATCATTCTTGGGTCTGGCAAGCCGCGACCTGTAGCGTTCGGAAAGCCAGGGCTCATAGGCTTCGGCAAGGCCGCCGAGCAGGCAGATCGACGGGCATTCGGGCCAGAGCAACGCCTCGAGGCTTTCGCCGATCGCTGTCGCTGCATCGCTGACGATGCCGGCCGCGACCACATCGCCCCTTGTCGCATGTTCGAAAACAATCGGCGCGTAGCGGGCAAAATCCTTGGGCCGGGCCGTATGGGCGAATTCGACGATGCGCTCGGGGTCGTTGCCATATTCGGCCATGATTCTTTCGGTGATGGGTGAAACCGGGCGCACGCCGTCATGGGCAAGCAGCGACCGCTCCATGAGATCGCGGCCGAGGCGGGCGCCGCTTGCCTGGTCCCCAACGACGAAGCCCCAGCCGCCGATGCCGCGCAGGCGGCCATCCCGCCGGGCATTATAGACCGAGCCGGTGCCGAAGGCGCCGACGATGCCGTCGCCATCGCCGAGCGCGCCCTGAAGGGAGATCAACGCATCGGTAACGACGCGGCCTTCGGCAAAGGGCAGGGCTCTTTCGATTCGCTCACCGTAATCCATGACATTGGCGCCGGCGACGCCGACGACGGCCGAGACAGAGGAAACGTCTCCAGCGTCGAGCCCGGCGTCGCCGAGCGCCTGCCGGGCGGATTCGACGATGTTGAGAAGAGAGTTTTCCAGATCGGACAGGATGTTGGCGGGGCCGGATTTGCCGCGGCCGATGACATTGCCGTTTCTATCCGCGACCGCCGCCCGGCAGCTCGTTCCGCCGCCATCTATGCCGATTGCAAGCTCTGTCATCGGGCCTCCGATACGCCGTTCCCTTTGGTTTTTTATACAATACCAAAAAAATACCATTTACCAAGCGGAAAAGATCGAGAAAATTCATCTTTTTATCATATTGATTTTGCTTAATAAAATTTTTTAATGAATTTTCTCGGCTCGAAAAGTTAAAATCGGCTGGACAATTGGTATTTTTTTGGCATTAATTTGGTAAAAGGGAACAGCGTTTCGAGGCCCACGAAAACCGGCAGCTACGGCAAGCCGGAGCCGCTTCGAAGGTGACTAGAAGAACGACCCATGGCCCCGTGAGGCCGATGGCAAGTTCGGGCGTCTATCGGCTTTCCCATCTATTTGCTGTGCCCGGTGCAGATCACCGGACGGGGCGCAGTCGGCCGCAGGCGAACCGCCTTGGCGTCCACGAGCTTTCGGGGCCGGCAGTCGCTGGCGGCCCTCCAAGGGGCATTGGGTGTTTCCTCAGGCACACCAACTGCTTGTTTCAGATCGAAAACGGCGCCTTGCGGCGCTTAAAACACAGGAGAGGGAAATGAAAAACACTGCTCTGAAAAGCCTGCTGCTTGCCTCCAGCCTGCTGACATCGGCAGGTCTCGTCCATGCCGCCGACGTCACGCTGACGGTCGAAAGCTGGCGTAACGACGACCTGCAGATCTGGCAGGAGAAGATCATTCCGGCCTTCGAAGCGAAGAACCCGGGCATCAAGATCGTCTTCTCGCCGACCGCGCCGACCGAATACAACGCCTCGCTGAACGCCAAGCTCGATGCCGGCTCCGCAGGCGACATCATCACCTGCCGTCCGTTCGACGCCTCGCTCGAACTCTTCAACAAGAAGCAGCTCGTCGACATCACCAGCCTGCCGGGTATGGAGAACTTCTCACCGGTCGCCAAGGCCGCCTGGACGACCGACGACGGCAAGTCGACCTTCTGCGTGCCGATGGCATCGGTCATCCATGGCTTCATTTACAACAAGGATGCCTTCGACAAGCTCGGCATCTCCGTGCCGAAGACCCAGGACGAGTTCTACGCAGCGCTCGACAAGATCAAGGCCGACGGCACCTACATCCCGCTCGCCATGGGCACGAAGGACCTCTGGGAAGCCGCCACCATGGGCTACCAGAACATCGGCCCGAACTACTGGAAGGGTGAAGAGGGCCGCGAAGCCCTGATTGCGGGCAAGCAGAAGCTGACCGATCCGGAATGGGTCAAGCCCTATGAGGAGCTTGCCAAGTGGAAGCCCTATCTCGGCGACGGTTTCGAAGCGCAGACCTATTCGGACAGCCAGAACCTCTTCACGCTCGGCCGCGCCGCGATCTATCCGGCCGGTTCCTGGGAGATTGCGCTGTTCAACACGCAGGCGCAGTTCAAGATGGGCGCCTTCCCGCCGCCGGTTCCGAAGGCCGGCGATACGGGCTACATCTCCGACCATCCCGATATCGGCGTTGCCCTGAATTCGAAGAGCAAGCATGCCGAGGAAGCCAAGAAATTCCTCAGCTGGGTCGCTTCGCCCGAATTCGCCGATATCTATGCCAACGCGCTGCCTGGCTTCTTCAGCCTGAACTCCAACCCGGTCAAGATGTCCGATCCGCTCGCTCAGGAATTCGTTTCCTGGCGCGGCCCGTACAAGTCGACCGTGCGCTCGACCTATCAGATCCTGTCGCGCGGCACGCCGAACCTCGAAAACGAGACCTGGGTCGAGTCGGCCAACGTGATCAACGGCACCGATACGCCGAAGGTTGCTGCCGAAAAGCTCCAGAAGGGCCTCGACAGCTGGTACAAGCCGGCCAAGTGACGATGCGGAGGGGCGGCGTTTGCAGCCCCTCATCCGGCCTGCCGGCCACCTTCTCCCCGCTCGCGGGGAGAAGGAGACTCGCAGCGACCTCCCAGAGCCCAATGTCATCAGGGCGTGTACCCTCTTCCAGGCGGATAGAGGGTTAGGGCGGGAGCATATCTTCCATCTCAGCTGCGCCTCGCGGCCATTCGACAAGAACAGGCAAAAGCCATGAGCGAAACCGACAAGGCGATCGATATCGTCCCGATCAAGCGCCCGGTGCGCTGGCACATCTTCGTCTTCATGCTGCCCGCGGTGATCGTCTATTCCGCCGTCATGGTGCTGCCGCTCATCGAAACGCTCAGGCTTTCGCTCTACAATACGGTCGACGGGCAGTCGGCCTTCGTCGGGCTCTCGAATTTCAAGGTGCTGTTCGGCGATCCGCGCTGGGCGCATGATTTCTGGAATGCGCTCGTCAACAACCTAATCTTCTTCGCCATCCATATGTGCGTGCAGAACCCGATCGGCATTGCTCTTGCTGCCCTGCTTTCGGTGCCGAAACTGCGCGGGGTGGCTTTCTACCGCACGGCGATATTCCTGCCGACGCTGCTTTCCTTCGTCATCGTCGGCTTCATCTGGAAGCTGATCCTGTCGCCGATCTGGGGGGTGGCGCCCTGGATGCTCGATCTCATCGGGTTGAAATTCCTGTTCGCGCCCTGGCTCGGCAAGCCCGGATCGGCGCTGATCGCCGTGTCGCTGATCTCCAACTGGCAATATATCGGCATTCCGATGATGCTGATCTATGCCGCGCTTCTGAGCATTCCCGAAGAGGTGATCGAGGCGGCCGAATGCGACGGCATCACCGGCTGGGCCCAATTCTGGAAGATCAAGCTGCCGCTCATCCTGCCGGCGATCGGCATCATCTCGATCCTGACCTTCGTCGGCAATTTCAATGCCTTCGACCTGATCTACACCGTGCAGGGGGCGCTGGCCGGGCCCGACATGTCGACCGACATTCTCGGCACGCTGCTCTACCGCACCTTCTTCGGTTTCCAGCTGCAGCTTGGCGACCGTTCGATGGGCGCGACGATCGCTACAGTGATGTTCCTTATCATCCTCGCCGGCGTCTCGCTTTATCTCTTCGTCATCCAGCGGCGCATGCGTCGCTACCAGTTCTGAGGAGCGCGCATGTCCAAGGCACGCACATCTCCCATCCGCACCGGCCTCGTGCATCTGGCGCTCTCCGCCTACACGCTGGTCGCGCTGTTTCCGGTGTTCCTCACCATCGTCAACTCGTTCAAGGATCGCGCCTCGATCTTCCGCGCGCCTTTGATGATCCCGACGCCGTCGACCTTCAGTCTCGTCGGTTATCAGACGGTGCTGGGGCAGGGCGATTTCGCCACCTATTTCCAGAACAGCTTCGTCGTGACCATCGTCTCGATCGTATTGGTGCTGCTGTTCGGCGCCATGGCCGCCTTCGCGCTGTCGGAATACCGCTTCCGCGGCAATGCACTGCTCGGGCTCTATATGGCGATCGGCATCATGATCCCGATCCGCCTCGGCACGGTGGCGATCCTGCAGGGCATGGTGGCGGCCGGCCTCGTCAATACGCTGACGGCGCTGATCCTCGTCTATACCGCGCAGGGCATTCCGCTGGCGATCTTCATCCTGTCGGAATTCATGCGCACGGTTTCCGACGATCTGAAGAATGCCGGGCGGATCGACGGGCTTTCCGAATATGCGATCTTCTTCCGCCTGGTGCTGCCGCTGGTGCGCCCGGCCATGGCGACGGTCGCCGTCTTCACCATGATCCCGATCTGGAATGATCTTTGGTTCCCGCTCATCCTGGCGCCCGCCGAGGCCACCAAGACCGTGACGCTCGGCTCGCAGATCTTCATCGGCCAGTTCGTCACCAACTGGAATGCGGTGCTGGCGGCGCTGTCGCTGGCGATCCTGCCGATCCTGATCCTCTACGTCATCTTCTCGCGGCAGCTTATCCGCGGCATCACCTCGGGAGCCGTCAAGTGAGCCAGGAAAAACCGATCCGCGTTCTCGTTGCCGGCCTCGGCAATATGGGCCGCAGCCATGCGCTCGCCTATCACAACAATCCCGGCTTCGAGATCGTCGGTCTCGTCAATCGCTCGACGCCGAAGCTGGAGCCCGAGCTGCAGGCCTATACGGTTCATCCCGATTTCAGGACGGCGCTCGCCGAGCTGAAGCCGGATCTCTGCTCGATCAACACCTATTCCGACAGCCATGCCGATTATGCCGTCGCCGCCTTCGAGGCCGGCTGCGACGTCTTCGTCGAGAAACCGCTGGCGACCACCGTCGCCGATGCCGAGCGGGTGGTCGCCGCGGCGAAGAAGGCGGGGCGCAAGCTGGTGATCGGCTATATCCTTCGCCATCATCCGTCCTGGACGAAGCTGATCGAGGAAGCGCGCAAACTCGGCCCGCCTTACGTCTTCCGCATGAACCTCAACCAGCAGTCCAGCGGCCCGACCTGGGCGACGCACAAATCGCTGATGCGCACGACCTCGCCGATCGTCGATTGCGGCGTGCATTATGTCGATGTCATGTGCCAGATCACCGATGCCAGGGCCGTCGAGGTGCGCGGCATGGGGCTGCGCCTTTCCGACGAGATCGCCGCCGGCATGTACAATTACGGCCATCTGCAGGTGCTCTTCGAGGACGGTTCGGTCGGCTGGTACGAGGCCGGTTGGGGACCGATGATTTCTGAGACCGCCTTCTTCGTGAAGGACGTGATGTCGCCCAAGGGCGCGGTGTCGATCGTCATGGATCCGAACGCCAAGTCCGACGATATCGACACCCACACCAAGACCTCGGTGATCCGTCTGCACACGGCCGAAACCGGCCCGGACGGCAAGTTCATCCGGCCCGACCAGGATATGAGGATGACGGGCGAGCCCGGTCATCAGGCGCTCTGCGACCTGGAACAGGCCTTCATGCTGAGGGCGATCCGCGAGGATCTCAACCTCGATCGCCATATGGCGGATGCGGTGGCGTCGCTGCGCATCTGCCTTGCCGCCGACGAGAGCGTGCGCACCGGCCAGCCGGTCAGATTGTAAGGAAAAGATAGTGGGATCGCTTCAACTCAAATCCATCCGCAAGACCTATGGCACGCATGAGGTGCTGAAGGGCATCGACCTCGAAGTCAAGGACGGCGAATTCGTCATCTTCGTCGGCCCGTCGGGCTGCGGGAAATCGACGCTGTTGCGCAGCATCGCCGGCCTCGAGGACGTCACCTCGGGCGCCGTCGTCATCAACGGCCGAGACGAGACGCTTACGCCGCCGGCCAAGCGCGGCATCGCCATGGTGTTCCAGTCCTATGCGCTCTATCCGCACCTGACGGTCAAGGACAATATGGGCCTCGGCCTGAAGCAGGCGGGTACGGCCAAGGACGAGATCGACAGCCGTGTCAGCAAGGCCTCCGGCATGCTGTCGCTCGCGCCCTATCTGGCGCGGCGGCCGGCGGAACTATCAGGCGGTCAGCGCCAGCGCGTCGCGATCGGTCGCGCCATCGTGCGCGAGCCGGAACTCTTCCTGTTCGACGAACCGCTGTCGAACCTCGATGCGGCGCTGCGCGTCCAGACCCGTCTCGAAATCGCCCGGCTGCACCGCAGTCTGAAGGCGACGATGATCTATGTCACCCATGACCAGGTCGAGGCGATGACGCTCGCCGACAAGATCGTCGTTCTGAATGCCGGCACGATCGAGCAGATCGGCTCGCCGATGGAGCTTTACAACCGCCCGGCCAATGTCTTCGTCGCCGGCTTCATCGGCTCGCCGCAGATGAATTTCATCCCGGGCGAGAAGGTCGGCGACCACAGCGCCAAGACGATCGGCGTGCGGCCCGAACACATGACGCTGTCGCGCGAGCAGGGGAGTTGGGCGGCGAAAGTTGTGCATGTCGAGCATCTCGGCGCCGACACGATCATCTATCTCGAATCCGACCAGTGCGGCCTGCTGACGGCGCGCCTCTTCGGTGAGCACCAGTACGAGCCCGACGAGATCGTCTATGCGACTCCGGACCAGGCGCGCGTGCATCGCTTCGACGCGGACGATCGAGCGATCCGTTGAGCTGTCCTTTCCCTTCTCCCCAGCGGGGAGAAGGTGGCCCGAAAGGACGGATGAGGGGGCTGCACGCCGGAACATTTGTTATTGTTGTGCTGAGCGAGCAGAGCAATCAATGCTGTGCCGCGTGGCCCCCTCATCCGCCTGCCGGCACCTTGTAACTTCCCTTTACCCGCTATTGGCGTAGTAC
>NZ_NWSX01000042.1 GCF_002531825.1 Rhizobium sp. J15 | reverse complement strand
ACTCCGATGTTTACGCGGCTTTCACCGGAGGGATACGGACCGCGACGGAGCGGGCCCGGTGCTGCAAGCCTCGCGGCGGCCATTTCCATTTGTCGGCAAGGTCTTCGCCGATGCAGGCTACCAAGGCCCGCGCGTGGCCGAAGCCACGTCCATTGCAGTCGAAATTGTCAGGCGAAAGCCCGATCAGATCGGCTTCGCCGTGCAGCCGAGGCGATGGGTGGTCGAGCGCTTCTTCGCCTGGATCAGCCGTAACCGCAGGCTATGGAAGGACGCCGAGGCGACCATCGAATCCGCCACCGCTTTCCTCTACGCGGCAGCCGTCATGATCCTCGTCAGACGCATCGCACGCCAATCATGACCAGTTTCGGCACGGACTCTTAGTGGCACGGTTTTTTACCTGCTCAGTGCCGACCATAGCTCTGTCGAGGTTTTTAGACGCAAATGCTCGTCACCCTTGAGATCTCCATGATCTCTTTGAAAAGTACCCGATTGCCCTATCGTCCAAGAGGTCAGCTTCAATATTGAAAGCCGCCGCCACGATGTCGTCCATTTCCTTGGCTCGATCAACCGTTGCGTAACGCGCTTCGAGCCTTTGCTGTTGCAGGTCTATGGTGTCCTTCCAATAGCGGGTGCCTTTTATATCTGCGTGTGTGTCAACGAAGCGGGCAAGGGGTCCCCCGGCCCCCCAGCCAACGAAACCTGGACATGCGCGGCAGAACTCGTAGAGTTTTTCGTCACGAGTCGCGATCCACACATCGTGCTCGATCACTCCAAACATGAACTGCTCTCGTGAATTATTCACGATATCAGCGGCGGAGATCAGTTTTAGGTCATTAGCACCGTTCAGCGCGATACGGTGTAGCTCTTGGACCCGGGTCAAGCCTTTGGCGCCGCCCTTCTTCAGTTTCGTGAAATTGTTCACAGTGGCCGACTTCCGCGTCCTCACAACGTCAGTCATACCCTTTTCAGGAGCGAATACGTATCGCGCGATCGACAATTCCTTCAGGCTGATGAGGTTAAGGACTTCCTCGCAGTAGTCGATGTAGAGCGTGAATTTTTCAAACCCGTCCAACGCTTCCAGGCGATAAATAATGTTTAAGGCCAGCAGTGACGCATAAGAGCAGGCGATGGTCGTCTGACGCTCCGGTGATAGTGCACTGAAGGCCTCGGGCTCAAAACTTTCGCCGGCGAAAGGAACCTTCACTGAGTTAGGGTCATCCCGGAACTTGGGCAGGTAGTCTCTGCAAAACCTTTCGAACGCAGCCTCGACCGGAGCCCGTCGCCCCGGCGGAAGCTCCTGGTAGGCAGCAGCAGGCGATATGAAAACGCCGTATTTTGACGTCGTCTCGATCAACCTTGCCAGATCGACAATGCCTGCGTCTTTCAAGTCCTTATGCCGCTGCGATCCGTTATACGCGATTTCAATCGTCAGCAGGATGTTGGTGTCCACCATCACATTTGTCTGCCTTCGGTTCCGGTAATTCTCGCGGATTAAGCCTTTGTTGATCTTAATTATTTCGGGAGAGCTGGAAGAGGATTTGAAAGTGTGTACGGTCATATTCTCTGTTTCTGCATTGAGCGTCTATTCATTTGCCCGGTCGCCATACATTCGCCACCGCCAATACACCTAAGTAACAACCTTACGTTACTAATTCTCTAGGTTCTTGGCGACGAGACGAGCTTCGCTCGCAGGTCCGGACTAATCATCACAGTGCCTGAACACTGCGCGACGTTCTCAGCGAGAGCGTCGCATTGCGGGAGCCTAAATTCTCATTCCGTTCGCCCTTAGCGTATGCTTCGCACGCCTCTTGTTCCCCCAATAAACGACGAGTTTGGTGAGTGGTACACGACGCTGATCGAGGCCGTTCAGGACGATATTGTAAGGGCAGTCGGGGCTTCTAGAAGCCAAACGGCAGCAACTTCCTTTCCCTCCCCTTCTCATCCGACACCTTGCACAACAGAATGGCCCAGAAGGCCGTGCCCGCAAGATGAAGCGACAAAGACAATTCTCGAAGACTTGGCGCTACACGAGCTGCGCGTGGCCCGAAAAAACTCAGCAGGATCTGGCACGCGCACTCTATGTGAAGCAGCCGGCTGTCGCAAAGCTGGAGCAGCGTGGCGATATCTATGTCAGCAGCCTGCGACGCTATATGGAGGCTTTGGGCGGCACGTTCGAGATCACCGCGAAATTCCCCGACGCCTCGGTCAACATCTAGATTTTCAGCGAAGTGGCCACTGAGAAGTAACATCGCTTTGAACCAATAGCGCCTCCGACCAGACATTTACCCAGATCGCTCAATGAAAATTCCGGCTCTTCACCTTCAGCGTATCGATATGAAGATCGGGTGTGAACATGTCCCGCGGAACGACCGGCTTTAGCCGATCACGTGAATCCGGCCCACCCCCATGGGCAAACTCGTCGCCTCTCCCGGTCGGCAGCCTGAACTCCGTATCTCGATCGGCAAGGCCAACCAGATCGGCTGAGAGATCGAAGAGTTGCTGGGCGACGAGATGGACCACCTCCCCTTCTCGCTGGATCCGCCCGTTGATCGCCATCATTGAGGATCCCAGTACGATACGCCGACGCTTCTCGAATAGCGACGGCCACACAACGACGTTGGCCGGACCCGTCTCGTCCTCGATGGTGATGAACATCACACCCTTGGCCGATCCCGGCTTCTGCCGCACCAGCACGAGTCCAGCGGTGTAAACCCATCGGCCATCCCGAGCATTCATCGCCTCGGCACAGGTGATGATATTGCGTACCGACAGGCCCTTGCGCAGAAAGGCGACCGGATGCTGGCGCAAAGTCAGCCCGATGTGGCTGTAGTCCTCGATCACGTTGTGGCCGTCGTTCATCTGCCGAAGTGCCACCTCCGGCTCCTGTTGCTCGGCAATTGCTGTTGCCTCACGTTCGGCGGCGGCGGCAAACAGGGGTAACGGCTCGTCGCGCAGCGCCTTGATCGCCCAAAGCGCATCGCGTCGTTCGAGTTTCAGCGATGGCAGAAAGGCGTCGGCCTCCGCGAGTTGAACAAGCGCTTCGGTCGGCACGCTAGACCGGCGCCACATGTCATCGACTGAGGCGAACGGGTTGTTCATGCGCGCTGCAACGATCCGTGCGGCGTCCGCGACAGCCAGCCCTTTCACCTGCCGAAACCCGAGGCGCACAGCATGACGATCGCTGCCTCCAATCCTTTCCAGCGTGCAGTCCCATCGCGAGCGGTTGGCGCAGACCGGCCGCACCTCGACGCCATGCTTGATCGCGTCCCCGACGATCTGGGCCGGAGCATAAAATCCCATTGGCTGGCTGTTGAGAAGGGCTGCACAAAAGACGTCGGGGCAATGGCACTTGATGTAGTTCGAAGCGTAGGCAATCAACGCAAAGGAGGCCGCATGACTTTCCGGAAAGCCGTATGAGCCAAAGCCCTCCAACTGCGAAAAGGTCTTTTCGGCGAACTCGGCCGAATATCCGTTCTTGACCATGCCTGACACCAGCTTGTCCTTGAAGCGCGAGACGCCGCCGGTGAACTTGAAGGTCGCCATGGATTTGCGCAGCTGGTCGGCCTCACCACCGGTAAAGCCGGCACAGACCATGGCGACGCGCATCGCTGACTCTTGAAACAGCGGCACGCCAAGTGTCTTGCCGAGCACCGCCTCCAACTCGGGTGTCGGATACTCGACGGGCTCCTTGCCTTCGCGACGACGGAGATAGGGATGCACCATGTCGCCCTGGATTGGGCCCGGCCGCACGATCGCCACCTGAACAACGAGATCGTAGAACGTGCGCGGTTTTAACCGCGGCAGCATCGCCATCTGCGCACGGCTTTCGATCTGGAAGGTGCCGAGCGTGTCAGCCTTGCGGATCATTGCATAGGTCGCCGCATCCTCTTGGCTGATTTTCGAGAGATCAAGATCCTGCCCTTTGTGCTCGCGGATGAGATCAAAAGCCTTGGCCATGCAGGTGAGCATCCCGAGCGCCAAGACATCCACCTTCATGAACTTCAGAGCCTCGACATCGTCCTTGTCCCATTCGATGATCTGCCGGTCTTTCATCGTCGCCGGCTCGATCGGTACAAGATCGTCCAGCCGGTCATGGGTGAGGACAAAGCCGCCGGGGTGCTGGCCGAGATGACGCGGCGCGCCCATCAGCTGCTGTGCCAGTTTCAGGGTGAGCGCTAAGCGCCGGTCGTCCGGGTTGAGATTGAGTTCCCTGATGTTTCGGTCGGGAATTTCTTCCGACCAGGACCACATGCCTGACGACAGCGCCTTGATGACATCTTCAGGCAGGCCAAGCGCCTTGCCGACATCGCGGATTGCGCCCTTGGCCCGGTATCGGGTGACGGTCGCACAAAGTGCCGCCTTCTCCTTGGTATAAGTCTTGTAGATCCACTGGATGACCTCCTCGCGCCGTTCGTGCTCGAAGTCGACATCGATATCCGGCGGCTCGTCGCGTTCCTGGCTGACGAAACGCTCGAAGAGGAGATCATTGGTCGAGGGGTCGATCGATGTGATGCCGAGAATATAGCAGACGGCGCTGTTGGCCGCCGATCCCCTGCCCTGACAGAGAATGCCCTGGCTTCTGGCAAAGCGCACGATCGAAAACACCGTCAGGAAGTACGGCGCGTATTTCATGGTGCGGATGAGATCGAGCTCGTGGCGTACGGTCTTCAACACGTCCGGCGGCAGACCTTCCGGGTACCGGTCCGGCGCACATTCCCAGACATAATGCTCGAGAGACGCCTGGGCGTCCTTGCCCGGAACGATGGCTTCCTCCGGGTACTGGTAGGTCAGCTCCTCAAGCGAGAACTTGCAGCGATGCACGATTTCCAGGGTTCGCGCGAGTGCTTGCGCGTAGCGCGGAAACAGGCGTGCCATTTCCTCCGGTGGCTTGAGGTAGCGGTCGGCGTGGCGTTCGCGCTCGAAACCGACATCGTCGATCGTGGTGTTGTGCCGGATACAGGTAACGATGTCCTGCAATTGCCGCCGGCCCGGCTCATGAAACAGCACATCATTGGTGACGACGGTTCTGACCTTGAACCGAGCCGCCATGTTGGAAATCTCATGCAGCCGCAACTGGTCGTTCGGTCGCCGACGCAGACAGAGAGAGACGTAAGCGCGATCACCAAACAGCTCAGCCATTTTTCGAAGCTGGATCGCGCAAAGATCATCCGGCAGATCCGGCACCAAAATGCCGATCATCCCCTCGGAGTAAGCGACGATATCGTCCCAGTGCAGGATGCAGTTGTTCTTGCCGCCGCGCGATTTGCCCAGCGTGATGAGGCGCGTCAGGCGCGAATAGGCGGATCGGTCCATCGGATAGACCAGCACAGACATCCCATCCGCGAGATCGAGCCGACAGCCGACGACCAGGCGCAGACCCGTGGCGCGAGATGCTTCCAGGGCGCGGACGATCCCGGCCAGCGAATTGCGATCGACGACGCCGAGTGCTTCGATGCCGAGCTGTTTCGCCGTCTCGAACAATTCCTGTGCAGAGGAGGCGCCGCGCAGAAAGGAAAAGTGGGTCGTGACCTGCAGCTCGGCGTAGCTCATGCGAAGATCCCGTGGCAGAACCAGCGATGGGACCCGGTCTCGGGATCCACTCCGTCGCCGGAGCGGAACACCCACAGGCGCTCGCCTGCCTCGTCCTCGATGAGAAAGTAGTCCCGCACCGCCTCCATCTCGGCGTCACGCTGCCACCACTCCCCGAAGATGCGTTCCGGGCCGTCGGCGCGTTTGACCTTACGGCGCTTGCCGCGCCAGACGATGGAAACAGGCGGCCGGTCCGGCATCAGCGCAATCGCCTCGATCAGTTCGGGTCGTGGCAAAAGCCGGACTGGACGGCGCCAATGGCTCACCCAGGCAACAGGGATCGGTTCAGCAACGGGACTGATCCGCCGGACGGAACGTTCCGGCACATCGGATGCAACCGGCGCGACGCGATAGACCCGCTGGCCCCGATTTCCATAGATATCGATGAGCGGTGTCACATCGGTGATGTCATCCTCGACCAGAGCAGAGACTTTCTGCGCCTCCTCCAATGGCTCTACCATGACGGCGACAAGGGTGAGCCTCTCGATCCCGAAACCCGGCTCGATCTTTTCCGTCCGGTCCCGAAACAGTTTCGTCAGCCAGGCAACGTCGCGGGCAGGTTTGGCAGTGCCTGCGCGAATGGCTTGTCTGGTGCCGTCGACCTTCTCGACGATCAGGTCGGCGCGGCGCACCCCAAGGCCGCGCTTCTGAAGCTCATCGACCAGTTGGACGACGAGGCGGCCGACATATTTGTTGATCGTTTCGGCAGCGCCAATTGGTTCAGCGAAGGCTTTCGAGACTTCGACCAGCTCAGGCGTCCGGATTGGCTTGATCGGCTCGGCGATGCGACAGAGCATCTGGTCGAGACGGCGCCCAACCTCCGGCCCAAAGCGCAACGTCAGCGGCGCGCGCGGGGTATTGGCAAGCTCCCCGATCGTCTGAAATCCGAGAATGCGGAGATCGCTGACAATCGTTGCCGGCAGGCGCAGGAGCGATATAGGCAGCTTTTCGACGGCCCGCACTGTCTCACCCGGCGGAATGACAATCGTCTCGCGCTTGATTGCGCGGGCGCAGGCATGGGCTGCACCCCAGCTGTCGGCGACCGCCACGCGGGCAGTCAGCTTCCTGCCCAGAAACTGGTTGGCGATCTTTGTCACCATTGGCAGCTCGCCGCCCTGCAGGTGGTCGGCGCCTTCGGTGTCCATCACGATGCCGTCGATCCCGTCAATCGCGACGATCGGCGAATAGATTGTTAGTGCCCACAGTGTGATGCGTTCGAGGGCTACCCGATCGGCTTCGATATCCGCGTCGACCATCATCAGGCCATGAAACAGCGACTGCGCCTTTGCCGCCGGCATGCCGACATGCACGCCTGCCACCCGGGCAGCCGGGTCGGCAGCCGAAACCCATCGCTTCGACCCGCTTCTTGCGATCACGGCAATTGGCTGTTCAGGCGAAATGGAGGGATCCGCCCGCCGAATACGATCCGTCGGCAGATCCGGAAGATAGATCGAGACGACCCTTGTCATCACACGCCCTCACGAGAAACTCAGCACACTCACCCGCTTTCACGCGCATCAATTCAAGAAACCATTGAGGCCTGCCCACCCCCGGTACCGGCAGCTCTTCCGATGGCATCACACTGACCCGCCATCTGGTTGTTGACGCCGTCGGCTGGCCAAAATCATTCGCCTCGGTCTGCCGTCGCCATCGCCGGACGGCAAGAGCCATCGTCCCGGTTCGCTCGGCGGCTAGCTGCAATCGGCGGGAACTGACCATCGGCAGGCGGACAAGTTCGCCGACGACCGCTCCGAGACCGCCGAACGACAGTCCCTCCTCCATATTGGCCAGAACATCCTCTTCCCTGTCGGACTCGACAAAAATCACCCGGTCGGGATGGAGGCCCACCTGGGCAAGCGCCGGAAAGAATAGATCCGGTCGGGTCAAACACCAAACGACGGGGCCTTTGGTTCGCGCGGCAATGCCGGCCACACAGAGTGCCGCCGCCGCGCCATCAACAGTACCGGAACCGCCGCCCGCGAACTCATGCAGCGCTCCATGGGCGAGACCACCGCCCGGCAGGACCGCATCGATCTCCGACAGACCGAAGGGCAGACAGCCGGCACGTCTGGCCTGCGCACCCTCCATTGATGCGATGCGCTCGCGCAGATTGGCGATCACATCGGAAACCTCCTCAGGGGCCCTCGTGGCACGGGCAGCATTCATCGTTCACGGCTCCCTTCAAGGTCGCGTTGGCGGGATCGACATCATGTCGGGCGGGCGATATGTTCACTATCTGTTCTTGTGCCAGCAAAGAGTCAAGACACATTGAGCGTAGGAATATTCGCCTAGCATTAGCGATCTTGAAGATTGCGAACGGAATCAATCGCGTAAGGCCGAAAAGAATTTTTGGCGCAGTTTCCGGGCGTTTGGGCCCTGCCGGTGGATAGCGGGGAAAGAAGTCAGTTCGTCGCAATGTTCTTAAGCTTTTTGTGCTGCACTTCAGCCATGACAAAGCCTCCCAGGTCAAACCCACCTAGAACAAAGCCGCTTCTTCGTGACGGCGAAGCTCCGATCCGCTCGAAGCCACGCAGGAAACGCAATCCGGCACAGCCACAGCTGCTTTTCGATCCCATGCCCGATCGGGTTGAGCCAGCGCTGGCTGAGCTGAAGGCACATCCGCCAAAAGGTGATCAGTGGAGCTGGGAGCTGAAATGGGACGGCTATCGCCTGGCGGTCCATATCGAGCCGCAAGGTGTGCGCATCCTTACACGTGGTGGCCATGATTGGACGCATCGCTTTCCTGATATAGCAGAGGCCGCTCGGGCGCTCGGGCCGGCGACGATGATCATCGATGGCGAGGCGGTGGTGCTTGACCAAGAAGGGCGACCGGATTTTGAGCTGCTGCAGCAATCGCTCGGCGCTTCTGGAAAGGCCGCTGGCAACCGCGCCTCGGACGCCATTCTCTACGCCTTCGATCTAATTTATCTCGACGGCCATGATCTGCGCGGGATCGAATACCGCTCGCGCCGGCATCTTCTTGAGGATACGCTCACCGAGAAAGATGGCGCCATCCGTCTTTCGGAGACGTTCGACGCGGATCCCGCTGTCCTGCTTGAGAACGTTTGCCGCCTTGGTCTCGAAGGCATCGTCGGCAAGAACCTCGATCAGCCCTATCGCTCCGGCCGCACCGGCGACTGGGTGAAGGTCAAATGCGTTGAGAGCGAAGCCTTCATGATCGTCGGCTATGAGCCATCCACGGCGTCGCTTGGCGGCTTCGGGTCTCTCGTGCTTGCCGCCTACCGCGACCATGATCTTGTTCATGTTGGGAGCGTCGGCACGGGCTTCAAGCAAGCCGAGATGGATAGGCTGCGCAAGACGCTCGACAATCTGCGCTGGAAGCAAAAGCAGCCACCTGTGTCCTTCGCCGGGAAAGCTGACATCGTCTGGGTCGCGCCGACCTTGATCGCCGAGATCGAGTTTCGGGCCTGGACCGGAGACGGCAAACTGCGGCATCCATCCTACAAGGGCTTGCGGGAACGTCAGGACAATGCCGACGTCTTCACGCTCGACTAGCGAAATCGGTATCGTCCGTTAGATTGTCTTCCACGACCTTGCGAACGTGGATGGCGTTGGATGTGCAATCTCTACCGGATGGAAGACAAGGACTGGGTCGCGAAGTGGGCCCAGGATGCCGAAAGCCTGATCAATCTGATGCCGGCCTATCAGATGAACCCCGACCAGATGGGGCCGGTCGTCCGCAACACGGCTGACGGAAGAAAGCAGCTCGTGCATGCGCGCTGGGGCCTGCCATCGCCGATTTTCGTGCAAAAGAAGGCTGCGGAAGCTCGGGCGGAGAAACTGAGAGCCAAGGGTCAGGCAGTCGAAATGGACGAGCTCATCCGCATGGAACCGGACCGGGGCGTGACCAATGTCCGCAAGCTTAACCTTCCCCACTGGACACGATGGTTTGGCATCGAGCATCGATGCCTGGTCCCGGTCACAAGCTTTGCCGAACCGGATCCGGCAAGCCAGGAAACCGGCGGCAAGGTACCCAATACCTGGTTTGCCCGCGATGAGGCGAAATCGCTGATGTTCTTTGCGGGCATTCATGTGCCGCAGTGGAAAAGCGTGCGGAAGGTCAGGGACGGCCTGACCACTGACGACCTCTATGGGTTTCTCACCACGGATCCCAACGATCTCGTCAAGCCCATCCACGAGAAGGCCATGCCGGTACTGTTGCTGACAAAGGAAGAAACCGACATCTGGATGCGGGCGCCTTGGGACGAGGCAAAGCACCTCGCTCGACCACTACAGAATGATGCGCTCATCATTTCTTCACGCGAACCATACGGATCTACGATCGTGTCGAAATCCGGAGAGCCGGTGGAACAGGGTAGTCTGCTTTGACGCCTGATCTCAGACCACGAATCTGTCGTAAAACGAAAAAGCCTGCAGCGGGAGGAGGTGCGGCAGGCTTTTCGAAAGAATTGAACAACGGCTGGGAGGAGGAGTGCCGCTGTTCCGTCAGACGTCCCTTGGGAGGAGGGGTGGGTCGCCTGAAACACGAAGCCCTGCGGGAGGAGGTGCATTGCTTCGATGCCCTGAGGATACCAGAGGCTTCTTTGATCGCCAGCATTCAGATCGCAATGCAGCCATGCGTATGCTGCATTGCAACATAAATCTTTTGCTTATTTTTCGGCCACTATGATGAAGGCACAGCTTTCTGCGTACTCGGCTCAAAGCCGAGAACGAACTCGATCACCTTGGTGGATGACATTTCGCACGGCTTCAGCAGCGAGCCTGATGCAGCCAATCGATAGAAGTTGAAGCTGATGATATCTGTTCCGCCAAGCTCCTCGCCATAGAGCCAAGTCCGCTTTCCGTCCTCCGACCGCTTGACGGTCACGCCCCATGCTCGACCACCGAAATTCCCGTGAATATAGCCGTCAGATAGTCTGGCAAGCGCGGCTTCAAATGAGGCAGAAACAGCAGACGCTTCTTTGCTGGAGGTCAGGGCGCCAGCCATTCGTCACAAATCCCACAGCCATCGTCATCCATGCTCGATGCCGGGCGCAACTTTCGACAGCAGGGACAGATTGCTGCGTCCGGAGTGCAGGTGTCTTCCCGTTCCGGCGGAAGAATTTCGATGCACACCTTCGACACCATATCGGCCGCGCTTTGATCCATGGCGATGCTCCAATTCAGGCCCATACCAGAGATAGTGAGCATCGACGCCTGCACAAGCCGGCAGGTTGCTGCCAGGAGCGTGCCGATCCCAGCCATATCGTCGAGCGACCTTCTTGACGATCTCCTTGCGACCTTGTTCATTCCTGTCATGTTCAAGCCCGCAAACGCCGTGCAGATCAAAGTTTCCATCGACGAGATCCAGCCGCAAGTCTGGCGTCGGTTAGTCCTGCCCATCGACTGGAATCTTCAGCACCTGCATCTCGGAATTCAGGCTGCCTTCAACTGGTGGAACTATCATCTCTACGAGTTTCGGATTGGTGGTCTACGCTATGGTGATATCGAGGTCCTCACAGAGGACGCGACCGACGACGATCCTCGCGTCTTCGATCAGACAGAGGTTCGCTTGCTGGACTTTGAAGAAGGTTCTGTCTTCAGCTATAACTATGATTTCGGGGATGGCTGGCGGCACACCGTTGCGGTCGAGGAATTCCTGACACTCGCGCCTTCGCCAAAACAGGGAAGCTGCATTGCTGGCGAAAGGGCGCGGCCACCCGAAGATGTTGGCGGCGTTTCCGGCTATGAGCGCTTCCTGGAGATCATCGCCGACAAGGAAGATCCGGAATATACTGAAACTATCCGGTGGTGCGGCGGCTACTTCGATCCGGAATGGCTCGATCTTGCGGTGGTGGACAAGGATCTCCGCAACGCTTTGCGCTCGTCAAACGGCGCCTGTACCAACCAAAACCCAAACCCATGTCCACGAAATGAATTGGATGAGGTTCAAGATAGACGCCTTGATGGGAATCGAACTGACGACCCGCAGCTTAAAATTGCTAAGCTATTGAAAACGTGGATGGTGAGCCAGTATTGAGAGGTGAAGGACTATCGCGTCACGGTGATCATCATGGCGTGGGAAAAGGGCTCAACACTTTCTCCGGTTGCTGTCGCGTTATTCCGTTCGCCAACCTAATTTAGCGGACGAGGAGACAACAAGAAGCGACTATGATTTTTCGTACTGAGAAGTCGATCAATTGCTGAAGTCAATGCTTTGATGGCTAACGCCGCTCATACCCAAAATTTCTTAACGTTCGAGCATGTCTACCCAACCAAATAAAGCGTGCATCTTAATCGGCGCGTTTGTATTCTGTGGTTGTGTTTGGGGGACTTTATGAAATTTGACGACATTGAATGGCTGGGCGGTCGATTTACAGAGTATGGATCTGCTGCCCGCGCAGCGGCTGGCATATTGCTCAAACAGAACGGTTGGGACTGGTACTACCTGAAGTCGAGGTCAGCCTTGGAGGAAGCGCTTCAACGCGCCATACCCGGCCACGAAACTGTCGCTTGGGGCGGAGACGAAGCGGTTCTTTCGATCTCCGAATGGCTTGACCCCGCAAAGGCGGTGATCCTTGGCCGATTGTTCAAGTCAACGGCCAGGTCGCGGCCAGGGCTACGAATTCGAATTGCCCGTGATGTCTGGGACTGGGATACGACAGAAAATGCACCAGAAGTAGTTCGAGCAGATTTGGCCCATGCTCTGCCGAATACGGCGATATTTTATGACTGGCCGGTGAACCGAAAGCCTCGCCGTATCAATGTCGATCGGCCCGATGGTAAGATCGTGGTTACCTCGCCAGATGCGTTACTGTCGCGATCCGTTGGCTTAGCTTTGGCTGAGGCAATTGGCGACGCGGTCTTCGAAAGCATCGGTGAAAAAGCCGATATCGTGGTAGCAACTTCCGCGACGGAGCTTCTCGCTTCGAAGATTGCGGCGAATGTCGTTATCATCCTCGAAGATAATTCGCGCGCGGTCATCGACAGGCTTGACGATATCCGCGTCGAGAAGGCAGCGCGATGCGTAGTTCGCGTTCCCCAACAAAATGCCCACGAATGGATGGGCAGCTTTGGTACCCATTGGCGGGCAAATTTCGTCAGCATTGACAGAGCCGTTCGATTTGCCAATCGCGCACAAGCCGTTGAAGCGGAACTCGTTGCAGCCAATCAAACTTTTCTCCATCAAAGTCGGCAATATCTTAGAGAACAATACCGCGAGGTTCTTCCTCGGGCTGACAGCTATATCGGGGGATTTCAGCCGCAGCTCCTGCCTGACCAACCGCTTTACGATACGGTCCCAGAAGCTGAGGAACTGCGTGCTCCACCGCCATCCAAGAGGATGCTCGAAGCCACCGTTTATCAAGGCAAGCGCCGAGTTCGGGACCTACCGCCCTCGGGTCAACTGCGCATCGAGCTGATAATAAAACCAAAGACGTTTTCATCGACTGGTGTACCCGACTTCCCGGATGACTTGATCAACTGGAGAGGTGACACACGGAAATTGCAGGTGCATATGGTCGAACTGGATCGAGATGTCCGCACAGCCCAGATAAGCCTCCCTCGTCGCGGTTCGTCTAACCTCATTGAGTTCGACTATGAGATCATCTCGCAGAAAGAACTCGATCTGCGTTTCATGGTTTGCGACGGCACGCAGATTTTGCAGACCGCAAGATTAAAGGCGAAGCCACGAGGCGGGATCAGGCTTTCTTTCGAGGCCGATTTTACGTCCCTTGAGAAAGAACGGAAATCTTTCGATCTGGCCTTGATGGTCAACGACTCGCTGGGTTCGCGCCCGAGCGCAACAGTCCTATCCCCCAACGGTGTCCAAATCACTGCCTTCGACAGTGGTGAAATCGGCACCTTGCGCGCGACGGCCAGCAACCTGCTTGAGACTGTCGTCACCAACCCTGAAATATCGCTTCGAGACGCGCTCATGCAGCTTGCGGACGTCGGGAGCAGCCTGCTCGAGGTCATACGGGAAGAAATCGGAGTCTGGCCCTCTGACCTTCAGCGCGTTCAGCTGACGACAAAGGACAACGCTTTTTTTCCTCTCGAATTTCTCTACGATGGCATTGTGCCGAAGGACCCGAGGGCTCCTCTGTGCCCTGACTTCCAGACGTGCCTGCGATCGAAAAAGCTCCGCGCTAGGTGTGGGACGCGCCAGGATGCTGAGGTACTATGCCCGATGGGCTTCTTGGGGCTTCGAACGGTCATCGAACGGAAGGTTTGGAGCGAGGGACCGCTAGGTCCGATTTGGCTGAAAGAGTCTCTTGAACTTGCAGCACGCCATCAAATCGGGCGGATCGGCCAAATAGCGTTTGCGGCAAGCGATATTGCCGATGAGTTCGGAGACGACGACACGCTTCCAAGCGGCCTTACTTTTGCGCGCATACAGTCGATTGTGGACGAGCTCGCACCTCGATTGGAAAACTGGGAAGAATGGGAGGAGGCCGTCGTGGATGAAGACTTCACGATGGGCATTCTAATCGCTCACATCGACGACACCAAGATTTTCATTGGCGCCGATCACCAACGAAACAGCTCACGGCTTGAGTTCGGGACTGTACCCGTCGCGATATTGCTAGGGTGTAAGAGCGCCGTCAGCGCGATACCTTCACTCAGCCTGCCGGCAAGAATCATGCGGAGAGGCAGCACGCGTGTCGTCGTAGCGGCGTTGACCGACATTCTCGGACGACATGCAAACACTGCAGCGCTCTATCTAGGAAAGCGCATTCGAGATGCTGCAAGGGGTTCCGTGGCCGTGACGTTGGGAGAGTTCATCGTGGAGCTGAGGCGGGAGCTTCTGGCAGACGAGGTAGCAACTGGGCTGGTCCTAGTCGCCCTCGGCGATGCCGATATTGTTTTAGGTGGATGAGGGGCACGATGTTTACGATTAAGGCAATTCAGGCAGACTACGGCGACAGCCTCTTCGTCGCCTACGGCCCAAATCAGCAGGACCTTCGGTACATGCTGATCGACGGGGGAACTGCTGACGCAGCCGGCAACCTCTTGGAGGTCTTGGCCCAGCACAAGGTCGAGGGCCGGCTTCGCCTCGAGGCCCTCGTCGTAACACATTATGATTTCGATCATATTGGCGGGATCATCGAGTTGCTAAAGGAACCGCCGTCATGGCTAGAGATCGCGGACGTATGGTTCAACGGTCGCAAGCATCTCATCAAGACAGATGTCCTTGGATCAGAGGACGGCGACATGCTTTCGAAACAACTCGAAGGGCGCCACCCATGGAATTCGGCCTTCGGTGGTAAGGCGATCAAGTCCGGCGCTGGTAAAATCACACTTGAAGGCGGATTGGACGTCTGGGTGGTTTCACCTGACCAGCCGCGATTGACAAAGCTTGCAGCGGCTTGGCCGAAGGTGACCGATCGTGTGGAAAAGCCCGCCGATGTGCTAGGCGCGACTGACGTCTGGCCGCCGGGCGCGTTTACGGCTGTTGCCTCCCGTCCCTTCAAAAAGGACACTTCCGTTGCAAATGGTAGTAGCATCGCGTTGATGCTTGGTTTCGGCGGGAAGCTTGCCCTGCTGACAGGAGACGCTCATCCAGACGTTGTTTTGAAAGGCATTACGATACATTGGCCGAGCGACAGACCTAAGGTCTCGCTACTTAAACTGTCGCATCACGGGAGCAAGGGCAACACAAGCGAGCAGCTATTGAAGGCCATTGAATGCGATCGTTACCTTATCAGCACGAATGGCGACCGGTTCAAACACCCGGACGTTACGTTGTTTGCTAGAATTCTTAAAGTTCGAAAAAACCCAATCTTCCTTTTCAACTACTGGGTCGACCGCACTGTCTGGTGGGAAAAAGTCCCCGAGGGATGGCCCAGTTTTTCAAGCAGCTATCCGGAAAGCAGCGCATTGTTCAAGGAGGTTGTAATTTGATGCTGCTTGGCTCGAGTGGATAAGGCTACAAATTCAGTGCAACAGTATTTACATCTGTCGTGCTTGCAATGCACGTTCTCACTGGCCACCAAGGGCGCTTTTCCACCCCCAGCTCGCGGCAAGGTCTTTCTCGCGAGCGTCTGTAGACCGGTGCATGGCGCAGCCTCTGGAGCGGCTTGCCCTATGATCGCAGGACAGACAACATTACTGTCGTAAGGTATTTGCGCTGGGACACAGCGTATTCACATTGCTCAGCTATGGCCGCGAACCGCGCCACCAAAAATTTTGAAAGGGCATCCTGTGCCGCGCAAAGTCGTCGATACCCTAATACTTGATCTTGACAACACTCTCTTTGATTGGTTCGCGGTATGGTACGCGTCGTTTGAGCCGATTTACCGCGAGATATTGAAACAGACTGGCCGCGCCGAAGCGGAAATTCAGGCTGAAATCCAAAATGTCCATCGGACACGCCGCACCTCGGAATACACTTTTCTCCTCGAGGAAATCGAGGCACTTGCCGACTCGCGCCAACGCGGGGACATACGGGCGAAGTTTCGAGACGCGATCGAATTGTCGCGGCAGGGTCGCGACCTCAATCTCAAACTCTATCCAAGCGTTTTTAGGTCCCTGTGGCGGATTAAAGACCAAGGCACTAAGATCGTTGCTTACACGGAATCGATGGCGTTTTATAGTGCATACCGCCTGAAGCGCTTTGGCTTGGACGGCGTAATCGACATAATGTTTAGTCCCGAGGACCACGATATGCCGAGCGGTGTGTCGGTCGATAGCATGCGAAGACTTCCAGAGGAGTTCTAGGAACTACAGGTTACGGAATCTCGTCACACCCCACCAGGTGAACTCAAACCAAATCCGCGCGTGCTGCTGGATATAATCAAGACGGTAGGCGCCACCATCGATCGCTGCGCCTACGTCGGAGACAGCCTTTTCAAAGATGTTGCAATGGCGCGGGATGTCGGTGTCTTCGACATACACGCGAAGTACGGCGAGAGTCAGCGCCGTCCCGAATACGATCTTCTGCGGCAAGTGTCCCATTGGACAGAAGCGGACGTTCAGCGTGAAAAATCCATTGTTGAGAAGGGCCACGACTTCGAACCAAGTGCGGTGCTGACAGATTCCTTTGCTGAAATCTTCATTCACTGCGACTTCGAATCCTTTGATCTTCCACCTGGCACGATCGTGGACGATAACACGACAACCCAGTACGCGCTTGAAACCTGGAAGAAAACCGTCGACGTCCAACAACATTTCAATGATCTGGAAATGCGCATAAGGAATTTCGCGATAACCGTGGTGGGTGCGTTGATCGCTTCAGTGGGCTTCACCTATCAACAGGGCCTTCAGGCGGATGTCTTTGGTGTCAGAATTTCAGCCGGCGTGGGGCTCGTACTCGCCGCTGGCTTCGCCTGGCTAGCGTTCTTTTTTATGGATCGATACTGGTATCACATCTTCCTTCGAGGAGCTGTTAAACACGCCAGCACAATCGAGAAAGAGTTTGCCGACCGAATTCCAGGAATAGGTCTCGGCACAACGATCTCGCAAATGAGCGGCAATGTGAAAATCCTCTGCTGGAGAACAAATTCTGAACGGCGGCTCACGATATTCTATGCTGCTGGCTTAGCTATGCTAGGGGTAGTACTTCTCACTCTGCTAATTGCGCAGCCACAACCACCAGGTGGCGCCCCGCGCGATGCGCGCGTCATTGAAGAGCCTAAGCGATCGTAGCATCAAGAAGCGGATACTTGCGGAGCAACTGACCGTCCTGGCACAGGCGAGTGCCAGGATGCCCTCGATCAAAAATTTGGGGGCACCAGCCAAGCCTTCCCTGCTCGGCGGGGCAAAGCGAGGTTTTGTCATCTATACGAGCCGTAGTCGAAGTAGCCGACGATGTCAGCAGAGCCAGGGGCCTCCCATTCAGGTGCCGGGCCGCCTTTCAGAACTGATCTGGAAAGCAACAGGTTCGACGCGCTGCATGAAATCTCGCTCACCATGATGCAGGCCGGGCAGGCGCCGCCGCGGCTGTCGCACAGACTGCCTGAGCCGCATCGCAGCATTCGTGGATCGATCGAGCGGCGCAAGAAGTTCATGGCGTGGTTTCGCCACATCGCCGAGATGTTAGCCAAATCCGGAGTCATTCCTTTCCGGTAGATCGTGAATGCGAGATCGGCGGGGAATATGTATTCGCCGATCCCATCGCGATCGAGGCCTGACGCATCAGCCAGCGAGTGGATGAGCTGGTGGGATAGGGAGTGAAGGAGCATGTAGACGAACGGCGCAAGCTCGCGCGATCTGCCCTGTCGTTCCTTGTTCTTGTACCTGTCGAGGAACTGGCCAAAATCCTCATAGGATTCGAGATACGCTCTTGGGAGGTCCGACGCCGAAGCCGGGAGACCTTCCACATTGTTTTTCTGGAGCCATTTCAGGACGCGCTGCTCATCAAGCTTGATGTAGAGCGCCTCGTTCTTCTGCTGCGTGACATAAATCGGCCTGTCACCATCCCGCATTGTATCGAACGCCACCAGGCGGACGGGCATTGGGACTTTGCGGTTGTTGGACTCTCGTTGGTACACAGGGGTCGACGATACGCGGGTGTAACCGAAACTGTACTCGCAGATCGGCAGGCTCCGGAGCAGATACATCTGGCTGATACCGGTCTTTCCGAAGAGGTCTCTGATATCGGTTTGATAGCGCTTCAGTTCTTCTGCGACGCCAGCCTTTTCCATGAGTGTGATATCGGGATTGACGACATCAACCGCCGTCTTCCGCACCCCGGTCTGGCCGTCCTGAATATGCTCCTCCACGAAGGCTGCGTGTTCGATCGTCAGTCTGATCGGGTCGAACTTCCGAGCCCAGTCCTTGCGGATTTTGACCGCGAGCTCGATCGCCTCGCTTTGCAGTCTCCCTCTCTCGAGCAGGCCTGCATCGAACCAACCTTCGCGGAGCTTACGCATCGCGTTGCCGAGATCGGCGCGATCGGGCGCTCCTTCGGCCCGCTTCTGGTACGTCTTTCTCAGAAACGTATACTCGTCCCAATCTTCCTGCTTGCCAGCTTTCTCCAGGATGGCCTCAATTTCCGCATCGGACGGCTCTTGGTAGGGTATGGAATGGATCGCGGCGAGCTTCTGCAGAAGCTCTTCCGCATGTGTCGTCCTCATCAGCTCGACGACCTTGGTCTCCCGCAGTTCGATAAAGCTAGCGCGTTGCGGATAGAAGGCGCTACTTGCTCGGTAGGATACCGGGAGCATGTCGATTTCGATCCACTCGAAGGACCTCCCGCCAGGCTGTAAACTGTCGGTCTTGAGCTTTTGAAGGACATGTCGTTCGGCCTTCTTGAGATCGCGCGGCGTCCCGCATCCTTCGCAGACGTACTTCCATTCTGAAAACACAGGAGCGCTGTTTTTCAGAGTGAAGTGCTGCCATCCGCAGGTGCAGTGCGTGATTTGCCGGGTCGTGCCCGTGCGGTCGTCGAAGGTGTAGTTGTAGGGGCTCAGCGGCTCGATGGTGCCGTACCAGTGGGCATATACGACGTCGACCTGCGTCCAGCGGGATTCGTGGTCCTTGCAGCGGGCAGGCAGCTTCTTATCAGCAAGTTCGGCGACGCTCTTGTATTCTCGGACGGTCCCACAATCTCCGCACTGAAACAACAACGGATACGGCACGTAACCCACGACGTTCGGCTGGTTCAGAACGAAATCGGTCTGGTTGACCCTGACTTCCTTGGTGGCGAGGTCGTAGAAGGCGTCGTCGAGAATGAATTCGTCGGGCGCATCCGGGCACCCTTCCCTTGCCCTTTCCTTCCAGCTTTCCGCGAATTCGCGGACACCCTCGAAGATGGTGTCGCTCACGTTTCTGGGCAGCCGCTGCGAGAACGGCATCTTGATCGGGACCGACTTACAGATTCCCCGCCCTCCTTCCCATGTCATCAGGACACCGGGAGCATAGGAAGTGGCGATTTGCGCTCGCGAGCGCTGCATGATTGGCGGCGCCGACTTCTTCGCCGCTTCGGTCTCTTCGGGAGATGGATGGCGCTTGCGGCCGCGTTCCATGTCTAGCGTCTTAGCTCCACCGCTCATGTCAACCCTCTAGTCTTTCGATCTCGCCGTCTGTTTCCGCGGCATCCCCGCGCTGCCTTCGGATTGCCCTCATGACGGCAGCGATGTCGGAGGCATCGATGATGCGTGTGTTTCCTGATGCGTTGCGGTCGAAGTCCGCGGCTACGATCAGGCCCGCCTCGTCCACGTCGCGAAGGGAGGTCATCGGCTTCTTGAGCGTCGAATCCTGCTCTTCCCAATATCGGCGCAGCTTGGCCTCGTAGTTCAAATCCTTCATCGCTCTGCTGAGGTTCTGGGAAGCGGCGTCGGTGCGGCTTCGATAGTAGTCCCCGGCAACGGGCTCGCCGAGCGCATCGGGGCCTTTTCCGGCGAACCCCATCGAGGCGAGCATGAAGGAGCCGATATCGTTGGCGAAGCCAAGTGTATCCCTGGCCGCAAGTCGGCTCAGGATCGTCGTCGAGTCACGGGTGACGAATTCCGCCTTCCGATTTTCCGGTAAGTTGAGAAAGTTGCTGGCGTCCCCGAGCATCGCCCACGTCTGGAAGTACGAGGCACGGACCCGATCGATCGCAGCGTCTGACCACCGTTCCACGGCGGGCGGGGCGATCATTCGCTCCAGGAAGCGATGGAAGATGTCGTGCGTCTCGATCACATACCGGTCACGGCGGCTCTGCGGGGTGGGAAGCAGCATCACGAACCCAACGTGGGTTCGGCCGACGCGGCTTGAGGCCTGGATGTATTCTGCGATATCAGAAGGCAGCCCGGCAAAGAACATGCTGTTGAATCTGTCCACATCGACGCCATGGCTGATAGCCGAGGTGGCGACGATGTTTCTGAGCGTTTCGCCGATCTCTGGATATCCGGTTTGAGCGAATGACGTCTCGGCGTCCTTCATGACGCTTTGGATAGCCTGCATGTCTATGCCGCCGGAGATCAGGCTGCTGCGGAATTTGGTATGAGGAATCCCTGCTACCGCGTGCTTCTGTGCCAAGGCAGAGTGCAGAGCGTCGATGATCTGGTCGCCGCCCTTCTTGTTGGTCACGTAGGCAAGCGCAATGCGATGGAGGTCCACGAGGGCCATGATCTCGTCTTCGCGTCCCTCGGTCGTAGCGCGCTCGATGGCGGCACGTCTCCAGGCGCCCAGATTTCCCTGCGATACCGATGCTGCGAGCTCGCCAATGGCGGCCTGAGTTCGGGAGGGATCGAGCAAATCTCTCCAGAGATGGGAGATGACGGTGTGGAACGAGCTGAGAACTCCGACTGTGGTCACAGTATGGGTGGCGTCATTGGTCATCAGGGAGACGTAGAGACGCATCCACGGTGCCGTCGCCTCAGGCGCAAGGTGGCTCGGCAGTTCCCTCGATAGAGCCACGCGTTCGCCATTTATTGGCGGGGCGCGATCCGGCTCTGCGAAGAAAGAGCGATAGATGTCAGGACCGGGGTACGGATATCGCAGCGGCTTTCGCTGGTACAGTGTCCTGAGCTGCCGATCAGGATCGCTGATGGTGGCGGTTGCCGCCACGATCTTCGGAAGACGCGGAACGAGCTTGTTCGAAGCATCCCTGTATCGGCTTACAGCCAACTTCTCCCCGGCCATCTGGTCGATCGTCGTAAAGGTGTTGTCGAGCAGGGTGTCAAAAAGACCGCTGAACGTGCCCAGGCTTTCTTCGAGAAGGTGAGCTTCGTCCTGGATGATGAGCGATGGGAACGGGTCGACGAATACGTTGCTACCGTGCTCGTACGCGGGAGCGACGCCACGAAGACCGACGGCCGCCGGGCCGTTCTGCAGTGTCTCCCTATCAGATGGGCTGGACAGATGCCCGTCTGGACCAATCCACCGGGCCAGTCCGAACATTCCAAGGATTTCCGTAATGGTCGACGTGCTCTGGCCGAGCATTGCAAGCTTGTCGACGGTGCCGAGCACAATCGCGGGAGCGCGCTGGTATATGGTGTCGTCGGTGAGAAGAAAGGGAAGCGGACATAAGCTTTGATGGGCCTTGTTCCACTCGCATTTCGCATTGAAGCAGATGATAGCGGCAAACTCGGCCTTTCCGCCGGGCGCCTTGAACTTCCGCAGCCCGGTCGGCTGATCGCAGCATGGGCACGTTGGAACCTTGTTGTAGGAAGCATGTACTTCCTGGTACCGCTTGGCCTCCCTGCTCCGGCCGTAGCCGATTTCATGGTCGTCTGGATAGTCGCCCAGATCCGGCAAGGCTGTCTTCATTTGGCTGAAGCGGTTTGGCGTGTTCGACGATCCGACCCAGAAGCCGATCTCCATCGGCCAGTTTCCAACGTTCTTTTCCTTGCGAACCAATTCGCTCCACACGATGAGGCGAAGGAGGCGTTGCGCCTGCTGGAGAGTAAGGAGTCGGAGGGGATATCGGATCATCGCGGTTATGCCGCGGTCCTTGCCCCGAAGTCTGTCGAGGAAGATGGCGAAAACCAGTGCGCCGTAGAACGCCTCGGATTTGCCGCCGCCGGTGGGGAAGTAAAGTAGGCTTGCGGCCAGTTCATCGCGTTCGACGTCGAAGGCGTCGGAATACTCCTCCATCCGGGACGCGAAGGTCGGAATGTGGGCCAGTATGAAGGCGAGCTGAAATAGGCGCCAACCTCTTTCGGGGTCCTTTCGATCGCGTCGCGCAAAGGACTCGTTCATCATCAGCCACGCTTGCCACGGCGCCGCTTTCCGCCGAAGCCTGTCCGCTTCCGCTCCCGTCGCTTGCCTAGCGGCGAGCGCAGCCTCGCGAGCGGAGATCAGTAGTCGTACGCCCTGCTCGATATGGTGTGCCTCCAGTCTTTGCCCGGCAAGGTCGGTTGCAAAGCGTTCCCGTTCTCGTGCTGCGTCCTCAGACGAAAGCCCTCGTGCGATTTTCGGTGTGATATCCCGTTCCTCTTCATCGATCCAATCGCGATACGCGTCGGCCAGAACGAGCAGATTGGAGACGTCATAACCGTCGGCCAGCGGTCGGAACCGGTATTCGACACGGTCAATCCGACGCGGAACTATGCGAGGCTGATTGAATCGCGGCGACCACGTGGTCGAGAGCTCGAGGCGTCCCCCCCCGATCTTCTGGCTCTCGACGCCGCAGTTCAAGCCTATTGCCGGATAGGTCATAAAATCGCGGAATCTGTACGATGGCTCTACGCGGTCGAGCCGAACTGGCCTGTGATCGCTTCTGACGATGTTCAGGGAGACGCTCGTCCCGAAGATGGCATTGCACTTGTACCGGGCCTCGACCTTGGATAGCTCGGAGCAGCCGTTGTCGAGTGTAACACGGATCGATGCGCGAGATGGATCCGCGAAGTCCCGCTGTCGCTCGGCTCGGAGCGCTACTGCCCTGAGGTCGGGGAGTATTTTCGGATCGGCGGGCGTCTTCAATAGCTCGTCAATGAAGTTGTTCCAATCGGCTTCGCTTGCGGCGTTGGCTGGCGAGACGGTCTGGTCCCGCCAGGCGGTTTGGGCACCCTCTCCACGGAGCCATTCCGCAAGCTGCGCCAGCACCTCGGTGATCATGGTGTTCGAGAACTGCTCGAACTGTTCCTTCAGGGCGCTTCCGGAAAGTGCCGCCGACCAGCTGAAACTAGGCAGCTTCAGATCGATCCGCTTCCATTTGGGCGGAATGGATGCGGGCGATAGCAGGGATGTCGGGATCTGCGCGCCGCCGGTCACGAGCCTGCCAATGGCCGGGGATGGAGCTGCATCCGGATCTTCGGTCCCATCTACGGGAACAGCTTCATCCGACTCTTCTGTCTGACTACCCTCTGAGCTTCCGAATCTGTCGAGGCTCGCCTTGTCCAGGATGATGCCGTGCTTACCGTATACGCTGTTGCGAAGGCTGTCGCGGATCTCGCGTCTTCGCGAGTGAAGTACTTCCCTCTCCTCCTGTGACAGCTCGTTCCAGTCGGAACGATCGAGTTTCTCCTGGGCATAGAGTTCCTGGCGGCGTTCGCGGATCTCGTGGTCGATCTCCTGCTTCTTGTCCTTTCTCAGCTTAAAATCGATTGAGATACCGAACCGCTCTGTGGAGATCTCCTCCCAGGTGGGAAGGACGCGGACATAGACGGAAAACCGTGGGGCTACAGTGAGCTCGGACGAAGTTTCCGCGTCGATATTGAAGTCCATGCCGATCGCGGCAATCTTGATGTCGGACGTTTCGTCCTCGTTTTCGCGCGACATCCTGGGCAGCAACTGACCAGAGAAGACGCTTCTGCGTGGGCTCTTGCCATAGACGATCCGACCCGCCTCGTCGGTGCCGCTTGCCCTTCGGGTGATCATGTTCACCAGCGCGTCGCAGACAGCTTCCTTTAGCTCGACATCGATGCCAGAGAGTTCGGCGGGCGTCTTGGCCTTCATCATGGCTTGAATCTCCGGGTGGCTCTAACTGGTGAGACGTATTCTTCCGCAAGGCGTATCAGCCGGGCGATTTCTGTGGCGCGCTTGGTATCCCTGGCGAACGCGAGTGACGCGTCTGGATCAGTCAGGATATTGAGGTATGCGTCGTGGAACTCCATTCCGGCCTTCATTCTGAAGCTGCGCTGGGCGCGAACGCCCCAGTGCCAGAAGCGGTTTGCGAGATTGGTGGGAATCCCTAGGGCGGCGGTGAACTTGGTGAAGGTCTCGGGCTGTCGTGGGGCCTGAGTGACCACATCCTCCAGTCGGGCCTGCAGCTGCTTCTCGAGGTGGACCCATCGACGAACCGTTGCGATTTGAAGATTGGGATCCCCCATCTTGTCGATGAGGGTTCGGATCTTGTCGCTCTCATGAAAGCCGCGGAGCTTTGCAAAGCGCTCCGCCACCTCTTCGTGATAGTCGCGGATGGCTTCGGATGCATTGGCTTGAATACTCAAAAGCAGGCGCGCGCGGTCGACGAAGCTGGAGCTGATGACGCATATGTTGTCCCGTTCGTGGGCATCTTTTGCGTCGATCCGTCTGAAGGTCTGGATCGACCGCGAGGTGTCGAGGCGGACGAGTGCCGAACCCGGGCGGGCTATAATCGTCTGACCTCCCTCCATCGTCAGTTCAATCAGTTCACCGTCGGATTTGCTGTACGCCCCGACGAGGTTGATGACCGACTCTGACGGAAAATGTACTTCCTCCGGCAGCTCGGGGATCTCGGACAGCTTGATCGGCGCCATGCCAAGACCAGCTACATCCTTCTCGGCTGCCTCGGCGAACAGTCGAAGTCTGGACGCTATCTCCGGCTCCCGGATCTGCTCTGCCAATCTGGACGCGTCGCGCGCCGAATACTTGAGGGTGTCTCCATCGGCGAGAATGATGACCTCGGCAGGCAGCCATGTCCTGGCGAAGAAACTGAGAACTCCGTCGCGAGGCGGAGATACGACGAAGATCCTCTTGAACCTGTTTCGAGCGGACGGAGCGAGGCCAGCGATGTCCGTGAGGCCTCCGGGGCCTGAGAAGACGATCATCTCGTTGTCGAGCTTGGCGCGCAAACCCGGGACAACCCGGCAAAGATAGTCCTCTGCAAACTCCGCAAGGGTCTGCTTTCGGAACATGAAAAGTGTCCTGGACGACGAGTTGATGACCCTGCTGACGGCGCGCTCTAGCATCGTCGACATCGGCGTTGCCCGATTGAACGCCGTCATCACCGTCGATGCCTCCTGCAACGAGGCGGTGAGCTCGGATCCACCGACGACAAATGCTCGCTGGGAAGGCTGCTGGAGCATCTGCACTTGCGGTCCAACGCGGTAGTTCTCAATTACGTCCGCCGCGGCCGCCAGGCCGTGCTCGTTGAAAAGATACTGGTTGAAGGCTGAAAAGGAGCCGGGAAGGCACGATGTCCGACGCAGCTTCGCGATGATTTCGTTGATCGCGGCGAGTCCTGCGGGATCTCCTCCCCGCTTCACGCGATGACGTATCGTCCGCAAGTCATCTATGATCCTCCGGCCGGGCCCGTTGAAGCCCTTGACTTGGACAGTCTCTACCCCGGACCAGGCGATCACTTCCTCGCGGGATTTGAAAACCAGCGAGGATAGTGCTGTGATCGTCTTTGATTTCGCAGGCTGGGGTCTGCGACCACGCAGCTCGATCATCTCACTGAAGATTTCGAACCGTGCCTTGTCGAAGGTCCAAGGATCCTCGGTAATGGCGACGAAACCTGCACCAGGAAATGCTTTTCGCATCAGCTTGTAGATGCGGGTGGCCCGATCGACCCAATCCTCGCCAAGCCTGCCTCTTCCAGTCCGAGTGAGGTCGAAGAGGATGAGGTTCAGGCCGCCGCGGACCTTTCGCATCGCGTGTTCCTCTCCTCGTTTGAGGCCATAGAGGAAGTACTCGGCTTGATTTCCGTCATTCGCGTGCTTGCTGACGGTATTGTGTTCCTTGAGATCGGTTCTCGACGCTGTCCGCCAGAGAAGGGAGCCGTTGGAGTGAGTGACCCCATCGCAGCCGCCGTGGGGCAGGATTTCGTCCAGGGTCGGGTGCTCGAACTCCGGGCGTATCGTGCCATCCCTGCCCTTTCCGGAAAGGGTCGAAACGCGGCTTAGTATCTGATGATAGTCCTTGAGGGATCGGGCATCGTCATTTGCGACACTGTGTCTGTGCAGATGGTCGAGATGAGTGCGCTGAAGGTATTTCCGGTCGACCTGGATATCGCGGGCCTGCTCGTGGGTGGTTCTCGCATACGGGTAGATCAAAGCCTTGAAGCCCTTGGGCCGTTCAAATGACTTCACCTTTACGCCGTACCTGTCGATCGTTGTTTCCGGAGACACGGCGACGTCCGCAAGGGTAAGCAGCGAAGCGATAGCCGATAGGCAGATGTCTCGCTCGGGCCAGGTCATCAGAACGGTTGGTTCGCCCTTCTCCGACGCCTCGATCGCGGCTCGGAGGATCTCGTGATAGACCTCGGAGAGTGGCTGAGGGTCTTCACCGATCGGCCGAAGCGGTACGTTGGCAAGCGCGGCAAGACGCGCATCGGCAATGGCGGCAATCCTGGAGCTTTCATTGGCCGGATTTTCGCCTTGGAAGCCTTTGGGCGCCTTCTCGGTTGAACGAGCGGCAAGCAGAGCGTTTCTATGTTTCGCGTTCTCTTCGCGCTGGCGCAGGCGGTCGGACAGCGATGTGTTAGGGGCTCCTCGGAAGCTGCCTCTCATCACGACGCCTCCGAAAATGACTGAACGCTGGCATTTCGGTAGGCAATGACTGCGGCCTCCTCTATGTCGCCGGTCTCCAGCAATGCCGTTCGCAAGGCTTGTGGAGATGGGAGATCGAGCTCCCGGAGGAGCGTCACTGAGACGGTGGCGGTGCCCGAAACTGCCCGATAGCGTTCATCGACCGCCTTGGTATTGAGAAGAGACACGAGAAGGTCGAGATCCGTGTCGTTGGACCCGGAAAGGACGATCGTGTGGTTTTCAGAGACAAAACCCTTCCACGGGGCGATCGCGTCGCGGTCGACCGTCGCGGCAACGATACGTCGTGGTTGGCTGCTGTTCGTGACGCGCTGCACGATGGCAGCAGGCCCGTCGATGATCGCCGTGCTCCCGCGAGGGACACGAACGAAGTCAACCCCGTCACCGTTGCGGTTCAAAGGACGGCAGAGGGTCTTCGCCCTGACGTTCTTCGCCCAGAACAAAGGGTACGCCTGCTCATCGGCGGGATCGCAAATTCTGTCCCATTCGCGGTTCCATACGAAGTACCCCGCCTTCGCCGAGACACGATAGTCTGACAGGGTCGCGCCGCCTCGGTCCTTCCGCGCGTCGGTTCCTGCCAACCAGGGCGATGATATGTCCTTGGGAAGCGGACCAGCCGGGACTGGATGTGAGACGCCCGCTCCTGTTATTGCAGGAAACTTCACCCGATGCTTGGTCCTGTGCGGAGCGCCCCTTCTAACCAGCAAGACGCTGACATCTTGAGCAACGTCGGCGAAAACATCGTCCCTGTTTGTTACCGTCCCCAGCGCCAGGATCTGGCCTTGGCTTGCAACATAAGACCTCATACGGTCATACAGCGGACCGCCTCGGAAGCTGGATGGAATGACGAGTGCGACGAGACCGCCTGTCTTCACCACGCGCAGGCAAAGCTCGGTGAAGACGGCGTACTTGTTGATGTGGTTGCCGTAGGCGACCTTACCCCAAGTCTCTTCCGCCAATTCGTCTGGGCTCATGCGACCGTATGGAGGGTTGGCAATCACGAGATCGTACGATCCGTCCGTCCTTGCGTGGATGCTGTCTCCAACCTTGACGATCGGGCGACTCCGGAAGCCTTCGAGCTGTTCGGCAATCAGAAATTCCGACATTCGCGCAAGGCGTTTGTCGATCTCGATGCCGTTCAAACGATTGACGATATCTTTCTTCGCAACGCCTGCACGGTGCATTCTGTCCGCAATCAGAGAGAGAAACGCTGCTCCTCCAGCCGCAGGATCCAGAACGTCGTGCTTTAGGATATCGAATCCATGGTCCGATGCCATGTCGATAACGGCGTTCGCCAGATACGGCGGCGTGAAATAGGCGGCCTGTGCCCGGCGGTCCGCAGGCGACATCATCAGCGTATAGAGCGTGCCGCGCCAATAGTTGCGGTCATGCGGCGACAATGCAGCGAGCCTATTCCTGAAGATCGCGACTTCCTTGTGCTCGAAAGGCTTCAAATCAATGCAAACGGAGTCGATGTCACAATGATCAGGTAGATTTTTTAGAAGTGCGCGCGCAGCTGCTTTCGCGACCGTGAGCATCGGCCACGCAGATTGTCCCCTCGCCGTCAAATCCCCAGCCTCGCACTTCCCGCATTCCAGCATTATCGCTGGCGCCGTCCCAAGCAACCGTGACGTCTCCTCGGAGCTGCACTAGTCGCACGAACCCCGCACCCCAAAGTAGTATTTGCATTTCTCTGAAGATGTCAAAGTCAAATCGATGTTTGCGGGATGCAATTGCGTTCGCTTCTGGAGACAGCTACTGGCTGTCGGTGTCGTTGTATGCATGCGCTTGACAGTATCTTCCTGGAAAGTGTGTGCCCTTGAAATTCAAAACCGTCGGAGACGGCAATCGCAAACTGATGAAGGCAATGAGACGCCCAAACTGGAGGACGTCGTGAGAAAGTCTTACCAATTTAGAGACTTTAAAGCTCATTCGAGACCTCGATGTCTTGATTCAAGACGGCGCTCTCGACGAAGTTTCCGAGCGCACGAGCAGTTGAGTCATAGATCGACTTTTCTCCGTCCGCGCTTGAAAGCGTAAGCACGAAAGCAACTTCTTGCGCCCCCGCCTGGCTGTGATGCGTCCACCCAAATTGGTAGAGATCACGCATGAACACGCGGGCATAAAGCCGCAGGTGTGGACCGGAAAATCCAAGCCCGCTCCCCTTGGAAAAGTCTCTGCAGTGCCGTCTGATAGGCTGCCATTTGCGAAGCTCATCGCGAGCGTTGTTTTCCGGAAGCGTCGACTCTTTCATTGAGCCAAGTAGCGACGGCCACTTATCCGCTCCCGACTGATACGCCAGAGATGTCTCCAAGCGGGAAGCGAAGTAGTTTGCGCCGCCAAACGGCGACACGAGAGGCCGCAAAACAGCGGTCAAGCTGGCGCGTCCGAACAATTTTCCGTCACGCACCAGCTCGGGAGGGATGGGAATATCGTTCCAGTAGTATGCGGTTCCCGGCTCTAGCTGTGCCCGCCACGCAAGCGTGACACTGCCGGGCGCGCAGGTCCAAGGAAGGTGCCCTTGATACGGGGTTCCCCAACCGAGGTTGGGATCGTGCTCACTTCGCTCGGCTGAATTGATGAGGAGAGCCTTAACCAGATCCGGCGTTGGTTCCCGTAAGCTATCGAAAGTGTGGGCTGCCAAAGACGATACCAATGGCGTTGCGTAGCTGCTTCCCGTATCGACGACCCCACCCAGCATCCTAAGATTCGAAAACCATGATAGGTCCGGTTTCATCATCCCATCGGGGCCGGGACCGGGGAGACAGGCAGGGCAACGGTCGCCTGGCGTTCCATCCGGGAGCGCCTGACGGCCACCTACCACAATCGCCGCTTCGCAATCAGCTGGCGGATTGGGCCGGGAATTGTTGTCCGGGCTGACATTTCCAACGGAGATCACTGGAAGAAATCCAGCAGATCTCGCCAGAAGACTGATTTCATGGCCGAGAACGCTTACCTCGGAGGGATCCAAACCGGCGCCGTCCTGATTGGCAGAGATGTTCCAGACGCGCGCTTCTGGATAAAGACGCGCAACCTCCGCCAGATAGTCCACCAACTCCCGCTCATCGAAGCGCCGATTGGCGTTCCGATGGGGGACGGCCTGAACAGTTCCGATACGGCAGTTTAGTTCAGGCAGCGAGCGATTTTTGTTCCAGGCGTGCCCATGGATAACGAGGGAGCTAACGCTATTTCCGTGCGGCTTGTCGGCTTGGGCGTTGGTGACGAAAGGTGTCGCCCTGAAAGCTTCAGCCGCAGTGTAGCTTCTTGCATGCAGACCGCCATCCACGACGGCAACGATTGGAGCATTCTCATCGATTACTGGTGCAGGAGGCTCCGCTCCTTCGCCAGGTGCTGCCACTCTGATCGGCCGCACAGGATCAATGCGATACGAGGCGCCTGACGCAATGAGCTGTCTCAACCCTTCTTTGTTCGGAATTCGAACTGTAGCGCGTCCGACGCCGGTGTTTCGATAATCTCGCATTGCCCGTGCAATGCTGGATTGTCGTGGTGTCGTGAGAGAACGCGGTTCTTCCGCTTCCTCAGATGTCCCGAGCGTGAGCCGCACGCTGGTAAATGTCGGCATGACCAGCCTCTCATTGGCAAAACCCTGGATACGCTCAAGGACTTCGGCCTTGGCATCTCGATCGCGAAACGGCGCAAGCCAAACAACGAACAAACGTCCGTCATCATCTTCCGGTGCGGAATTCCAGAGTTCATTGACCGATCGACCGCGCAAACGACTTTTGGCATCAAATTGTTCGAGCGACGAAACACGGGATATGTCGGCTTGGACCGCATAGCCGATTGGATGTTCGATTGCGTGAAGGAGGCGAGGCAATTCTTTGACTTCAGCCTCGATCAAATAGCCGCCAGGAAGAGGAGCAACGAGCCTGCATCCATGACGCTGCGAGAACAGGTCATCGGGGGTGTGCGTTGGAGCAAGGGAATCCTCACTGAACATCCGAACGACTAGGTGCGTTAATCCCGAGTATGTGGGCAACTCTGTCCGGTGTTCATAAATGTCGCGTGTTTCGCTCGCGAGCACGTCCTGCTGCCGGCCGAGCCGCTCCTTGACGATGCTGTCGATGCCTTTGCCACGCCCCGTCGGACTCCGCAGCGCCGGATCCATCTGAAGGCTCAGAACGGGATAGAGAAGGGGTTGGTCTCTAGGCTCCACCATACTACACCTCCCCTTCCTGTTGCTTCAGGTAAGCATAAATGGCTTGCCGTGACACTCCGAGAATGCGGGCGGTATCCGCGCCCCCAATGGCGTACTTCTCCTTGAGGGCAATTGCAACCTGGCGTTTCTGCTCCGCATCCAATGGCTGCCGCTGTACAGGGACAGTACGGCCTGAACGCGGCTCAAGCAGAGCCGCAACGATGGCTCCAAAATCAATGTCACGCGACTCATGAACGGCATGACGCCGCGCCGACAGACTCATCGTTTCGATATCGGCCCCCGACAACCCTTCGGACACGACGGCGAATAGCTCGGCGCGACTCTCCTCATCTTTGTCCTCAAAAAGAAAATGGCGCCAAAGGTCAGCGCGAACGCTTTCATCCGGAAGACCGAGTTCAATTTTATAAGGAAACCGCCTCCATATTGCAGGATCAAGAAGATGCGCATGATTGGTTGCAGCAACCACGATCGAGCTCGGGTCCAGCCCGTCCAACGCTTGAATGACGGTATTGACGACGCGTTTGAGCTCGCCCAACTCGTGCCGATCGTCACGCAGCTTTGCGACTGCATCCATCTCATCGAGAAAAAGAACGGCGTTTCGCGCCGGCACGAAATCAAACACCGAGCGGATATTTTTGGCGGTGTCCCCGAGCAAAGAGGAGATGACCGAGTCGAGCCGGACAACATATAGCGGACGAGACAATTGCGCAGCGATATGGCCGGCAAGGAGAGACTTGCCCGTTCCTGGCGGGCCCGAGAGCAGAAGCCCAAGACGTGACGCCAACCCTTTGGCGCTCAAGTCATCAATGCGCCGGGCATCCGCGATGAAATCGCTGAAAACATGCCACCCGCCTTCGTTGAGAAAAATGGGCGTATCGGGCCAGGTCTGCTCCTCGACAAGCGGCAAGCGGGATTTCGAGTCCACTGGTAGCGATTCCACGTAGCCAGACGCCTTCAAAGGCACCCCCCTCTTGCGCACCAGGGCCTTCAGTTCCTTGGCAATGGAAGTCTCACCATTCTTGTCGAGATCTCGCGCGAGCGCATTCGCAGCTCTGCGTACGCGCGTGTAGTCAGCGGAAAGTGCCGCATCGGCCAACTCCAGCACATTTTTCATCTCAATGGTCATGATCACTCCATGCGTAAAATTTCTGTCCCAATTCGTAAACCACAATAGCCGTATTGACAATTAAATTTTCATTAATGTAAACTGGTATGGCACTCAAGAAAAAGGAATCTGATGCAATGACAAAGAAAAATCAGCATGTGGTTCCCCATAACGGCGAATGGGCCGTGCGGGGCGCTGGAAATCAGCGAGTGACCTCCACGCATGGAACGCAGGCCGACGCGGCTGCTGCTGCTCGCAAGATTGCGATCAACCAGCAGAGCGAAGTGGTTATCCACCGTCCCAACGGACAAATCCGAGACAAGGATTCCTACGGTCGCGATCCGTTCCCGCCGCGTGGCTAAAACCTGAGGCCGCCTGGAGTGAGGCGGCCTCTTCATCAAAGGAGAGAAGAAATGCAGTTTGAAGGCGCATTAGTCCGCGAGCAAGGCGTCACATTCGCCATCGTCATAGTTAAGCCGCACGTTCTGAACAGCGGCCATCAAGCCGATGAGGTTGCGTATAGCTTCCAGCCGGCATTCCCGGGCGTGCCGATCGTTCTCATGGCGCAAAACAGCCGGGGCGTACCGACATATCGTGGCCGACGTGATCTCGTTAATTTTCTGTCGCGGGTGCCTATGCAGGCCATACCCTGGAAGCGCTACACCTTGAACTGACCGGGAAGACTGCGTAGATGCTCAAAACCGATACCCGTCAGGCTAATTGGCGACGAGCCAATCCCGCAAAGTATGAGGCTCACCTCGTCGTGCAGCGTGCAGTGAAGGCGGGCGAGCTGAGAAAGGACACGTGTGAGGTCTGCGGCAACGAAGCCGTCGATGCCCATCACGATCAATATGATCAGCCTTTGAAAGTCCGGTGGCTATGCCGTCGCCATCAGACGAGGCTTCACCATTTCGGTGAGGACCTGTTTCCCATCCGGTCTTCGTGTTAGCGCTCATCGCCGACGTGCGCAGAGGAAAATATGAGCCCAAGAAGGCATGGGCGACGGGAAAACGGCGGCGCAGACGGCGGCAACAGAACTTTCCGACTAGATAATCCCCCACGCCCGAAACCTCCCCCGCCCCGTCATCTCTCTGAGGCCGAGCTCCAAAACAATCCGCCGCGCAGCCTGCGGCGTCACCTCGAGGGTGTTCGCCACCATGCCGGCCGACACCAACGGTTTCGCCATGACGAGCTCGACCAGTTCCGGCAGTTTTGAAGACGTTCGTCTTCCCGCCAATTTGCGTTCCATGATCTGCCGGGCAAGCGCCAGCCTGTCATGTTCCTTCATGCCGATCTCGGCGGCCGCCAGCAATCCATTCGCAATGGCAAGCAGCCGGGTTTCGCGATCGCGATGCCGGCGCCGATCGACCGGAATGGTTTTCAGGCCGAGGTTGATAGCGGCCAGATGAGCACCTGACGTGATGCCCGCCTGGCGTAGGATCGATGCGGAAAACAGCCGACCAAGCCAAGGGGCGTGCTGCAGGACGGAAAGCTCGTTCCAGGCATCGAGGGCGATAATCGCCTGCAGCACGGCCGGCAGGTGTTCGGCCTGGCGCAGGACGCCGCGCCATTCCTCCAGGCGTTCGTCCTCGTCCCAGTCGAGATCATAGACGAGAGGGTCTCGTTCCCGGGCATCGGCCGAAGTCCGTCCGGGCTTTCTTGCTTGTTCGATCGCCGCCTCCGATCGGGCCAGCACCGCGTCGATCGCGGCGTAGTCGACACCCGGAAGGTTCTCGACGTCGTCGACATCGTCCCCCTCCCCTTCCGGATTTTTTGCAGCGGCCGCGGGCCGATTGACGCCGGCCGGCTCCATCGCCCCTGCGCTGCCCGGATTGATGTCCGACGTCTGTCGCAAAACTCGGATACCCTCTGCGGACAAGGCCCAGTCCGGCGACTGCCCAGCGACGCGCCGACGGGTTCGTAAAACATCGCGGGCGATGGTCAGTTCGTGGGTCGGGGTGCGGATGTCGCGGGTGGCGTCGTGCAGGACCAGGTCTTCGAGATGCACGAGTTCGCCGTCGACCCACAGCGAGGCGCAGGCGTCGGTGAAGTTTTGGCGTTCGAGGAAGCCCGCGCCGACTGGCGAGCGGGCGATGCGCTCGTCGAGACGGGTGAGTGCGATACCGGCATCGAAAGCCGGCCGCATGAGGGCTGTCATGCTGATTTTCGCGATATCGTAAACCATTGAAATCATGGTAAATGATTTGCTAAAGGAACTCTATATCAATATTGTAGTTCGCCACATGGTATGATCGTCGGTTGATGTGATAACCATCGATAAGTACCGCTTATCGGAAGTGATTGCTATAACGCCGCAAATTAGGGTGTCGGTCACCATGGATCGCAGGAAATGCGCGGTTTTCCAGGCTTTTCGGCCGATTTCGTCTGGGATGACCGGACTCCCCGAGACAGAATTCGGCCGCCGCAGTTGCCCCGCATAATCCCGACCCTTCTTCCGGCATAATGTGCCGGCGACCTCCCGAGGGCCCCTGCTCTCGCGGCATCTCCAAAACGGTTGTTTTTCCGGCCTTTCCGCCACAGGAGCCCGCTGGCGCGGGTTTGTCAGTGCGGACGCTCCGTTGCTTATCTCGGGCGGCGATTTGAGTCTGGCGGGCCGCTATTTGATGCCTAAAACACGCTTGCAACTGTTCGATTTCTAACGCATGCCTTATCTGTACAAAGTACTTCGAGACAGGGCCGTTACAAGCGCGATGGCAAAGCCACAAACATTTAACAACCAACAATCTCCCAAGCGGCTGATCGGTTATGCCCGGGTGTCGACGGATGAACAGGTCCACGATGCCCAGTTGGACGAGCTGCGTGCAGCCGGCTGCGATCGGATCCATCAGGAGCATGGTTCCGGAGCATCGCGGGCTCGACCGGTGCTGACGCGATTACTCGCTGAGCTTAGCGCCGGCGACGTCCTCATTGTCGTGCGCCTCGATCGACTGGCCCGATCCGTCAGTCATCTCTTGTCGGTGATCGAGGACCTCGAGGCGCGCGGCGTGCATTTCCGGTCGATCCGCGATCCAATCGATACGTCGACCCCGCAGGGCATGTTTTCCCTTCAGGTCCTCGGCGCCGTCGCGCAGCTCGAGCGGGCGCTAATCGCCGAGCGTACCAAAGCCGGCATTAAGGCGGCGAAGGCACGCGGCAAGCTTCCTGGAAATCCGGGTCTGCGAGAACGACGGCCGGAGGCGATCAAGGCAATCTCGCAGGCACGGGAGAAGCTCTATCTCGATGAACTCATTGCATCGGCGCAGACGTGGCTGCCGATGGTGCGTCAACTCCGGCCGCAGCACAGTTGGGACAATGTCGTGCGGGTTCTCAATCGCCGTGGCCACGACTGGACCGTCGAACGCCTTCGTCGCGCTGTTCATCGCATGGTACGCGAAAAGCTCGCGGAGAAGGAACTCCTTGCTCGATCCCCTCGTCGCGCTCCCGAAGACTATCTGATGAAGCTGGTGGCGGCAATTGCCATTGCCGATCCCAACCTGTCGCTGCGCGACATTGCCGCGCAACTGGACCAGATGGGAGAACGGCCCGTGCGCAGCGGCAGGAAGTGGCAACCGTCCTCGGTGCGGGTCCTGCTGGACGAAGCCCACAGATTTGGCCTCATTCGCCATTGAGGGCATGGTTCATCCGACGCCCGATGGCAGAGAGTCTTTTCTTGTCGCTATTCGACTGCATAATCGTCAGGTCCGGCCTTTGGGGATCTGTAGCGCCAGGACCGCTAGTCGCTATCGCTCCGCGGTTTCAGCTCAGCGCCTACACTCGCCCGCGGAGCCGGCTTCCTCCGCCTGCTCGCCCCCTCCCCCGGAACGTGCTGAAGGCTTCAGCCGCGGTGATTATGATCCGCAGAGGCGCGCGGGCCATGACCCTCGGTGGCGCGGGTAAAAGCAGAGGACAGCCCCTCCCCTCGCTACCAAAAAGCCGTCTCGGCTGCACGAAGAATTCGGGCGCGAGCCGCGACTCAGTCAGACAGTATTTGTTTCTTTTACAATCCGTCCGCGTTTCGGCGTTCTTTCAAGGATGCTCGACAATTTCATTGAGCCATTTGTCCGCGCCGCCAGCTATATTTCCTACAAGAATGATTACGGCCGAAAATCTGCAAACATTCGTTTTACGACCAGCAATTTCGACTGTCCTCGAAGCCTAGGAGGTCTTCGTCCTGAAGCATCCTGCGGAGACCGCCGTTAAGATTACAAAGCAATGTCTCCTTTCAGTCGTGACAAACACCGCCATTGTTCGTTCGAACACGAAGCCGCTCAATCGGGGACGGTACCTATCTCTACACAACCGATCTTGTGAGAGGTCGCGCGAGGAGCGGGTCATGCGACGTCCATAGTAGCGCCCGAAAATGTCGTTTCTTTTCAGAGTGTTGGAGCTGTGGTCAGCTGACCACCGGAAAAGCAGCTGTTGGCAGTGCGTCCACCCCAAAAAACTTGCTGGCCCACGACAGCAGAGTCTGGCGAAAAACCTCGATCAGTGGACCCGCTGACCTAGCACTCGATCCTCTCCAGCGGCGACTAGAGCCTGCGCGCTCCGAGTACGCCAAGTGGCGGAAACGCGAAGCTTTCATCTCGCGCAGCGTTGGAGCCGGTTGCGGCAATGGTATCTGCATCACTTGCCCAGGTCTGGTCCGAGCGATGAGTGCGGCCGGAAGTGGTTGTAATCGTCGGCCCAGCAATGGCGCTTCGGGCATAATCGCAGCCGAGGAACAGGCTTTGGTTGACCATCTCGTCCCGCATCCGGCCGTTGAAGCTCTCGACATTAGCGTTTTGCATCGGCTTCCCGGCGTGATGCCGTGCGACTCGACCCTATGATCCTTCGACCTGGCAAGGATGGCATTCGAGGTGAATTCCGTGCCGTTGTCGGAGACGATCATCCCCGGTTTGCCGCGCCGTTCGATGAGGACCGACAGTTCGCGAGCGACGCGACGACGCAAGATCGAGGTGTCCGGGATCGCCGCCAGGCATTCGCGGGTCACGTCTTCGACGAAGTTGAGCACGCGAAACCGCCTTCCGCAAGCGAACTGGTCGTGAACGAGATTCAGCGAGCATCGGGCATTGGCCTTCGCTTCGACCAGGATCGGGCCACGCGTGCCAACAGCGTGCCGCCCCGGCTTTTCTGCTTGCGAACGGAAAGTCCTTCTTCGCGATAGAGCCCGTAGATGCGGTCGACCCCAACGGCGCTCCCTCCCGCCGAAGCCGCCGGTCGCCGAAACGCCATCGCTCATTGGCGAGGTCGCGCAATAGGGCGACTTCTTTATGATGTGGGCGCGCCTGCCCGACCAACGCTTCGATCTTTTGTCGCGCGTCATGCATGACCATGCACTCATCGGCGGCTCTAAACTGCGTGATGTCGTAGAGACAGTTCGGTTCTGCGACACCCAAACGATCGAGCTGCGCGAGCGCGCCGACCGTCCGACGCGGCAGGCAACGTTGTGCCTAGAGCTTCGGCCAGGCGACGATCAGGCGGCCGCAAAACCTGCGCGAAGAAGGGCTGCCCGACGGGGTTAGGCTCAGTTGGGTCGAGGTCGTCGAACCGGACGCACCCGACGGTGTCGAGCCCTTGCATTGGCTGCTCTTGACCACCCATGCGCTCTCCACTGCGACTGACGCCTGGCAGATCGTCGCTTGGTACAAGCAGCGCTGGATGATCGAGCAGTTCTTCCGGGTGATGAAGACGCAGGGCTTCAAGATCGAGGACAGCCAATTGCAGTTAGCGGCGCGGCTGGAAAAGCTCGTCGCCATCGCCGCCAAGGCCGCGGCAATCGTCCTCCAACTCGTGCAGGACCGCAGTGGCGGCGATCCTCACCCGGCAAGCCTGGCAGTCAGTCCCCAGGAGATCAACACGCTCGCCGCCCTCGAAAGCCGCTTCAAGGGCAAGACCAAGCTGCAATCCAATCCCCATCCCAAAGCTTCGCTCGCTTGGGCCGCTTGGATTATCGCCAAACTCAGCGACTGGAACGGCTATGCCTCCTCCAAGCCGCCTGGACCATCACCTTCTTCAACGGACTCAAATACTGTGCCGATGGCTGGGCCTTGCGAGATAGGTATATGCCTCAGTCGTTCGGTGGAGAAATGTTCCACTGGATCATTTGCTTTTGGTCACGAACAAAATCCAGCGACCAGCGGGCAGAGCCTTCGCGTTGGCCAGGATCGGTGCGCGCGTGCCTGCAAGTTCGCTTACGGAAGGGGGTTCGCGTGCTCAACATCGTCCATGACGCGACGCGAGAATGCCTCGCGGCGATCCCCGGACACCTCGATCTCCGGTCGTCGCCTCGCTCGAGAGCTGACGACGCTGATCGAATGGCGCGGCAAACTCGCAATGATCTCTCCGACAACGGCACCAAACTCACCTCGAATGCCATTCTTGCCTGGTCAAAAGACCATAGGGTCGAGTGGCTCATTGCGTCACCTCGCCCAAGATAGCGGTTGATGAATTCTCCCAGTGTTGTGGAAGTGCCGCCGCGAAGCAGCCCCGTAGATTCCGGCGCTGCGGGTGGCAGCAGGTAGTTGTTCCTATTGCGTCCTATCCATGCGGCGCCATCGCCCATTCGCGATTAGCCGGCACAGCCGGCCGCCTTGCGATTTGCTGGCCGCGCCGGTGCCAATGAATTGATGAAAGGCGGCTGCCATTTTGTGCGAAGACTTCGCTCCTGGTCTAGTTCGTGCGCGACCTTGGGCGCGTTCGTATTGAGATCACGGTCTACTGTTCCCCTAAGAGGCGTCATTTGGCTCGGGAGCCAGACGGTAACCGGCACAATGCCTGCGACAAGCCGCCTTTGAAAGTTGGTGTTTTCCAAGGGGTTAGCTTGGTGGTCAGCTGACCACAACCGAAATCCTCAACGGCCGGAATAACGATCAGCCGCACTTACCCAGCCCTCAAACCACCTTGCCCGTTGGCCTTCAACAACGCCATTATCATCGGGCCAAGCGAGAATTCACCGCGCTCACTTCGGCGCGTTAGATCCCGCAGATAGCCTCCAGGAGAGTTGATGAAGTTAGCCCTTTCCAAGATGCACGCAATTGCCACCGCAGCATTCTCCGGTCCTAGCGCCTCGCAGGCATCCTGGTAGGCGGAAGGGCTTACCCCCAGCATAGATCGAACCACCACAGCGGCAGACATCAGATCTCGCCAGCTCCCCACGCCGCGCGGTGCATAGTCGCTGATCATCGGGCACGCCTTGAGCACCAATCTCAACGGGAACGCCCTTTGCGATTCATTCTTCGGCTGATGGCTCAAGCTCGCCTTTGCCCCCTGCTCCTTTTCGGAGCGTGGTTCAGATTCATTATCGGATTCGGGTTTTGAATTCTGTATGTGCTGCTCGATATGAGCAGCATTGGTGCTAATTTTTTCAGCATTCTCGAGGTTTTCCAAACGATTAAGCACTTCCTCACGGAGCATCTCCATTTCATTGAGAACGCTAATGACCCCTTCAAGGGTCGGAACGCGCGGAATTCTGCTCGCGAGCGCAATGTAGATGTCCTCGGTCGTCTTCCAATCGCCGTCGGCGCCCTCGACCATTGCAGCAGTAATAAGTTTGCGAACATCCCGCCGGCAAATTGTAAGGCTCTCTTTGGCTTTCCTGAGCGAGGCTCTCTCGGCCGCCACTCTTTGCGCCAACATCGCCAACTCTTCCGATCGCGCCAGGAGGGGCGACAGGTCGAAGCCAAAAGCATTCTCGATCTGGCCATCGTCGCCCTTGCGGGCGAACCGCTTGCCATTGGCGCTATCCTTACGGACGATCAACCCCGACTCCACCAGAATGGCAATATGCCGCCGCAACGTTGCGCCCGCCATTGCATGCGCCCGAAGCGCCAGTTGGGCATTCGAGGGGAAGACAATCAATTGTGCATCCTGACGCAACTCATTGTCAGGATAAAAGCTCAAAAGTGCGTCAAGAACAGCCAGACTGTTCGACTGGATCCCGAGCAGTTCCATCGCGGCGGAAGCGTCTCTCAACACTTTCCACTTATCGGCAGCTTTTCCAGGCTTGATTTCCATTGCCGCCTGGCGCCGCACGAGCGCAAGCGTCATTGGCCGCCGCCCGAACGGCGTCGCTACATTCCCCGACTGCATTGTCTCTCACCTTTCAGCAGGCAAAGGAAATCCGCTCACCAAAACGGCGCCAAAGACTCTTGACGAGGATTCGAGGAAATGCGATTCTGTTCTTGCTACAGAGACAGAAGGGCTTCCACGACGGCGACGTTGAGGGAGCTCTTTTCTTTTGCGGGTTACACTCCCTGTTTCCGTTGATGCTTTGCGCGATGCTCCTGGTAAAGCGCCGGCAAATGCTCGAGTACGAAAGCCGCGAAATCCGGCGTGGCTTTCCTGTCAATGGTAATTTCGAGCTTGCTCTTGCTCTGCGTGACCTGCGCAAGCCTGTCGCCATCGGGGGTCGACAGGACGTCTGGCAACCCGCGCGCAGTCCGACGCGGTTTCAGATGGTCGATCACTGCCTTGAACCGTTCCGACGACGGCAGCGCCTGCACCTCCTCCGAGGCAGCATATTTCGCAGCGCCTGCCGGAGGCGATGCTTTCTCAACCAGCTCTGCCAATTGCTGCCAACTTGGGCGTCCAACGCCTGGAGCGGCGCCGATGGCATCGATCAATTCAGAGGGGAGGGCGTCAACAAGCAGGAGCATCTTCGACAAGTTGCTTTTATCGATTGACATAGCCGCGATGACGATTTCTCGTGGAAACTGCTTGTTTAGCTTGTGTGCGAAACGTGCCTTTTCGATGAAGGTGAGGTCTTCGCGCTCATTGTTTTCCTGACCCTGTGCGACAACCAACTGCTCGTCCGTCAAGTCTCGAACAACCGCCTTGACCGGCAGTCCTAGCTCCGAAACGGCGCGCAGCCGGCGGTGTCCAAAGGCAACTTGGTAGTGCGCGGGTTTAACGGGATGAGGTCTCACAAGGATTGGGACCTGCTGTCCTTGCTCGCGGATGGATGCAAGAAGTCCTTCGATATCACCTTGCATGCGATCCTGAACGAAGGACGGCTCGATTGACGACGCGTTCAGTTCAACCACGGCCTGACCTTCGGCGAGACGCCGCTCGATCTCCTCGGCACGACCAAGACGATCATTTTGCTCGCGCAACGCGTTACCGATGTTTGCAGTCAGCTTCGTCGCTGGATCTCGTTCTTTTCTGGTCACGCCGAGAAGCGGCATGGAGCGAGTCTTTGCCGCTCTGTGTTCAGCAGCTGATGAGCTGTCGGGCGCGTCCGTGGTGACGTCAAGGAGGTGCTTCCGACTCATGTGGTTCTACCCCATGCTTTTTTGATTAGAGTTTCGATCTCGTCGTTGACGGCGTTCATCGCCTCTAAGGCCCGATCATAGGTCGAGCGCGTGAACTGTCCGCGCTCAACCTCAAAGAGGGTTTGATTCGTCAGGCCAGCGTCCGAAACGGCGGTCGTCTTGAGCATCGGAAAATTGAGAACATTTTCGCCGAAGATCGAACGCAGATAGCCCACCATCTGGTTCTGCGGGCCATCGCTCGGTTCAAAACGAGTGACGAGGTAGCGCATCCAATTGAACTTGAACTGGGCGCCTGCGTTCTCGATTTCCCGAAGGAGATTCGAGGTCATCGCCAGAAACTGGTTCATCGACATTACATCCAACATCTGGGGATGGACGGTGACGAGGATCGAGGTTGCGGCGGTCAGAGCTGAAAGCGTGAGATAGCCAAGTTGGGGAGGGCAATCGATAACGACGACATCGTAGTTGTCCGCGATGTCTTCGATGACCTGACTGATCCGACCGTAAAAAAGCGTGTCACCTTCCTTCCGGTTCATAAGCGCGCGCGGGGTATCGTGCTCGAACTCCATCAGTTCAAGATTGCCAGGAATTAGATGAAGATCCGGGATGTACGTTCCTCGGACAACCTGCTCGATTGGGACCTGCTCGTCATCATACCGGATGGCGCCATAGAGTGTTTCGTTCGGACCAACGTCAGTTTCTGGCTGACTGCCGAAGAGTGCGGAAAGGCTTGCTTGGGGATCAAGATCAATCGCGAGAATCCGGTAGCCACGCATTGCCAGGTACTGTGCCAGATGCGCGGCTGTCGTCGTCTTGCCCGAGCCGCCTTTGAAATTCATCACCGAGACGACTTGAAGCTGCTCCCCCGTGCGACGATGGGGCAGGTAGCGCCGGTTCCCGCGGCCAATCAGGTCCAGGTGCTTACGGATTGAATGAATATCTTCGATCGTGAACGTGCGTCGACCGCCAGGGCTCATACTAACGTGCAGTTCAGGCATTTCCGAAGCAGTTTGTCTAAGATAAGACTCACCGATGCCAAGCAATTTTGAGGCTTCTGACGGTGCAAAGGATCGAATGCCCTTTTCGGACGTCGGCGGGAAGACCTTGAGATGATGTGCTTGAAGTTGGCTGGAGAGAGCGTCAGCATGACGCTCCATCAATGCGGTCAACCCTTCGACGACCGGCGCTGTTTTTGCTGCGGTTTTCGCCATCTCAAAATCCATTTCCTGCAAGTGGCGGAACTTTTCGCGAAACCGCTAAAGTTCCGCCACTAGCTATTAGAGCCGATTCTGCATTTTGAGCAAGGGGTTTTAGGTTAACGAAAGGCTAACGTGGATAAACCCGGAACGTAGAGTAAATGGATTTTTCCGTTTATATCCTGCAGCTTAGCAAGACCGCGGCACCGATTGGTCATGGTGTGTTTTATTGTGAATCCTACAAATGTGCCCCAGCGATTTAGACGAAAAGCAGAAGACCTCGGCAAAGTCGGTGATCCCCTTGCCGCCTCGCACAAAACCGTAAGCATTCGACAACGGACGCCCGATTCCAATTCGTGCAGAGTTCCCGGCGCCTAACGGCGGCGGAGAAATTCATGCAGGTATTCGCGATCTCGACACCAAAAATTTACTACGAAGCGTAGCTGTTTCAGGACGATCATAGGCTACGTGCGAGGATCTTTTCCACTCGCATTTGGGATGTAGAAGTAGTCGACGAGTGCGAGGCAGATGGGGTTGACGCTCTCGCCCCGACTGCCATCCTGGATGTCACCGCGGCTGGACCACTTGCAGGATGTGCACGCGATTTGTCTGCGATGGGACCGACCATGCTGGTAGACGTATTTCCGTCTCTGCTCCCGAAGGGCCGCCTGAACGCCAATCCCCTGATGGTCTAGAGTTCTCGCTTTTGCGTCGACACCTCGAAGAGGGGAGGGGAGGGGAGATGGTTCCGTTCACGAGGCAACGCTGACCTTGTTCGCCGGCATCGTAGAATGGTGCCTGGGAGGTGGTCTCAGCGAAGTCGTTGCGGTAACGGATATCAGGTTCGAGCGAACTCTTGCTAGCGTCGAATGGCCTCTCCCGCGCTTGGGGCAGCCAGAGAAGATCGTTGCCACCACCGCCATCGCAGGCACGCGTCCAGCAAACGCTGAGACCTTTCTGATGTTGCGGCCGCCCAATTACCGATCTAGTTGCCGTCATCCTTCTCGGTGCGACTCGGATTGTTGGTCTGTTCGGTTCGAACCGGTGCGCCACGAAGGATGAAGCTTTGGACGATGTGGCGATAGGCTCTCAGGAGGGTTCGCGCGGGCAGATGAGGGAAGGCGACATGGCATCTTCGCAGAGATGAGGATGCATCGAAGAACGGGCTGGTAAACCGCGGCTCGTGTTTGAGGCTGGTGGCATTGACGCGGCCCAAGCGCTCCACTCTACCTTCAATAGTTTCGTCGCTCCTTGCGCAAGGGAACACTTCTGCCGCTTGAAACGTCCTTTGCCGTTTGCGCCGACGATATCTCCGAGAAGCTTGTCAAGACCCAGGACATAAGCAAGCCCGCCAGCAAGGCACGTGATTTCATCAGCTTTCTGACTGCCGCCTGTGGTTGTTGGCTAGATTCTGGATGCAAGTAAGTGTACATATTAGGACAGTCGGTGTGTCGGGGAGCGAGAGGTCTCGTATGGAGGTTCGTGGACTCGTAATTACTTGCCCCCGCAAGGTTGAAGAATGGACATTGTCGGTTCCACTCGCCGTATCGTCCGAAGTCGGTGTGCGGATAGAGTTGTGTGGACTCTGCACACCGGAGCAACGCGTTTATCGGGGCGCCAAGCCGACTTACCCCTATTGGGGCGGGCACGAGTTGTCAGGCACGATCGTGTCTCTGCCGGACGATGTACCGGATGGCCTGCGCGTAGGAGACCGCGTTGCGGTGCTTTTAATGCGCAGATGCGGCCAATGTCGTGCCTGCCGCCTCGGACTGGACAACCACTGTGCATATTTAAATCCTAAAGCGAGAGGAGGGGTGCCGCAGGGGCCGGGGGGATTGGCCAATTTTGTGGGCGTACCCGCCTATCAGGTTTTTTCCGTACCTTCCTTTTTGGCTCCCGAGCGTGCCGCGTTAGTTGAACCTGTCGCCTGCGTGGCACGCGGCATAAATAGGGCGCGTGCAAAGGCTGGAGACACTGTGGCCGTCATCGGCGGAGGCACGATGGGCCTTCTCCATTCGATACTTCTGACAACCAAAGGATGCGACGTTTACCTTTTCGATGACGACGTGGCAACGCATGGGCCTGTGATGTCGACCGGCGCCCATGCAACGGGGTCAGTTCATTCTCTGTCTGATCCGAAACTCGTCGAGAAATTAACGGATGGCTGGGGCTTCGACTGCATCTTTTGCACGCGCTTCGGTGTCAGAGGCATTCAGGGGGCCATAGCTGCGGCGTCACGCGGTGCCAGGATTGTACTCTACCAATCGATTCCGACGTCCGATTTGTTATCGGTAGGCGCTAACTTTCTGCATTACCGGGAAATTGAACTGATCGGCACCATAGCCCAAAGCGCGGACGACGTGAGAAATGCCATCCGAACCATCGTTGAACACGCCGCACGCTTCGACGTGCTGCAGGTCAATCTTTGGCCCTCGTCAAACGCCCAAGAGGCATTCGAGCAGGCGCTCGATCCACGTGTTAATCGCGTGATGCTAGATTTCAGGTAATGCTTCTCAGCGTGCCTGCAGCGCGCCTGCAATTTCGTTGCCGATCGAGACTACTTCGACACTGTCGGGGAAATTGTCGGTACGTCCGACGCTGTCGGTCACAACGATGCGGTCGATCTGAGACCGTCCCCAGTTTTCGTTCAGCGACGGCGTGAATATGGCATGGGCTGCGGCAAGGGTTATCTTGCGAGCGCCTGCCGCTTTGAGATGTGCGGCGGCTGAAAAAGCCGTCTGACCACTGTTGATTTCGTCGTCAATCAGGATGATCGTCCGGCCAGCAACGTCCCCCAGAATCTCGACGCTCTCCCGAAAGTCATCATCGTCTCTGCGGTGCTTGCGCATGACAGCGAATGGGCAGCCGAGCAGGGCCGCCAAGTGCTCAGCTCGCTTCGCTCCGCCGAAGTCCGGTGAAACGACCATGTCGCCATCGACGGCCGCAGAACCGAGATGGCGAACTAGGGCGGGAGCGAACTGAAGATTGACGACAGGACAGGCAAATGCGGCGCACAGCTGAGGAACATGGAGTTCGAAAGTTATCAGCCGATCTATACCGAGCGTTTCGATAATCCCCGCAAGGATTCGCACCGGTACAGGTCCGCCGTCGAAGGCAGGGCGATCCGAACGCGAATATGGGAGGTAGGGAAGAACAGCGGTAATCGTGCGGGGACCCCGCGCCCGCACGGCACCAAGCGCTAGGAACAACTCGAAAAGACGATCATGAACGCTGTCAGGAAATGTTTGCACGACCACCACATCTCCGCCAAGCCCGCCGTCGCGCGGAGTGACAGCCATCTGGCCATTGCTGAACACCTGCGTGTTTAGGATCGTTATTCCTGACCGCGTGAGGGCCCGATGGACTGTTGACGCAAACTTTGCAGAGGTTTCGGTTGCTGCGATACGAAGGTCGTTCGCCGCAGGATCTGTACGATATGGTGACTCGGGCGCCATATTTACGCCAGCTCAAGATCGTTAACAGTGGGAATAGACAGCAGTTTGGGCAACACGTCGCCCCAATCATGTTGAAGTGGTACCTCGGTTTGATCAGGTCGAATGAGCTCTAGGAACTCGGACGGTATGTCTATCCCACAGATGCGCTTCATCTGCGTCAGGACGAAATATAACGCCGGCCTCATCTCGTATTTGTAACCTATCGCAGCGACCTCCGCCCAGCTAATATTCGCCATTTCTTTGTGTAGAACCGCATGAAGATCGCCGAACATCAATAGTCGAAGCGAATTATAAAGGAAGGCCTCGTGATAAAGCCTGGCCGAAAGGAACCAGACGGCGCCAGTCGCGGATTGGACCTGCAATATGCGGCCTAGACCGTTTGCAAGACGCACGCCTGACCATATGTCTTCGACATCGATGCCGACGGAGAGATTTACATGCATATCAATGAAGATGGGCATGTGCAGCTTCTTCGCGGAATCGATGTATCCCTTTACGTGGCGGTAGCGCAGCTGGCGTGGCACCGCGGGACCAGGGAACGGAGATTCAACGGATTCTATCCTTACAAACACCGGCAAGGAATAGCTTTCGCGGAAGGTTTCGTCATCGAGTTCCTTTCGTTCCGGATGCCAGTTGCCATTTGAAGGGTCGAAAATACCGTGCCGGTAGCCGAGATCGAACATGAGCCGCTGCACGCGCTGCGCGTCAGCGGGCTTGACCATGATGTCGAGATCGGTCATCGGCCGTAGGAGTGGATCGGGATAATGGAGAAGCGCGAGATCTGGTCCCTTCACCAGGAACCAGGCGATGCCGGCCCGATCCAGCGCATCCATGATTTCTGGCAGATTGCGAAATTCGAGTGCGGACCTGACCTTTGACATGACAGTCCAGCACTGAACGTAATGCGCCGCCTCAGTGGGCAATAGTGTCAACAAATCGAGGCGGCGCAAGTGCTTCTCAAGCAGCGGCACCGTCCGATTATGCTCGGCGCGCCATACCACATAGGGCCAGTTGACAGGCTCCTTGCAGAGACGGACCAAACGCTCTTCATCCTCGGGTCGTAGGTAGGCCCGGCAGGTGATCAGCAAAATAGAGTCTTCTGGTGACAACCGAAGCATCGCGGAGACTCCTGATACGGCTGCGTGATTTATTTCGAACTTTCCGAGCTGCTGAATTCGGCTAGTGTCTGCCTCAGGTCGGCGAACTGTTGTTCGAAGGAAGCGAAACTCTGGTCGACGTTTTGTCCAAGCAACTGTTCAAGGCTGAGCGTTTCTTCAGCGCGTTCCTCTTGTCCAGACATAAGCTTGTAAACCGAACTTACCGGCAGCAATCGCGACAAGAGTTCACCACCGCGGCCCGTCTGGGCGCTGTCCCGAATTTGCCGGATGCAACTTTCGGCAAGCAATCCGTCAATCACGATTACCAGCTTGCCATCCTCTTCGTCAACGGCGTAGCCAAACAGTCGGGAACTAGCCATTGCCGCTACCTCTGAACCTTCTTGAGGTCTTCCACTTCACTGCGTATCTGCAGCAATTGTGCCTGAGCCGAGAGAAGTTTGGCGAATGCGGCGGTAACCGCCTTTGCCGATTGTGTGTCGGAACCAGTCATCCTAACCGGTCCTCGCCCAATGCGGCGTCCTACAAGACCTGAATCGGCGGCGCGCGGCCAATTGGCTTTGCCAAATTTCTTCGAGGCGGTTATATCAACGTAGTAGTCTTGTAGTTCGCCGTTAGCAGCGAGTGAGCCGGATTTCGACCGTTGCGATCTGCGTGACACCTTTAGCGATTGCTCTAATTTTACAAGGCCAGCCGTCAATTGCTGAGCTTGGTCATCCAAACCCGCCTGCAGCCGGGCGAGTCCTTCCGCGAGACGAGAAATCACCTGGGCTTGCTGGGCGGCTGCTTTGTTGCCGGATCGTATCGCGTTGTTCGCAAGTGTGTGCGCCACACCCGCCGCACCTCGGAAAGCTCTGCTCATCCCCAATCCTCCACGTTATTTTTGTTGACCTGGTTAAATTACGTCGTCGACACAGCAATTATTACGTCGCGCCTCCTGCGTTAGTGAGTGTGTTGCGCAGCAGCCGCGATTTCCTCAGAGAAGTTAGAGACAGGAGCTTCGGCGGCGGGCCGACGCTCTTTCGCTATAACTCCGCGGCGGTAGGTGGAATCTTTCGTCGGGTCCACCAGGGCGTACTCCGGAAAACCTCCGTTATTGTAAAGTTCCTGGCACAGCGGATAGGGCGCGTCCTTTTCACCATAGTGCGACCAGCTACTCATCTTGCAGACGCCGCGACAGACTGGATAAAACACGCAGTTGCCGCAGACGCCCTTAACCTCGCCACTCACCACCTCGCGTAGCTCATGGAAGAACGGGCTGTTGCGCCAGATTTCCATCAAGGGCATTTCGAAGGCATTGCCGGCGATCATTTCCGGATCATCGTAGGAGGCACTGCACATCGAAACTTGTCCGTTCGACAGTATGCCCAGTACGTTGTCGCCCCAACCGCAAGTATGCACGCCGTTCAGATACTTGAGAGGCATCAGAGCCGGCGGCAGAGTCATGTATGCAGCGCCACTCTCAAAATGGGGAGATTTCAAAAGATCGCCTATCAGTAGCTCGCATTCCTCCAAGCTTATCGCATTGTCCTCATGGCTGCGCGCGTTGCCCATCGGATGTATGTTGAGCAGCGTCCGATGCTTCTTGATGCCCCAGCCGAGCACCAAATCTATAATCGAAATCACCTTGTCATAGTTGTTGCGATAGGCAGTCGTCGTTACCACTGTAGAGATGTCAGTTTTTCCAAGCCGCTGCAGGACAATCGCAGTCTTGGCGAACGCACCCGATTTTGCTCTGAAAGCGTCGTGCGCCTCTGGGTCGAAATGGTCGAGGCTGATGAAGACCGTCAAATTGGGGAGCCTACTTAGCTGCTCGATCGTGAACTCGTCAAAGAGGGTTCCATTCGTCTCGAAAACCAGCTCCTTCAGCCCACAGGATGCGAGATATTCCATGACTGCCATGAATTCCTTGTGAACCATCGGTTCACCCCCGGAAACCTTAACCTTGCGCAGCCCATTGGGTAGTGCTTGCTCGATCAGTCCTTGGATCGTCTCCAGGTTGAAATCAATGCCCTTGGCCTTGGACCCGACGCCTGCGATGTAACAGTGGTGGCATCCCAAATTGCACTTGCGTGTTAGAAACAGATAGATCGTTTTAATTTCGTTTTCCGAGACGACTCGTTTCGAAAGTTCACTTGTGACGAGGGCCTGTAGCGTCTGACTGGTTACATGCACGTCCTGCGGTGTCGAAAGCCAATCAGGGGTATTCATGCGCTTGCCTCCTCACGTCTATGCTGCTGCGCTAGCACGTCATCGCACTGATCACTGGTGCGTCGTCCAATTGACGCCTGCCTTTCAAAACTTCGATTTCGAGTATGAATGCGTATCCGGCGATCTCTCCGCCTTGGGACTTGACAAAATTCCCAGTCGCCCGAGCAGTGCCACCCGTCGCTAGAAGGTCATCAGCAATCAGGCATCGCAGGCCGTCACCGATGAGGCCGGCAGTTACCTCCAGGGTTCCGGAGCAGTATTCACAGCTGTATTCAAATGAGAGGACGTCCCCCGGCAGTTTACCGGGTTTCCTTACCATGATGAAACCGCAACCGAGCCTATCAGCCAATGAGGCGCCCAAGATGAAACCACGCGCATCAACCGCCAAAATGGCATCGATTTCTGTTCCCGACACTTGGCTTGCGACGGTAGAAACGACTTCGCCCAATGCACCTCTACCAGCCAGCATAGGCGCTATATCCTTGAACAAGATCCCGCCTATCGGAAAGTTAGGAAATTCTCGTAATGCTTCTACACCGGATTGGTTAATCCGTGACGCCCCGCTATTTGGAACAGCTACAATCATTTTACTATCCCCCACATGTAACCATCTAAGAGCCTCGTAAGGTGCGATGGCCTCGCGCACTTTGTGGCCAGCCACCAGATGAGGCCCTGGCAAGCTTATCAGCGGCGGCCGCCGCCGCGCCTACCACGTTCCTCCGGGCCGGCACGGGTCCGCTCTCTGACCAGATCACGCCGGAATTCGCCAGCGCCGCGAACAGATGAAACATCAGTCGGCCGCATAATGTTGTCTCCTCGAAAGCGGCTCCGATCATGATTCGTCCAGCCCTGATCTTAGTGCCGAGTCAACTTTACGTCGCTTTGGGGTTCGTCAGGACCTTGTCAAAAGCATCCTTGACCGGCTTTGAGATTTCCTCCACCGCCCTGCTTGAGAGCACCCGGACTTCCTTGGCGTGCTGCAAACTTGTCTCAACCCGCTTGCGGAAAAAGGTCGACTGCTGTTCGAGGATCTGCGACGGCGAATTCGCGCCCAGCAAAGCTTGCAAATGTGAGAAGCTGGCCTCGGCGTCGGCCTGCAGTGCAGCGATCGTCTTCCACCACAATTCGTTGCCGAATAGACTTGTCGTTTCGAGGATCGGAGGCAGCATTTTCTGTGTCGCTTCAGCGCCGGACGCAAATTTCAAAAGAGCCTCTGTCACCTGCTTGTTCCCCTTTTCAACGGATGCGCCGAACTGATCTGGCACCTTGAGCGGCGATGACCCCGGGTTTTCGATCGTTTCAAATGATCTTTCGGAAATCTTGGTCATTGCATTTTCCTTCT
>NZ_NWSX01000041.1 GCF_002531825.1 Rhizobium sp. J15 | reverse complement strand
GCACAAGGCCGAGGATGACGTCGAGGAAAAGGCGAGGTTGCCAGCAAATCGGAGGCAGAAGAAGCAGAAAAGATATGCCTTCGGTCATCCTCGCGAACAAACTCGACACCATTGACTATTTTTTTAAGAGTTCTGCCTATCGTGAAGGTCTCGGGCGCGGCCACCGTCAATTGAGGGCGATGGTCAATTGCGCGCAGGCGTGCTGTCGCATGGTGGGGCGCTGGAGTTAAGAGCCGAATTTCCTGGGCGGGGGCCACCATTTCATGTCGTTGATTGATCGTCTGTTGCAGCGTATGCGGATCGTGACGAAGGTCCTGTTCTTCTTGGTCCCTCTGATCGTTCTCATCGCGGGCATCGGTCTTTTCGGTTACTTCACCGCCGGCACGCTGAACGGCCAGATGACGCTGACGCGGCAGACGATCGATACGCTTTCCAGTTTCCAGCAGCTGCGCTCTTCGCTCACCGCCTTTACCGATCTGCCGGCGCCGGCCACCCGCGACCGGCTGATCGCCAGCATCGCCGATCAGCAGAAGGGCGCGGCGACGCTCGATGCCATGTTGATCGATCCCGCCCAGAAGCAGCAGATCTCCGTCGTGCGCGAACTCGGCGGCAAGATGCAGGGCAGCGCCGATGCGCTGTGGGCGGTGTCCCAGGAACGGGCGAATACCGAACAGGCGATCGACGAGGCGGTGGCGCAGCTTTTCAGGGAAAGCCAGACCGCCCGCAAGCAGCTCGACGTTCTGCAGGATCAGGCCAATGGCAAGGAGGCCTTCGTCCGGGCGCTTCTTCTCGATGCCTCGGCCTATAAGAACCTCGCGGCGCGTATCACGAAATTGCGCAAGGCGACCGCCGGTGCCGCCGACCCGCAGAAACTTGCCCAGGCCATCGGCAGCCTTCTGCCGCCGCTCGTCAAGGAAGTCGGCGAGAGCGAGGCGCTTGGCTCCGACAAGGCGAAAAGCCAGGTCGCTTCGCTGAAGCCGGTTCTGGAGAAGCTCGCCGCCACGGCGAAGGACATCGCCAATCTGTCGCTTGAAGGCTACGCGCCCGTCGACCAGGATCTGCAGCGTTTCGAGGAGCAGTTCGCAAAACTTGCCTCCGGCAACGCGGACACCGCAATCGAGCGTTTTGTCGGCATGGATGCGAGCATCGCGACGCTTCGCTCGATGGTGGCGATCGTCAACACCGCTTTCAAATCGATCGACGATCTGCGCCTGCACTTGAGCGAACTGAACAGGCGGGTCGATGCGGAATCGCGGGATGCGGTTCTGGTGGATCTGAAGGCGCTGCGTGAAAGCGCAGCCAAGCTCGAACCCCTGAGCGGCAAAAATGCCGCCTTGAAGGATCTTGCCAAGAAGATCGAGCCTTCGCTTGCCCTGATCGAAAAGAGCACGTCGGCGCTGATCTCGATTGCGGATCGGTGGCAGAACAACAGGGAGGCGGCGACCGAACTGGTGGCGGCCGCAAGCCATACGCTCGAACAATTCGTCAGCACGGCGCAGGAGAGCGGCAAGGAAATCAGCCAGCGCTCGGCCACGATGTCGCTTTCGGCCATGATTGCGGGCACGGTGCTTGCGATCATCGGCGGCCTGATGCTGATCGAAACGTTGCGCGGGCCGCTGAAGCGCATCACCCAGACGATGATGCGGCTTGCCGATGGCGATCTGAACGTTCCTATCGGCGACGGCAAGCGCGGCGACGAGATCGGCGACATGATCCGCTCGGTCACCGTCTTCCGCGACCAGGCGCTAGAAAAGACCAGATTGGAAGAGGTCGCCGAAGCAAGCCGGGCGCGCGACGAACAGGAGCAGGCCCGCCGCGCCGCCGAGCAGGCGCGCATCGAGGCGGAACAGAGCGAGGCCCTGAACGCGCTCTCCGACATGCTCGGCAAGCTCGCCAACGGTAATCTCGCCGCAGAGATGAGCGAGGATCTCGCTGCCGAATATGTCGCCATGGCCCGCACCTATAATCACGCCATCGATGCCTTGCGCCTGACGCTCGCCGAGGTTCGCAACTCGACCTATGAGATCGCCGAGGGCAGCACCAATCTTTCGGGAGCCGCCGACGATCTCGCCCGCCGCACGGAGCAGCAGGCGGCCGCCCTCGAGCAGAGCTCGCGGGTACTCGGCGAGCTGACCGCCAGCGTGCGCACGACCGCCGAGAATGCGCGCCAGACCTCGCTTTCAGTCGCCGAGGCTCACCGCCAGGCGGAGCATTCCGCCGCCGTCGTCGCCAAGGCCGTCGATGCCATGGGCGCCATCAACCGTTCGTCCGAGAAGGTCACGAGCATCATCGGCGTGATCGACGAGATCGCCTTCCAGACCAATCTTCTTGCGCTGAATGCCGGCGTCGAAGCCGCACGCGCCGGTGAAGCCGGCCGGGGCTTTGCGGTCGTTGCCCAGGAAGTGCGCGAGCTTGCGCAGCGCTGCGCCAAGGCTGCCCGCGAGATCAAGGATCTGATCTCCAACAGCGCGTCCCAGGTCGGCGCCGGCGTCACGCTGGTCGAAGAGACCGGCGAGGCGCTTTCCGCCATCATGGAGCATTTCACCTCGATCAACGGGCTGGTGCAGGTCATCTCCTCTGCCACGACCACGCAATACAAGGGCATCGACGAGGTGAACAATGCCGTTCGCGATGTCGAGCACATCACCCAGCACAATGCCGCCATGGTGGAGGAAAACACCGCCGAAATTCACCGGCTCCGGCATCAGGTGGAGGTGTTGAACGAGAGGATTTCCCACTTCCAGACCGCTGCTGCCGAGGGCCGCAGGCCATCGATCGCGCTCGCATCCTGACGGTGCAGGCGCTCATCCTGGGGTATCAGGCGTTAAGCGCCGGGACAGAGAGGAATGTCGGCTGAAGCCCGCCGGCGTTCGGATTCGGTGCGGAAGGAGCGGTATTGCCAGAAACCGTCGGGGCTTTCCCGCCGGTAGACGGTTTCGAGCCAGAAGACTGTATCGTCGATCGGCAGGACCGGGTGCCATGCATACCATTCCGACCAGATCTTTCTTGCGGCATCGCTCTCCATGATCGTCGTCCATCGAAGGAGTTTCTTGTCTCCGGTCTCCGGCACCGGCTCCTTCATATTCGATAAACGAGAATTATAATTCAAGATCATTCTTCAATTGAAATCATTTATCGCGCGGCGCTTGAAATATTTCGTAGCTGCCACCGCAACGTTTGCGGTTGCGCAAGGATGCCCGGCGGGTGAGCCGTGAGATTCCGTTCGGGGTGAAACCGAGGGGCTATCAGGCGATCGAGCGCAGCCCGAGATAGGCGGCCAGACTGACGGCGGAGAGCGCGATGGTCAGCCTGGGTCTTGCATCGTCGAACATCGCCGCCAGCAGAAGGCCGAGCATCAGGATGACGAATTTCGCCCAGAGATCCTGGTCGGAAACGGTAAAGGCCATTGCCGCCAGGAAGACGGCGCTTGCGACGATCGTCACCGGAGCGGATTTCTCGGCGAGATCGCCGCCCGGGAAATAGGGCAGGAGAAAACGCCGCATGCTCAAGCCGGAAGCCACGCTGAGGAGAAGACAGGTCAGGACAAGGTGCAACATGGGCCGGCGTTGATCGATCTGCAGATAGGGATTGCAGATGCAAACCCCATGCCAGCCTGAAACCCTCTATTCGCCGTTCGGCAGGGCAATATCCGGCGTCGCGTGGCTATTTCCGCGGCGTCGCGTTTGTTTTTTCGGCAGCCGTTTCCTCCCCCACTCGAACGACCAATTTATATCGTAATACGACTTGAGCGGCGGCAATGATTTTTATATAGAGAATTATCCGTTCCCATAATTTCGAAAACGAGATTTTCATTGGACCTTTCGTCGATCGAGATATTCCTTGCCGTCGCCAGCGACCGCAGCGTTACGAAAGCCGCCAAGGCCGTCGGGCGGGTGCCGTCGAATGTCACGACGCGCATCCAGCAATTGGAGGAAGATCTCGGCGCCTCCCTCTTCAGCCGTGACGGCAAGAAGATGACGCTGACGCGGGAAGGCGAGACCTTCCTCGCCTATGCCAACAGGCTGACGGCGCTTGCGCTCGAAGCGCGCCAGGCCGTGCGGCCGCTCGCGCCATCGGGCACGTTGCGGGTCGGCACGATGGAGAGCACGGCGGCAAGCAGGCTGCCGGCGGCGCTGACACAGTTCAACCAGATGTGGCCCGATGTGTCGCTGCAGCTGACCATGGGCGCCTCCCGCGATCTCACCCGCGCTGTTATATCGGATGCCCTGGATTGCGCGCTGATTGCCCGGCCGCCCAAGGCGATGCGCAAGGAAGAACCGGATTTCGATGCCGAGCTCAAGACGCTGGCGATGGAGCCGGTCTTCGTCGAGGATCTGCTGATCGTCCTGCCGTCGGGCCATCCCTCGATCAAATCCGCCGCCGATCTGCGCGTCGCCTCGCTCGCCGCTCTGGAGCCCGGCTGCACCTATCGCAGGATCGCCGAGAGCTGGGCGCGCAAGACCGGCGCCTTGCCGACCCGCGAGCTCGGCTCCTACCACGCCATCCTGGCAAGCGTTGCGACCGGCAATACGGCGGGGGTCATGCCGAAATCCGTTCTGGATCTCATGCATTGGCCGACGGCCGTCCAGACCCATCCGCTTGGCCCTGTCGAAACGCTGCTCGTTTACCGCAAGGGCGACCGCCCCAGCGCCTTCAATGCCTTCCACGAAGTTCTCGGTGCGACGAAGGGCAGAGATCTCAGGCTGGCAATGAACTAGCCCGCCCGCCTCCTTCAGTCGCCGATATCCCTCACGCAATTGGTCTTGTCATGCAGTATCCCGTTTCCCCGAAGGTGGGACCGAGTCGCTTCCGTCGTTTCCGCCTGTTCTCGCCGATCCTTGCCGGCGCGACCTTACGCGAGCGACTGATCGCCTGCCTCGGCGCTTTGCTGGCGATCGGGTTCACCGGCGTCATCAGCGGTTATCTGTTCGGACAGGGGCCGCATCTTCCGCTGATCGTGGCGCCGATGGGGGCCTCAGCCGTGCTTCTTTTCGCCGTGCCGGCAAGCCCGCTGGCGCAGCCATGGTCGATCATCGGCGGCAACACCATCTCCGCCATGATGGGCATCGTCGCCGCTTATTTCATCCGCGATCCGATCATCGCGACCGGTGTCGGCGTGTCGCTCGCGATCGGCGCGATGTCCTTCACGCGCTGCCTGCATCCGCCTGGAGGCGCGGCGGCGCTGACGGCCGTCCTCGGCGGTCCCGTCGTCGCCGGCTGGGGTTTTCTCTTCCCCTTCGTGCCGGTCGCCCTGAACTCCTGCATCCTCGTCTGCCTCGGCCTGCTGTTCCACAAGCTTTCCCGGCGGAACTATCCGCATGTGGTGCCGAAGCCCGCGGAGAACACGCACCAGACGATCGACCTGCCGTCCGCCGTGCGGGTCGGCTTCCGCGAGGAAGATCTCGATGCGGCGCTGGAAGCGCTCGATGAAACCTTCGATATCGATCGCGCCGACTTGAGCCGGCTGCTGCAGCAGGTCGAGCTGCAGGCGGCCATCCGGTCGAATGCCAGGATCAACTGCGCCGACATCATGTCGCGCGACGTGATCGCCGTCGGCGAAGCCGCGGAACCGGAGGCCGCGCGCCAGCTTCTCCTCAAGCACAATATCCGCACGCTACCGGTGAAAGATCCTGAAGGCCGCCTCATCGGCACCGTCGGCCTGCGGGAATTGTCGGCGAGCGCCGGTACGATCTCGGGCGCCATCTCGAGGCCGGCGGTGGCGAGACCGGCGGATGCGGCCCTGTCGCTGCTGCCCGTGCTGACGGACGGGCGCACGCATGCCGTCATCATCGTCGATGACGATTACCGCATCCTCGGCCTCATATCGCAGACGGATCTCCTGAGCGCCGTGGCGCGGCTGCTGCCGAATGACAGCGCGCCGATCCCGGCCGTGGCCTGATCTCGGAATGATTGGAGAATGAGCCGATGATGATCGAACGCGATCCGAACGGGGATTTCATCCTCGATTCATCCGAGCTCGCGCAGCGGTTCGGCCTGTCGCTGGCCGATCTTCGTCGCCACATGCGCCATGGCTCCCTCGTCAGCTCCGTGGAAATCGGCACCGCTGAACACGAAGGCACGAAGCGGGTGTCGCTACGCCTCGGCAACAGGCTTTGGCGCGCGGTGCTGAACGCCGAAAATGAAGTGCAGCATGAGGAGATGACCGTTCTTCGGGCAAACGCGCCGGGGCGGCCGCGGCGCTGAAATATCGCCGCGGATCCGCTTGCGGGATCAGACCTTCGGTTCGTCGCCTCTTGCGGGTTCGAACAGGCCGCGGGCCGCTTCGACCATCGAGCGCAGGTGATTGGGGTCGCGCACGCCCTGCCGGTAGAGTTCGATGATGATGCTCGCCATCCGTTCGGCCTCGTCGCTGTCCTTTGCCACCTGATAATCGGTGCTGATCTTGTCGAAGACGCGCTGGCAGGTTTCGAGATCGCAGGAATCCAGCGGAACCTGCGACCGGTTTACGATCGTTTGAACCATCTTCATTCCCTCGGAAAAGGCCCGTCCGGCGGTGCGGGCGGGCCGGCGATTGTTTTAGAAATCCATGCCGCCGCCGGCGGGCATGGCGGGAGCGGCGTCCTTCTTGGGCTTCTCGGCGACCATGGCTTCGGTGGTGACGAGAAGGCCGGCGATGGAGGACGCATCCTGCAGTGCGGTGCGCACGACCTTGGCCGGGTCGATGACGCCCTGCGCATAGAGGTCGCCATATTCCCCTGTCTGGGCGTTCCAGCCGTAGGAGAACTCGCTCTTCTCGCGCAGCTTGCCGACGATGATGGAGCCTTCCGCTCCGGCATTTTCGGCGATCTGGCGAACCGGCGTTTCGACGGCGCGGCGAACGATGTCGATGCCGACGCGCTGGTCGTCATTGGCGGTCTTGATATTCTCAAGCGCCTTGACGGCGCGCAGAAGCGCCACGCCGCCGCCCGGCAGAATGCCTTCCTCGACCGCCGCCCGCGTTGCGTGCAGTGCGTCGTCGACGCGATCCTTCTTCTCCTTCACCTCGACCTCGGTCGAGCCACCGACACGGATGACGGCGACGCCGCCGGCTAGCTTGGCAAGACGTTCCTGCAGCTTCTCGCGGTCGTAGTCGGAGGTGGTTTCTTCGATCTGAGCCTTGATCTGGGCGATGCGCCCCGAGATGTCGGATTTCGAGCCGGCGCCGTCGACGATGGTCGTGTTTTCCTTCTCGATCGAGATCTTTTTCGCTCGGCCGAGCATATCGAGAGTCACGCTCTCAAGCTTGATGCCGAGGTCTTCGGAAACGACCGTGCCGGCGGTGAGGATAGCGATATCTTCAAGCATGGCCTTGCGCCGGTCGCCGAAACCAGGCGCCTTGACGGCAGCGATCTTCAGGCCGCCGCGCAGCTTGTTGACGACGAGCGTTGCGAGCGCTTCGCCTTCGACGTCTTCGGCGATGATGAGGAGCGGCTTGGCGGATTGAACGACGGCTTCGAGAACCGGGAGCATCGGCTGCAGGTTCGAAAGCTTCTTCTCGTGGATGAGGATATAGGGATCTTCGAACTCGGTCCGCATCTTGTCGGCATTGGTGACGAAGTAGGGGCTGAGATAGCCGCGATCGAACTGCATGCCTTCGACGACTTCGAGTTCGGTTTCGGCGGTCTTGGCTTCTTCGACGGTGATGACACCGTCATTGCCGACCTTTTCCATCGCCTGGGCGAGATAGTGGCCGATGTCGGCGTCGCCGTTGGCCGAGATCGTGCCGACCTGGGCGATCTCGGAATTGTTGGAGATCTTGCGGGCATTGGTCTTCAGTTCGGCGACGATGGCGCTGACGGCAAGGTCGATGCCGCGCTTCAGGTCCATCGGGTTCATGCCGGCAGCAACGGCCTTGGCGCCTTCGCGAACGATCGCCTGGGCAAGAACGGTTGCGGTCGTGGTGCCGTCGCCGGCGATGTCGCTGGTCTTCGAAGCGACTTCGCGGACCATCTGGGCGCCCATGTTCTCGAACTTATCTTCGAGTTCGATTTCCTTGGCGACCGAAACGCCGTCCTTGGTGATGCGCGGCGCGCCGAAGGATTTGTCGATCACGACGTTGCGGCCCTTCGGGCCGAGCGTGACCTTCACCGCGTCGGCGAGAATGTCGACGCCGCGCAGCATCTTGTCGCGGGCTTCCGTGCTGAATTTGACTTCTTTAGCAGCCATGTCCTCACTCCTTCATAGGCAGCTAGCTTCACTCCGAGCACAGCCGTCTCAGGCGGCCTGCTTCCCTTCGCTCTGGGCCTTGATGATGCCCATCACGTCGCTTTCCTTCATGATCAGCAGGTCTTCGCCTGCGATTTTGATCTCGGTGCCGGACCATTTGCCGAACAGGATGCGGTCGCCGACCTTGACGTCGAGCGGCTGGATCTGGCCGGCATCGTTGCGCGCGCCGGGGCCGGCGGCAATGACCTCGCCTTCCTGCGGCTTTTCCTTGGCAGTATCGGGAATGATGATGCCGCCTTTGGTCTTCTCCTCGGAATCGACGCGGCGGACGAGAATGCGATCGTGAAGCGGTCGGAACGACATGCCTTCCTCCATGCACAAACGGTGATGACGGTCCCCTGGCCGAACCGGATGATCAGTCCGGGCGGGTGCGCCTCGCGTGCGGGCGCGTTTCGCGTAAATGATCTGGTTCGACGGCTTTTCGATTTCAAGAGGATGAAGGAAAAATTTAGCACTCTCCGTCGGCGACTGCCAGCCCTCATCGGACCAACGTCCAGGGAGTAGCGCCTGAGGGAACCGAAGATCAATTCCTGCGTTCGAAATGCAGGCGATGGTCGTCGCGCTCGGGTTTCGAAGGCGCGTTCAAGCCCACCAAGGCTTGAATCCGCACCTTGGCACTCCCAGCTCTTCGGTGATCGAGGCTTGATAAGCTCGGTTGTGTCCCACGTCTTTTTGGAGTGGCTGAAATGGAAGAGAAAACCAACACAATCAAAGACCTCAGTATCGAGGAGCGCGAAGAAGTCTTCGTCGATATCGCCCGCACGCTGGAGGATACGGCGCGTGAGGCCCTGGTCGAAGGCAATAGTCACTTCGCCGCCGTTTCCACCAACATGGCCGAAGCGATCCGCATCAATGCCGACGAACTTGCCCGTTACGATCCTGAAAATGCCGAGCTCGTCTTGCAGCAGGCGACCGAGATGATCCTGCAGTTCGAGGCCGTGCATCCCTATCGCATGGTGAGCATGGCCGTCCATTGATCGCCGGCCGCCTGTTCGGGCGGCCTTCTCCTTCCAAATCCATCGCATCATCCGGAACTCTCGCTGCCCCCGACGGTTATTGGATCGCGGGGCGAGCCTGCGCGCCTTGCATGACGGAAGGAGGACATGACATGACTTCCAATTCGACCGTGCTGCCCGAAAGCGGCACTGATGATGCGCGCTCAGCGGATACGGCACAGGCCGAGAGCGACCGCAAAAAGGCGCTGGACGCCGCCCTGCGCAATACGAGCTTGCCGGTAGACGCCGACAGCGGCTGGGAAACCCAGAGCCTGAAACTTGCGAAGGAATATCTTCGCCTCGGCGGCAACCGCCGCTCCAAGATCGACGACAACATCACCACTGTCCGCCATTGGAAGGAAGACCCGCCGGAGGCCGAACGGTTCTGGAAGGAACGGGTGGAGACGCTTTCCAAGGACGAGCGCAAGCAGGTGGAAGATTTTCTGCCGACCATCAATACGCCCTGAAGGCCGCCGCCTTCGGGCGGCCCATTCAATCGCGTTTCAAAGAGGAGGATGAAGAATGCATCGGCTCGACGCGAAAATGCAGAGATGCATCGATAATTGCCTGCGTTGCTACAGCGTTTGTCTTCAAACGGCGATGAACCATTGTCTCGAAGCCGGCGGCAAGCATACCGAACCCGCGCATTTCAGACTGATGATGGCTTGCGCCGAAATCTGCCGCACATCGGCGCACTTCATGCTGATCGGCACGGATCACCATAGGCACACATGCCGCGAATGCGCGGAAATCTGCTCGGAATGCGCAGCCGACTGCGAAAGGGTGGGCGACATGCAGGAATGCGTCGATGCCTGCCGAAGCTGCGCCGAAAGCTGCCGCGAAATGGCAGCCTAGCGCCTCGATCCGCTTAACCCGGAGGAGATCATGGCCATAGACAAGCACGAGCAGATACGCCGGCGCGCCTATGAGATCTGGGAGGCCGAAGGCCGCCCGGAGGGCGCGGAGCTGCGCCATTGGCTGCAGGCCTGCGATGAACTGGCCGGCGAGGACGAGCATGAGACGCTGCAGGACCTGATCGACGAAGACGACCGCGACGACGCGGCTCTGCTTCAGGCCGCAGGTGAGAGCGGCGATTTCGATCCGCCGCGAACGGCGCCCGGCCAGCTCGCCGCGGCGCCCATGCCCGATGTCGAGATCACGACGGGCGCAAAGCCTTCCGCGCGGGAGGTCAGGAAGACCGAAGGGCCTTGATCGCCATGCAGCATCTCGACCACGCCACGCAGATCGCTATGGAGGCTCATAAAGGGCAGACGGACAAGGCCGGCCAGCCCTACTTCGAACACTGCCAGCGGGTGGCAATGCTCGTTTCCGGCGATGAAGCGAAAACCGTCGCTTATCTCCACGACGTCGTCGAAAAAGGCAGCGGCTGGACGAGCCTGACGACGATTTCGTCAGGCGCGCGGCATCGAACCCGCTTGCCTTGCCGGTCAAGAAGGCCGACCTCGAAGACAATCTGCAACAGGCCGAGCAGGCCGGCAGGAAAACCGAGAAATACGAACGCGGGCTCGATATCCTCAGACAGATGCGGAACGCAGGATAGTCCGTCAGCCGGGAACAGGCGCGGCGTCGTCATGCGCGATATCGTTACTTCTGGCGTGGCTGCTGCAAATCCTCTCCCGCGGAAACCTGATGCCCGCTGCGCTTGGCCGCAACCGCCTCATAAAGCGTTCGAGCCGCGTTGCGAACCTCCTCCTGCATGGGCTGGTCTTTTTCATAGGCAGCATGGCTCGTCGCATAAGGCTCCCAATAGCCGATATACCGATCGATTTCGGCAAGCGCGCCGGCTGCAACGAGATCCATGGATTTCAGCCAGTCCGAAAGGCTTCTGCGGGTGTTCTCAGTACCTTCCGTGTCGCCATGAACGATGACGGAAAACATGCGGCCCGCCAGATGCCGGGGATAGGGCCAGCCTTTCATTTCGAGTTCCTTGGCCTCCTTGGCATGCTTGCCATGGGTGCTTGTCGGATCGGGATTGCCGCCATCGGCGCAGACGAGCCGGTCGATCATCAGCTTCAGGGCGGACGGCGCCTGGTACCAGTGCACCGGCGTGACGATCATGATGCCGTGCGCCTCGACCCACATCGGATAGATCTCGTTCATCCAGTCGTGGATCTGGCCAAGCGAATAGTTGGGATAGCAGCTGCAGGGCCAATGGCACAGGGCGGCCGAGGTGGAGAAGCAGGCCTTGCACGGATGGATCTGCCGGCCATATTCGGAGGCCACCCGGCTGAGATCGAGGACCTCGACCTTCACGCGCGGCTGCTGCTCCAGCACCGCCCTTGCGATCTCGACCATGCGGTAGCTTTTCGAAAGTTCTCCCGGGCAGGTGTGCTCGCTGCGGGTGGAACCATTGACGAGAAGAATGCGGATGGGGCCGTTCGGATCTTCGTTCCGCTCCTGCGCGGCATGAATGGCATCGCGGGCCGCCAGCCAGTCCTCGGCCAGATCGTAATCAGGGTCCGCGAAGCCCGGCCCGGCTTTCCGCGTCTTCGGGCTTTTTCTCGAATTTGCGTAAGCCTCCCAGGCCGCCGAAGCGAGCTTCGAAAGCTCGGCCTGCAAAACGCCATAGGCCGGGTCCCTGAACTGGTTGAGGAAGCGCCGTTTGAACGCAGCTTCGTCGAGCCTCGGGCTGGGGCTGCCCTTGCGAGGTTCGAGATCGGCGGTTGAAACGGCGGGGTCGGCGGACATGGGATCTCCTGAGGCCGGTGCTTGGGTGAACGCATCGGCGAATGGAGGGTTCCTCCGCTTGTCGGCCAGGAGCACCATCCACACTGGGCGACAACGACCAACGGTAAGGCGCTTATTAACCGGCACGACCTATAGTCGCGTTTCTATGGGCAAACGGAGGATTGTCTTGTCCGGCGAGCTGCACACAATCTTTGCAACGGGCGGCGCATTGTCGAGCCGGCATGATCTTGGCGATTGCCTGAAGCAACGGGGTATCGTGCTGCGCATTCCCGGTGGCAATGAGCTTCATGAGAGCGCCGGCAATCGGCCCCTGCCTGCGCTTATCCTGCTGGACGCGGCGTCGCCGGAGGGACGCGGCCTGGAAGACTGCCGGCGTCTCAAGGAAAATGCTGCCACGCGCGATATCCCGGTCATCATCCTCGTCTCGCCGCAGGATGAAGAGACAACGATTGCAGGGCTTGCCGCCGGGGCGGTGGATTGCCTCTCCAATCTCGTCTCCACCGCCGAACTCGTCGCCCGCATCGAGAGACATATCGAACTCGGCGCGGCTCACGCGCGGCTGCAGCAGCGCAACGAGCAGCTCGATACGGCGCTTGCCAGCATGGGGCAGGGCGTATGCCTGTTCGACGAAGGCGGCCGGCTGCTGCTTTCGAACAGCCGCTACGCGGAAGTCTACGGACTCGATCCATCCGTCATCCACCCGGGACAGTCGCTCGAAGACATCTTGAACCTCCGGCATGAAGTCGGCGCCGTTCCCTTCACCTCGACCTCGGAATATCTCGCCTGGGCCGAAGCGACCAATATGGGCGACACGCCCCGGGATTGGGTCAAGGAACTCAAGTCGGGCCAGATCATCCGCGGCTATCATCAGCGCACGCGCGACGGCGGCTGGGTGTCGACCCATGAGGATATCACCAAGGCCTGGCACGCGGAGAAGGCCCTTGCGCAGGCGCATCTTCAGGCGGAGCGCGCCGAGCAGGAGGCGCGGGCTGCGCATGCCCGGCTTCTGGCGGCTTTCGAAGTCGTGCCGGAGGGGCTCGTCCTGTTCGACGCCGAAGACCGCTTCGTCCTGTGGAACCGCAGATATGAACAGCTCTACGAGGAAAGCGGCGACAAGCTCCTCAAGGGAATGCGTTTCGAAGACCGTCTCCGCGAAGGCATCGAATGCGGCCAATATCCGGAAGCGGTCGGGCGCGAGGAAGAATGGCTCGCCGAGCGGCTGGCCTATCATGCCGAGCCCAGCAGCAAGCATGAGCAGCGCCTGCCCGGAAACCGATGGATAAGGATCGAGGAGCGCCGCGTTTCCGATGGCGGCAGCGTCGGCATCCGCGTCGATATCACCGATCTCAAGATGCAGGAGGCCTCGTTCAGACTGCTGTTCGAAGGCAACCCGATGCCGATGTGGGTCTATGATCGGGACACCCTGAAATTCCTGCACGTCAACCAGGCCGCCATAGACCATTACGGTTATCGCCTGGACCAGTTCCTGACGATGACGCTGCTCGACATCCAGGCACCGGAAGATGCAAGGCGGCCGGAGACTGCCGTCTTTGACGCGGAGGACCCCGCCGCCGCCTCGACCCGCTGCTCCCGGCATGTCAAGAAGGACGGCACAGCGATCGACGTCACCGTCTATTCAACTTGCCTCAACTACAAGGGCAGCGCCGCGGCGCTGGCGGCCGTCGTCGACGTCACCGAAGCCAAGCTTGCCGAAAAGGCATTGCTGCAGCACCGGGACACGCTCGAAGAGATGGTGCGATCGCGCACCGTCGAACTGGCGCGGCAGACCGAAGAACTCGAACGGATGCTCGAACAAGAAAAGCAGATCAACGAGTTGCAGCGCCAGTTCGTGTCGATGGCATCGCATGAGTTCCGCACGCCGCTTGCGGTGATCGATGGTGCCGCGCAACGGCTGATCCGGCGCAAGGAGGCCGCGACGCCCGAGTTCCTCGCTGAAAAGGCGGAGCAGATCCGAAGCTCGGTGTCTCGCATGCTCGAACTGATGGAAAGCATTCTTGCCGCCGGGCGGCTGGACCATGGCCGCATCACCATCGTGCATAAGCCCTGCTCGATTGCCGAGATCATCGAAACCTGCAGCGCCCGCCAGGAGGGCATCCGGCGCTCGCATCGCTTCCTGCTCGACCTCGATCGCCTTCCCCCCATCATCTTCGGCGATCAGCCCGCGCTGGACCAGGTCTTCAGCAACCTCTTCTCGAACGCCGTGAAATACGCGCCCGATGCCCCGAATGTCCACGTCACTGGCTGGCAGGAAGGCGAAAGCGTCTGCATCAGGGTGCGCGACGAAGGCATCGGCATCGACGCAGACGACCTGCCGAAGATGTTCCAGCGCTATTTCCGCGCCAGAAGCTCCACCGGCATCGCCGGCACCGGCATCGGCCTCAACCTCGTCAAACAGATCATCGAGCTGCACGGCGGCACGATCGAGGTGGCAAGCAGCCGCGGCAACGGCACGACCTTCACGTTGCGGCTACCGATCGGCGCGGAGATATCGGACGAGCTGCGCGTTGCTGGTGCACGGTAGGCGAGGCAGAGATTGTCAGTAACGGCGGCCCTCATCCCGCCATTCGCGCAATTCTGCTTGCGTCGTGGACCGACGATGGGTCCGTTGCGCCTTAATTTCGGCGATCAACGCGTCGATATCGTTCTCGTGGCGAATTCGAGAAAGGCGAGCAACCGGCTTGGTACCGCGAGAGATGATGACCTCTTCGCCTGCTTCGACCTTCGCCAGCAATTCAGATAGACGAGCCTTTGCTTCAGCGACTTTGACTGTGATCGCCATAGTGGTCTCTCCCCTTGTTTGAATCTCTCGTCTAGCCGGAGCGAGTTATGTTAGCAGATACTGCAGCATCCTCTTAAGGGTCAAGAAATTGACGACGATTTTTCTCCTCCGACACGGCGAGACCGTCTGGAATGCGGCCGGTCGCTTTCAGGGGCAAAAAGATTCCCCTCTTACTGGAAGAGGACAGCAGCAAGCGGATGAGGCGGGTCGGCGCCTCGCTCGCGAGCTTGAGCGGCATCCGGGTCAAATCGATGTTCATGTCAGCCCGTTAGGCCGCACGAAGGAAACAGCGGCACGCATTGCGCGGTATGTGCCCTTGGGCAGCCGCGACGAACCGCGATTGATGGAAGTGACGATCGGCTCCTGGGATGGCATGAGCCACTATGAAATCGACATGGAATATCCGGGGATGCTCGAAGGCGCCGATGCTTTTAACTGGTTCTTTCGATCGCCGGATGGAGAAACATTCGATGCAGCTTGCGCCCGCATCAAGGACTGGCTGTCGCAGCTTCGCTCGACCACGATAGCCATATCCCATGGACTGACGGGGAGACTGATACGAGGCATGTATCTTGGATTATCAAGGGAAGACATGCTGGAACTACCGGTGCCGCAGACTGGATTTTATCGGCTTCAGAATGGCCAAGCCCAACACGTCGAATAATTCTCCTCGCCGAGGTCGTCTCGTCGAGCTGACGCCGACACTCAGCGATCAGGAGCTTGACGCGATCGCGGCGTCGCAGATGTTGTCGGGGCTCAGTCATCTCGATGCTGAGCTTTTGAAGGACAAGCACATCGCTGACGGACCGAAAGTCCGCTGACCTTCTGCTATTCTTACCCCTTAACCTTCAAGGCTTATCTACGATCGGAGAGAAAATGCCGGAACACGCACGCCGTTCTCGCGGATATCTCGCTCCACCTTTTTAAGATCGGGATATGCCGGCGGATTGTCCAGCGCCTCTGCCCAAGCCGCGCCGTTGGGGAGCGCCATTGCTGCCGTCACGAGCACAGTGGTGCCGGGGCCGATTTCGCCGCGTAGCTGCGGCAGCAAGGTCTTGGCGTGGATCAGGTTGGTGTTCGGGATCGGGCTCATTGCGTGGCCGGCCCTGGGCTTCGGCGATAGGTCGACGATGGCGCTGACATCCGTCTGTCCGTACCAGACGGCCCGGCCTTCAGCCTGTTCGGAGCGATCGGCGTTGAAATCGGCGCGTTCGATCGCGAAGCCGCCCTCGATGGTGCTCAGCGCCCGGCGCGTGGCGACGCGGTGGATGCGGATGTGCCAGGGGTTTGCGGGAATGAGCCAGGTTTCGATGGTGACGTCGTTCCAGGGGCGCCAGCGCGAATAGAGCCGGTCGCCCGATATCAGCGCCTCCTCCATTGTTTCGCGCATGCGGAAATGGGTGCCGTCGTCGGAGAGGCCGAGCATGCCGTCGAAGCTCGCGGCCGCAAAACTCCGGTCGTCGGCCTCGATGTTGAAGGCGTAGCGGGTGGAATAGACGAATTTCGAATATTTCTCGTTGGCGCCGCGCATCTTGTCGTGCTGCTGGCCGGAAGAGAGTACGACGACATTTCCTGGCGTATGCATGGCGACCATGCCGGCCGGCTTCAAGGGAACCGGCTGCGGGAATTGCGGCTGCGGCGCTTCTGCTGCAGCCCAGAAGGGATGATCCTCGGGAAGGGCGAGTGGCAGGAAGAATTTGAGCGCCCAATAGGGCGAGCCGGGCGAATTGTAGCTCTCGCTCATCAGGAGGTTCGGATAGCCGTAGCCGACGGAGAGAACGCCGTCGCGGTCGGCGATCGGCAGCGCCGACCACCAGCGGATATGGCGCATGTAATAGCCCTTGATCTCAGCCCAGGGCAGCGCTTCGACACCGGCAAAGGCAAGCGCGCCCCAGAAGCCGCCCGCCGCAAAGCGGTAGGTCTGGCTGCGGCCGAAGGCAAGGGCTGCTCCATCGGGGCCGAACCAGTGGCGGATATCCCGGGCGAAGATTTCGGCGCGAGCGCGGAAGCGCCCCTTGCGCGCTTCGTCGTCGCGCGCCAGCACGGCATAGATCAGGCCGTAGAAATGCATGGCGAAGGGGATGTAGTGATCGACCCGCCTGACCGGCCCATCGCGATACCAGCCTTCGCCGAGATCGAAAGCCTCCGCTTCGTCGAGATAGGCGACAGTTTTGCCGTGGTCGAACGGAACACCGACGCGCTCCAGCCCGAGATCGATGAGGACGCGGAAGAATTTCCAGTTGTTGTCGATGAATTCCAGTTCCCGCGCCGCGCTGAGATAGGCGGCGACCGTCTTCTTCTCGCTGTCGCTCAACGGCTCCCAGATGTGCTCGGGCACCAGCGCCAGCGCGAAGCCGACGGCGGCGAGTTCGACGAGCCGCTGGTTGCGGTCGGCGAGATCGCCCCAATATTCGGGATGGGCGGGGTTGGTGCCATTCGCCAGCCCGCGCCGATAGAGATCCCAATGCGGGAAGTGGCCACCGCCGGCGGCGAGGGGAACGATGCCCCAGAGCGGCCGCGCAAAACCTTCCAGATCCGCCGCCGCCCGGTCGAAGATCGCGCCGGTAGCGCCGAGACAAACGCGGGCGCCGCCTTCGGAAAAATAGGGCAGAAGCGGCTCGAAAAGGTCGATGACGGCCTTTGCCAGATCGTCGCGCGTCTTCAGGGGATTGCCGGAAAGCGGATTGGCCCGCGCAGGATCGTAGATCATCGTCAGCTCGAAATTTCGTAAAAACAGATTCGGCCGCGGGCCGATCCTGACCCGCGGCCGCCGGTATCTCATGAGGCCTACTTGATGGCCTTCACGCCTTCGGTCATTTCCTTCAGCCCGTCGTCGACGGAGGTGTTGTCGGTCATGATCGCGTCATGGGCGCGGTTGAGCACGACCTCGATCTTGGCGGCGTTCGGGTTGACGGCCATTTCCAGGTAGGCTTTGGCCGGGATCAGCGCTTCCTTGCTGGCCTCATCCTGCGGGAAACCGGGCGTCGAGGCGATCTTGGCGCTGACGTCGGCGGTCTTCAGCGCCGGGAAGGTGCCGGTCGATGCGACGACGGCCGCGCCCTCGGGGCCGGTGACGAACTTGATGAAATCGAGCGCGGCCTCCTTGTGGGTGGAATTGGCATTGACCGCCAGGCCCGAGATCTGCGCGGCGGTCGTACCGGCCGGCACGCCATCGGGATGCGGGAACTTCACGATGCCCCAGTTCTTGCTCTTCGATTCACCCGATTTGACCTTGGCGATCTGGGTGCCGACGAACCATGTGCCCATCGGCAGCATGCCGATCGTGCCGTTGAAGAAGAGCGCCGAGTAATGCGTGTTCGAGGTCTTCAGGAAGGCATAGGAGGGGATGGCGCCATCCTTCTGCAGGGTGAGCGCGCGTTCGTACCAGGGCTTCAGGAAGGCGTAGTCGCCATCGACCAGTGTGTGTTTTCCGTCGAGGATGCCGGGCAGCTGGACGGTCGAACGCCAGGTATGCAGCAGCGCGCCATAGGTCTTGTTGGTGCCCATGCCGCCTGCGAGCTTCTCGGCGGTCTCGTCGAACTGCGCCCAGGTCATATCGTTGGTCGGGTAGGGGACGCCTGCCTTGTCGAAGATGTCCTTGTTGTAATAGACGATCCAGAAGTCGGAGCGGAACGGCAGCGAATAGATCTTGCCGTCGATGGTCAGCTCCTCGATCAGGCCGCCATATGGCGCCGGATCGATCTTCTGATCCTTCACGAAGCCACTGAGATCGGCGATGTTGCCGGCGCGCACCAGATTGGTATAGCCCGGCACGTCCTTGATGGTGACGATGTCGATGTCCTTCGAGCCGCCGGTCAGCTGCGTCGAGATCATCTGCTGATAATCCTGCGAGCCGAGATCCATCGGCTCGAACTTCACGTTCGGATGCTTGGCCTGATAGGCCTCGATCAGCGGCTTGTAATAGGCTGTTTTGTCCCAGTCCCACAAAGCCCATTTCAGCGTCACGGCGTCCTCAGCAAACGCTGCGCCTGCCGTCGTCGCGGCCAGAGTGAAACCTGCCACGGCAAGTTTCACCGTCCTCCCGAATTTATCCAAATACATTCCTGTTCTCCTTCCCTGGATCGTCTCTGGATCAGTTATTTTATGAAGTGTCGGTGCGGCCGCATTGCCTCTGGCAGGTCCAGAACCAACACCACTGCCCGATGGACGCCGAATGCGACGGCGAACATTCCGAGTGAAAAATTGAAGGTCGCCGGCATGAACACGGAAACCGGATAGAAGAGGATGTGCGCCAGCCAAAGCGCGGCGCTGAAGGCGAGCGCTGCAAGCGCCGGCAGCGGGCGGGCGACGGAGGCGAGCGCGGCCAGACGAAAGAGCCGCAGCGCCGGCAGGTCGCGCATGACCATCAACACGATGAGATGGCAGGCGAGCACGGCGACGAAGACGGTGGCAACAAGCGCGACCGCCAGCGGTGCGGCGAGCATCAGATTGTCACGCGCGCCAGCGGCATAAGTGACAATTGCATGGACGCCGATCGCAAGCGTGCCTGCCAAGGCCAGGCCCCAGGCGGTAGCGCGCCAGAAGTAGCGCAGGAAGGCTTCCAAGAAGTCCCTGAGCAAATAAGTATTTCGATCTTCGACAAAGGCCACCGAGACCCGGGCCATGGCGGCGAGTGCCGCCGGCAGCGTCACCACGAAGAGCGAGGCCAGGATGAACAGGATGTTGAGCTTGACCATCTCCCACCATTCGCGGGCGAGAATGTCGGCGAACAGGGCAAGACCGGTCTTCGCAGGCGCATCCTTCGGAATGCCCGGCCCCTCCTTCGTCCACATATCCCGCAACCACTGCATGGCCGTCTCCCGCAGGCGCCTCAGTAAAGAATCGAGCGTTCCGTTTCCTTGTCGAACAGCTGCGCATTGCTCATGTCGGCGACGAGGCTCGCCTCCTCGCCGATATCGGGTCGGAAGCGCGGCGACACACGGGCGATGAGATTGCGGCCGCCGGCGACCATGTTCAGATGCACCTCCGAGCCCATGGGCTCGGCAAGCTCGACCACTGCCTTCACGGGCGCGAGATTTTCGGCCGGGATGTCGGCCGGCGGCAGTTCGTGGAAATTCTCCGGGCGGATGCCGAGCACCAGCTCGCGGCCCTCATAGGGAGCGATCCTGCTCCTGTCGAAATGGGCGGGCAGCGGCAGTTCCCGGCCGTCGAAAATGGCGACGTAACCGTCGCCCCGGCGCTGGATCGTCGATGGCAGCATGTTCATCTGCGGTGCGCCGATGAAGCCGGCGACGAACATGTTGACGGGGCGGTCGTAGAGGTTCTGCGGTGTGTCGACCTGCTGGATGTGCCCGTCCTTCATCACGACGATCCGGTCGGCCATCGTCATGGCTTCCACCTGGTCGTGGGTGACGTAGATGAAGGTGGCGTTAAGGCGTTTGTGCAGCTTGGTGATTTCCGAGCGCATCGTGCCGCGCAGCTTGGCGTCGAGATTGGAAAGCGGCTCGTCGAGAAGGAAGACGGCAGGGTTGCGCACCATGGCGCGGCCGAGCGCGACGCGCTGGCGCTGCCCGCCCGAAAGCGCTTTCGGCTTGCGGTTCAGGAGATGGGTGATGTCGAGGATCTTGGCGGCGTCCTGCACCTGTTTGTCGATGAAATCGCGCGACACTTTGCGCAGCTGCAGGCCGAAGGCCATGTTCTTGTAGACGGTCATATGCGGGTAGAGCGCATAGTTCTGGAAGACCATGGCGATGTCGCGGTCCTTGGAGGGGACATCGTTCATGACGTCGCCGCCGATCCGAAGTTCGCCGCCCGAGATCTCCTCAAGGCCGGCGATCATCCTGAGCGTCGTCGATTTGCCGCAGCCGGAGGGGCCGACCAGGATGATAAATTCCTTGTCGGCAATTTCCAGATCGATATCGTGGACGACGGTGAGTGCGCCGTAGGATTTGTTCAGCTCTTTAAGCGAAATGCTGGCCATCGGGTTCTCCTGACGTCACCAATAGGAAGACCAGCGGCGCGAAAGGCGCGTCAAAGCTTCCATGTAATAATAATCTCCCCAGGAGACGCACTCATCGACGCCCTCGCCGCGGCAGGTGTTGAAGGGCGATTTCTTCGAATAGGTGGCGTGCAGCACCAGGCCGTTGGAGACCGTGGGGTCCTTGACCGCATAGTGATCGGCAAGGCTCTTCACCATGCGCCGCGCCAGCATGCGGTAGCGCTCGGCGGCTTCGGCATCGACCAGATCGGCCATCTCGAGCAGGCCGCAGGCGGTGATCGAAGCCGAGGAGCTGTCGTGCGGCTCGCCGTCACCGTCCGAGAAGACGAGATCCCAATAGGGCACCATGTCGGCCGGCAGCCGGTTGAGATAGAAGGCGAGCAGTCGGTCGAAGGTTTGGCGATATTCCTCGATCCGCTCGTAGCGGTAGGAGATGGCCATGCCGGCGATGCCCCAGGCCTGGCCGCGCGCCCAGGCGCTATCATCCCGGTAGCCCTGTTTGGTGGCGCCGCGCCCCGGCGCGCCGGTGACCGGGTCCATGTAGAACGTGTGGTAGGTGGAATCGTCGGGCCGCACCGAGTTGGCGAGCGTGGTGCGGGCATGGGTGAGCGCGATCTCGCGGTATTTCGGGTCACCCGTCTCGCTGCTTGCCCAGTAGAGAAGCGGCAGGTTCAGCAGGCAGTCGATGATGTAGCGGTATTCTTCCGGCCTGCCTTTGCGGCCCCAGGCCTGGATGAACTGGCCGATCGGCTGGAAGCGCTCGATCAGCTGATCGGCGGCCAGGATCGCCGCCTTGCGGCCGTCCTCGTCCCCAACGAGTTTCCAGGCGGCGATGCAGGAGGGCGAATAGAGAAAGCCCATGTCGTGATGATCGGTCTCGATGCGGTTGACGATCCGATGCAGGAAGGACTGGACCTGGATCTGCGCAGCATGGCGGAACACAGGATCGCCGCTATGCTCGAAGGCGAGCCAGAGCTCGCCCGGCCAGAAGCCGGCCGTCCACTGGTCGTTGGCAACGGCGGGATAAAAGTTGTTCACGCTCGAGTGGTTCTGCGCGGCATAGGTGAACTGAGGAAGGTTGCGCCTGACCTGCGCGACGGCAAGATCGAGCGCGGCGTTCACTTCCTTGTCGGTGATCGGCTGCGGGACGACAGTTGAAACGGCATTCATGGCTTTACCCCTTCAGTCCCGTCGAGGCGATGCCTTCGACGAAGAAGCGCTGCAGAGCGAGGAAAACGACGAGAACGGGCACGAGGGCGACGACGGAGGCCGCCATGATCAGCCCGTATTCGGCCGAATATTGCGAGATGAACATGCGCAGGCCGATCTGGACGGTCTTCAGCTCGGTCTTGGTCAGATAGATCATCGGTCCGAGGAAATCGTTCCAGGTGCTGACGAAGGTGAAGATCGTCAGCGTCGAGAGGGCGGGCTTGGAGAGCGGCAGCATGATACGCGCCCAGATCTGGTATTCGTTCATGCCGTCGATGCGCGCCGCCTCGCAAAGCTCGGTCGGGATCGACATGTAGAATTGCCGCATCAGGAAGACGCCGAAGGCGGTGAAGGCCTGCAGGCAGATCAGCGCCAGATGCGTGTTGTTGAGGCCGAACTCGCGCATCAGCAGGAATTGCGGCACCATATAGACCTGCCAGGGCATGGCGATGGTGGCGATATAGCCGAGGAAGAGCGTGTTCTTGTAAGGGAAGTTCAGCTTGGCGAAGGCGTAGGCGGCAAAGCTGGAGGTCAGGAGCTGCAGCAGCGTGACGATGATCGTCAGCTTCGAGGTGTTGTAGATGAAGAGCGCAAGCGGGATCTTCGTCCAGATGTCGACATAGTTCTGCCATTGCGGCTCAGACGGTATCCACTCGATCGGGAAGGCGAAAACGTCGCGGCTGAGCTTCAGCGATGCCGAAAGCATCCAGGCGAAGGGCATCAGCATCACCACCGTCACCGTGATGACGATTGCATAGAGGAGGACCGTTTTGACGGTGATCTTGCGCCCGGCGATCCTCATGCCTCGTCCTCCCTCTGGCGGCGGAACTGGAAGATCGTGACCGCAAGCACGAGGAAGAACAGCACCAGCGAAATCATGCTGGAATAGCCGAGATCCCAGGAAATGAAGGCCTCGTTGTAGATGTGGTAGACGAGGACGAGCGTCGAGGTGCCGGGGCCGCCCTGGGTGATCATGAAGATCTGGTCGAACACCTTGAAGGACTGGATCGTCAGCATGACGGTGACGAAAAAGGTCGTCGGCCCGAGCTGTGGCACCGTGACATGGATGAATTTCTGCCAGGAATTGGCGCCGTCGAGGTCGGCAGCCTCATAGAGCTCGGCATTGATGCCCTGCAGGCCGGCCAGGTAGATGACCATGTAATAGCCCATGTTCTTCCAGATGCCGAAAAGGATCACCGTCACCATCGCCCAATGGCGGTCGGCCGCCCATCCCGGCATGTTCTTCGGGTCGAGGCCGAGCGTGTAGAGGATCATGTTCACCGGCCCCATCTCGGGATTGAAGATCATGTTCCAGACGACGGCGACGGCGACCAGCGAGGCGACATAGGGAAAGAACATCGCCGTGCGGAAGAAATTCCGCCCCGCGATCTTCTGGTTGAGAAGGACGGCGAGGCCGAGCGCGCAGAGCAGCGTCGCCGGCACCGAGGCGACGGTGTAGATGATCGTGTTCCAGAAGGCCGCGACGAAGGCCTTGTCGTCGAACAGTCGCCAGAAATTATCGAGCCCGGCGAATGTGATCGCATTCGAGCCGTCCCAATGCATGAAGGCGAGCGCGAAGGCGAAGAGGATCGGGCCGAGCGTGAAGACGGCGAAACCGATGAAATTCGGCGCGATGAAGGAATAGGCGACGAGCGCGCTGCGAATCTTGCGCTGGCGCTTGGACAGCGCCGCGACCTTCCGGCGTGGAGTTGCCGGGGCGCCATCCCTGGCGATGACCGAATTCGATATGGACACCGATGCTTCCTCCTGGTCGGGCATTCCGCTGGCGGCTTCCGGGCTTTTCTAGCCTCAATCCAGAGCCGTTCGGGCGGACGGGCGCCGCCTGTTCTTCCTCCTGCCAAGGACATAGCACATCTCCGGTATTGGTCAAACAAGTTCTGAATAGATCATACAAATTTTATGGCGAGCGCCGAAAACATATGATAGGTGGAAATGAAGGCCAGAGGCCGATCGATGCTTTTCCGCTGCGGGGAGGGATATGTTCAGCGAGATTTCAGGCGCGTTGCCGGACGTCCTCAGCGATTTCACGCCGGGCGCCATCTACTCCGACCGCGAGAGATGGAACGGAGTGCCGCAGGCAGTGCGCCACGTGGTCGTGCGCGATGCGGAAGCCACGCTTGCACGCGCATGGCCTCTGATCACGGCCGCGGATTACCGGGAATATACGGCGACCGGCAATCGTTCGCGTTTCGAGACGCTTTATTTCACGCGGCGGCGGATGCTCAACGATCTGGTGCTGGGCGAACTCGTCGAAGGAAACGGCCGGTTCCTGCCCGGCATCGTCGACGGCATCTTCCTGATCGCCGAGGAGAGCGGCTGGCAGCTTCCGGCGCATAATGCCTATGGGCGCGGCGGCCCGCGTCTGCCGCTTCCCGACAGTTCGCAACCGGTCGTCGATCTCTTCGCTGCCGAAACGGCTGCCCTTCTGGCAACGATCGTCGCCTTGCTCGGCGCTGCGCTCGACAGCATCAGCCCGGAGATTGCGGCGCGCGTGAAACGCGAGATCGAGGCCCGCATCCTGACGCCCTATCTCGGCCGGCATTTTTGGTGGATGGGCGACGGCGACGAGCGGATGAACAACTGGACGGCCTGGATCACCCAGAACGTCCTGCTGACCACCTTCTCGCTGAGAACTGATCAGCCGACGCGCCGCGCCGTTGCCGAAAAGGCGCTCGGCAGCCTCGATGCCTTTCTGAAGGACTATGCCGAGGACGGCGCCTGCGAGGAAGGCGTGCTCTATTACCGCCACGCCGCACTCTGCCTGCACGGCGCGCTGACCGTGCTCGATCGCGTCGCACCCGGCCTGTTCGCCAAGATCTGGCGGCAGCAGAAGATCCGCAACATGGCTGAATATATCGCCCACATGCATGTGGCCGGCCGCCATTATTTCAACTTCGCGGATTCTTCCGCCGTGGTCGAACCTTGCAGCGCGCGCGAATATCTGTTCGGCAAGGCTGTTGGTTCCGAGATGCTGGCCGCCTTCGCCGCAGCCGACCGGGCGGAAGCCGAGAGCCCGCACCTGCCGGGGGAATGGAACCTCTGGTATCGCGTGCAGGAACTGCTGACCGGGCCGGCAATTCCAAAGACCGAGCCGAATCCGGTGTCCGGGCGGGATATCTTCTATCCCGGCATCGGCCTGTTCGTCGCCCGCGACGGGCAGTTTTCGCTTGCGGTCAAGGGCGGCAACAATGGCGAGGGCCACAATCACAACGATGTCGGCAGCGTGACGCTCTACAAGAACGGACGCCCGTTCCTGATCGATATCGGCGTCGAGACCTATACCGCCAAGACCTTCTCGCCGCGGCGCTACGAGATCTGGACGATGCAATCGGCCTATCACAACCTGCCGACTTTCTCCGGCGTCATGCAATCCGCCGGCGAAGCCTTCGGTGCTAGGGATGTCGAGGTCGAATTCGGCGAGGCGCGCGCGCGCATATCCCTCGAAATTTCAGGCGCTTATCCCGAGGAAGCGCAACTGCGCAGCTATCGCCGCACGGTCTCCTTGCTGCGCGGCCGCCATGTCGAGATCGTCGATACCCATGACGGCGACCGGCCGGCGGTCCTGTCGCTGATGGCGTGCGTCACGCCTGTTATCACCGAGAACAGGATCGATCTCGCCGAGCTCGGCAGCATTCTTGTCGACGGCGCCGGCGAAATCGAAATCGACGAGATCGAGGTGAATGACGCCAGGCTGAGATCGGCCTGGCCGGAGAAGCTCTACCGGCTGCGCCTGCCGCTCGCCGGCAAGTGCCTGAGATTGCAGATAAATTAAATAGTTAGAGCGTGATGTCCTCCGAAAACCGCTCACAGTTTTCGGCCTCATGCTCTGAGGAGGACGAACATGGAATTGACGCTGAAGATCGTGGATGCCGACGGGTTCGTGCTGGCGAGCGCCACCGGGCGGGACGAGACCTTTCTCGTCTATCGCCAGAACTATCGCGAGGGCGACTGCGTCGTCGTCGAGGCTTCCGAGCCCGGCCATGTCTTCCTCGCGCTCGATAGCGCGATCCATCCCGCTTTGGTCTATCTCAGGGAAAGCGCCTATTCGCTTGCCGTGCCTTTCGGCGACAAGCGCAAGTCCTATTCCCCGAACGCCTTCAAGGGCGATATCCACCGGCTTTCGGCGCGAAGCGCGCGGCCTGACGAGCGCGCCCATCGGCGCAATCTCGCTTTGAATCCCTGGGACGACCACGCCAACCGGGCGCTCTTCCCGCATGCCCGCGCCAATGTCGAGACCCGCGGCGAAGCGGTCTTTGCCGCCCGCAACGCGATCGACGGCGAAAAGGCCAACGACAACCACGGCTTCTGGCCCTATACGAGCTGGGGCATCAATCGCGATCCCAAGGCCGCGCTGACGGTGGAATTCGGCCGGGCCGTGCGGATCGACGAGATCGTCTTCTACATCAGGGCGGATTTCCCGCATGATTCCTGGTGGGAGCAGGCAAGCGTCACCTTTTCGAACGGCAGAACCTCCGCTTTTCCGCTGGTGAAATCCGGCGCGGCGCAGCGCTTTCCGATAGAGCCCTGCACCGTCGAATGGGTTGAGCTGCACGGGCTTATGAAGGCCGAGGACGGCTCGCCCTTTCCGGCGCTGACGCAGATCGAAATCTGGGGAACGGAGGCGCCGGGCGCTGCGGCCGTCGCTGTCGCAGACGAGGCCGGGCACGCCGCCCTTCCTCTTACGCTATGAACCCAAGGCCGGCCTCGGCCGCGCCGCGCTCGGCGGGCTCTCATGCAGCCGGTTCCACGCGCGGCGCAGCTGCCGGGCAGAGCCGAAGCCGGCGCGCATCGCCACGGCCTCCATATCCAGCCGTGAACCGGCGAGCATTTCGCGGGCGAGGGCCACGCGCATGCGGTTGACGAAATCCGTAACGCTCATGCCGGTCTGTTCGTTGAACAGCCGCGAGAGGTTCCGCGGGCTGGCGCCGCTGAGACGCGCCAGCGAGGCGACCGACCAGTCACGAGTGGGGTCGGCGGCGACCGCATCCTGTGCACGGTGAATGACCGGGTGGATATGGTTGCGGCCTTCGAGCCAGGGTGAAAGCTGAGGGTCCGAGCCGCCGCGCCTGAGATAGACGACGAGATATCGCGCCACTGCAAGCGCGCAGGCATGTCCTGCCGCCTCGGCGACGATATGCAGCATGAGATCTATGCCGGCGGTGATGCCGGCGCTCGTCAGGCGCTCGCCGTCCTCGACATAGAGCCGGTTGTCCCGGATGCGCGCGGTGGGCGCCAGCTTTTCCAGGTCCTCCATGCAGCCGTGATGGGTGGTGCATTCGCGGCCGTCGAGCATCCCGGCCTCGGCGGCGAGCAGGGCGCCGGAGCAGATCGAGACCAATCGAATCCCCGGACGGATGGCGCGTTTCAGCCACGCGACGATCGCGGCCTGCGCGGCCCGCTCCTCCTCGTCCCAGGGGCGGTTGTTTTCCATTGGGGCGTCGGCGCTGCCGGCGATGACGACAAGCGCCCGATCGGGCAAGTGCTCCGGCAGGGCGGCGACGCCGGTGACGGCAAGGCCGATCGAGCTGCCCACCGTTGCCGACGGGCCGATATAGGTGACGCTGAAGCGCACCGCCCGCTGTTCGAGGTTGGCCTTGCGCAGCACTTCGATCGGGCCGGCGACGTCGAGCAGCAGCACGCGCGGCGGCACGACGACGAAGACGGAGATATCGAAGGGCTGCGCGACGTCCGTCATGCGGCGAGCTGCTCAGCACGCCCCGCCAGCGCCTGTTCGACGGTGGCGATCCTGGCGAAACGGCCCGACAGGACCAGTTCCGTGCGGCCGCGAATTTCCCCGGCGCTCCAGGTGCGTCCCGCCGCGTCGGTCATCGGGAAGGTCAGCGTCGCTTCACCGACATAATCGACCTGGTAGCCGAGATCCGATGCGTGGCGGGTGGTGGTCTCGCAACATTGTTCGGTGCGGATGCCTGAGACGATGATGCGACGCACGCCATTCTCGGTCAGCCAGACATCGAGTCCGGAGCCGACGAGAGCGCTGTGACGGCTCTTCCTAAAGGTCGCGTTCGGCGTGATCCTGAGCGGGGCGAGCGTCCTGACGAAGCCCGAGCTTTCCGAAAACGGCCCGCTTCCATCGACATGGAAGATTTGAATGACGGGTATCCCGCGCGCCGCCGCGCCGTCGATCAGAACCTGCTGACGATCGATATAGGCGGATGCGAGGCTTTCATCCCAATAATCGCGCTGCCGGAAGGACTCCTGAGCGTCGATGACGAGAAGTATGGTTTCATGGCCGGACATTTCTTGCTCCGTGGATGTTGATCATGAAGCCATATTCGGTGATCCCTGCACAGAGGAAAATGCACGCGCCGGACAATTAGCGGACACTTCGCGCCAATGACGGCTGAGGACACTCTGATACTCGGAGGCGATGTCTGATGTAGCCGGCCGCTCGTGGCCAGACTGGCATTCGCATTATCAGGTGAGAGCGTGACGATCACGAAACGGCCGGCATCCGGCCGGCCGGATCGACGGATGCGCTATATTCCACAGCTACCCGGCGCCATCGCGAAGACTGTCTCGTGCCGGGATCAACACCCAACGACAAGGAAAATCCGTTATTTGACGTCGGATTTCACGAACTGCCGGAGTTCCGGCGTCTGTGGATCGGCGAAGAGCGCGGCAGACGGTCCCTGTTCCCAGATTTTTCCCTTGTGCATGAAGATCGTCTGCGTAGCGACGCGCCGGGCAAAACCCATTTCATGCGTCACGAGGATCATGGTCATGCCGTCGCGGGCGAGCTGCTCCATCACCGAGAGCACTTCTTCGGTGAGCTCTGGATCGAGTGCTGATGTCACCTCGTCGAAGAGCATGACCTTGGGCCGCATCGCGAGCGAGCGGGCGATGGCGACGCGCTGCTGCTGGCCGCCGGAAAGCTGGTCCGGGTAGGAATCGAACTTTTCGGACAAGCCGACGAGCTTCAGTACCTCATGGGCAACCTCCCGGGCCTTCGTCTTCGCCACGTCCTTGACGATCCGCGGCGCCAGCATGATGTTCTCGCCAACCGTCAAATGCGGAAAGAGATTGTAGCTCTGGAAGACGATGCCGACATCGGTGCGGAGCTTGCGAAGCGCCTTTGCATCTTCCCCGAGCGTATGGCCGGCAATTTCGATGCGGCCGGAATTGATCTTTTCCAGGCCGTTCATGCAGCGCAGCAGCGTGCTTTTGCCCGAGCCCGATCGACCGATCAGCGCAAAGACTTCCCCGCGACCGACACTTAGAGATACGCCCTTGAGGACTTCGAGAGCACCAAAGCTCTTGTGGACGTTTTCAACGACTACTTCCGGCATGAAGCCTCCTTTCCAGCAAGCGCGAGAGCTGGGACAATGGGTAACAGACGACGAAATAAAGCCCGGCGACCACGAGGAAGACGCGGAATGGCTGGAACGTCGCGTTGTTGATAAGCTGCCCGGCCCGGGCAAGCTCGACGAAGCCGATGATCGAGGCGATCGAGGTATTCTTCACCACCTGGACGGCAAAACCGACCGTCGGCGGCAAGGAGATGCGCATCGCCTGCGGCAGGATCACATAGCGGTATTGCTGCAATCTGGTCATGGCGAGGGATTCCGACGCCTCCCATTGCTGCTTCGGCACCGCCTGGATGCAGCCCCGCCAGATTTCCGCAAGATAGCCGGAGGCGTAGATCGTCATGGACGCTCCCGCCGCGAAGAGGGGCGGCAGTTCCAGGCCAGCGAGGCTGAGACCGTAATAAGAGAGGAACAGGATCATCAGCACCGGAATGCCCTGGATGATCTGGATATAGGCGGCTGCCGCTACTCGCACGGGTTTCGGCTGTGCCGTACGGGCCAGCGCCACGGCAAAGCCCAGCAGGCCGCCGCCGATCAGTGCGATCACCGTCAGCAGGAGCGTCCATTGCAGCGATAGAAGAAGAAAGCCGAACTGATCGGCACCAAAGGTCGTGAGGGTCATGCCTGCACCTCCGGGAGCGCCGTCATTGCTCGCCGCGCGACACGGCGGCCGAAAAGCCACATGCCGATCAGGGCAAGAGCGGCGCGCAGTGTCAGCGCCAAGGCGAGATAGATCAGCGTGACGGCGATATAGATTTCGAAGGACCGGTAGGTCTGCGATTCGATGAAGGCAGCCGAGGCGGCGAGTTCCTGGGTCGAGATGGCCGAGCAGATGCTGGAGGCCAGCATCATCAGCACGAATTGGCTGCACAGCGCCGGATAGACCTTGGCGATCGCCGGTACGATGATGACATGGCGATAGATCTGGAAGCGCGTAAGCCCCAAGGCCTCCCCGGCCTCGATCTGCGATTTGTGGATTGCCTCGATGCCGGCCCGAATGATCTCCGTCGAATAGGCGGCAAGGTTGATTGTCATGCCGATCAGCGCGGCCGTATCGGCGCCGACGCGCAGGCCGAGGCCCGGCAGGCCGAAATAGACGATGAACAGCTGGACCAGAAAGGGTGTGTTGCGGATGATCTCGACATAGGCATCGACGAGAAGGCGGACCACACCGCCCCAGATGGAGCGTACCGAGGCAAGCACGATGCCGGCAGCGCAGCCGAGAACGATCGACAGCACCGACAGTTTGACCGTCAGCCAGATACCGCTGAAGATCTGCTCCTGGTATTGGGCCAGCACGCCGAACTGAAATGTGTAGGACATGAGGACTCCGTGGTTAGGGGAAATCCGCCGGAGCATTCGCCGGCGGATCCTCGAGAACTGCGGTCAGAACGTCGGCAGCGTCGGCATCGGCCGGCCGGTCCACTTGGTCGCAATCTTGTCGAGATCGCCGGAAATCTTCATCAGGTAGATAGCGGTGTTGAGCCATTGGCGCAGTTCGAAATCTTCCAGCTTGGTGGCCATCGAGTTTCCCTGCTGGAAGAATGTGAAGCCGACCTGCAGGCCGGCATCCGGGCGCTGCTTGATGATCGCATCGCCAACCGTCGAGGGCAGCGCGACGGCATCGACCTGGCCGGCGATCAGCGCCTGGGCGCTTGTGGAATCATCTTCGTAAACGACGATTTCCAGCCCCGGAATTGCAGCCTTGCGGAGCGCTGTTTCCTGCGACGAACCCCGGTTGGCGGCGACGCGCTTGCCTTCGAGATCGGCAAGCTTGGCAAATTTCTGGTCGGGACCGGAGATAATGTCCATGTTGAAGGCGCTGTAGGGCTGCGTGAACATGACCGTCTTGGCGCGCTCTCCGGTCGGCGCCAGGGTGGCGACGAGGAAATCGACCTTGCCGGTCTGCAAGGCAGGAATGCGGGCCGGCGGCGTTAACGGCACAAGCTCGACCGGCAGCGATAGATAGCCCCCGATCAGGTTCGCGACGTCGACATCGTAGCCGGTGGGATTGCCCTTTTCATCGACCATTCCCATGGGCGGCGCCCCGGTCAGCACGCCGATACGGACGGTGCCGCGCGAGATGATGTCGTTCAGCGTGACGGCATGCGCCTCGACGGCGGACGCCAGGCCGGCCGCGGCGATCCCGATCGCGGCGAGTGCGGTTCGGATGCTATTTGAAAACTTCATTGATCTTCCTCCTCTGGATGATTTCAAACGGTCACGCTTTCGCTGGCTTCCGCGTCGAAGCCTTGCGAACCCCGTGTGCCGGACCTCCCATCGCCAGCATAAGAGCCTTCCGTCGCACCAACTGAACGGCTTTCGGAAGGGCTTGAGATTGTATGCTGCCAGCTTTAAGGTTATCGCTAACCTTGGATAAAGTTATCGATAACATTTTACGGCGTCAAGCGAATTCATAAGCATCGAAGAGCAGGAGAAAATCGTGGATTCAGAACGCCCCAAGACCGTCACCCTGGCTGAAGTGGCCGGCAAGGCGGGGGTAAGCAAAATGACTGTCTCGAAGGTGTTGCGGGAAGTTGGCAACATTTCGCAGGAAACACGGCAGAGGGTGAGGCAGGCGGCGCACGAGCTTGGATACCTGCCCAACAGCCTCGCCGGTACATTGAGCTCGCGCAGAAGCCGGATCGTGGCGGTCATCATCCCTTCGATCAGCGACATCGTCTATGCGGAAGTCCTCAGCGGAGTTAACGCCATACTGAGGCCGAAGGGATTCCAGACATTCATCGGCGAGTCGCAATTTGATCCGTCCGTCGAAGTGGACCTGATCCGGGCAATGCTGTCGTTCCAGCCGGCCGGGCTCTTGCTGAATGGCGGCATGGCGAGGAGTGCTGATGCGCAAGCGCTTCTGGCGCGGCGGAATTGTCCGGCGATCCAGCTTTGGGACTGCGACAGGCACGCGCTGGATTTCAGCGCCGGCCCATCGCATGAGGAGGCGGGGCGCCTGGTTGCCAACCATTTCCTCGATCGCGGCCTGAAGCGCATTGCCTATGTGGGCGCCGAACTCGATAAGGACCTCAGCGCTCGCCGGCGTCATCTCGCGCTGAAATCATCGCTGGCCGCCGCCGGCATCGATCTCGTCAGCATGACCTGCGAAGACAGGCCGCGGCAAGCAGTGACCGGCCGCTTCCTGACGGAGCAGCTCATGCGGATGCATCCTGAAATCGATGGCATCCATTTCCTCAACGACGCCATGGCGCTGGGTGGGCTTTCCTATCTGCACCAAGCCGGACTTCCGGTGCCCGAGCGGATTTCCGTGGTCGGCTTCAATGGCACATCGCTGGCCAACGCGGTCCGAACGCGACTCACCACGATCGATGTGCCGCGCACGGAAATCGGAGAGAAGGCCGCACAGGCGCTATTGCAGATGATGGAGGCGGAGCCAGTGCCGGATTTTTGGCAAGCCCGGCTGGAACTGGTACAGGGCAATACGACCCTTGCCATATAGGTACTCCTTGCCGTTCGGCGGCTTGGATGTGAGCCTCTTCCGATCAGCGTGAATGTGGGCGCTCGTCAGCGGTGGGCAAAGGGTCGCTTCCGCTAGTCCGTCCGGCCGTGCTAAGGGGATCGGATGCGACTGCTTGTGGTGGAGGACAACAAGGATCTGGCGGCCTGGCTGGGCAAGGCCCTGCGGCAGGCGCAATATACGATCGACATCGCCTATGACGGCGAAGACGCCGAGCATCTGCTCAAGGTGGCGGAATATTCGGCGATGATCCTCGACCTTTCGCTGCCGAAGCTTGACGGATTGACGCTCCTGAAGCGGCTGAGACGATCGGGCAACAAGCTCCCGATCATCATCCTGACCGCCAATGCGAGCCTGGACGGCCGCGTGGCGGGGCTCGACAGCGGCGCCGACGATTATCTCGCCAAACCCTTCGAAATCGCCGAGCTCGAAGCGAGGATCCGCGCGGTGGTGCGACGCGGGCAGGACCGGGCGTCGTCGGAGATCACCGTCGGGAACCTGCGTTTTTCCGGCGGCACGCGGCAGTTCTTCGTCGAGGGCGAGCCGCTGCAATTGACGCCGCGCGAATATGCCGTTCTCGAACAGCTGGTCATGAAGGTGGGCAACACGGTCTCGAAGGCCGCCCTTTCGGAAAGCGTCTTCGGTTTCGACGACGAGGCGGATCCGAGCGCCATCGAAATCTATGTCCACAGGCTTCGAAAGAAGCTCGAGGCCAGCTCCGTGCAGATCGCGACATTGCGCGGCCTCGGCTATCTCCTCAGACATGTTCAGTAGCGCCCTCAGCAAGATCGGCGCTGCCGTCGGCCGGCTCAGCCAGAGCCTCAGGGTGCAGTTGCTTTCCCTGGTGCTGCTGACGCTGTTCGGCGCGATCGGCTTCAATCTCTACGACAGCTTCTGGTCCGCCGATGCGACGGCGAAACTGGTGACGGACCGCACGCTCCTGGCCTCGGCCCGCGTCATTGCCGAGGCGGTGCGCGTCGATGAGGGCGGCAATGTCCAGGTCGATGTCCCGCCCGCCGCACTCGAGATGTTCGATACGGGGTTCGGCGACCGCGTTTTCTACCAAGTCATCACCGTGTGGGGCAATCTGGTGAGCGGCTTTCCCGACCTGCCGCTGCCGTCAGCCCAGCGTGTCGGCGAGGATCGAGCCTTTCACGGTGCGGATGTGCGCGTCCTGACGCTCGACCATCCCGTCGTCGGGCTTCCCGATGGCGGCACGATCTCCGTGACCGTCGCGGTGACGCATAACAGCCAATATGCGATGCGAAGGCAGCTGTGGCTTTCGGATTTTGCAAAGCAGTTCGTGCTGGTCTTCCTTGCAAGCCTGGTGACCATTCTCGGGCTGCAGCGCGGCCTTGCGCCGGCTCTGAGGCTGCGGGACGCCGTGCGGGAGCGTGGCCGCAACCGTCTCGATCCGCTGCCGCCGGAGATGGTGCAGAGCGAGTTGCGCCCGCTCGTCCACGCGCTGAACGACCATATGGAGCGCGTGCAGAGCCAGATGGCCGCGCAGCGGCGGTTCGTATCGAATGCGGCGCATCAGCTCAGAACGCCGCTCGCGCTGATTTCGACGCAGGCGAGCGTGGCTGCCCGCGAAGGCGATGCGGCGCGCCGCGACGAGGCGCTTGCCGCGCTTCGCACCAGCACCAGGCAGATTTCGCGCCTCGCCGGCCAGCTCCTGACCCTGTCGCGGGCCGAGCCCGGCAGCCGGCGCCCGCGCAGCGACGTGACCGATCTCAGCAAGGCCGCCCGCGAAATATTGGAAGCGCATGCCGAAGAGGCGCTGAAGCGCAATATCGATGTCGGCCTGGAAGCGGACGGCCCCGTCATCGTCGAGGGCGACGGCACGATGCTGCGCGAAATGCTGGTCAACCTCATCGACAACGCGATCCGCTATAGCGGTGCCGATGGGCGGGTGACCGTCTCGGTCGGACACGTCGACGGAAGCGCAGTCGTGACCGTGGAGGACAGTGGTCCGGGCATTCCCGAAGCCGAGCGCGAACAGGTCTTCGAGCGCTTCTACCGGATCATGGGGACCGAAAGCGAAGGAAGCGGCCTCGGTCTTGCGATCGTCCGCGAGGTCGTCGAAGGAGCTGGAGGTTCGGTATCGCTCAGCGACGCGGAGGGCGGCGGACTCATCGTGACGGTGCGGCTGCCGCTTGCTTGAATCGGGCGCTCGGCCCCAGTTTGATGAGGGGCAGTTGTCAGCCTTAACCGGCCGAGCATGACGAAAGGGGGGTGGCCTGAATTTGCCATCAAACGAAAAGGCCGGGCTTCACACCCGGCCTTCCCTTGATCTGCCTTGGGAGGAAGCAGATCCGATTATTGCGTATCGAGGTGCTGCTGCGGCCGCCACTTCGCCAGGCGGTTCTCGATCAGCGTCATGATGTATTCGGCAACGAGTGTGACGACCATGACGAGCAGGATTGCCGCGAACATGCCGGCTGCGTCGAACGTGCCCTTGGCGATCGAGATGAGCTGGCCGATGCCGAAGCGGGCGCCGACGAATTCGCCGACGATGGCGCCGATGATCGCAAAGCCGAAGGAGACGTGCAGGCTCGCGAAGATCCAGCTCATCGCCGAGGGAATGACCACCGTGCGGGTCACCTGCCAGTCCGAGGCGCCGAGGATGCGGGCATTGGCGATCATGTTGCGGTCGGCCTCGCGCACGCCCTGGAAGGCGTTGGCAAAGACGACGAAGAACACCATGATGAAGGCGAGCGCGACCTTGGACGGCAGGCCGAGGCCCATGATCATGATGAAGATCGGGGCGAGGACGACGCGCGGGATCGAGTTGATCGCCTTGATGTAGACGGAAAAGATATCCGACAGGAAGCGGTTGCGGCCGAGGCCGATGCCGACGAAGACGCCGGTGATCGAGCCGGCGAAGAAGCCGATCAGCGCCTCCTCCATCGTCACCCAGAGATTGTACCAGAGCGATCCTTCGGTGGTGCCCTCCGTCGCCCATTCGTAAAGGCGCTCGAGAACGCCGCTCGGGCTCGAATAGAAGAACGGGTCGATCCACTGCATGTTGGAAGCGAGCTCCCACATGCCGATCACGAAGACCAGGATGGCGATCTGCCAGAACCGCACCAGCGCGTTGCGCCGGCGCATCGCCTTCAGTGCGGAGGCTTCGATTTCGGCATCCGATGTGCCCGGGCGAAAGAGAGCGGCCGAACCGGCCTCGAGCGTGATGTGTGCCATGATTTCCTCCCGTCAGGCCGCTTCGCTTGCGCGGCGGTAGCTGGTCTCGACCTCTTCGCGCAGGTCTTCCCAGATCGTCTTGCAGTAATCGATGAAGCTCTGCTCGTAACGGATCTCCGACACGACGCGTGGGCGGGGAAGGTCGATCGTGTAGACCGACTTGACCGTGGCCGGGCCGGCGGTCAGCACATAGACCTTGTCGGCAAGCGCCACCGCCTCTTCGAGGTCGTGGGTGACGAACACCACCGAAGCCTTGCGCTCTGCCCAGAGCTTGAGAAGCTCCTCGTGCATGACGGTGCGGGTCTGCACGTCGAGCGCCGAGAACGGCTCGTCCATCAGCAGGATTTCAGGCTCATTGATGAAAGTCTGGGCCAGCGAGACGCGCTTGCGCATGCCGCCGGAGAGCTGATGGGGGTAGTGGTGCAGAAACTTCGACAGGCCGACGCGCGCCAGCCAGTCGCGGGCGCTCTTTTCCGCCTCGGCGCGCGGCTTGCCGCGGAACAGCGGCCCGGCCATGACGTTGTCGATGACGTTCTTCCAGGGAAAGAGCGCGTCGGTCTGGAACGCGAAGCCGACGCGCGGGTCGATGCCGGTGATCGACCCGCCCATCAGGCGGACTTCGCCGGCGGAGGGGCGCGCGAGCCCCGTCACGAGATTGAGTGTCGTCGACTTGCCGCATCCGGTGGGGCCGACGACGGCGACGAACTCGCCGCGGGCGACCGTCATGTTGAAATCCCGCAGCGCAGTGAGCGACTTGCCGGTCGGCGAGACGAAGCGGCGGCTGACATTGATCAGCTCGATCGCCGGGACCTGTTTGTTGTCCTGTTGCATGGTGATACCTGAGGCGTGCTTGAGGGCGCGCACGCAATGCCCATGATCGAACGGAGGCCGCTCCCGCTTGGGAGCCGGGAGCGGCGCGGCTGACTTACTGGACGTTCTTGACGAATTCCGTCGTGTAGGTCTTGGAAAGGTCGATCTGCTTGCCCTTGACGTTCTTGGAGAACTCCGAGAGCACGGCAAGCACGGTCTTCGGACCGTCTTCCGGCATGACGCCATCGGGCGTGAACATGCCCTTGCCCTCTTCGAGAGCCTTGATGTAGCCGTCCTTGTCGCCGACGTAGAAATCCTTCGGCATCTTGTCGGCGATTTCGGCGGCCGAATGCGTGTCGATGTATTTCAGCGTCTTGACGAAGGCGTTGGCGAGCTTCTGCGCCTCTTCCTTGTGTTCATCGACCCAGGACGTTTCCATGTAGAGCGATGCGGCCGGATAGGTGCCGCCGAGCGCCTGACGGGTCGCTTCGACCGTGCGCATGTCGACGAGAACGCTCGCTTCTCCTGTCTTGATCATGCGCGAGATCGTCGGCTCCGTCGTCATGCCGGCCTGGATCTGATCCTGCTGCATGGCGGCGATGAAGGTGCCGCCGGCGCCGACGGGAATGGTGACGACATCGCCGGGCTTCAGGCCGGCCTTGGAGGCCATGTAAAGGGTCAGGAAATTGGTCGAGGAGCCGAGACCGGTGACGCCGAGGCTCTTGCCCTTGAAGTCGGCTGGCGACTTGATCTCCGGATGCTTGCTCGACACCATCTCGACCTCGCCCGGCGCCTGGCTGAACTGGACGATGGATTCGACGAACTTGCCCTTGGCCTGCAGGTCCACACAGTGGTCGTAGAAGCCGACGACGCCCTGGACAGCGCCAGCCAGCAGCTGGTTTTCGGCATCGACGCCGGCGGCTTCGTTCAGAAGCTCGACATCGAGACCCTCGTCCTTGAAGTAGCCGAGGGATTCGGCGAGCTTGGCGGGCAGATAGATCTGCTTTTCATAGCCGCCGACCATGATGGTGATCTTGTCGGCTGCATGGGCGGCTGTCGTAGCAAAGGATGCTGCGGTCAACAGGACGGAAAAAGCGACGGTGTGAAAAAGGCTGCGTGAAGAACGCATGGAAAACTCCTCCTAGTGGTTTACCCGCATCGTCGTCTCGCCACCTTTGACCCGTGTCTCCTCCACGATGCTGCCCTTTCCTATGACGTCGAAGCTTTCAACTAGCTTTCAGCCGCAGACGGGTAAACCGTCCGTCCATGCCGCATACGGACAGGGCGCGCAGCAGCCCTACAATAGACGTGATGACGCAATCGGCCAGCAGATTTGCTTGCTGCGGCCGGATGGGCTTGCGGCGCTTCCCGCCGGCCTCAGCCTGTAAAGCTGCGCAGATCCTTCAGCAGGTTGCGATATCGCGCCTGGCTGCCGACCAGATGCTCGCGCATGGCGTTGCGCGCCGCCTGATCGTCCCTGTCGGAGATCGCGACGATGATCGCTTCATGTTCGCGATGGATCAGCTTGCGGTAGGCGGTCTGCTCGGCGGTTCTGGTTTCCGGGACGAGCCGCGACTGCGGGATGATCGCCGAGCCCTGGGATTCCAGGAAGTGCTTGAACAACGGATTGTTCGTCGCCTCGGCGATGGCGACATGGAGTTCCAGGTCCGCCTCGCGGATGGATTGGTCCGTCTCGATGCAATGGAGGATTTTCCGGTGGCATTCGAAGATCGCCTCCTCCTGCGCCGGCGAACGGCGGAGCGCGGCAAGTCCGGCTGCCTCGATTTCGACGGGCGTGCGGATTTCGAGCACTTCCAGATCGGAGGCGACGCGGGCCTTGTCGACTTTCCGGCCCGACAGCGCCGGGTCGGGGCTGATCACGAAGATGCCCGCGCCCTGGCGCACCTCGACCAGCCCGTCGGAGCGAAGGGCTGCCACCGCCTCACGCACCACGGTCCGGCTGACGCTGTGGGTTTCGGTCAGTTCATGCTCGCTCGGAAGCTTGTCGCCGGCGGCGTACTGGCCGCTGAGGATCGCTTGGCGAAGGCTTTCGCCGACCTGTGAAACCAGCGACCCCGAACCCCTGCTGCGATCCTTCCCCTGAATAGCCACGCCTCGACCCCCGCATCGGCTTCGATCCGGATGCCGAACCTGCGACATTCCGAAATTACGATTCATCACACATGTATGACAAATCTTGCGCGCTTTCAATGGATGCGCGGTTGCGGCGCTTGCCGATTTTGGCGGTAGGGCGGCGCCGTCATATATGAATGTAAGTTATTCGCTATGATTGCGATGGTCGATAAGAGAGCTTCGATGGAAACCAGAATCCCGACTGAACATGTTCCGCTGTCGCTTGCTCAGGAGAAGCGTCGGAGTTTGACCCTTGAGGCACTGGTTGATGTGGACGAGGGCAGGACTGTCGATCACGGGTTGATGCGAGCATGGGCTGATAGCCTCGATGATGATCGGCCTCTTCCCTTGCCTCGTGAGGAAGTTTAGGCAAGCGCCTTTACAGCCGCCTGGTCGACTCCCCCCGCACGAATCTCGGCGTCAGAATGAAATCCCGCGGCGGCTCGGCGGCGGCTTCGGGGCCTGAGATTCTTGCCAGTAGCCGCTGCGCCGCCAGTTCGCCGAGCTTCTGCGCATCCTGCACCACCATGGTGATGCGCGGCGTGATGACGTTGCTCCAGGGCACGTCGTCGACCATCGCCAGCGACACGTCCTCAGGGCAGCGGAAACCCATCTCCTGCATCACCTGCAGCGTCGCGAGCCCCATCATGTTGTTGGCGCCGATGATGGCGGTCGGCCGGTCGCGGCGGGTGAGCAGCCGCATCGCCTGCGTATGGCCGCCCGTCCTGGTATAGCCGCCTTCGGTGACCAGCGAAGGATCGACATCGACGCCGGCGGCCGCCATCGTATCCATGAAGCCCTTCAGGCGTTCGTCGGCGGTGTGCAGGCCGCTCGGGCCGGAGATGAAGGCGATGCGCCGGTGGCCGAGTTGCAGCAGGTGCTCGGTCAGGATGGTCGTCGTCAGCGGATTGTCGGAGCCGACGAAATCGCGCTCGGCACCCTCAACCTTCTGGTCGAACATCACGATCGGCGTCTTGAAGTCGCGCAGGAACGCCGCGTATTCCTCGCCGTGGCCGTTGGTCGCCAGCGCGATGCCGGCGATCTTCTGGGCTTCCATCCGCTCCAGCAGCGCCCGTTCGAGATCGGCCCTGCCGGAAGAGTCGGCGATCAGGACGAAATAGCCGTGGTCGAGCGCATGGTGCTCGATCTCGCGGCGGATGTCGCCGAAGAACATGTTGCCGAGATTGGCGGACACGAAACCGATGAGCGAGCTGCGCCCGCGCGCCAGCGTCTGGGCCACCGGATCGATGCGGTAGCCGGTCGATTTGATCGCTTGCTGGATGCGGTCCAGCGTCTCGGCGCCGACCCGCTTCGGGCTGTTGAGCGCGAGCGAGACGGTCGAGATCGAAACTCCCGCCAGGCGCGCGACATCTCGTATGGTCGTCATGTCTATCGAACCGGTTCTAAAGCTTTCCTTTTGTCAGATTTCTTCCGTCTGCGCAACTTATCCTCCATGATTAGCCAGAATGTGTGCCAATACAATGGGTTTCACGATTTCCGAATTTCAGCTTGACAGGCACGGTATCAAGCAAGATGATCAGCCACCGAACCGGTTCGATATGATGTCGAGCCGGAAAACAGGGAGGAGAAACCTGTGACGAGTTCGGAAAGCCAGCCGGAAAATCCTGTATCGGGAGGGGCGGGCAAGCACGCCTGGTTCAGCCATGATCGCCTTGGCATGTTCATCCATTGGGGCCTTTATGCGCTCGGGGCGCGGCATGAGTGGTTGAAGAACCGCGAAGAGCTGAACGACGACCATTACCAGCGCTATTTCGAGAATTTCGATCCCGATCTCTACGATCCCAAGGCGTGGGCGCGCCGTGCCCGGCTCGCCGGCATGAAATATGTCGTGGTGACGACCAAGCATCATGAAGGCTTCTGCCTGTGGGACAGCAAGGTCACCGATTACAAGGCGCCGAACACGCCCTGCGGCAAGGATCTGCTGACGCCGCTGGTCGAGGCTTTCCGCGCCGAGGGGCTGAAGATTGGCTTCTACTATTCGCTGCTCGACTGGCACCATCCCGACTTTCCGATCGACGTCCATCACCCCCTGCGCAACCATCCCGACGCCGAGGCGCTGAATTCAGGGCGCAACATCGCCAATTACGCCGCCTATATGCGCGACCAGGTGCGCGAGCTTCTGACCGGCTTCGGCCGCATCGACATCATCTGGTTCGATTTCAGCTATCCCGGGCGCGAATATCGCGGCCTGCCCGGCAAGGGACGCGCCGACTGGGAGAGCGAGCGGCTGCTCGAACTGGTTCGTGACCTGCAGCCCGAAATCATCGTCAACAACCGCCTCGACCTGCCGCCGGGCAAGCTGCCCGACGTGACGACGCCAGAGCAGTATACGCCGCGCGTGGCGCCCGCCATCGCCAGCCAGGGCGTGCTCTGGGAAGCCTGCCACACCTTCAGCGGCTCCTGGGGTTATCACCGCGACGAGGACAGCTGGAAGAGCCCGGAGCAGATCATCCAGCTGCTGATCGATTCCGTGGCGCTCGGCGGCAACCTCCTGATGAATGTCGGCCCGACCGGCCGCGGCACCTTCGACGCCCGCGCCATCGCCGCGCTCGAGGTCTACCAGAACTGGATGGAGGTCAATGGTCGCTCGATCTACGGCGCCGGTCCCTCCAAATTTCCGGTGCCGGCCGGCTGCCGCTACACCCAGCGCGGCAACCGCCTCTATCTGCATGTCTATAACTGGCCCTACCGCCACATTCATATCGAGGGCCTCGCCGACAGGATCGCCTATGCGCAGTTCCTGCAAGATGCCAGCGAAGTGCGCTGGCTCAGCCAGACGAAGGAAGTCGATTCCAATATCGGCGTGATGGTGCCGGAGGGCATGATCACGCTCGAACTGCCGGTCCGGCGACCCGACGTTACCGTCCCGGTGATCGAGATCGTCCTCAAGGCGTGAACTCGGTCGCACTCGCGTGTTCATTGCGTCATGGAGGGAGGAGAAACCCATGAAGGTTCTGAAGAAAACGCTTTTGCTTGCCGCAATCGGCGGCAGCCTCTTTGCCACAACGGCATCGGCCGAGCAGATCAACCTGACCTGGCAGATGTGGACCGGTTCCGATGCCGACACCAAGGGCTGGCAGCACCTGGCCGACATGGTCACCGCCAAATATCCCGACATCAAGGTGACGCTGACGACAACCGGCTGGGTCGATTATTGGACCCGCCTGCCGGTGCTGGCGGCGTCGGGCCAGCTCGCCGACATCGTTTCCATGCAGTCGCTGCGCATGCCGAATTTCTATTCGCTGCTCGAGCCGCTGAACGACCGGATCGCCGCCGACAAGTTCGATGTCGGCGCTTTTACGCCCTCGATCATCGGCGGCATGTCGGTCGACAAGCGGCTCTACGGCCTGCCCTATGACGTCGGCCCGTGGGTTATCTACTATAACCAGGATGCGCTGGAAGCCGCCGGCGTTCCGCTGCCGAAGCCGGGCTGGACGCTTGCGGAGTTTACCGACGCTGCCAAGAAGTTGACCAAGGACGGCAAATACGGCTTCGGCATCACGCCGCAGAACTATTCGGTGCTCGCTTCGGCCTGGGGCGACAAATATGTCAATGATTCAGGAGAGCTCGACCTTACCAATCAGAGCGCCGTCGCCGCCGCCGACCGGGTGATCGGCTTTGCCGCCAAGGATAAGATCGCGCCGCTGGTGCCGTCGAGCGCCGATGCCGGCACGGTCATCCAGGGCCGGTTCAATTCGGGCAATGTCGCCATGTATGTCGATGGTCCCTGGTCGATCATCGGTATGAAGGACAAGGCGAAGTTCAAGATCGGCCTCACCACCCTGCCGCGTGAGGACGACAAGGACCTTGCCGCAGTCACGGCGGGCTCCGGTTTCGGCATCGCCACGACGAGCAAGAACAAGGATGCGGCCTGGAAGGCGATCCAGGTGCTGACCAGCCCTGAGGCGCTGCAATATCTCGCCGAACAGGGCCGCGCGCTTCCGGCCCGCACGGCCTCGCAATCCTCCTGGTACAAGGTGGCGGCCAAGGACATCACCAATGGCGGCGAGGCGCTCGACTATTCGCTGGCGCATTCGGTGCCCTATGTGATCACCAACAACTGGGCGGCGGTGGAAAACCTGTTCAACCAGTATTTCCCGCCCGCCTTCGGCGGCAGCGCCGACGCCAAGCAGACCATGGAGTCCATCCAGAGCCTCGCGCAGCAATAGGATGGCGCGGCAGGAATTGCCGCGCGTGGAGGAAGAGATGTCGGAAAGCGCCGTTGCCGAAATGAGCCTGCAGCCCGGTCAGCCCAGGCGCTTTCTGAAGCCGGAAACGCAGACGGCCATGCTGTTTCTGCTACCGAGTTTTCTCGGCTTCATGATCTTCATGGCCCTGCCGATCCTGGCGTCGCTGGCGCTCTCCTTCACCAACTGGCAGCTGCTGACGACGCCATCCTTTGTCGGATTTCAGAATTATATCAAGCTCTTCACCGTCGATCCGGCCTTCTACACCATCCTCGGCAATACGCTGTTCTTCGCCGTCGAATATCTTGCGCTGAACATCATCGTGTCGCTGACGCTCGCCGTCTGGATATCGAGCCTCAAGCGCGGCAAGGCGATCTTCCGGGTGATCTTCTTCCTGCCGACCTTCACCCCGACGATCGCAGCCTCCGTGGTATGGCTGCTGATCTTCACGCCGGACGGGCTCGCCGACAGCGTCATCCGGGCGCTCGGCCTCGGCCTGCCGAATTTCCTGCTGAGTTCGAGCTGGGCCATGCAGGCGGTCGTGCTCGTCACGCTCTGGGCCAATGTCGGCTACAACGTCGTGATGTTCAATGCCGCGCTCGACCTGGTGCCGAAGCACTATCTCGAAGCGGCGATGATCGACGGGGCAGGGCCCTGGCGGCGCTTCTGGCGCATCCGCCTGCCGCTCATCTCGCCGACGGTGTTCTTCGCCACCGTCATGACGGCCATCACCTCGCTGCAGGTCTTCGACGAGATCTTCGCCATGACGCGCGGCGGCCCGGGCTCGGCGACGGCCACCCTCGGCTTTGCCATCTACCAGAAGGGCTTCACCAATTTCCAGATGGGCTATGCCTCGGCGCTCGCCTGGGTGATGTTCGTCATGATCATGGGCCTCACCATCCTGCAGTTCCACATGCAGCGCAAATGGGTGCATTATGACGACTGACGCGACCTCACGGCATCCGCATTCCCTGTCGCGGAACCGGCACCGCATCCTGCGGCGGATCGGCGCCTTCATCAGCTATGCGGGCCTTTCGCTGATCGCGCTGCTCTTCCTCTTTCCCTTCTTCTGGATGGTGTCGAACGCGGTGCGCTCCAATACCGAAGTGCTGGCCGTGCCGGTGCGCATCCTGCCCGAGGAATATCAGTGGGGCAATTTCGTTGAGGCGCTGGTTTCGCTGCCCTTCGGCACCTTCCTGATGAATTCCTTCATCGTCGCCTGCGGCGTGACGGCGATCGTACTCGTCGTCTCCTGCCTGTCCGCCTATGCTTTTGCCCGCCTGCGGTTTCCCGGCCGTGAAGGGCTGCTGCTCACCTATCTCAGCACGCTGATGATCCCGCAGGTGATGCTGGTCATCCCGCTCTTCCTCGTCGTCAGCAAGCTCGGCTGGATCAACACCTATCACGGCATGATCCTGCCGGTTGCCTTCTCGTCCTTCGGCACCTTTCTGCTGCGCCAGTTCATCCTCGGCATTCCCAAGGATCTCGACGAGGCGGCGATGATGGACGGAGCCTCGCGCCTGCGCATCCTCGTCACCGTGATCGTGCCGCTCGCCATGCCGGCCATCGGCCTCTTGTCGCTCTTCACCTTCATCGCACAGTGGAAGAGCTTCCTTTGGCCGCTGATCGCCACCAGCGGCCTCGACAAAGCCACGCTGCCGCTTGGGCTCACTCTGTTCCAGACGCAGCAGGGCACCTCCTGGAACTACATCATGGCCGGCGCGACAATCTCCATGGTGCCGGGCGTCATCCTCGCGATCGTGCTGCAAAGGGTGATCTACAAGGGCATCACCGTCGGCTCCGGTTTCGGCGGACGCTGATATTTAAAAAACAAAGACTTGATGCCGTCACTTCAAATCCGGCTCGGCCCGTTTCAAGTCCAGCCGCGTGCCGCCGCGAGATTCCGATTCCCCGCGTTACTTCTCGCTTGCGCGCGCAAAGTAAAATTTAACCATGATTTGAAATAACGCAGTTCTATCCGAATTGCGCAGGGGAATTCATGAAAACGGCCACGCTTGCATCCATCGCCTTGGCGATGTCGGTCACTGTCGCGAATGCGCAGACGATCGGCGTCTCGATGTCCGATCTCGACAAATTCAGGACCGCGCTGCTGAACGGCGTCGTCAATCACGGCCAGACGATCTCCGGCCTCAAGCTCGTCACCGAAAACGCCAAGGGCGACAACGAGCTGCAGAAGAAGCAGGTTCAGAAGCTCATTGCCGACAAGGTCGATGCGATCATCCTGGCCGTTTCCGACGGCGATCTCGGGCCGCAGATGACCAAGATGGCGGCGGATGCCGGCATTCCGCTTGTTTACATCAACAACGTTCCCTCCAACCTGCTCGATCTTCCCGAAAACCAGGTGGTGGTCGCCTCCAACGAAAAGGAATCCGGCACGCTGGAGACCAAGCAGGTCTGCGCTCTGCTCAAGGGCAAGGGCCGCGTCGTCGTACTGATGGGCGAACCCTTCCATGCGGCCGCCCGCGCACGCACGCAGGATATTTCAGACGTCATCGCCACGCCCGAGTGCAAGGGGCTCGAGATCGTCGAGCGGCAGGCGGCCTATTGGTCGCGCGATTATGCCGATGAGCAGATGCAGGAATGGCTTTCGGCCGACGTCAAGTTCGACGCCGTCATCGCCAATAATGACGAGATGGCGCTCGGCGCGATCCGCGCCATGAAGAAGGCCGGCATGCCGATGAAGGACGTCGTCGTCGCCGGCGTCGATGCGACCGACGATGCGCTGGCTGCGATGGTCGCCGGCGATCTCGACGTGACCATTCTGCAGAGCGCCGTCGGGCAGGGCGCCGCCGCCGTCGAAGCTGCCGTCAAGCTCGTCAAGAAGGAGAAGGTGCCGCGGGAAAACAACGTTCCCTTCGAGCTCGTGACCCCTGAGAACATTGCCCAATACCTGCCGAAGAGCCAGTGAGCATAAGAGGCCTGTGATGTTGCATTTCTGGAATAAATTCGGCATTCGCGCGCAGATCACCGCAGGCTTCGTGCCGCTGATCCTGCTGATGAGCCTGCTGACCGTCAGCGCGATCTCGGGCATGAACGGGCTCGCTTCGATCTTCGCCTCCTACCGCGCCACGGCCGGCCAGAGCCTCGCGATCTCGGATTACAGCGACCAGCTGCACGAGATCCAGATGTCGGCCGAAGCCTTCCGCACCACGCCGACCCAGGCCGTGGTCGACAGCTTCCGCGCCGGCGTGAAGGCCTTCGAAGCGGACGATCCGCGTTTTGCCGGCAACAAGGACCTGCAGTCGGGTCTGGCGACGATCCGCCAGGATATCGCCGCTTATGGCAAGGCTTTCGAACAGATCGTCTCCCTCCAGGCCCGCCGCGACTTGCTGATCTCCAAGGTTACCGAATTCGGCCCCTGGACCAGCATCGCGCTCAACGATGTCATGCGCAGCGCCTGGCGCCAGAACGACGTCGCCCTGCTGCACATGACGGCGGAGACGCTGGAAGCCCTGAACCGCAGCCTCTATTTCTCCGAACGCTTCGTGCACTCCGACGATTTCGCCGCCTATGACACGGCGCAGGCGGCACTCGCCGAAGCGGTGGCGCTCAACGATGCCGCCGCCAAGGCTGCGAAGAACGAATTGCAGAAGAAGCGCCTGATGGGCGCCGGCCAGCTGATGCAGAACTACACCGCCCGCCTCGGTGACATGAAGGATGTGCTGCAGACCTCCGGCAATATCCGCCAGACTGAGCTTAACGTGCTCGCGCCGAAGATCGCCGGCGAGTTCAGGGATCTTCAGGCGACGGTGACCGGCGCGCAGAAGACGCTCGACGGTTCGGTGGAAGCAACGGTTGCTTCGGCGACCAGCACGACGCTCGTCATCAGCGGCCTGCTGATCGTCATCGGTCTCGTGCTCTCCTATTTCGTCGGCCGGCTGATTTCCTCGGCGGTGCGCGGCATGGCGCAATCCATGGAGCGCCTTGCCCGCGGCGACGACGCCATCGTCATCACCGGCGTCGAGCACCGTCACGAACTCGGCGCCATGGCGCGCTCGCTGAAGGTCTTCCAGGAAACCGGACGCGCCAAGCTGATCGCCGAAGCCAATGCCGAACGCGCCCGCCTTGCCGCTGAGGAAGAACGGCTGCGCCAGGAAGCAGAGCGGCTTTCCGACGCGCAGGTGATGGAGCATGCCTTCCGCCAGATTTCGCTCGGTCTCGATGCGCTCTCGAAGGGCGATCTCTCCGTGCGCGTCGGCGAAGTCGACCATCGCTATGTCAGGATCCGCGATCACTTCAACAGCTCGGTCGCAAGCCTCGAGGAAGCGATCGGCTCCGTCATCCGCGCGGTCACGACCATCCGCTCCGGCCTTGCGGAAATCTCCACCGCCTCCAACGATCTTGCCCGCCGCACCGAGCAGCAGGCGGCTTCGCTGGAGGAAACCGTCGCGGCGCTGGGTGACGTTACCCGCGGCGTCAACGGAACGGCGGAGGGCGCCAGCCGCGCCCAGGCCGTGGTGGCGACGGCCCGCACCAATGCGGAAAAGGGCGGCGAAATCGTCTCCCGCGCCATCGCCGCGATGACGGAGATCCAGAATTCCTCGTCGAAGATCGGCAACATCATCAGCGTCATCGACGAGATCGCCTTCCAGACCAACCTCTTGGCGCTGAATGCCGGCGTCGAGGCTGCGCGCGCCGGTGAAGCCGGCAAGGGCTTTGCCGTCGTCGCCCAGGAAGTGCGTGAGCTCGCCCAGCGTTCGGCCAATGCGGCAAGGGAGATCAAGGAGCTGATCTCCACTTCCTCGATGCAGGTCAAGACAGGCGTCGAGCTGGTCGGCGAATCCGGCGTCTCGCTCGAACAGATCGTCGAGCAGGTCACCGCGATGAATGCGACCGTCGCCGAAATCGCGGTCGCCGCCCGCGAACAGGCGACCAGCCTGCGCGAAGTCTCCGCCGCCGGCGACCAGATGGACAAGGTCACGCAGCAGAACGCCGCGATGGTGGAAGAGACCACCGCCGCCGCCCAGAGCCTGACGCAGGAAACCGAAGGCCTCGCCGAACTGTTGCGCCGCTTCAAGACGGGCAGCGGCCGGGCATCGGAGCAGCGCTACTATGCCATGGCGTCTTGAAGTCTTATGAACCGTCAAGTGCTCCCGCCGAGGCCAAGCCCGGCGGGAACAGTGTTTTCAGCGAAACTCGAAGGCCTCGGTATGGATGCGGGTCCGCGATACGCCCGCCTTTCTAAGGCCGGCGATCAGCCCGTCGACCATCGGTTTCGGACCGCAGAGAAAATAGTCATAGGCAGCCAGAGGTTCCGCCAGCATCTGCTTGATGCCCTCGACGCGCGCGAAGTCGCCGTGATCGGACAACAGCGGGATGAGATCGACATTGCCGAGCTCGGCGCTCCGTGCCTTCAACTCGTCGAGGAAGATCGCTTCGGCTTCGTTGCGCGTGGCATAGATGAAGGTGATGCTGCGGGCATCGCCGGGCTTCATGGCGCGCAGCGTCGATAGAAACGGCGTCAGCCCGATGCCGCCCGCGATCCACACCTGTTTTCCGCCGGCGGATGCGCTGTCGAATCTGCCATAAGGGCCGCGGACCAGCACGGTGCCGCCGGGCTGCAGTTCGGCGCGCAGTTTTCGCGTCCAGTCGCCCAGGGCCTTGATAGTAAACCGCAGGCGATTTTCGCCAGGGGCGCTCGATATGGTGAAGGGGTGCGCTTCCTGCCAGCCCTTGCCCTGCACTTCGACGAAGGCGAATTGTCCCGGCGTGAAATCGAGAAGCCCGTTCACGGGCTTGAGAACGAGTTCGGTCGCCCGCTCCAGCGGGTTCGCAGCCTCGATGGTGAAGGAATGGCTGCGGCGCCTGTTCAGCCCGAAAAGCGAATAGAAGAGTGCCGGGAGGCCGACGGCGGCCGCGACGATCAGAAGCAGAACGGAAGGGCTCGCATGGTCGAGCAGGGCCGGCGGCGCGGCCATGAAATGGCCGATGATCAGCAGATAGACGAGTCCCATCGCCTTGTGCGCCGGTCGCCAGCGGGAATAGCTGATCCTTTTGTTGAGAGCGAGGAACAGGCCGATCACCAGCAGCACGAGCCCGAGAATGCCGAAGGGCACCGAGGGAAGAAGGGAATTGCTGGCGGGATCGGCCTCCGGCGGCAGCGCCTTCGGCACCGTGAAGAAATGCAGGAAAGCGATGAGTGCGGCGCAGACGCCGACCACCCGATGCACCTGATACATGCGGTCGAGCCCGCCGAAGAGATCCTCCAGCGGTTTGGCCCGCGTCGAGAGCAACACGGCAACCGTCATCAGCAGGAATGCCGCGCCGCCGAGCGTCGTTGCGCCAAGAAGCCGTGGGGCATAGCGATCCGGCGACAAAGCGAGATGAAGGATCGTGAAGACGGCAATCAGACCGGCGATGGCGAGGATGCCCCGTCTTTTCAACATGACTTGATGTCCATAAATTAGCTGACGGCACAGCGATCCAGCCGCCGTTCAGATCTGTACGGCGTTTCGCTGAAGCCATGTCTCTTGTTTTTCGCAGGCCCGAAGGCCTGCTCTTCCGCTAAGCCACGCAGATGCCCTGCACCGCAACCTTCTGGAAGAGGTGCGGCGAGGCGACGGCCGAGGAGGGGTAGGCCGATATCTTGGCCCGGAACTCGGGATGGGTGAAGGCGGCCCGGAAATGTTCGTTCGATTCCCAGACGGCGTAATTGAGATAGGTCGGGTTCTCGCCCAATGCGCGGTGCAGCTGGGTGGAGATGAAGCCCGGCTGCTTCTTCATGAAGGCCGCGTCGTCCTGCCAGTTTTCGAGGAATGCCGGTTCATCCGCCTTGTCGAGCGTGAACAGGTTGACGAGCACGACCGGGGAGGCATCGATGCCGATCTGGCGGTCGATCGGGAAGGCAGGGTCCATCGGACGCATGGGTGACACGGTCTACTCCAGTCTATATGGTTGCATGATGTCAATTCGACATGAATGAAACATATAATATTGACACTATGATGTCAAATAGATTGCATGGTGACAAATGGACGAGCCCGAGCGAACAGCTGCTGGATCCGCATTGACCACTCTCATTCTCGACCTTTTCCGGCTGAACAACCGGATGCTGACCTCGGGCGACAGGCTGGTTGCCGGCCTCGGGCTGACGAGTGCGCGCTGGCAGGTTTTGGGCACGGTCGGCGCGTCGCAGCGCCCGCAGCCGGTCGCTTGGCTTGCTCGCGATATGGGCGCGAACCGCCAGAACGTGCAGCGCATCGTCAACGATCTGGCGAAGGAAGGCCTTGTCGCCTTCGCGGCCAATCCGCATCACCGGCGCGCCCAGCTCGTGGTGCTGACGGAGAAGGGCCGCGAGACCTTCAACGCGGCCATGCGCCTCCAGGCCCCTTGGGCGAGCGGCTTGGCGGAAGGCCTCGAAATCACCGACATCGAGACGACCCACCGGGTCATGAAGGCGCTTCTGCAGAAGCTGGAAGGAAATGAAGGGGGCGAGGAGTTGGGCTGACAGGGGCGCACCGTCGAGACGCCTTCGGCACCGGAGCTTTTGGTGCCGGCGGAGCAAGGCTGCCCTCAATAAGGCGCCGCCACCGGCCCCATGCCGACATA
>NZ_NWSX01000003.1 GCF_002531825.1 Rhizobium sp. J15 | reverse complement strand
TTTTTTTTAGGTAGGCGGCAGCCTATTTGGTCGGCTGCGCGTCCGTCATCGTGGCTCACGGCTGACCGGTTGCCGTGACCGTAGGTGACGACGGCAGATAGTTGTCCAGCAGGCCCGCCATCTTGTCGTCGCGCAGGCTTGCGGTCTTTTCGCCCATGACGACGCCCACCACGCGGCGGCCGTCCTTCAGCGCCGATGTCACGACATTGTAGCCGGATGCATCGGTGTAGCCGGTCTTGATGCCGTCGACGCCGTCATAGCGGTACATGAGGTTATTGTGGCCGCGCAGCTTCATGCCGCGGAACTGGAAGCCGCGCATGGAGAAGAGCTTGAATTCTTCGGGGTAGTCCCGCATCAGCGAAACGCCGAGGGTCGCCATGTCGCGCGCCGTGGTGACCTGCTCGGGATCGGGCAGTCCCGACGGGTTCTTGAAGACCGTATCCTTCATGCCGAGCTGATGCGCCTTGTCGGTCATCGTCTTGGCGAAGGCCTGTTCGGAGCCGCCGAGCTGTTCGGCGATCGCCACGGCCGCGTCATTGGCCGAGAGCACGACGATGGCTTCGACCGCTTCGCGCAGCGTCACCTTGCGGCCGGCGCCGACGGCGAGCTTGAAGGGCTCCTTGCTCTCGGCATTTTCCGACATGGTAAGCTTTTGGTCCCAGGCGAGACGTCCCTCATGCAGGGCCTCGAAAGCGAGATAGAGCGTCATCATCTTGGTCAGCGACGCCGGATAGTTCAGCTCGTCCTGATTGGAAGCTTCGAGGACCTGTCCTGAATGCGCGTCCACGACGAAGCTTGCCTGACCTGCTTCAGCCAGAGTATAGGCGCCAAGCAGGAAGGCGGACGAGAGCGCTGTGGCAAGAAGCCGGGATGTCATCTTGGTCATCAATGTTGCTGTCTCTATCGGTTGATGGTCGAACGAGCCGTTCAGTTGATCGTAGCGCATTGGAAAAGTTTGTGACGGAATGAAGGACGGGGAGCAACAAAAGTTGGTGATCCACAGGTGATTGGGTTTGTTCAGCAGTTCGCCTAAAACGAGATCCTCACGAATATTCACGGACGAGGTGAAACCATGCTGATCATCTTCGGCGGCTTGCCGGGAAGCGGGAAAACGACAATCGCCCGCGCGCTCGCGAAACGGCTTGGCGCCGTCCATGTCAGGGTCGACACGATCGAGCAGGCGATCAGGGCGTCAGGCGATGTTGAAAGAGACATCGGCCCGGCCGGTTATGTCGTCGCCTATGGAGTGGCGCAGGATAATCTCACTCTCGGCAGATTGGTCATTGCCGACTCGGTCAATCCGCTGGAGATAACGCGCAGAGCATGGCTGGCGGTTGCCGCGCGATCTGCGGTGACTGCGGTCGAGGTGGAGGTGATCTGTTCCGACAAGACCGAGCATCGCCGCCGGGGTGGAGACGCGGGAAACCGATGTTGAGGGACTCGTGAAACCGAGCTGGCAAGAGGTTGTCGACCGGGCCTATGAGGATTGGGGGCGGAGGCCAATCGTTGTCGATACGGCTGCGAAGAGCGTTGAGGAGGCGGTGGACGGGTTGGTCGTCAAATTGGGCATTGATCGCCGGCCCTCGATTTGATGCCAGCTCTCCTTTCGCGCTCCGCGCCTTATAAAACGATGTCTGCGGCGGGACGGACGGCGACCACGGCTTTGCCGGCGTCGAAGCCGTCTAGCGTTTCATTGTGGTGCGCGACGATCTCAGAGAAGGTGAGGGTTTCGGTGTCGCCGGTCGTGTGGCCGTCGGCAATCAGCGTCACATCATATCCGAGCGACACGGCGCGCCTGACCGTCGTATCGACGCAGAATTGGGACATGCAGCCGCCGACGATCAGGTGAGTGATGGATCGTTCGTCCAGACGTTCCGCGAGATCGGTCTCGAAGAAGGAGTCGGCGCTTTTCTTGCGCACGACGACTTCGCCCTGCTTCGGCGCAATTTCCTGGCGCAGCGCCCATCCCGGCGTGCCGACGGCCAATCTGTGGCCGTTGCCGCCGTCATGCTGCACCAGCACGACAGGCACGCCAGCCTGCCTCGCCTTTTCCTGAAGCGAGGCAAGACGGGCGACGGTCTGATCGAGGGCGGAATCGATCTGCGGCTGCCGCTCCGGCGTGGCTTTTCCGGAAAGAATTGCGTTCTGCACGTCGATGATCAGAAGGGCCTTGGTCATTTCCGGAGCTTCCTGCGCAGATGATCTAAAACGAAAACCGCCTGACACGCTGTTCAGGCGGCTTTCCAATCAAGATATCAGTCAGCTCAGCTCAGCTGAGCCGGCCTGCGGCGTGGGCGAGCATGGTGTAGACCTTGCCCGTGTCCGAGGTGAGGTAGGACTGCGAGACGATCTGGTTCGGGTCGCTGCGGGCGACGTCGGCGAGCAGCTTTTCGAAATCGCCGATATAGCGGTCGACGGCGGTGCGGAATTCCGGTTCGCGGTCGTATTTGCGCTTGATCTCGTCGAAGGTCTGCTGGCCCTTCAGCGTGTAGAGGCGACGGGTGAAGACGTCGCGCTCGCCGCGCTGATAACGGCGCCAGAGATCGACGGAGGCGTCGTGATCGATGGCGCGGGCGATGTCGACCGAGAGCGAATTCAGGGATTCGACGACATGGCGCGGGTTGCGGACATCGCCGCTGCGCGCGGCCGGCGCTGCCTGTGTGGCCGGGGCGCGAGCGGGCGCTTCCTCGGCGGCCTCCTCACGCGAGGCGCCGCGCAGGAGATCGCTGATCCAGCCGCCGCTTTCCGCACGAGCCGGTTCCTGGCGGGCAGGCGCTGGCTGCTGGGCGGGGCGCTGAGGCGCGGCAGCGGGCGCCGATGGCGCGATCGTTCCGCGCAGGCCCGTGGCTTCGATCGGCGGGCGGGCGGGCTGCTGCGGCTGGGCGGCGACCTGTTGAGTTACGGCCGGCTGAGCGGGACGCGGGGCAGGCTGCGCCTGGGCGAGCGTGCGGGCGACCGGCTCGGATATTTCGAGCTGCTGGCTGCTGCGGCCGACGAGCTGGGAAATGTCCTGCAGCGCCTTGATCTGCTCGGCGACGGCCCGGCGCATGGCCGAGGCGCTTTCCTTGGCTTCCTCGGGAAGGTCGAAGGCGCCGCGCTTCAGTTCGGCGCGAGTGGCGTCGAGCTCGCTGCGGATATCGGCTGCGGAGCGACGGATATCTTCGGTCGCGCCGGAGAAGCGGCCGACGGCATCCTCGATCGCTTCACGCAGCGATTCCCGCATGTTCTGAGCGGCGCCATCGGAAGCGCGGCCGGCTTCGCCGAGCATGCGCTCGACTTCCGACAGCGAGGCGGTGAGACCGCCGCGAATGCGGTTGGAGAGATCGCCGGAGCGGCGCTCGACATTGGCGAAGGTGGTGTCGATTGTCGTATTGGCTTCTTCGCCGGCGCGGGTGATCGCCTCGCGCATCGTTTCGGCGGCTTCCTGGGCGCGCTTCTCGGTCTCGCCAAGAATGCGGCCGACATCGGCGAAGGAGGACTGGACACCCTGGCGCAGATTGCCGGTGACCTGGGTGGCGCGCTGCTCGGCCCGCTCGAAGACGGACTCGATCATGCCGCCGAGGCCGCGCATGGTCTTCTCAATCTCGTCGGAACGCTGGACAAGGCCGACCGAGAGCGTCTGCAGCGCGCTTTCGCGCTCTTCCAGCGTCGAGGCGAGGTTGGACTGGGCGGCGCCGAGAAGCTGAGAGGCCTGGGTCAGAACCTTCGAGTGCTCGTCGAAGCGGCCGATGATGCTGCCGACCTGCGACAGCGTCTGGCCCGATATGTCGGAGAGGCGGTCGACCTTGCCTTCGAGAAGCCTGGTCGAGGCGGAAACCATTTCGGCGGCCTTGGTGGCGGAGTCGGCAAAGCGCGTGGTGGTCTCGCCGAGACGGCTGTCGACGCCGGTCAGCTGTTCGGCGGCGCGGTTCATCATCATCGCCATCGCCGCGCTGCTTTCCGACATGCGCTGAACGAGGCCGTTGACGTTTTCCGCCAGGCTGTTCTCGATGGCGGCGACGGCATTGGTCACATTCTCGGTGCGGGCGGCAACGGCGCTGGCAAGCGCTTCGTTTTCCGCACGCAGGCGGTCGGCGCTGAGATTGGCTGCGGCGGTGATGCGGGCGGCAGCCTGCTCGCCGGCATCGGTGTAGCGGTCGATGATCGGGCGGGCGGTCTCGTCGAGGATGCGCGTCAGTTCGACCGAGCGGCCCGATAGCATCGAGTTGAGGTCGCGGGTGCGCTCCTCGAGGGTGGTGCGGATCGAATTGCCGCGCGCTTCGAGCGCTCGGTCGATATCGGAGAGCGTCGTATCGATCTCGCGGGTACGCTCTTCGAGATTGGAGCGGATAGCGCTGCTGCGTGCTTCGAGCGCCCGGTCGACATCCGCCATGGTGGCGGAAATCTCGCTGCCGGCGCCGGTCAGCGTCGAGCGGATGGCATTGCCGCGTGCTTCCAGCGACTGGCCGGCATCCGACAGAGCCTTGGAAATCGCATTGACCTGCGTGCCGACGATGGTCTCGGCCTCGGCGACCTTGTTGACGATGGCGTTGCCGGCTTCCGAGAAGGTCTGGGCGACGGCAGCGGCCTGGCTTGCCAGCCGGTTCTGGGCCTCGGCGACGCGGGTGACGATCTGCGACGAGCGCTCATCCATGGTGCGGGTGAATTCGTCGCTTTTCGTGTTGAGGTCTTCGGCGAATTGCTGGCCGGTCTTGCCGAGCAGTTCGGTGGTTCTCGTCGCTTCGCCTTCCATGCCCTGGGCGGCTTCGGCAACCGCGCTGCGCAGCGTCGAGGCGAGGCCGGCGGCCTTGCCCTCGATCGTGCGGTTGACGGCTTCGAGGCCGACGGTCAAGGCGCGGTCCATGGTGGACAGGCGTTCCTCGATACGTTCATTGCCGCGGTCGAGGGTTTCGCCGAGGCTCGCCGTGCGGCCTTCGATGGCGCCCGTCAGGGTCGTGGTCCTGGTGTCCAGCGTCTCCGCCAGATTGGCGGTACGGCTGTCGATCGCCTGGGTGAGGTTCGCGGCGCTGCCTTCGAGCGCCGCCGAGATGCGCTGGCTAGCGTCGTCGCCGAGCGCGCCGATGCGGGAAATGCCATCGGTCAGCACGCCGGAGAGCTGGCTGCCGACCGATTCCACCTTTTCGGCAACACCGCCGACGCCGTCACGGATGCGGGTCTCGATGGCGGCGAGGCCGGCTTCGACGCGTGATCCGGTTTCTTCGAACCGGCCGGTCAGGCTTTCGACGGACTGGTCCAGATGCGAGGAGAAATTCTGGGCGGAGGTCGAAATCGCACTCGCGGCTTCCTGGAAGCGGCCGGCGATCTGCCCGGCGCCGGCATGCATGCGCTCTTCCAGTGTCTGCGCGCTGGCATCGATCGTCTTGCGGAGCGAAGCCTCGCGCTCTTCCAGCGACATTTCGAGCATGCTGACGCTCGTCGCAACCGAGGTGCCGATGCTGGTCGCCTGTTCGGTCAGCGTATCGTTGATCAGCGCATGGGCCTGGTTCAGCGACAGGTCGATGGCGTTGGCGCGGTCTTCGAGCGTGGTGCGGATGCGGTCATGGGCGGAGGCAAGGCCGCCCTCAATGCGCGCCGCAGCCTCCTCGGCAAGGCCTCCGAGCCGCGCATGGGCATCGGCGAGGCGGCCTTCGATCCGGCCGGTCAGGCCGCCGACGAGATCTTCGAAGCGGGCGCCGCCCGCATCGAGAACGCCGGAGAGAGCCGCGCTGTGTCCGGAGAGGGCATTTTCGAGCCGCTGCTGATTGTCGGTATAGGCGGCGTGGATCGCGTCTGTCTTGTCGGCGAAGGCGCTGGCAACGCGTGCCTCGGCACTGGCGACGGCCTCCATCATGGCGTTGCTGCGGGCTTCCAGTGCGCTGTCGAAGCGGCTCTGGTTGTCGTCGAGCGAAATGGCGAGCGCCATGGTCTTTTCATCGAGCGAATCGGTGAGGCGGTCGTGGCTTGCCGCCACGGCGTTGACGATCGCGGCGGTGCGGTGACCCAAGGCTTCTTCCAGGCGAGCCTGGCCGTCGCTCAAGGAGGAGGCGAGGGCGCTCGCCTTCTGGTCGAGGACGCCGTTCAAGCGCTCATGCGTGCCGGCGACCGCATTGGTGATCGCGTCGGTGCCCGATGTCAGCGTCTCCTCCAGACGGCTCTGGCTTTCGTTCAGAGAGATGGCAAGCGCCATCGCCCGGTCGTCGAAGGTCTCGGACAGGCGGTCATGGGTGGCGGAGATCGCGCTGAGGAAGGACTCCGAGCGGGTTTCCAGCGTGTCCTGCAGGCGGGTCTGGCCCTCGTTGAGAGAGGCGGCGAAGGCCGATGCCTTTTCGTCGAGCGTTTCGGAAAGACGCTCATGCGTGCCGGAAACGGCCTTGAGGAAGGATTCCGAGCGGGCTTCGAGCGTGTCTTCGATACGGGACTGGCTCTCGTTGAGCGAGATTGCGAGCGTCATCGCCTTCTCGTCAAGCGTTTCCGACAGGCGCTCATGGGTGCCGGAGACGGCATTCAGCAGCGCCGCCGAGCGGGTTTCCAGCGTGTCCTCGATGCGAGCCTGGCCCTCGGTCAGCGAGATGGCAAGCGCCATCGCTTTTTCGTCCAGCGTCTCGGAGAGGCGGTCATGGGTGCCGGATACGGCATCCAGCAGCGCCGCGGAGCGGGTTTCGAGCGTATTTTCGATGCGGGTCTGGGTGTCGTTCAGCGAGGTGGCAAAAGCTGCCGCCTTGCCTTCCAGAGTCTCGGCAAAGCGTTCATGGGTGCCGGAGACGGCGTTCAGCAGAGCGGCGGAACGGGTCTCGAGCGTCTCTTCGATCCGGGTCTGGCTCTCGTTCAAGGAAATGGCGAGCGCCATCGCCTTTTCGTCGAGCGTTTCGGCAAGCCGGTCGCTGGTGCCGGACACGCTGTTCAGCAATGCTTCGGCGCGCGTTCCGAGCGCGCCTTCGATACGGGCATGGCGCTCGTCGAGCGAGCTCGTCAGGGCGGCCGCCTTCGTATCCAGCGTTTCCGACAGGCGATCATGAGTACCCGAGACGGCATTCAGGAAGGCCGTGGAGCGGGTCTCGAGCGTGTCTTCGATACGGCTCTGGCTTTCGTTCAAGGAGATGGCGAGCGCCATCGCCTTCTCGTCAAGCGTTTCGGAAAGGCGGTCATGGGTGCCGGAAACGGCATCCAGCAGGGCGGCCGAGCGGGTCTCCAGCGTGTCTTCGATACGGGTCTGGCTCTCGTTCAGGGAAATGGCGAGCGCCATCGCCTTTTCGTCGAGCGTTTCGGCAAGACGGTCATGGGTGTCGGAAACGGCATTGATGATGGCATCGGAGCGGCTCGTCAGCGCTTCCTCGAAGCGGCTGTGATGGGTGCTCAGTGCATCGACCAGCGAGTCGCCGCGTTCGGCCATGACGCTGTCGATCCGCTCGTGGGCTGTGCCGAGCGCCTCACGGATTTCCGCGGCGCGTGCTGCAAGCACACCTGTCAACTCTTCGGCACGGCCGCCGAAGGCGGTGGTGACTTGCTCGGTGCCGGCGGCAACGGCGGCAGTCAGATCGGTGGTGGTGGTGCGCAGCGTGTCGCGGAACTCGGTCGAGCGGGCCTGGAGATTGTTCTGCAGGTCGGAGGTGCCCGATGCCAGCGCCAGCGCGATGTCCGACGTGGCGCTCTGCAGCGCCGAGGTCAGTTCGCCGGTGCGGCCGGCAAGCGCCGTGGTGATTTCCTCCGTCCGGGTGCCGAGCGCGCTTTCCAGCACTTCATGGCCGGTGGCGAACGCGGTGGCCAGCGCCAGCGACTGGTCGGTGATCGAGGAACTGATCCGCTCGATGCTGGAGCTGAGAATGCCCTCGATCGAATCCGAACCGCCGGTCAGCGTCTCGTTGATGCGGGCAAGGCTCTCCATCAGCTTGGTGTCGAGCGAACCGGTGCGCTTGTCGAAAGCGCTGGTGAATTCGGCGACGCGCTCGTCGAAGGCGGTCGACAGCTGGGCGACGGTGGTCTGCAGCCGCTCCTCGAAGAAGCCGGAGCGCACGTCGAGATCCATGACGGCGTCGTCGGCGGTGCTCTGCAGGCTCTGGCGGAAGCTTGCACCCTTTTCGTCGAGCGCGCTGTTCAGCTTCGACAGCACGTCGTCGAGCGTGCCGCTGATGGTGCGTTCGCCCGATGTCAGGCTTTCGTTGATCTCGCGGGTGCGGGCGATCAGGATTTCGTTGAGCTGGTGCGTGCGCTCGTTCAGCGCCGCGTTCAGCTTCTCGGTGCTGCTATCCATGGTCGAGGCGCGCGTCTCGAACTGGCTGAGCAGCTTTTCACCGTGTTCATTGAGATTGACCGAGATGGCTTCGAGACGGTTGTCGAATTCGGTGGCCAGCGCAAAACCGGATGCGTTCAGCGTCTGGAGCAGGCTGTCGGTCTTGGCGGCGAGCAGGCTGCCCATCGACTGCAGGGCGCTGTCCGATTTTTCCAGGATCGTCGCCGCACGCGTGTCGATCAGCGAGGCAAAGGCTTCGCCCGATGTGGCGAGGCGCACCGCGATCTCTTCGGTCGCAAGCGACAGCTCTTCCTTCAGCTGATCGTGGACGCTGCCGATCGAGGTGCGGATGCGGTCGGCATGATTGACGATCGCCTCGCGCTCGGAGCCGAGTTCGTGGACGAGGCCGCGCACGCGCAACTCGTTATCGGCATAGGAGCGTTCGAGCGCGTTGACCTCGGAATGGACAAGCGTTTCCAGCTCGGAGGCGCGCGCGATGGTGCGCTCGATGCCTTCGTTCATGGCCGAGACTTCGCGGCGCACGGCCTGGCCGACCGTCATGATGCGCTCGGAGGCAATGGTTTCCGGCTCGGCGAGACGCAGTGCCACCTCGGCCATGGAGCGGGCGGCGTTGCGCATGTCCTGGGCGCGGGAAATCATGATGGCGAAGGCATAGAACATCATCACCGGGATGATGATACCGACGAGGCCGGCGATGACGCCGGGCAGGGCGACGAGATCGGCGACCGAACGGATCTGCCAGATCTGCGGCGCGTAGAGCAGAGACATCAGGCCGAGGCCGGCCATGACCCAGAGGACGGAAAACAGGGTGGCGGTGCGCACCGCCGAGCGGCTGGAGGCACCATCGAAGGATTTCAGGATAGAGGCGGGCGTATTGCGGCTGGCATCGTTGGCCGGCGCGAAGGCCGGAGCCCTGGAAGCCTGCTCGCCGGCGCCCCCGCGGCGGTTGCGGCGCTGCGCTTCTTCCTGGGCCTGCTGATTACGCGCATTCGATGGTTCAGACACATTAGCCTCCGGGGCCTGGGGCGCGCTGCCGCGGCGAGACGGCACGGTTTCCTTGCCGAAATCGATCTGGAGGGCCTCGTCCAATGCCTTGAACGCCTTGTCCTCGATCGACTCATTATATTTGTTGTTCGCCATTCGGTTATGCCTCGTTACTGTCAGCCAGTCCGGCAGCGCATCCCGGGCTTCCGCCTTACCCGGGTAACAACTTCGCCGCTCCAGCCTTCCATCCCAACCGCGGACGGATAAGCATGTCATTTCAGAGTAGATAGCCGCTTTTTCAAACGGAAGGTATCAAAACACTACCATTATCCACTCGCTCGGCAAAGGCGCGTACCATAAACCCGCTCTACCAGTATCGTAGTGACACATCTGGGCTCTTCACACAATTAATGAAGGCTTGAGATTCACGGCTCGTTAATCCGTTGTTAACATCTTTGAATCCGGAGCCCTGCTTAAAAACCAATAATTTAGGGATGTTTAACGGACATTAACCATATGGCGAGATTTCCGCCCTGAATGTGCCGGAATTTAACGTGATGGCCACCCTCCTGGCGCAGAACTGTAGCAACTGCGGACGATAAGAGACGGGAGAATTGGCAAATGGCAGCCCAAATGGCAGCATTGAGCATCGTATTCGAGGCGCCGGACAATGCAAAGGGACCCTGTCCTTCCAAGGTCCGGCCGATCGATCTGGTCCATCTTGCAAAGCAGACGATGGGCGACAAGACGCTGGAAATCGAAGTCCTTCAGATGTTTGCGCGCCAGGCGCGCGCGTGCCTGCAGGATATCGCAAGCGGCGAAACCAGCCGGGCGGGTGCTGCGGCACACCGGCTGAAGGGGGCGGCAAGCTCCGTCGGCGCGTTCCGCGTATCGCAGACGGCGGAAGCCATCGAGGAAACCGGCTGTGACGCCGGGACGATGGCAGCGCTGGGTGCCGCCGTCGTCGACGCCGAGAATTTCATCCTGAAACTCTGCCGCGGCTGACCCTCTCCAGCCATCGTTCGACCGAGGCCCGTTGTTTCATTGCGAAACCACGGGTCTTTTTGCGACGTGCCATATGACGCATTGAAGACGGCGGGCGACGGCCCGATCTGCGAGGTTAAGACACGTTCCGCAATGTTGACTGATGCGTCGAATTGTCGGAAGAAAATCCGCCCACCATTAGAAGACCGGAAATAGTCCTGATGCCCAAACTTACCATCGTCGCCTTCGACGGCACGCGCTTCGACCTCGACGTCGACCAAGGCTCCACCGTAATGGAGAACGCCGTGCGCAATTCGGTGCCCGGCATCGAGGCCGAATGCGGCGGCGCCTGCGCCTGTGCGACCTGTCATGTTTATGTCGATGAGGAATGGACCGAGAAGGTCGGCCAGCCCGAGGCGATGGAAGAGGACATGCTCGATTTCGCCTTCGACGTACGTCCGACCTCGCGGCTTTCCTGTCAGATCAGGATGAAGGCCGCCTATGACGGGCTCGTCGTGCACGTGCCGGAACGCCAGGCCTGAGGCGCGACGCCTCGACTGGCTACGCTCGTCGAGATCTTCCCATACCCACAAAAAAGACGCCTCGCGCGCTGGTGCGAGCGAGGCGAGGCGGGCGCATTACCAACGGATGAGGGAGGAACATCCGCGGCTTCGGAACGCGCCAGGAGAACCCAGCGATGAAAGTGCAGATGCCGTACCTGAACTTTCGAATGTGTTCATATTAACGCGTTCCGGTTGAGTCTGCCAGGATGAAAAATGACCATTAAATCGCTGGGGAGAGCGTAAGTTTCGCACAGGTTTCGTTGCGCAGCTAAGCTTTCCCACTCGCAATCAGCTTGAAAAAGCGTTATTTTCCGCCGGCTCTGCCGTTGATTCGATTATTCAGCAATCTCAGCATACGCTTCTGGAAATTGACCGCCTCTACCCGGTCGAATTGCGCCTGCTGCCGGTCGTGCTCCTCTATACCGCGAGCTGATTCGTTGGAAACGAGTTCCTGCATGGCCTCGCAACTGCGCTGCACCGGCAAGGCGCGAATGGCCCGCTCCATGGCACGGGCCTGGTTGCGGGCGATCTCGGCGTGGCGCTCCTCGTGGCGCTTGATATCGCTCGAAAGTGCATCCCAGATCATCGACAGCTCCTTGCTCGCGCCCTTGCGGCTGTTCCAGCGCGGCAGGATGATCTGGGTATGGACTGTCACCTTGACGTTGCCGACGCGGCAGCGCCCGTCGTCCTGGATATAGGTGGCCTCGCCGCCGAAGCGGATCTTCGTGGCGCCCGGATGGCGCGCCGAGGAGCCGCTCGCCGTCGGGCCGCGCCGGCTGAGTTCGCGATCGAGCTCATCCGCCGTTTTGCCGCGGATGTCGAAATAGGAATAGCTTTTCGATGCAATCACTTCGGCTGCCGCTGGGCCGCAGAGGCAAAGAGCAATGGAAAAGGCGACAGGAAGGTACATATAACGCACTGCAAGCGGCATTCTGAATGCAACCCGTGTTGAAATCGGCAGGAGCTTGGGGCATAGCCACCACAAGCGCAATATCGGATGACGGTTTTTTCGTCATCAATGGGATAAGTCTGGTGACAGGGCTCGAAGGCAGTTTATGGCGCGTCGCCCATGGCCGGGAGATCGAACTCGGCCGTCGGTCGGCGATCATGGCGATCATCAACGTGACGCCGGACTCCTTTTCCGACGGCGGGCGCTTCGAAACCGTCGAGGCGGTCGTCGAACATGCGCTGCAGGCAGTCGCCGACGGCGCCGCCATTATCGACATCGGCGGCGAATCGACCCGGCCGGGCGCCGCATCCGTCAGCCCTTCCGAGGAGCAGGCGCGCGTGCTGCCGGTGATCGAGGCGCTGCGCGGGCGCACCGAAGCCCTCATCTCCATCGATACCTATCGCGCCGAGACGGCGCGGCTTGCGATCAGCGCCGGCGCTCATATCGTCAATGACGTCTTCGGGCTGCAAAGGGAGCCTGATATCGCCGATCTCGCCGCGGCGACCGGGGCCGGGCTCTGCATCATGCATACCGGCCGCGACAGGGCGAAGCTTCCCGACGTGATCGCCGACCAGGTGCACTTCCTCAAGCACTCGCTCGCGATCGCCGCAGCGGCCGGCGTCGGCAACGACCATATCGTACTCGATCCGGGCTTCGGCTTCGCCAAGGAGACGGCCGAGGAGAACCTGGAATTGATGGCGCGGTTTTCCGAGCTTTCGCGCTTCGGCCTGCCGCTGCTTGCCGGCACGTCGCGCAAGCGCTTCCTCGGCAGCGTGACGGGGCGGGAGGCGCCGGAGCGGGACGTGGCGACGGCTGCATCAAGCGCGCTGCTTCGGCTGCAGGGAGCTGCGGTTTTCCGGGTGCACAATGTCGCAATCAACAGGGATGCGCTCGATATCGCCGATGCTATGCTCAATGCCCGCCAGGATTTCGAGAGGAAGCGGCCGACATGACCACTTACACGATCACGCTGCAGAACTGCGCCTTCTTCGCGCGCCACGGCGTGCATGACGAGGAGGAATTCCTCGGCCAGCGCTTTTTCGTCGATGCCGAGCTCGATGTCGTCGCCGGCGAGGCGCTGGAAAGCGATTCAATCGACGACACGGTGAATTACGGCATTGCCTTTACGGTGATCGAGGAGATCGTCACGGGCAAGCGGCGCTATCTGATCGAGGCGCTGGCGCTCGATATCGCCAGGGGGCTCTGTCAGAAATTTCCGCAGGTGCGGCGGGCGAAGATCACGGTGCGCAAGCCGAATGCGCCGGTGCCCGGCGTGCTCGATTTCGTGCAGGTGAGCGTTGAGCACTTTGCCTGAGGCCTCGTTGCAATCGGCCACGCTCGGTCTCGGCGGCAATATCGGCGATCCGGTAAAGGCGATGGCCGCGGCGCTGCAAAGCCTGGACCGGCGGGACGACTGCCGTGTCAGCGCCGTCTCGCGGCTCTATCGCACGCCGCCCTGGGGCAAGACCGACCAGTCGTTCTTCTTCAATGCCTGCGCCGCCGTCGAAACCTCGCTTCCACCGGAAGCATTGCTCGATCTCTGCCTGTCGATCGAGCGCGAGATGAAACGCGAGCGCGTCGAGCGCTGGGGTCCGCGCACGCTCGATATCGACGTGCTGACCTATGGCGACGTCGTTCAGGAGGCGCCGCGGCTGGAGCTGCCGCATCCCCGCATGACCGGTCGCGGCTTCGTGCTGATGCCGCTTGCCGATATCGCGCCGGGCCTTCTCGTCAAGGGCAGGACGGTCGGCGACTGGCTGTCGGATGCCGATGTGGCGGGCATCGAGGTCGCCGATAACGGCCGCGACTGGTGGCGGAAATCCTGAAACGAAAAACGGCGGGAAATCCCGCCGCTTCCGGAAAATCCTGGATGCCGTCTTACTGAATGGAGCCGACGGCCATTTCGTCGACCTGGCGGGTCAATGTCAGGCCGATGACCGGGACCATCTGGCTTTCGACCTTGACCGAGACGGTGATGTTCATCGTCTTGTCGTCACGTACGCGGGCGATCATCGCGCCGTTCAGCTTGGCGCGGTTGATGCCGACAACGACAGTATCCTCAGTGACGGCGCCGGAGACGACGTCGAGGCCCTTACCGGCAGCGCCATCGAGGAACTTGCCCTTGTAGGTGGAGCCAGCCTGCGAGATGACGGCGGTCATCGGCTGCTTGAAGACGCCGACGCGGCACGTGCCGTCGAGCTTGATGCCGGCGCTGCTGTCGCCGGTCGGCTCGCCGATCAGGTTGCAGGTGAATTTCGTGCCTTTATACTTTCCGGCGACGATCTCGCCCGGACCCTTCCAGGAGCCGGCGACGGATTCGAAGAAGGCCTTGTCACGGGTCGCAGCCGTGGCTGCCGGAGCGACATCTGCGACGGGAGACAATGCCGCGGCGGCAAGGCCGCAAACGAAGAGAAACTTGCGCGAATACATGGATTTTCCTTGGCAAACACCACTCACGAACTGGCTGCAAGTTTTGCCGAATAATGGTTAATCCTTCCTTTCGATTGTCCCGAAATGCACGGTGGCACAAGGGTTTTCGCGCGGCGCGAACTTCAGTATCCCGCTGCTAATATCTTGAATCCACTTCAATTTCTCCAACATTACGCTACGTATGGTGAAAGCTGCCGAAACGTCACTGATGTCAAGGAGTGTTGCCGCGCGGTGACATCGAAGGCGTGAGATCGCCGATGAAATCGCCGATTCCCGGCCGTTTCAGCGCGTGGAAGGCGAGCGGGCGGCAAAGATCCATGGCCGCGATTCCAATGCGGGCGGTCATCAGGCCGTTGATGACGCCTTCGCCGAGTCGGGCGGAGAGCTTTGAAGCCAATCCGTGGCCGAGCACCTGCTGGACGAGGCTGTCGCCGACGGCGATAGAGCCGGTGACGGCGAGATGGGCGAGCACATCGCGCAGCAGGCGGAACATGCCGAGTGTGCCCGGACGGCCGCCATAGAGCTCGGCCATGGCGCGGATGAGCCGTACGGCCTCGTAAAGGACATAGAGCAGGTCGACGACGGCGCGCGGGCTGACGGCGGTCACGATCGAGACGCGCTTCGAGGCATTGACGATGAGGGCGCGGGCCTTGCGGTCGAGGGGAGCGAGCAGCTCGCGTTCGGCGAGCGCAATCAGATGCGGGGCGTCGATGACCTCGCCTTCGGTCGCCTTCAGCGTCGCGCGGCCTTTCGACGTCTCGGGATTGGCGGAAAGCAGCGTGGTGAGACGCGTAACGACGGCGCGTGCTTTCGCCGGCCGGGTTTCGAGGACGGCGGCTTCCGCTTCGGCCTTGATCGTCTGAACCGCGGCAAGGCGCATCATGCCCACGGTTTCGCGGATGACGAGGGCCAGCACGGCGAGGATGCCAACCGCCAGCACGGCAAGAGCGACATAACCGAGCCAATCGGCGCGGGCGAAGAGGTCGCGGATCAACCGATCGGTCCACAGCCCGATGCCGAGCGACAGCAGGATGCCGAAGGCGCCGGCGGCGATCTTGCCGAAGGAGGTTCGCCTTTTGCGCGGCGTTGCGACCGGGACGGCGCTCAGATCCTTATCGGGATTGAGGAAAGGATCGTCCTCGTCGGGCGTCACGACGATGTTTTCGGAGAAGCTTTCCGGCCTGCGCCGCGGCTGCTGCCCCCGGCCGTTTTCGCGCGGCTCCGAGGTTTCTTCCTCGTAGATGAAGGCGGCGGGCGGGCGGCGCGGCGGATCGGATGGGGGCTTGCTCATGCGAGACGGTCTCCGAACAGGAACTGCATGGCGCGGTCGAGGCGGATATGCGGGACCGACAGCTTGACGCCGCCGCCGGCTTCCTCGAGATGCGGCGGGCGAAACCTGACGACGTTGACGTCGGGCAGGGGCTCGACCGTCTTGCCCGAAGCGATGCGGTCGAACAGGCTTTCCGGATCCTCCGGCAGGTCGCCCGGGAAGATCGCGGTTTTTCTCTGCCCGTCGAAGCGTTCGCCGGCGATGGTTTCGCCCTCCATCGGCGTGCCGACGATGACGGGCAGTTCATGGCCGTCACGCTTGACCGTCGCCTCCCGGGTCGCGCGCACGGAGGCCAGCGCCATGACATCGATGCCCGCGCCTGCCATGCCGATGCGGCCGATGGCGCGGTCGACGAGGCGGCGGGTCAGCGCATCGAGCCGGTCATGGCTCTCATGATGGAGATGATCAGCCTTGGTGGCGGCGACCAGCACGCGGTCGATGCGGCGCCCAAGCAGCGAAGAGAGCAGCGAATTGGTGCCGGGGCGGAAGCAGGCGAGCACATCGGTCAGCGCGCGCTCCAGATCCTGCACGGCCTCGGGGCCGCGATTCATCGCCTGCAGCGCATCGACCAGCACGATCTGGCGGTCGAGCCGGGCGAAATGCTCGCGAAAGAAGGGTTTGACGACGACCGATTTATAGGCCTCGTAGCGCCGCTCCATCATCGTCCACAGCGAGCCGCGGCCGGGATGCCCGTGCGCCGGCAAGGCTAGGGGCGCGAAGGTCAGCGCCGGCGAACCGTCGAGATCGCCGGGCAGAAGCAGGCGGCCGGGCGGCAGAGTGGAAAGCGAGCGTTCATCGGCCTTACAGGCCTTGAGATAATCGGCAAAGGCGGTGGCAAGGCCGCGGGCAACCATCTCGTCCGCCTCGGCGCCAATATCAGCGCCGTAGGTGAGCGCCAGCCATTCACGCGACAGCTCGGAGCGGACGCCGGTTTTCGCGAGCGCGATCGTTTCCTCGCTGAAGGTGCGATAATCCTTGCCGAGCAGCGGTAGGTCGAGCAGCCATTCGCCGGGATAATCGACAATATCGATGGACAGCCGGCCGGGCGAGAACAGGCGGTTCCAGCCGCTGGCGCTCTGATAATCCAGGGTGATGCGCAGCTCGGAAATGGCGCGAGTCGAATCCGGCCAGATGCGGTCCTTCACCAGCGCACGAATGTGATCCTCATACTGGAAGCGCGGCACGGCGTCGTCCGGCTGCGGCTCCAGCCGCACCGCCGAGACGCGGCCCGACTGCACGGGCTCGAACAGCGGCAGGCGGCCGCCATGCAGCAGGTTATGGACCAGCGAGGAGATGAAGACCGTCTTGCCGGAGCGGGAGAGGCCGGTGACGCCAAGCCGGACGGTCGGATTGACGAGGCCGCTTGCCCGGTCGGCAAGATTATCGAACGCGATACGGGCGTCGTCGGCAAAGGATGTCAGGCGTGGCGGCAAGGCGCGATTCCGGTTGGTGACTGCCGGCAATATAGGAAGGACGCGCCGCCGGAAAAAGAAGCGGCGCGAAACACTTCAGACGACCACGAAATCGGTAAGGCGCCAGGCGTTGACGGACGCAGCGAAATCGATGACCGCGAGGCTTGCCGTCGGGAAGCCGGCGGGAAGGGCATTCACCATCGCCTCATGGCCGATCAGCGCCTCCAGCGCCTGTTCCATGGTGGGGTTGTGGCCGACCAGCATGACGGAGGCCGCGTCCTGCGCGTCGACGATCTCGATATAGGTGTCGACCGTCGCGTTATAGAGCGCATCGACATAACGTATGTCGAGCGCGAGACCCATCGCCCGGTGGACGGCGTCGGCTGTGCCGCGGCAGCGCCGAGCCGTCGAACTGATCAGGAGATCGGGGCGGTATCCCTTGTCGGCGGCCTTGTCGGCGATGATTTCGGCGTCGCCATAGCCCTTCTCGTTGAGAGGCCGGTCGAAATCGCGCTGTCCGGGTTCGGCCCACGCGGCCTCGGCATGACGCAGGAGATAGATGCGGTTGGGCGGAGGCAGGGGTACGGTCATGGGCAAATCCAGGATCGAGCGGGTCTTTTCAGTAATGGCTGCAATCGGCCGCCGTCAACCGGCAGGCGTGCGACAGCTGCCCGAAACCTGGCCGACAACACGGCGTTTTGAAGGCGAAGCAAAAAACGGCAGCCGGAATAATGATGAGAAAATAGATCGTTAGCCGGAAATTGTAACAGATTTAAAAATCTGTTTACCTGTCGTATTTGGCTTGAATCGCGGCCAGCGCTTGGGATATACAGCCCGCCATGAGATGTTCTTCAGGAGAATCGCGTTGAGTGAGAAGATCGATCTTAGCAATTACGTTCCCTCGGAAGAGGAAGAGTTCATGAACGTAAACCAGCGTGCCTACTTCAGGGCGAAGCTGGTAGCCTGGAAAAACGATATCCTTAGAGAAGCGCGCGAGACACTCGACCATCTGGCCGAGGAAAGCGCAAACCATCCCGATCTCGCCGACCGGGCGTCATCGGAAACCGACCGGGCGATCGAACTTCGCGCCCGCGACCGGCAGAGAAAGCTGATTTCCAAAATCGACGCGGCGCTGCAGCGCATCGAAGACGGTACATACGGCTACTGCGAGGAAACCGGCGAACCGATCGGCCTCAAGCGTCTCGACGCCCGCCCGATCGCGACGCTGTCGATCGAGGCGCAGGAGCGTCACGAGCGCCGCGAAAAAGTCTATCGCGACGAGTGACGGCTTCCGTGTAACCGTGAAATGGAACAAGGCGCCGCGACCTGTCGCGGCGCCTTTCATTTATAGCGGATCGCCTGTTGCGGCCGGCCTCCACGATTGCTCGCGATCGGTCTCCATGGCGAGGTCGATCGTAATGCGGGCGCCGTTTCTGATCCGCCGCCGCAGGGCGGCTGCACCATCGGCATCGATCAGAAGCTTGCCGTGTTCCTGAAGAGCCTGCAGCCGCGAGCGCGACACTTTCAGTTCCGAGGCCAGCAGGCGGTCAAGGCGCGTGCTGATCGGCAACGGGACCATCAGCTCGATTTCCAATCTCGTCCAATCTGCCGTTTGGTGCCGTATCTGCTTTGCAATGTCGAACTCGGCGAATTCGTCCACGCGTGGCGAATGACGCCTGAGAGCCTCGATGTTGAAGGTCTCCGCGCGGATCCAATCCCGGTCGTTGGATTGCAGCGCATCAAGAATCGCAGGATCGATGCTGCGAACATTGCGCCGTTCCAGGATTGGCCGGTTCCATGTCCTCTGGCAAATCAGGCATTTGTAGATAAGCCAGGCATCGAGCTTGCGGCCGTTGGCGTTGAGCCGGATCCTGTCGCTGCTCCGGAAAGCCCTCAAGCCTCCACATCCGCTGCATGTTATCCAAGGCTGAGGCGCTGTCTGAGGGGTAATGGTCCATCGGACCTGAAGCGTCTTGCACATATCGTGTTGGTCTTCCCTTCGGAAGTCCACCAGGATGGTGCATGAGAAAACCCTTACGGGACGCGGCGTGGCGATGTTGTGGGCGGCTGAAGAGCTTAAGCAGCGGAGCTGCACCTGGCACAATTGACAATGCCAAACCGGTCTCTCGCCACCACCCGATGAACATGTTCATACCTCGGACGGCATCTTGCCGTCCCGAAATACGGGTGAAACTGGAGTGAGACCGGTCTTTACTTAGGCAAAATGAACCTCAGTGCGCCAACGCTCTTCGACCTGAGGGATAACAAATGATCGACGCCAGTGGGAGTCCCGAGCGTTCTTCAAAGCTAAAAGCCACAACTTGCGGCTTTTATGCAACTTTGTGATGAAGGCAGGGAAGCATTACGCTTCCCTCACTTGTCGCGATTGACGCTCATTTCGCCGAAGATGCGGGCGACTTCCTTCTGCAGCTCGGTGTCGGCGCCGGTGATGGGGGCGAGCTCGGGATCGCGGCGCGGCAGGTTGGCGGGCTGCGGCGCGGCCTGGCGCGGGGCCTGGTTTGCCGGCGCCGGCACGATGCGTTCGGCCGTCAGATTGTTCGACATTTCCTCTTCCAGCACGCGCTGGAAATCGCGCCGAATCGCTTTTGCCGATTGCGCTGCCGCATCATCCTCGGCCGTCGCTATGCGCGCAGCCGCAGGCATGTTCTGGACAGGCGGGGCGGAAACTTCCGGCTCGATTCGTTGCTGCGGCAGCACGCGCTGGCGGGCGGCATCGAGGATTTCGGCGGCGCTGGCGGTATCGCGGAACGGCGCGGGCTGTGCGGCGGCAATGGGCGCGGCGGGACGTTCCGGCGGGCGCGGGGCGGCGCGTAGCGGAATTTCGCGTTCAGCGGCCAGAGGAGGTGCTGCCGGCTCTGGCGGAAGAGGACTGGTGGCAACCGGCGGCGGCGCGGCCGGCTGGACAGGCTCAGGGCGCGGACGTGGTTCCGGCGAAACGGGTGCTGCGAAGGAAGGCTCGGCCACCGGCTCCGGTCGGGTTGCGACCGGCGGGCGGGGCGGGGCGGCGGGCGGCATTTCCGGCCGCGCGACCGATATCGGATGCTCTTCCGCAGGCTGCGGGCGATAGGGGTTTTCCGCCGGCTCGGCCGCCTCAGTGAGGATGCGGCTTTCGATGACGATATCGGTCGGGCCGCCGATCATGATCAGATGTTCGACATCGTCGCGGCGGACCAGCACCAGCCGGCGGCGCGTATCGACGGCAGCCGCATCCAGCACCTGCAGGCGGGGCTGACGATTGCGGCCGCCGCGCACGAAGGGCGAGGGGGCGCGATTGCGGAGCAGCCAGAGCGCGATGATGAGCAGGAGAAGCGCCAGACCGACGCCACCGGCGGCAAGCAGGAAACGGCTGCCGTAAGCTCCGACAACATCATCGAACATAGTCACTCACTCCATTTCACATTCGGCACATATTGACGACTTTTCCGTTCCTTAGGCAAGGGTACAAGGTCCTGTCCAGTCACGCGTGAACGCAATTTCGTGTTGTGCCGGTCCGCGGCTGCCGGCCTCGCTGGCGGGGCGGCTGCGGCGAGCTTTCGGGGGCAGATGGCGCTCTTGCCTGTGAATTCAAGCAGTCTTGCCAGCTACCGCTGTTTTTGCCGGCGTGGCAAATTGCTAAGAAGAAAAGAGTGCCTGATTCCTGCTTCGTCTTCGTGCTACGGAGCAAGCCGGAAGGGTTTATGTGAGGAATAGATGACGAAACCGCGTCAGGCCGACGACTATAACGCACCGCTTGTGGATCGTGGGGGGCGTTCTGGCACGGTTTTGCGCATTCTTTTCCTGGCGATCGTGCTGATTGCGGCCGCTGGCGCTTTCGTCGTTTTCAAGCACTCGCTCGACAATGAGATCGTGCTCGGCGGCCTCGGCGTGCTCGCCATGGTCGGCATTTTCTTCCTGGTATCCTCGGTCATCGGCTTCATCGAGGTGATGCCCCAGCGCCAGTCCGACAGCCTGGCGCGCGCCTTTCTCAACAGCCATCCCGACGGCACGCTGATCACCGACGACAAGGGCCGGATCATCTATGCCAACGCCGCCTATGGCGCGCTGACGGGCGCCCGCAAGGCGACCGAGGTGCAGACGCTGGAAACGCTGCTGTCGCGTCACCGCGAATCCAACGAGGCGCTGTACCGGCTGGTCAACGGGCTGCGCGAAGGCAAGGAAGGCCGCGAGGAATTCCGCCTGCTGCGTGCCGTCGGACCCGGCAGCAACAGTTCCGGCGCGCATTGGTACAGGCTGAAGGCACGGCTGCTGGAGCCGGAGGATGCCGGCGGCAAGCCGCTGCAGATCTGGCAGATCACCGACATCACCGCCGAACGCGACGACCAGGAGCGCTTCTTCAAGGAGCTGCAGAACGCGATCGATTATCTCGACCATGCGCCGGCGGGCTTCTTCTCCGCCGGCAGGAAGGGTGAGATCTTCTATCTGAATGCGACGCTTGCAGAATGGCTGGGCCTCGACCTCACCAAATTCATACCGGGCTCGATGACGATCGGCGATGTCGTGGCGGGCGAGGGGCTGGCGCTGATCCAGTCTGTGCAGGCCGAACCCGGCCTGAAAAAGACCGTGACGCTCGATCTCGATCTGCGCAAGACGAACGGCCAGAGCCTGCCGGTGCAGATCATCCACAGCGTCACTTCGATGCGCGACGGGGCGCCCGGCGAAAGCCGGACGATCGTTCTGGCGCGTGAAAAGGGCGACGAAAGCGGCCACTCGGCTTCGGCCGCCGCCATGCGCTTCACCCGCTTCTTCAACAATACGCCAATGGCGATTGCCTCGGTCGACGGCGAAGGGCGTATCTTGCGCACCAATGCGCCGTTCCTGAAGCTGTTTTCCGGCGTCGTCTCGCGCGACGATCTCGAAAAGAAGCCGCGCCTGGAAACCATCGTGCAGGAAAGCGACCGGCCGGCGCTCGCCGAGGCGCTGGCGGCGGCGAAAGACCGGCAGGGCGACATCGCGCCGCTCGATACCCGCACGCCGACGGACGAAGCGCGCTACTTCCGATTCTATGTCAATGCCGTCATCGACCAGAGCGACGAGGCGCCGGAGGAAGCGGCGATCGTCTATGCCGTGGAGGTGACCGAGCAGAAGGCGCTGGAAGCGCAGATGGCGCAGACGCAGAAGATGAATGCTGTGGGAACGCTCGCCGGCGGCATCGCGCACGATTTCAACAACGTGCTGACGGCGATCCTGCTTTCCTCCGACCATCTGCTGCTGCAGGCGCGGCCCTCCGATGCGAGCTTTGCCGACCTGATGGAGATCAAGCGCAACGCCAACCGCGCCGCGGTGCTGGTGCGCCAGCTGCTCGCCTTCTCGCGCAAACAGACGATGCGGCCCTCGGTGCTGAACCTGACCGATGTCGTCGGCGATCTGCGCATGCTGGTCGATCGGCTGCTTTCCGGCACCAACGTCAAGCTCGACGTGCAATATGGCCGCGATCTCTGGCCGGTCAAAACAGACCTCTCGCAGTTCGAGCAGGTGCTGATCAATCTCTGCGTCAATGCGCGCGACGCCATGCCCGATGGCGGCACGCTGACGCTGCGCACCCGCAATCTGACGGCCGCCGACGTCGCCGCCTTCAACTATTCCTACATGCCGGCCGAGGACATGGTGCTGGTCGAGGTCGCCGATAATGGCACCGGCATCGCGCCAGAGATCATGGACAAGATTTTCGAGCCTTTCTTCACCACCAAGGATGTCGGCAAGGGCACCGGTCTCGGCCTCGCCATGGTCTACGGCATCGTCAAGCAGTCGGGCGGATACATCCAGCCGGAGTCCGAAGTCGGCAAGGGTACGACCTTCCGCGTCTTCCTGCCGCGCCACATTCCGGAGCCGGCGGTTGCCGCAGAGGCGGGCGCGATCGATGGGGCCATTGCCGGGACGGAAGTGCCGCCGCCGCCCGCATCGCCGCAGCAGCCCGAGGACCTGACCGGCTCGGCCGTCGTGCTTCTCGTCGAGGATGAGGAAGCTGTGCGCCGCGGCGGTAAACGCATGCTGGAAACGCGCGGCTATACCGTGCACGAGGCAGGCTCTGGCGTCGAGGCGCTGAGCATCATGGAAGAGCTCGACGGCAAGGTCGACATCGTCGTTTCCGACGTCGTCATGCCCGAAATGGACGGCCCGAGCCTGCTGCGCGAGCTGCGCAAGAACTATCCCGACCTGAAATTCATCTTCGTCTCCGGCTACGCCGAGGACGCCTTTGCCCGCAACCTGCCGCCGGATGCGAAATTCGGCTTCCTGCCGAAGCCGTTCTCGCTGAAGCAGCTGGCTGTGGTGGTGAAGGAGACGCTGGACGGTTAGGGGCTGGAAGGTTCAGAGAGGTCGTGCCGTGCACCACGGATCGCGCAAGTAGTTATCTACGGCAATGCGGTAAAGGCGGGGCGGGGACCAACCCCGCCCATCATCCCCTATTCTCCGAGCGCCACGGCAATCTCTGCCGCCAGCCGTGCATTGTTCTCCACCAGCGCGATATTCGTCTTCAGGCTCTGCCCATCCGTCAGGTCGAAGATCGTCGAAAGCAGATAGGGCGTCACCGCCTTGCCGGTCACTTCGTCGCGCTCGGCGCTGTCGAGGGCGCGTTCGATATAGATTTCCATCTCCTCGCGCGCGATCTCGTCGGCTTCGGGCACCGGATTGGCGATCAGCATGCCGCCGTCGATGCCGAGCTGTTCGCGCGTGGTCTGGAAATTGGCGATTGCCGCCGGGCTGTTCAGCGACAGCGGGCTGCGGATGCCGGACGAACGCGACCAGAAGGCGGGGAATTCCTCGCTCTCATAGGTGACGACGGGCACGCCGCGGGTTTCCAGTACTTCCAGCGTCTTCGGAATGTCGAGGATAGCCTTGGCGCCGGCGCAGACGACGATGACGCCGGTGCGGGCCAGTTCTTCCAGATCGGCTGAAATATCGAAGCTTTCCTCGGCGCCGCGATGCACGCCGCCGATGCCGCCTGTCGCAAAAACTCGGATGCCGGCGCGGGCCGCCGCGATCATCGTCGCCGCAACCGTGGTGGCGCCGGTGCGCCGCTCAGCGATCGCGAAGGCGAGATCGGCGCGCGAAACCTTCATCACCTCCGTCGCCTTCGCGAGCTGCTCCAATTCCGCCGATTCAAGGCCGATATGCAGCGTGCCATGGATGACGGCGATGGTTGCCGGCACGGCACCCTGCTCGCGGATGATCGTCTCGACGCTGCGGGCCATCTCGATATTGCCGGGATAGGGCATGCCGTGGGTGATGATGGTCGATTCCAGCGCCACGATCGGGGCGCCGCGCTGCTTGGCGCTGGCGACTTCCTTCGAATAGGCGATCGGCAGAAGAGGGGAGATGGGCTTGGTCATGATCTTGTCCTGTGATCGATAGAGCATGATGCCGAAAGGTGTCGGCGGTTTTCGGACGACATCATGCTCGATACTTCAATTTGGCCGCTTCAATGCAGAATTCTGACCTTGGGAACAAGGGCAAGCGCCTCATTCAACAGATCCGGCGTCAGATTTTCGTTGACCGCGTGCCGCGACTGCACGGTCAGCGCTGCCGCCGCCGTGCCGTGACGGATGGCTTCTTCGAGCGGCAGGCCTGATATCAAGGCGGCGAGCGTGCCGGCGGCGAGGGAATCACCCGCGCCCGTGACATCGGCGACGGTCTCGGCGACTGGCGGCTGAAGCGTCACGGCGCGGCCCTGGCAAAGTGCCACGAGCTCCCGCCGGCCGCGGGTGACGACGGCGTTCCGGATGCCGATCTCGTTCAGAAGCGGCGGCCAGCCCTCCGCGTCCGCCGGCTGCCTGCCGGCAAGGACCGCTGCCTCCGCCTCGTTCAGGAACAGATAGTCGATATCCCCGATGCAGGGCCTCAGCTTCACGACCTTGGCGGGCGAAATGGCGATCGCTGCGACGGGCTTTGAGAGGAAGTGCGCCTTTGCGACGATCGCCGCGATCGTCTCCTCCGGCAGGTTGGCATCGAAAAGGATCAAATCATGGGCGGCGAAGGCATCCCGTACCCAGCGGATCGAAAGGCGTCGCGGCACGAAGAAGCGGTAGAGATCCATGTCGGCGAGGGCGATGACAAGATTGCCGTCTTTCTCGATGATCGCCGTGTAACTCGGCGTTTTGCGGTCGAGGAAGACGAACGGCCGGTCGTCGATGCCGGCGTAGTCTGCGGCTTCGCCCACCATCTCGCCGATGGCATCGCCGCCGCGCGGCGAGATCATCGTCACCTGAAAGCCGAGCCTTGCAAGATTACGCGCCGCATTGAAGCCGCCGCCGCCGGGCTCCTCGAACCACGTGCCGGGATTGCTGGCGCCCTGTGCGGTCTCACCGGAAATGCGGCCGCGCCGGTCGATATGAGCGCCGCCGAGAACAAGAATCTTTTTCTTCATCCGAGCGGCTCTCCTGACGCCGGGCGAGCGAATCGGCGGCCGATACACGCTTCCAACAAAGCCGGTTCAGGTGGCTTAAGCCTTTGCTTTGCATCGATAAAACAAATATAGAACACGAGCCGTTTTACCTTTTTCTTTCAATTGTTTGATCGCCTATTGCGAGAGTGGAACAAATAGGGTACAAACTCGACATTGCTTGAGCGGCTTCAATAACCTAAAGGTGGATCGGATGTCTCAGAATTCATTGCGGCTGGTAGAGGACAAATCGGTGGACAAAAGCAAGGCGCTTGAAGCGGCACTCTCACAGATAGAGCGGTCGTTCGGCAAGGGCTCGATCATGAAACTCGGCTCCAACGAGAACGTCGTCGAGATCGAGACGGTTTCGACGGGCTCGCTCGGCCTCGATATTGCGCTCGGCATCGGCGGCCTGCCGAAAGGCCGCATCATCGAAATCTATGGTCCGGAAAGCTCCGGTAAGACGACGCTTGCGTTGCAGACCATTGCGGAAGCCCAGAAGAAGGGCGGCATCTGCGCCTTCGTCGACGCCGAACACGCTCTCGATCCGGTCTATGCCCGCAAGCTCGGCGTCGATCTGCAGAACCTTCTGATCTCGCAGCCCGATACTGGCGAACAGGCGCTCGAAATCACCGATACGCTGGTGCGCTCCGGCGCCGTCGACGTTCTGGTGGTCGACTCGGTCGCCGCGCTGACGCCGCGCGCCGAAATCGAAGGTGAGATGGGCGACAGTCTTCCGGGCTTGCAGGCTCGCCTGATGAGCCAGGCGCTGCGCAAGCTGACCGCTTCGATCTCCAAATCGAACTGCATGGTGATCTTCATCAACCAGATCCGCATGAAGATCGGCGTCATGTTCGGTTCGCCTGAGACAACGACCGGCGGCAATGCGCTGAAATTCTATGCCTCCGTGCGCCTCGACATCCGCCGCATCGGCGCGGTCAAGGAGCGCGAAGAGGTGATCGGCAACCAGACCCGCGTCAAGGTCGTCAAGAACAAGATGGCGCCTCCCTTCAAGCAGGTCGAGTTCGACATCATGTATGGCGAAGGCGTATCGAAGACCGGCGAACTCGTCGATCTCGGCGTCAAGGCCGGCATCGTCGAAAAGTCGGGTGCCTGGTTCTCCTACAACAGTCAGCGTCTCGGCCAGGGCCGCGAAAACGCCAAGACCTTCCTGCGCGACAATCCGGATCTCGCCCGCGAGATCGAGCTGTCGTTGCGGCAGAATGCCGGTCTCATCGCCGACCGCTTCCTGCAGAATGGCGGGCCGGATGCCAATGACGGCGATGACGCTGGGGAAATGTAATTTCCGCGCGGAGCTTTTCCGTCAGTCCGCCTGAAGTTCACACCGGCCGCATTCTCTGATCAGAATGCGGCCGGTTCCGTTTGTCGGCTGGACAGTGGCGGAGGTGAACGTTAAAAGCCGATGGATTTGTATTTACCTGCCTCGGGCAGCATTGAAGGGCATAAAATGAGCGGCGTGAACGATATCCGGTCGACCTTCCTCGACTATTTCAAGAAGAACGGCCACGAGATCGTTTCCTCGAGCCCGCTTGTGCCGCGCAACGACCCGACGCTGATGTTCACCAATGCCGGCATGGTGCAGTTCAAGAACGTCTTCACCGGCCTGGAGAAGCGTCCTTATTCCACGGCGACGACCTCGCAGAAATGCGTGCGCGCCGGCGGCAAGCATAACGACCTCGATAATGTCGGCTATACCGCGCGTCACCTGACCTTTTTCGAAATGCTCGGCAATTTCTCCTTCGGCGACTATTTCAAGGAGAATGCGATCGAGCTTGCCTGGAAGCTCGTGACAGAAGGTTTCGACCTGCCGAAACATCGCCTGCTGGTGACCGTCTATTCCGAAGACGAGGAAGCAGCGGCGCTGTGGAAGAAGATCGCCGGTTTCTCCGACGACAGGATCATCCGCATCCCGACCTCCGACAATTTCTGGCAGATGGGCGATACCGGCCCCTGCGGCCCGTGCTCTGAAATTTTCATCGACCAGGGTGAGAACGTCTGGGGCGGCCCTCCCGGTTCGCCGGAAGAGGATGGCGACCGCTTCCTGGAATTCTGGAACCTCGTTTTCATGCAGTTCGAGCAGATCGAGCCTGGCGTTCGTAACCCGCTGCCGCGTCCGTCGATCGATACCGGCATGGGTCTTGAGCGCATGGCCTGCATTCTCCAAGGCGTTCAGAGCGTCTTCGACACCGACCTGTTCCGCACGCTGATCGGCGCCATCGAAGACACGATAGGCGCCAAGGCAGAAGGAAGCGCCAGCCACCGCGTCATCGCCGACCATCTGCGCTCCTCGGCTTTCCTGATCGCCGACGGTGTTCTGCCGTCGAATGAAGGTCGTGGTTATGTGCTGCGCCGGATCATGCGCCGCGCCATGCGCCACGCTCAGCTTCTCGGCGCCAAGGAGCCGCTGATCTACAAGCTGCTGCCGACGCTGGTGCAGGAGATGGGCCGCGCCTATCCGGAGCTGGTGCGCGCCGAAGCGCTGATCTCGGAGACGCTGAAGCTCGAGGAAGGTCGCTTCCGCAAGACGCTGGAGCGTGGCCTGTCGCTGCTGTCGGATGCGACGACGGACCTCGGCAAGGGCGACATGCTGGATGGCGAGACCGCTTTCAAGCTTTACGACACCTATGGTTTCCCGCTCGACCTGACGCAGGATGCCCTTCGCGCCCGCGAGATCGGTGTCGATATCTCCGGCTTCACCGACGCCATGCAACGGCAGAAGGCCGAAGCTCGCTCGCACTGGGCCGGTTCCGGCGAGAAGGCAACCGAAACCGTCTGGTTCGAGCTGAAGGAAAAGCATGGCGCAACCGAGTTCCTCGGTTACGACACGGAAGCCGCTGAAGGCGTGGTGCAGGCAATCGTCAAGGACGGCGCAGTCGCTGACGAAGCCAAGGCTGGCGACAAGGTGCAGATCGTCGTCAACCAGACGCCCTTCTACGGCGAATCCGGCGGCCAGATGGGCGATACCGGCGTGATCTCCTCCGACCATGGCAAGATCGAGATATCGGACACGCAGAAGAAGGGCGAAGGCCTGTTCGTGCATTCCGGCACTGTGGTCGAAGGCGTGATCAAGGCCGGCGACGCTGTTGCGCTGACCGTCGATCACGCCCGCCGTTCGCGCCTGCGCGCCAACCACTCGGCAACCCATTTGCTGCATGAGGCGCTACGCGAAGTGCTTGGCACCCATGTGGCGCAGAAGGGTTCGCTGGTCGCGCCCGAGCGCCTGCGTTTCGACGTTTCTCACCCGAAGCCGATGTCGGCCGAGGAATTGAAGATCGTCGAGGACATGGCCAACGAGATCGTGCTGCAGAATTCGCCCGTCACCACGCGGCTGATGAGCGTCGACGATGCAATCGCGGAGGGCGCGATGGCGCTGTTCGGCGAGAAATACGGCGATGAGGTGCGTGTCGTTTCGATGGGCACCGGGCTGCATGGCGCAAAGAGCAACAGGCCTTACTCGGTCGAGCTTTGCGGCGGCACGCATGTGTCGGCCACCGGTCAGATCGGCCTCGTGCGCATCCTCGGCGAAAGCGCCGTCGGTGCAGGCGTTCGCCGTATCGAAGCGGTAACCGGCGAATCGGCGCGCGAATATCTCGCCGAACAGGACGAGCGCGTGAAGACGCTCGCTGCCTCGCTGAAGGTTCAGCCGGCGGAAGTTCTGTCGCGCGTCGAGGCGCTGATGGACGAGCGACGCAAGCTCGAAAAGGAATTGGCCGACGCCAAGCGCAAGCTCGCCATGGGCGGCGGGCAGGGTGGTTCTGCCGATGCCGTGCGCGAAGTCGCCGGCGTCAAGTTCCTCGGCAAGTCGATATCGGGCGTCGATCCCAAGGACCTCAAGGGTCTTGCCGATGACGGCAAGACCAGCATCGGCTCCGGCGTCGTCACGCTGATCGGCGTGTCCGATGACGGCAAGGCGAGCGCCGTCGTTGCGGTGACGCCGGATCTCGTCGAGCGCTACAGCGCCGTCGATCTCGTCCGCATCGCCTCGGCCGCCCTCGGCGGCAAGGGCGGCGGCGGCCGCCCCGATATGGCGCAGGCTGGCGGTCCCGATGGATCGAAGGCCGATGAGGCGATCGAGGCGGTGGCTGTAGCACTCGCGGGCTGAGCTGCCGTTCATTTCTGAGTTTCGAAAAGGCGGAAGCTCGGCTTTCGCCTTTACTTGTTGGTGAACGTTTTTACTCGATGTTCCCTAAACCCACCAAGTCAGTCTAAGCAATGACTGGCATTGTTGGTTTCGCGAGCAGATGGCGTCGCTGACGCGAGTGTCTGCGCTGTGAATGGTTTCCCCACCCACCCAACCCTCCGTCATGCTCGGCCTTGAGCCGAGCATGCACGCCGCTTCCATCAGCCGCCACCGCATGGATCCCAGGCTCAAGGCCTGGGATGACGGAGAGTGTGGTTAGCATTCTCGCCAATCTCACCGTCTGCGTACAGAGACACACCATAACGCGTGCTTCATTAAGCCGACACCTACTACGCCCTTCCTCATTCCTGTGCTCGTCACAGGAATCCAGTGCGCCCAAGACCTTGGCCGCGAAAGACTCTTTTTCTTTAGATACTGATTCATTCACGGCGCGGACGCGCTGTGGCTGGATTCCTGTGACGAGCACAGGAATGAGGAGGAGACGCGGCGTAGCTGGCATGTCAACCTAGACAGCGGCTCCATTGCCGGCTTGCCAATGCGTCTGCGCTTGCTGTCGTCCAAAACTAGTCAGAGGAGTTTTTTGCGAAACCGGGTTCCGTCATTTCTCACCCCTCGACACATCCCAAAATTCAACCTGTCCACGAATACCGAACGCCACTGAGAGAGCAATGGGTTCTGCCGAAAGCGGTTGCTTAACCTCGCATCCAATAAAGAAGCTGACGTTTGGAATCCGGTCGGTTTCTGCCTCTTCGATTCTGAAGCAATTCGCAAAACGCATTCGATCGACTTCTCCGTTTTCGGCAAGGTATTTTTTTAGTATATCCATTGACTGTTCTTCTGGAGTTTTATGTGACTGGAGAGTTTCTCCATATATGTATATGGCCAACACACAAAATAGGAAGGACACCAATATCCAGTGATACTTACCAGACGGAAATTTCATTCTTTTCCTGCGATTGATTTACGAGGGCGCGCCGAAGAGGCATCTTGTATGATCAGCATTATGTAATTTCAGCCACATCCTGCAACTGGATTGAAAAGTCAATCTGGCGGTTCGCAAATTTCCTAGCCTCTGCCGCTTAGCGGGTGATGGCATTGGCGCTCCCCAGCCGGCAAGTCAGCAGGATTTGTCAAATCGGACTATGGTTGTCTGCAGCCGATCGATTTGCATGAGGTTTGACATGAATGGCGAAACGGCATGGGCACTTTATGAAAGCCGTCTGCGACGGGTTTCTGCCTATATTCACGACCACCTCGACCAGGAGCTGGATATGGAGCGCCTGGCCGAGATCGCCTGCCTGTCGAGCTACCACTGGCACAGGATCTACCGGGCGATTTACGGCGAGACGCTGGCGGCCACCGTCAAGCGGCTGAGGCTGCATCGCGCGGCGGGCGAGATCGTCGGCACGGAACTTGCCGTCAGCGAGATTGCGAAACGATCAGGCTATCCCAATCTCCAATCCTTCAATCGCATCTTCAAGTCGGTCTATGGCATGCCGCCGGCCCGCTACCGGAAAGAGGGAAGCCATACAGCCTTTGAACCCTCACCTAACGGAAAGACCCAAAAGATGTTCGATGTTACCATACGTGAGATCGCACGGACCGAGTTGATCGGTGTCGCCCATACCGGCTCTTACATGCAGATCGGCAAAGCCTTCGAGACATTGTTCGGCACGCTTTACGCCCGCGGCCTAGCGAGGCCCGGCATGCGGATGATCGGTGTCTATCTCGACGATCCCGATATCGTGCCCGCAGCACAGCTGCGGTCGATCGCCTGTGTCACCGGAACGCCCGACCTGCCGGCGGAAGCGCCGTTCGAGCGGCGCACGATCGATGGCGGCAACTATGCAGTGCTGTGCCACAAGGGGCCTTACGCCGACATGCACAAAGCCTATCAGTGGCTTTATGCGGAATGGCTGCCCAAATCAGGGCGGCAGCTGAAGGACAGCGTCATGTTCGAGGAATATCTCAACAACCCACGCGACGTGCCGCCAACCGAGCTCCTGACAGAAATCCACATGCCGCTTGCCTGACCTCATGCGAGGACGCGGCTGAGTTGCCGCGTCCTCGATCGTGCCTGAACGCTCAGGCTGCCTGCATCGTCTTGCCAGCCTCGTCGTCCAGCGCATTGGCGCGCTTATAGGCGTCGCGCTCGCTTATGCGGCCGAAGTAATCGACGAAGGCCTGGCGTTTCTCGATGGAGCCGAAACCGAGGCCCCAGCCGATATGCGCTCCGACATAGACATCGGCGGCGGTGAAGCGCTCGCCGGTGACATAAGTCGAGCCGGAAACGGCCATTTCAAGCGTGTTCATGACGTCGCCGAAACTGCCGCAGCCTGCCATCCGCAGGCGCTCCGCCGGAATTTCGAAGCCGAGCGCCTTCATCGTCACCGCCGATTCCAGCGGGCCGGCGGCAAAGAACATCCAGCGGTAATAGCGGGCACGCTCCTCCGGTCTTGGGGCCAGCCCCTTTTCCGGGAAAGTTTCGGCGAGATAGGCGCAGATTGCCGCGCATTCGGTGACCACGGTGTTGCCGTGGCGGATTGCCGGCACCTTGCCCATCGGATTGAGCGAAAGATATTCCGGCGCCTTCATGGTTTCGCCGAAGGTCAGAAGTTCGGTGCGATAGGGCTGACCGATCTCCTCCAGCATCCAGCGCGCGATGCGCCCGCGTGACATTGGGTTCGTATAGAATACCAATTCTTCGGCCATGACATCCTCCTCCTGTTGCCGTTCTGTCAGGCATTGCCGTCGCCCGGAATCAATAGCGCGGCGAGGTCTTTGTGCAAGTCCCATCGTCAGAGAGCTTTGCGATACTGGATGAAGCCTGAGCGTTTGGCGATCCGGTCGTACAGCCGCCGCGCCGTGGCATTCGTTTCGTGCGTCATCCAGTAGAGCCTGCCGGCGCCGTTTGCGCGCGCAAGATCGGCGACCGCATCGATCAGTGCGGCACCGGTGCCGAGGCCGCGCTGGCTGGTTTCGACGTAGAGATCCTGCAGATAGCAGGTCCATTGCGGTAGCCAGCAGGAGCGGTGAAAGATCGCATGCACGATGCCGACGAGGCGGCCGTCGCCGTCGAAGGCGCCGAGCGCATGCATCGGTTCGTCAGGATCGTGGAAGCGGCCCCAGGTGAGGTCCGTCGTCTCGGCGGGGATGACCACCTCGTAGAAACGCTGATAGGCCGCCCATAAGGGCTCCCAGGCGGCGCGGTCGGAGGGTTCGAGCGGACGCACGGTCGCCGTCATTGCCTGTTCTCCCAAAATGAAAACGGCGGGGAAATCCCCGCCGTTTCAATGCTATCCTGAAAGGACTGGCTTACGCCATCGCCTTCTGCAGGTTCTGGTCGATCTTGTCGAGGAAGGCGGTGGTGGAGAGCCACGGCTGATCCGGACCGATCAAGAGCGCCAGATCCTTGGTCATGAAACCGGATTCGACGGTATCGACGCAGACCTTTTCCAGCGTGGAAGCGAACTTGGCGAGTTCGGCATTGTCGTCGAGCTTGGCGCGGTGCGCGAGGCCGCGGGTCCAGGCGAAGATCGAAGCGATCGAGTTCGTCGAGGTTTCCTGGCCCTTCTGGTGCTGGCGGTAGTGGCGGGTAACCGTGCCGTGGGCGGCTTCGGCTTCGACCGTCTTGCCATCCGGCGTCAGGAGAACCGAGGTCATCAGGCCGAGCGAGCCGAAGCCCTGGGCGACCGTGTCGGACTGGACGTCGCCGTCATAGTTCTTGCAGGCCCAGACGTAGCCGCCCGACCACTTGAGCGCCGAGGCGACCATGTCGTCGATCAGGCGGTGTTCGTAAGTGATGCCGACTTCCTTGAACTGGTCCTTGAATTCGGTTTCGTAGACCTCTTCGAAGATGTCCTTGAAGCGGCCGTCATAGGCCTTGAGAATGGTGTTCTTGGTCGACAGGTAAACCGGCCACTTGCGCATCAGGCCGTACATCATCGAAGCGCGGGCGAACTCGCGGATCGATTCATCGAGGTTGTACATGGCCATCGCCACGCCGGCGCCCGGTGCGTTGAAGACTTCCTTCTCGATGACGGTGCCGTCTTCGCCGACGAACTTGATCGTCAGCTTGCCCTTGCCGGGGAATTTGAAGTCGGTGGCGCGATACTGGTCGCCGAAGGCGTGACGGCCGACGACGATCGGCTGCGTCCAGCCCGGAACGAGGCGCGGAACGTTGCGGCAAATGATCGGCTCGCGGAAGATGACGCCGCCGAGGATGTTGCGGATCGTGCCGTTCGGGCTCTTCCACATTTCCTTGAGGTTGAATTCCTTGACGCGGGCTTCGTCAGGCGTGATCGTCGCGCACTTGATGCCGACGCCGTACTTCTTGATGGCGTTGGCGGCATCGACGGTCACCTGGTCATTGGTGGCGTCGCGGTTTTCGACCGAGAGGTCGTAATAGTCGATATCGAGGTCGAGATACGGATGGATCAGCTTGTCCTTGATGAGCTGCCAGATGATGCGCGTCATTTCATCGCCGTCGAGATCGGCGACTGGATTGGCGACCTTGATCTTCTTCATGTATCTGCCTCGTAAGCTGGAAGGGACGGTTGTCCCGGCTGGGTGATGTGGTCCGGAGCGCTATAGCACTGTGCGCCGGGAACGCAAAGCAGAACGGGCAGGGGCATGACGTTTTTGCCGCCATTGCCAAGCGCGGGAAAAGGGCTAGTCTCGCCGCCGCAAGCCCCTTGAGTCCCGGACATTTTGCCATGAAGAAGATCGCCGTTCTGTTCGCCGGCCTCGTTGCCGCCCTGTCCGCTTTGCCGGGTCCTTCGCTTGCCGCCGATGCGACCGTGCCGGTCGAGGAGATCATGAAGGACACGCAGAAGAATTGGGCGGGGGACGACAGCGACTGGATAGACATTTTCGGCGAGGCGATGCTGAGCCGGCTCTACAGCCATGATTTCGGCGACAAATACAAGGCGGCGGTCCAGAACCCGGCGGCGGACGAGGACGGCATTTCGCCCTTCGACTACGACGTGATCGTCAACGGCCAGGATGCTTGCCCGCTGCAGGACCTTTCCATCGACGGCGGCCAGGCGGCGAACGGCGCCACGGAGGTGACGGTAAAGTTCAAGGCCGCGACCTGCATGGAGGGAACGCCCGACAAGGATGCCTTAACGACCGTGCGATTCGAGGTGATCGAGGAGGACGGCAAGGCCGTCATCGACGACATCTTGATCCAGGGCAAAGAGGGGCAGGGGCCGATCTCGCTCAAGGAAGCCATGGTACAGATCGCCAAGGGCGAATGAGGCTCGATGTCACCGGATGGTGATGCTGGAGCGACCATCGCGGGTGTGATTTGATTTTTGCCGGGGCTGCGGTATCTCGCTCTCGGGACGGCTGCCTCCGGCGCGCATGAGGACTGGCGAGGGTGATTTCCGGCTTTGAGTTTCGAGACTGGCTGCTGGCCAATGACCCGGCGCTTTCGCGCCTGCGCATGGGTTCACGCGTCACGCTGTCGATCGTTCTGTCCTTCGTGATCCTTTATGCGATCAGCACGCTCATCGTGCCGCTGCCGGTTGCTTCCTATGGCCTCGGCATCGTGCTGTCGATCGAAGGCGGGGTCGCGGTGCGCGACAAGGGCTCGACGCGCCAGCTCATCACCCGATTGCTCGGCTGCCTTGCGAGCGTCATCGTCGTCGGCATTGCGGCCGCGCTCGAGTCGCAGCGTATTCTTTCGGATTTCATTTTTCTCGCGGTGATCTTCCTGGCCTCGTCCGGCCGCGTTTACGGCCCGCGCGGCTTTGCAATCGGCATGTTTGCCTTCACATCCTACTTCATGGGCTCCTATTTTCATCCGAAGATGGCGGAGCTGCCGCTCGTGGTGATCGGCCCTGTCGTCTCGGCGCTCGTCAGCCATTGGGTGAGGGCGGTGCTCCTGCCCGACAATTGGCGGCGCGACCTGCTGCGTTCGCTGGAAAGCGTGCGGGGCCGCATCAACCAGATCCTTTTCAAGCTTGCTGCGCTTGCCGCGGATGGCAAGATCGAAGAGGCAGACCGGCAGGAACTGCGGCAGCTGGAAGAGCGGCTCAAGGAAGTGGTGCTGATGGCCGAGAGCTTCATCCCCCGCCCGCCAGGCGGCGTCTTCGACGGCGCCTCCGCACCGGCTGCGGAGCTGGCGATCCGGCTGTTCGATGCGCATCTTGCGGCGGAGAGCGCGATCGTGCTGAGCTTCCAGAGCCCGCCCTCCTTTGCACTCGTCCACGCCGTCATCGAGGATGACAAGGCGGTGCTTTCTGATGAGGAGAAGGCCGTTGCCGATAAAGACGGCCAGCCGCAGGGCGAAACGGTGCGTGCACTCCTCTGGCTTGCCGCCGCACGACGGCAGCTGATGGAAACGATCGATGCCGGGCGCCGCGCGAACTTCGCCGAGATCGCCTCGGTGGACGAGATCAGCACGGCAGCCCCAATCGATTTTTCGCTGAAAAATCCGCTCATCCGCTCGGCCCTTCAGATCACCTTGGCAGCGGCAATCGCCATGACGCTCGGCCTGGCGCTTTCCCGCGAGCGCTGGTTCTGGGCGGTGCTGGCCTCCTTCCTCGTCTTCACCAACACGAATTCCCGCGGCGATACGGCCATCAAGGCGCTGCAGCGGTCGATAGGCACGCTGTTCGGCATCGCTTTCGGCCTTGTCCTGGCGACGCTGCTTGCGGGACATCCGGCGATTGCCATTGCCTTTTCGGTCGCCTGCATCTTTCTTGCCTTCTTTTTCCTGCAGATTTCCTATGCGACGATGACGTTCTTCATCTCGATCGTTCTTTGTCTCGTCTATGGCATGATGGGCGTCCTGACCTTCGACCTCTTGAAGCTGCGCCTCGAGGAGACCGTCATCGGCGCGGTCGCGGGAACACTGGTGGCTTTCCTCGTGCTGCCGGCGCGCACGCGCGGCGCGCTCGATACGGCGATCGCCAAATGGTTCGACGCCTTGAGGGAGCTGCTATCGGCCGTATCGGAGAAGAAGAGCCAGCCGGAGCTCATCGTCGTCTCGCAGAAGGTCGATGCCTGTTACCGCGACATTACGCTCGCCGCGCGCCCGCTCGGCTCCACCTGGTCCATTGTCACCAGGCCGGGACAAATCCGCCGGACGCTGGCGATTTTTCTCTCGGCGACCTATTGGTCGCGCATCCTGGCGCGGAACCATATCGCTGACGCCGTCGATGACGATCTGAAGCGGCGGATCGCTGCCGATATCGGCACGCTGGAGAGGGTTGCCATCCGCGGCTCGGAATGTTTCCTCATAACCCGCAAGCAGATGAGGCCGGCGAGCCGCCACCTGCCGCTCTGGCGGGAAGGTGCGCGGCTCGCCGTCGAAGTGATCGGCTCGACGCTGGAGCGGCTCTATCCCGCGGAGACGCAGGACTTGCCGTTTGCGGCTGGCAAAGCTATTGCGCCCCTGAATCAAGAATAATGGGCACTCAGGAATAGGAAACACGATAGGCACCATGGCCGGCACCAACAGCGAGCGTCAACTTCTGGCCGAAGGGCCGGTTATCATTCTGGTCGAGCCGCAGATGGGCGAGAATATCGGCATGGTGGCGCGCGCCATGGCGAATTTCGGGCTTGTCGACCTTCGCCTCGTCAATCCGCGCGACGGCTGGCCGAATGAGAAGGCGCAGGCCGCGGCCTCCAAGGCCGATCACGTCATCGAGGGCACCAAGGTCTTCGCCACACTGGAAGAGGCGATCGCCGATCTCAACTTCGTCTACGCGACGACGGCGCGCAGCCGCGACAATTACAAGCCGGTGCGGGCGCCGGTCTTTGCCGCCACAAATCTGCGCAGCCGATTTCGGGCAGGCGAGGCGACCGGCATCCTCTTCGGCCGCGAGCGCTGGGGCCTGACGAATGAGGAAGTGGCGTTGGCCGACGAGATCGTCACCTTCCCGGTCAATCCGGCTTTTGCATCGCTCAATATCGCCCAGGCTGTGCTGCTGATGTCCTATGAATGGATGAAATCGGGCATGGAGGATCTGGAAGCCGTGCCGTTCCAGGCGCTCGAGCAGCGGCCCTCCACCAAGGAGCAGCTTTTCGGCCTGTTCGACCAGCTGGAAGAGGCGCTCGATTCACGCAACTATTTCCATCCGCCCTCGAAAAAGCCGAAAATGGTCGACAACCTGCGCGCAGTCCTCTCCCGCCGGGCATTCACGGAACAGGAAATCAGCGTGCTGCGCGGCGTCATCTCCTCCCTCGACCGCTTTACGCGCAACAGTCCGCGCAAAGGCGGTTTCACCCGATCCGGCAAGGATGCGTCCACTGATGACAGCGCCGACGAATGAGCTGAAACCCATCCTCCTCTTCGATTCCGGCATTGGCGGGCTGACCGTGCTGCGTGAAGCGCGCGTGCTGATGCCAGAGCGCGGCTTCATCTATGTCGCCGACGATGCCGGCTTTCCCTATGGCGGCTGGGAGGAGCAGGCGCTGAAGGAGCGGATCATCGGGCTCTTCGGCAAGCTGCTGATTGAGTATGACCCCGAAGTCTGCATCATCGCCTGCAACACCGCGTTCACGCTGGTTGGCGCCGATCTGCGCGCCGCCTTTCCCCAGATGACCTTCGTCGGCACCGTGCCGGCGATCAAGCCGGCGGCTGAGCGGACGCGTTCAGGCCTCGTCTCGGTGCTCGCCACCCCCGGCACGGTCAAGCGCGCCTATACGCGCGACCTCATCCAGTCCTTCGCCCAGCAGTGCCATGTGCGGCTGGTCGGCTCGGAGAACCTCGCACGCATGGCCGAGGCCTATATTCGCGGCGATGCGGTGTCCGATGAAGCGGTGACGAGCGAGATCGAGCAATGTTTCGTCGAGAAGGACGGCCGCAAAACCGATATCGTCGTGCTCGCCTGTACGCATTATCCCTTCATGGCCAATATGTTCCGGAGGCTCGCACCCTGGCCGGTGGACTGGCTGGATCCGGCGGAAGCCATTGCCCGGCGCGCCCGCACGCTGGTGCCTGAGGTCGCGGATGCCGTTCACCCCGACAATTTCGACTTTGCCGTCTTCACATCGGGCAATCCCGATTTCGCCACGCGGCGGCTGATGCAGGGCTTCGGGCTGAAAGCGTGATGCCGGGAATTGTCCTGTGGGTTGGCAAAATCCACTCCTGAAAATCACTATATTCTTTGATAGACGGGGCGTTGCCGTTTCGGAAGAATGGCGCTTCGTTCATGTGAGTCTCTTCGTCGCGAGGATCAGCATTGCAGGTTGGCATCGATATGGGATTGGCGTCCGGCGCTCCGGCGACACTCGATATCGAGGAGTTGCTGGCGACGCGTCTGCTCGTGCAGGGAAACTCAGGATCGGGCAAGTCGCATCTGTTGCGCCGCCTGCTGGAACAATCTGCGCAATGGGTGCAGCAGGTCATCATCGATCCCGAAGGTGACTTCGTCACGCTGTCCGATCGTTTCGGCCACGTGGTCGTGGATGGCGAGCGCACCGAGGCCGAGCTTGCCGGCATCGCCAACCGCATCCGCCAGCACCGCGTTTCCTGCGTTCTGACGCTGGAAGGGCTCGATATCGAGCAGCAGATGCGGGCGGCCGCAGCCTTCCTCAACGGCATGTTCGATGCCGATCGCGAATATTGGTATCCGGTTCTGGTCGTCGTCGATGAAGCCCAGATGTTTGCGCCCTCGGTCGGCGGCGACGTCTCGGAAGATGCGCGCAAGATGTCGCTGGGCGCCATGACCAATCTGATGTGCCGCGGCCGCAAGCGCGGGCTTGCCGGCGTGATCGCGACGCAGCGTCTCGCCAAGCTCGCCAAGAACGTCGCGGCCGAAGCCTCCAACTTCCTGATGGGCCGCACCTTCCTCGATATCGATATGGCGCGCGCCGCCGACCTGCTCGGCATGGACCGGCGCCAGGCCGAGATGTTCCGAGACCTGAAGCGCGGCAATTTCGTCGCTCTCGGGCCGGCATTGTCCCGTCGGCCATTGCCGATCCAGATCGGCGCGGTCGAGACCTCGGCGCGCTCCTCCAGCCCGAAGCTTATGCCGCTGCCGGATGCGCCGCAGGATGTAGAGGATCTGATCTTCACGCCCGATCCGGAGGAATTCCAGCGTCCGCTCGTGCGCCGCGCGCCGCCGGCGCCGCGGCCGACGACCGATATCCTGGCGGAGCTGTCGCGCTCGACGCCGGCGGCATCGCCAGCGCCGGTCGAGGCGAGGACGAGCCAGCCGGAGCTTTCCGCCGAGGAGCGGGAAGAGCGGCTTGCCGGCGTGCTGGCCGAGATACTCGACGACCCCACCTCCGCCTTCCGCACCGATTCCGTGCTCTATCAGGACTTCCTCGTGCGGCTGCGCATGCGCCGCGTGCCGGGGCCGCCGATCGCGCTGCCGGATTTCCGCCGGCGGGTGGCGATCTCCCGCTCGGGCGTCGACGCCGCGACAGCGGCGAGCGATGCGTGGGCAACGGCGCTGTCGCTGTCGGCAGGTGTCACCGACGACCTGCAGGGCGTCTTCCTGATGCTCGCCAAGGCCGCCGTCTGTGGTGAGCCGTGCCCTTCCGACGCCCGCATCGCCCGCGCTTACGGCACCCATTCGGCGCGGCGCGCCCGCCGCCTGCTCGGCTATTTCGAGGAGCAGGGGATCGTCGTCGTGCACACGGATTTCTCCGGCAAGCGCATCGTCGCCTTCCCCGACATGAATTGCCAGACCGCGCCGGGCGACGCGAATGCGCCTGACACAGGCGATCAGCCGCTGGCTGCGGAATAGTGGCGCTTTCGGGCTCTAGAACAGGATGATTTTAGCCCCGCCCGGCCTAAAATCTGAATCCTGTTCTCAATTAAAGAGTTAGAGCATGATGTCGTCCGAAAACCGCCTACACTTTTCGGCATCATGCTCTAGCGCAGTTGACATTTTCATGACGGGCCTCTAAAGACCGCGCCAAGCACCGGGCAGCAATGTCCGGTGTTTCATTTGACATGTCCCGTGGATCGTTTCTGTTCGCGTAACCGAAACATCCTGTCAGGTCTCGCAAGAGGTCAGAGGAGGGCGTGTTTCCTTCGCGCGGTTTGGCAACAAATCGCCTTAAACATTTGAAAGGAAATGCGATGAGCAAGCGCGAATCGTCCAAGTACAAAATTGACCGCCGTATGGGCGAAAACATCTGGGGCCGTCCGAAGTCCCCGGTGAACCGCCGCGAATACGGCCCGGGCCAGCACGGCCAGCGCCGCAAGGGCAAGCTTTCGGACTTCGGTGTGCAGCTGCGCGCCAAGCAGAAGCTCAAGGGTTACTACGGTGACCTGCGCGAAAAGCAGTTCCGCGCGATCTTCGCCGAAGCCGCTCGCCGCAAGGGCGACACCTCCGAAAACCTGATCGGTCTTCTGGAAGCCCGCCTCGACGCGATCGTCTATCGCGCCAAGTTCGTTCCGACGGTCTTTGCTGCCCGTCAGTTCGTCAACCACGGCCACGTGACCGTCAACGGCGTTCGCGTCAACATCGGTTCCTACCGCTGCAAGGCCGGCGACGTCATCGAAGTTCGCGAAAAGTCGAAGCAGCTCGTGACCGTTCTGGAAGCCGTCAGCCTCGCCGAGCGCGACGTTCCGGACTATATCGAAGTCGATCACAACAAGATGGTCGCCACCTTCGCCCGCGTTCCGAACCTTAGCGACGTTCCGTTCCCGGTCGTCATGGAACCGCATCTGGTCGTCGAATTCTATTCGCGTTAAGAAGCACCAGGCGTTTTCGCATATGGAAAAGCCGCTCTTTCGGGCGGCTTTTTTGTTATCCGGAGAGAAGCGATGGCGGATTTGCAGGCGACCCTCGACAGCATCTACACCGATATCCTGCCGCGCATCGGCGAGGGCAAGGTTGCCGATTATATTCCCGAGCTTGCCAAGGTCGATCCGCGGCAGTTCGGCATGGCGATCGTCACCGTCGACGGCAAGGTCTATCGCGTCGGCGATGCCGATATTTCCTTCTCGATCCAGAGCATCTCCAAGGTCTTCATGCTGACGCTGGCGCTCGGCAAGGTCGGCGAGAGCCTGTGGAAGCGCGTCGGGCGCGAACCTTCCGGGTCGGCTTTCAATTCGATCGTCCAGCTCGAGCATGAGAGCGGAATCCCGCGCAATCCCTTCATCAATGCCGGCGCGATCGCCGTTACCGACGTCGTCATGGCTGGCCATGCGCCGCGCGAGGCGATCGGCGAATTGCTGCGCTTCGTGCGTTATCTGGCCGATGACGAATCGATCACCATCGACGACAAGGTGGCGCGCTCGGAAACGCAGACCGGCTACCGCAATGCCGCGCTTGCCAACTTCATGCGCGCCTACCGCAATCTCGACCATCCCGTCGATCACGTGCTCGGCGTCTATTTCCACCAATGCGCGCTCTCGATGAGCTGCAAGCAGCTGGCCCGCGCCGGACTGTTCCTGGCAGCGCGCGGCAGCAATCCGATGAGCGGCCATTCCGTGGTGTCGCCGAAGCGGGCGCGGCGCATCAATGCGCTGATGCTGACCTGCGGCCATTATGACGGCTCGGGCGATTTCGCCTATCATGTCGGCCTTCCCGGCAAGAGCGGCGTCGGCGGCGGCATCTTCGCCGTGGCGCCTGGTATCGCCTCGATCGCCGTCTGGTCGCCGGGGCTGAACAAGGTCGGCAATTCGCAGCTCGGGGCGGTGGCGCTGGAAATGCTTGCAGCGCGCACCGGCTGGTCGGTTTTCGGCGATTGAGGCTGTGTGGGCGAAGGTCTTTCTGCTAAGGCAAGATGAAGCTTCGATGGGACCAAGCAATGAATATCGCAGCCAACGTTGACGACCTGGAAACCGGCGAAGCCGACAGCGCTATCGGCCATGCGCTGTTTGCCGATGCGCCGCGCTCGGTCTCTTTCAACAAGCTGCGCAAGCGGCTGCTGAGACAAGTGCGCCAGGCTTTCGACGATTTCGGCATGCTGAAGGGGCAAAAGCGCTGGCTGGTCGGTCTTTCCGGCGGCAAGGATTCCTACGGATTGCTGGCGCTGCTGCTCGATCTGCAATGGCGCGGCCTGTTGCCTGTGGAGCTCATCGCCTGCAATCTCGATCAGGGGCAGCCGAACTTTCCCAAGCATGTGTTGCCGGATTATCTGACGAAGATCGGCGTGCGGCACCGGATCGAATATCGCGACACCTACTCGATCGTGAAGGAGAAGGTGCCGGAGGGCGCAACCTATTGCTCGCTCTGTTCGCGGCTGCGCCGCGGCAATCTCTACCGCATTGCGCGGGAGGAGGGCTGCGATGCGCTGGTTCTCGGCCACCACCGCGAGGACATTCTCGAAACCTTCTTCATGAACTTCTTCCACGGCGGACGTCTCGCCTCGATGCCGGCGAAGCTCCTGAACGACGAAGGCGACCTGATGGTGCTCCGGCCGCTTGCCTATGCCGCCGAGGACGACCTCGCCAAATTCGCCGCCGCCATGCAGTTCCCGATCATCCCCTGCGATCTCTGCGGCTCTCAGGACGGGCTGCAGCGCAATGCGATGAAAGACATGCTCGCCGATATCGAGCGGCGCATGCCCGGCCGCAAGGACACGATGCTGCGCGCGCTTTCGCATGTGAACCCGTCGCACCTGCTCGATCCGAAACTCTTCGACTTTTCCAGCCTTGGTGTCACCGATCCTTCATGAAGGGCCGGCTATGCAGGCTTTTCATTGCATGAAGGACAGATTTCGCATGACCATTTCAGATCAGGATATTCTCTTTCTCGGCGAGTGCGTGAAGGAGGCGGCGCGCGCGGAGATCATGCCGCGTTTCCGCAATCTCGGCACTGCCGACGTTTCGGAAAAGACCTCGGCAATCGACCTGGTGACGCAGGCGGATCTGCTCGCCGAACACCGGATTACCGCGGCGCTGAAAGAGCGCTTTCCCTCGGCCCTCATCGTCGGTGAGGAAGCCTATGACGCCGACCGGTCCGTCGTGCCGGCGCTTGCCGACGCCGAACTTGCGTTTGTCATCGATCCTGTCGATGGCACCTTCAATTTCGCCGCCGGGTTTCCCGTCTTCGGGACGATACTGGCGGTCACCGTCAGGGGTGAGACGGTCGCCGGCATCATTCACGATCCCGTTCTCGGCGATACGGTCACGGCGATCAAGGGAGCGGGCGCTTTCCTGACGCGGCAGGATGGGCAATCGAGCAAGCTTGCTGTGGCCGAGCCTGCCGCCTTGAACCAGATGGTTGGCGGCATCTCGTGGGGCCATATGGAGGACCCGGATCGCTCGCGCATTTCAGCCAACATGGCGAAGATCAAAATGACCTTCGCTTTCAATTGCTCAGCCTATGAATATTGGATGGTCGCCTCCGGCAAGCTGCATTTCATCGGCCATGCGAAGCTGATGCCCTGGGATCATCTGGCCGGCGTGCTCGCGCATCAGGAGGCGGGCGGTCATACGGCCAAGTTCGACGGCACGCCCTATCGTCCGGGCGAAACGACGGGCGGCATCATTTCCGCGCCCGACAGGGAAAGCTGGCAGCTTATCCGACGCGAGATCGTCGGCATCTGATTTGAGGCCTTTTCGGAAAGGCCGAACCGAAAGGATTTGGACATGACTGCGACTGTCGATGTGACCGTGCTTGCCGATCTGCTGCGCCGAGCGGCGCAGGCGGAGATCCTGCCGCGCTTTCGCCGGCTCGGCGGAGAGGACGTTCGCGCCAAGAGCGAAGCGACGGATCTCGTCACCGAGGCGGACGAACAGGCCGAGCGGATGATCAAGGCGGAAGCCGCGCGGCTCTGGCCGGGCGCGCTGTTCCTCGGCGAGGAATCGGTCGCGGCTGAGCCGGCTCTGCTCACCGGGCTTGCGGATGTCGATCTTGCGATCGTCGTCGATCCTGTCGATGGCACATTCAATTTCGCTTCGGGCATCCCGGCCTTCGGCGTCATGGCCTCCGTCATTTCCGGCGGAAAGACCATCGCCGGGATCATCTACGATCCGATGGGCGACGATTGGGTTATGGCGGAGAAGGGTGGCGGTGCATGGCTGCGGCGGCCCGATGGCGAAGCGCAGCGGCTGCGGACGGCCGAGCCGGTCGCGCTCGACCAGATGGTCGGCATGGCCTCGACCGGATATCTGCCGCAGGATAAGCGCGCCGAGATCCTCGGCAATCTGGCGAAGGTGCGCTTCCTCACCAACTACCGCTGCGCGGCCCATGAATACCGCACCTTTGCCGGCGGGCATGTGCATTACCTGATGTACAACAAGCTGATGCCCTGGGATCATCTGGCCGGCACCTTGATCTCGCAGGAAGCCGGCGCCCATGCGGCGCGGCTCGACGGATCGCCCTACCTGCCGCATCACCTCGACGGCGGACTGCTGGTTGCGCCTGATAAGGCTTCGTGGGAGCTTCTGCGGCGTGAGGTGTTTACGGTCTGACAAACCGATCCTTGCACGGGCCGGTCGGGGCCGCCGAATTTGCGGCCGGCTCTCGTGTGCTCATGCGCAGGGCTTTTCCATCAGGAAGTTTTCCAAGCTTTGGCCGCGCTTCTCGACGATTTGCCTGGCGACCATTCGGAATCCCTGGCGCTCGAAGAACGGCCGGGCGGTTCTGCTGGCTTCCGTATAAATTCGGCCGTACCCCAGCCTGAGAGCCTCTTCCTCGACCCTGCGCAACAGGCGGGTTGCCACTCCAACTCCCTGAAATTCGGGGTGAACGAACATCATATCCAGGCATCCATCGCCGGTCAGATCGGAAAAACCCACCGGCTTTCCGCCGATTTCCGCGGTCCAGGCAGGTCTGCTCATCCTTCGTTCCGCCCATAGGCTGCGATCTTCCACCTTTGCCCAGGCCTCGATTTCAGCGGCGGAATAGTCTTTCGAGGAGACCTCATGGATCGAGCGCAGGAAAATCTCGATCGTCGCGTCCACGTCGTCTGGCGCGTAAGGCCTGATCAGAATTCGCTCGTTCATCGAGATACCCTGGATTGATCCGGCGCACCTCGCTCAGAAGTGAGCAGCACCGGGATCGAGTTGCGGGCTGTCTCCCGGGTGCGTGAAGAGCTTGCCGTTTTCCGCCCAGAGGGTGGCGGCGATCGTCACCAGGCCAAACAGCGCGAAGCCGCCGAAGAGAGGCTGCACCGTGCCGTTGAACATCTGGCCGACCAGGCCGCCGAGAATGGCGCCGAAGGTGGTCGAGACGAAACCGGTGACGGCGGTGGCCGTGCCGGCGAGATTGCCCATCGGCTCGAGGCTGATGGCGGTGAAATTGGTGGCGATCACGGCAAACATCATCAGGACGATGGTGAAGATGCCGTAGGCGACGGCAAAGTCGGGCTTGCCCGCCAGCGAATAGAAGAAGCCGGCTGCTGACAGCACCGTGAAGATCAGCAAGGCCGCGTGCGAGATGCGGCGCATGCCGAATTTGCGCACGAAGAAGCCGTTGGCGAAATTGGCGACCGCGATGCCGCCGGCAGTGGCCGCGAAGGCGATCGGCAGCCAATCGCCGAGGCCGTAGACCTCGCCGAAGACCTGCTGCACCGAAATGACATAGGCGCTGATGACGCCGGTGAACATGGTGAGGCCGATCATGTAGCCGCAGGTGATGCGGTTGGTGAGCACGGTCTTGAAGCCATCCGCGACGGAGCCGACCGACAGCGGCAGGCGCTCTTCCGGCGGCAGCGATTCCTTCAGACGCAGAAGCGCCCAGACGAATAGGATGGAGGCGACGATGCCGAGCAGGATGAAGATCCAATGCCAGTTGGCGTACATGATGATCAGTTGGCCGACGGAAGGAGCGACGATCGGCACGATCATGAAGACGATCATGACATAGGACATCACGCGAGCCATTTCGCGGCCACCGAAGCAGTCGCGCACGATGGCCATGGTGGTGATGCGCACCGCCGCACCGCCCACGCCCTGGATGAAGCGCATGACCAGCAGCATTTCGAAGCTGCCGGTTGCCGCGGCGGCAAACATTGCAAAGAGGTAGCAGACGAGGCCGCCGAGCAGGATATTGCGGCGGCCGAACGTATCCGAAAGGCTGCCGAAGAATATCTGCGAGACGCCGAAGCCGAGGAAGAAGACGCCGATGATGAGCTGCGCATCGTTGGTATTGGTGACGCCGAGGGAATGGCCGATATTCGGCAATGCCGGCAGCATGCTGTCGATCGCCATGGCGATGCTGGCGGTCATGATGGCGATGGTGACGACGAATTCGCCGAAACCCATGCCGATGCGGCGGGAGCCCTGGTTTTCCTGATGCGGTTTATGCGGCGGCGTCATGTGGAGATATCCCGAATGCGAATGGCCCGGTCGTTCAGACGGCCGGGTTCTGCTGGTGGAAGAGGCGGCCCTTCTCGGCGATCAGCACGAAGACCAGCCCGACGACCGACACGGCAAAGTAACCGGCGACCATCGGCAAGGCAGTGCCATCGAAGGCCTGGCCGATGCCGGCGCCGATGATGGCGCCGCCGACCGTGCTCATGAAGCCGAGGACGGAGGAGGCGGTGCCGGCGACATGGCCGAGAGGCTCCATGGCAAGCGAATTGAAATTCGAGCCGATCCAGCCGAATTGGAACATGGCGAGGCCGAAGAAGGTGATGAACAGGGCGAAGGGCATCGGCTCGGAGCTTGCCATCTGGACGATCAGCCAGAGCGTGTTGATGGCGATGAAGCCGAGGAGCGAGCCGTGCGACAGGCGGCGCATGCCGAGCTTGCCGACGAAGCGCGAATTGAAGAAGGACGACAGCGACATGAAGATCGCAACGCCGGCGAAGGCGACGGGGAAATAGACGCCGAGGCCGTAGATGCCGACATAGATCTGCTGGGCGGAATTGATGAAGCCGAACAGCGCACCGAAGATGAAGGTGCTGGCGATGGTGTAGCAGAGCGCCACGCGATTGGTCAGCACCAGCTTGAAGGCGCCGAAGATCGAGCGGGCGGTGAAGGGCCTGACATTGGCGGGATGGAGGGTTTCCGGCAGGCGCAGATAGGCCCAGACGGCGATTGCGGTCGCCATCGTGGCGATGAAGAGGAAGATCAGGTGCCAGTTGCCGAAGAACATCACCACCTGGCCGGCGCCGGGTGCAATTACCGGCACGATCATGAAGACCATCATGATCAGCGACATGACCTCGGCCATCTGCCGGCCTCCATAGATATCACGGACGATGGAGATGGTGATGACGCGGGTGGCGGCCGAACCGACGCCCTGGATGAAGCGCAGCACGAGAAGGCCGGCGAAGGAGGGAACGAAGACGCTGCCGACGGCGGAAAGAATATAGATGACGAGGCCGATCAACAGCGGCAGGCGGCGGCCGAAGCGATCCGAAAGCGGGCCGTAGAAAAGCTGGGCGCAGCCGAAGCCGAGCAGATAGGAAGAGATGACGAACTGGCGGTGATTCTCGCTTTCGACGCTGAGGCTGGCGCCGATCTGCTGCAGGGCCGGGAGCATGATGTCGATCGCGAGCGAGTTGATAGCCATAAGAAAGGCTGCAAGCGCGATGAACTCACGCTTGCCCATGGGCAGGCGGCCCGCGGACACGGCTTGTGATGAATCTGTCACAATGAAATTCCCATAAACAGGCCAAGGCGCTGCTCAGCGCAGCGCCTCGGACTCGAGAAACAGATTTGGAAACCGGACGGACGCCCGGTGACCGATCAGGCGGCGCCGCGAACGGTGACGCCGTTTTCCTGGAGGTGCTGCTGCAGCTCACCGGCCTGGAACATCTCCCGGACGATGTCGCAGCCGCCGATGAACTCGCCCTTTACGTAAAGCTGCGGGATCGTCGGCCAGTTGGAATAATCCTTGATGCCCTGGCGGATTTCAGAATCGGCGAGCACATTGATGCCCTTGTAGTCGACGCCGATGTAATCGAGAATCTGCACGACCTGGCCGGAGAAACCGCACTGCGGAAACTGCGGCGTGCCCTTCATGAAGAGGACGACGTCGTTGCTCTTGATTTCGTTGTCGATGAATTCGTGAATGCCGCTCATAGGACCTGATCCTTTCCACAGGCGAGTTAAAGGCCCGCCGTTTCAATCGTTGTCCTTAGATAGCATGCGACGGCAGGAATTCCAGCCGCCCGAACCAAAAAAAGACCAATCTGGTCAGACCACTTCGGAGTTGTTGCCGCCGCGTTACGGTGCGGAGAGCACAGTGAGACTGCGGCACTTGCTTCAACTGCGGCGTTGGCGGCTGCGGCCAGCGGCCGTGCGGCGCTTGCTGACCTGTTTGCGGGCGGGTTTGCGCTTGGCCGTGGTCGTCTTTCGCGCCGTTGCCGTCGATGTGGCAGGGCGTGTCTTGCGCCTCCTGCGCTTCGTCGTGACGCGGCCGGTGGTTTTCTTGAGGATTTCCTTCAGCACGCTGTCGACGACGCCTGAGATCAATTCTTTGACGAGATCGGCCACAAAATCCTCCGTTCGTGGTGGAAACGACATGGCTGCTATTGAATTCCGGAAGAGTTCGGTTAGCAAGACGGCTTCGAGACCATGGCTGCTTTTTCGCCGATATCGGCGGCGTCCGCAGCCGGACTGCAGTCACATGCCGGTCATTCGCCCGGCCGGAAGAGCGGAATGAAATTGATCGAGAAGCGGGTCGTCCTGCATTTTCCGGGCTTCGAGCCGCTTGACGGCCTTGCCCACAGGGCGCGCTACGAGCGGTCGGCCAGGCAGAGTTCCGCGGTCTGGGGCTACTCGATCAAGACGGGAACGCCGGATGACGGCAGCGATCCCCTCAGTTTCGAGGTCACGACCGGCCAAGCCGCACCTGGGAAAGCCGACGAGGGGGCAGGGGCCGATTCTGCCGGCTGGCAGACGCAGAGTCGGATCCACATGGTCGAGCACGATGCGCTCGTGCGCCGGCTGCGCAGCGGCAATACGCTCAGTCAGATTCTTGCGGGTTTTCGAAGCTGCGCCCAGATTATCCTTGAAGGCGGGATGCGGGGATATTTCCGTCATGCCTGGCGCTTCGGCCTGTTCTTTCTCTTCCCCTTCCTGCTGACGGCTCTGGCGCTCGCGCTGACGGTGCAGATCGCTATCCTTCCAAACGAGTTCGGCTTTTCGGCTTGGCACATGCTCTGGAGCGCGCCGCTGGCGCTCTGTTTCTTCATCTTCGCCTTCCTGCCGTTTTCCGAACGTTTCCACACGCTGCACCTCTTCGCCGATTGGGAAATGGCGGTGGCGCTCGGCCGCATGGATCGGGCCGATTTCAATGACTGGCTGGAGAACCGGGCCAGTGCCGTGCGCAAGGCGCTCACGGAAGAGGCGGATGAATACGTGATCTCGTCGCACAGCATGGGATCGAGCGTCGCGGCCCATGTGATCGGCATTCTGCTCGAAAGAGAGCCGGAGATATTCAGGGGCAAACGCGTCGTCTTCGCGACGCTCGGCAGCGCCATCCTGCAATGCGCGCTCTTATCATCGGCGACGCTGCTTCGCGCCCGCGTCGGGCTGATCGCCCGCTGTCCCGAGATTTCCTGGCTCGATGTGCAGTGCCTGACGGATTCGATCAATTTCTACAAGGTGCCGGTCGTCGCCGTCTGCGGCCATGGCGGTGCGCCGCCGGCGAAGATCCTGCTTATCCGCGTCAAGCAGATGCTGACCGGCGAACACTACCGCAAGATCCGCAAGGACCAGCTGCGGGTCCACCGGCAATATGTGCTCGGGCCCGATCTCCAGGCACCCTTTGACTTTACGCTGATGACATCAGGACCGATGCCGGCTTCGGTTTTTACCAGCCCCGACGAAAAGCGGATGCCCGGCTGAAGCCGGGCTACCCTTATTCTAATTAGCGATGAGATCCTATTCCGGCGCCGAGGTCTGCAATGCGAGCGCGTGCAGGACGCCGCCCATATTGCCCTTCAACGCCTCGTAGACCATCTGGTGCTGCTGCACGCGGCTCTTGCCGCGGAAAGCTTCGGCGACGACTTCGGCGGCGTAGTGATCGCCATCGCCCGCCAGATCGCGGATCGTCACCTTGGCACCGGGAATCCCAGCCTTGATCATGTCTTCGATATCGCCGGGTTTCATGGCCATGATCGTTACTCCTTGCGCATCATTCCGCAGCCAGTTCGCCGCGGCCTTCCATGTAATCAGGGAACCACGATTCATGGGCATCGCGCAATTGCTGAATCGGCAGCGAGATGAGATCGCCGACCGTGAGCGCCGTGCCCCCGACGGTGCCGAGGCGGCGGAAGGGAACGCCGGCGCCTTCCGCATTCGAGCAGACGAAATTCGCCACATCGGCGGGCACGGTCAGCACGTAGCGGGCCTGGTCCTCGCCGAAGAGCAGCGCATGCGGGGCGCCCTTGCTTTCGCTGAGATCGATCGTCAGGCCCTTGTCCGACGCCATGGCCATTTCCGCGAGCGCGACGGCAAGGCCGCCGGAAGAAATGTCGTGGCAGGCGGTCGCCTGGCCGTTGCGGATGACGGAACGGACGAAATCGCCATTGCGGCGCTCGGCGAACAGATCCACCTCGGGCGCCGGGCCTTCGCGGCTGGAGAGCACGTCCCTGAGATAGACGGACTGGCCGAGATGGCTGCCGTCGACGCCGATCATGATCACCTTGTCGCCGTCATTGGCGCTGCCGATGCGGGCCATCTTGCGCCAGTCCGGCAACAGGCCGACACCTGCGATCGTCGGCGTCGGCAGGATAGCGACGCCGTTGGTTTCGTTGTAGAGCGAGACATTGCCCGACACGATCGGGAAGTCGAGCGCGCGGCAGGCTTCGCCGATGCCCTTCACCGCCTGAACGAACTGGCCCATGATTTCGGGCTTTTCGGGATTGCCGAAATTGAGATTGTCGGTGGCGGCGAGCGGCTCGGCGCCGGTCGCGGTGATGTTGCGCCAGCACTCGGCGACCGCCTGCTTGCCGCCTTCGAAGGGATCGGCCTCGACATAACGCGGCGTAACGTCGGAGGAGAAGGCGAGCGCCTTGCTCGGATGGCCGTCGACACGCACCACGCCGGCGTCGCCGCCCGGAAGCTGCAGCGAATTGCCCTGGATCAGCGTATCATACTGCTCGTAGACCCAGCGGCGGCTCGACTGGTTGGCGGAGCCGACCAGCTGAAGCAGCGCCTGGCCGTAATTTTCGGGTGCGGCGACGAGATTGGCGGGCAGGGGCGCCTGCTTGCCGGGTTCGCGCCAGGGGCGGTCATACTCCGGCGCCTGATCGCCGAGATCCTTGATCGGCAGGTTGGCGACTTCCTCACCCTGGTGCACGACGCGGAAACGCAGATCGTCTGTCGTCTTGCCGACGATGGCGAAATCGAGGCCCCACTTGACGAAGATCGCCTTGGCTTGCTCTTCCTTCTCCGGCTGCAGCACCATGAGCATGCGCTCCTGGCTTTCCGACAGCATCATCTCATAGGCCGTCATCCGCTCTTCGCGCACCGGCACCTTGTCGAGTTCGAGCAGGATGCCGAGATCACCCTTGGCGCCCATTTCGACCGCCGAGCAGGTGAGGCCGGCCGCACCCATGTCCTGGATGGCGATGACGGCGCCGGTCTGCATGAGCTCGAGGCAGGCTTCGAGCAGGCACTTTTCGGTGAAGGGGTCGCCGACCTGAACGGTGGGGCGCTTTTCCTCGATCGATTCGTCGAATTCGGCCGATGCCATCGTGGCGCCGCCGACGCCGTCGCGGCCGGTCTTGGCGCCGAGATAGACGACCGGAAGGCCGACACCCTTGGCTTCGGAGAGGAAAATGGCGTTGGATCTCGCGATACCGGCGGCAAAAGCGTTGACCAGGATATTGCCGTTGTAACGGGCATCGAATTCGACTTCGCCGCCGACCGTCGGCACGCCGAAGGAATTGCCGTAGCCGCCGACGCCGGAGACGACGCCGGAGACGAGATGGCGGGTCTTCGGATGATCCGGCTCGCCGAAGCGCAGCGCGTTCATCGCGGCGATCGGGCGCGCGCCCATGGTGAAGACGTCACGCAGGATGCCGCCGACACCGGTCGCAGCCCCCTGGTAGGGTTCGATATAGGACGGGTGGTTGTGGCTCTCCATCTTGAAGACGACGCAGTCGCCGTCATCGATATCGACCACGCCGGCATTTTCGCCCGGACCCTGAATAACGCGCGGCCCTTTGGTCGGCAGCGTGCGCAGCCACTTCTTCGAGGATTTGTAGGAGCAGTGCTCGTTCCACATGGCCGAGAAGATGCCGAGCTCGGTGAAGGTGGGTTCACGGCCGATCAGATCCAGAATACGCTGGTACTCGTCCGGCTTCAGGCCGTGGCTTGCTATGAGTTCCGGCGTGATCGGGATGGTGTTTGGAATGGTCATGAGCGGAAAGTCCCTGGCGCGTTTTGCGCTGTCTTTAGCTTATGTAGCGGCGGCGCGCGACAGGAAAATGCCCGCCGTCAACAGAGGGCGGACAGAGTTTTCCGATAAAAGAGCCGAGCGATCAGAACTTGTAGCCGATCTGCAGGCCCGCGCGCGTCATGCCGTCGTTCGGGCCGTCGCAGAGATTGGCATGGGAGGAGTGAGCGATCTGGGCCATCACGTTCCAATTGCGGGTGAAACGATAACCGGCGCCGAGATATTCGTGGAAGAGGATGCGACAGCCGAGACCCGGGCCGTCATCGTCGTCATCGAGATCGCCGGTATGGACGACGCCGCCGAAACCGGCTTCGGCAAACAGTTTCTCGTTGAAATCGACGGTCCAGGTGAAGCCGGTGAAGAATTGCGTGGCTTCCCCCGATGTGCCGATCGAGGTGCCGACATGGACGCGCGGGCGCAACAATTGCTGCCAACCGACCGTCTCATCATAGCCGAAGGGATCGAATAGGGCGGTAACTTCGGGAAAGACGCCGTTTTCCCTGGAGTGCCCCGATTGTACCGAGGCCGAAACGCCGAAGCGCAATTCATCGAATATTTGTTCACCTGCACTTGCGGAGCCGGTCATGGCCAAAAAGCCAATTGCCGCTGCCGCCGACGCTGTACTCAAGAAGGGCAGAGCGACTTTGCCGAAGTCGATCTTCATCTGCTGTCCTTTGATTCCCTCACTCGCGGGATGATCAAGGGGTAGCATGGCGGTCGGGGCGGCACAGCTTCGCAGTTCCGCGCCGATGTTTTTTTGGAACTATGACGTGTATTTGCAACAGGTCATATTTCGCCGTCGTAGGTGGAGCCGCCATTTTCCAGCAGACGGCGCAGGATCATCAGACCCGCGATCAGTTCCTGTCCCGTCTTCGGCGAGGAGAAGCCGACGCGAACACGGTGATAGGTTTTCTCGCCGCGCGCCGTCTTGAACTCGTCCTCGTCGTCGACGAGGACGCCGTCGCGGAAGGCGGCGTTCTTGAAGGTACCGGACATCCAGGGCTCCGGCAGCTTCAACCAGAGGAAGGGCGCGTGCGGATGCGATTCGAAATCGAAACCCTGCAAATGCTCTCTGGCAAGCTGGGTACGACGGGAAAGTTCTTCAACGCTCGCCTTGCGGATATCATGGGCGGCGCCGCTTTCGACGAGCCGCGCACAGGTCTCCGCCAGAATGAAGGGCAGGCCGCCCGTGATCATCCTGTGCGTTACCTTGATGCGCTGGGCAAAATGCGGCGGGCAGGCGACCCAGCCGCCGCGCACGCCGGCGGCAACCGATTTGGACAGGCCGTTGACCAGGAAGGTGCGGTCGGGCGCCAGTGCGGCAAGCAGCGGCGTATCGTCATCGGCCATGCCGCCGTAGAGATCGTCCTCGATCAGCCAGACCCCATGCTTCCTGGCGATGCCGGCGATTGCCGCGCGCCGCTCCTCCGGCATGATGGCGACCGTCGGATTGTGAACGGTCGGCATCAGGAAAGCGAGCTTCGGATGCTGCTGCTGGCAAAGCCGCTCGAAATCATCGGGGATCACGCCGAATTCGTCGGAATCGACCGTCACCGTGCGGCGCCCAAGAAGGCGCGCGCTGCGACTGACCTGCGTATAGCTGAGATTTTCAAAGACGATCTTGTCACCCGGCGCCGAGACGGCGGCGATCACGGCGACGGCCGCCGCATGGGCGCCAAGCGTCGGCGCGATATTTTCGACGTCCGGCGTCCAGCCGCTGCGGGCAAGCCAGCGGCGTCCGGCTTCGAACCAATTCGCCGGGAAACTTCTGGAATAGGAGGAGATTTCCGCGAGATGCTGTTCGCCGATCTCCGCCAGAATACCAGCGATGATCTTGCCCTGACCGAGATCGGGAGCGGCAGTGGTGTCGAAGCGGATCTTGTTCGCAGGCGCATCCTGGAAGCGGGTGCCGCCAAGCGAGACGGTCAAGGGATCGCTCTGTTCGCTGGGCGGCGTCTCGGAACGGTTCAGCACATAGGTGCCGCGCCCGACTTCGCCTGCGACCAGGCCGCGTTCGTGCACCAGCGCATAGGCGCGGCCGATCGTGCCGATCGTTACGCCGATGTCATAAGCAAGGTTGCGCTGTGGCGGCAACTTGCTGCCCGCGGGCAGGGCGCCGCTCGCGATGGCGGATTCAATGCTGTCGGCAAGCCGGAGATAGACCGGTCCGGAGCCGCGGGAGAGATCAGGAAGCCAATTTGTCATGGTGACAATTACCTATATTGTCACATTGTTCCTGTCAAGATTAGGAGTCAATTCCAACGGATCGCCGAAAGGATTCCTGGAATGTCTGCTTTGCCTGAAATCAAAATGCCAATTGTATCGATTGCCTCCCTCGACGACAGGAGACAGGTTGCCCTGCCGGCCGCGCCTAGCGAGGCGACGACGCATCTAGGCCGGATCTGGGCGGCCATTCTTCTCTGGCATCAGAAGCGGGAAGGCCGCCGGGCGCTACGAGGCCTGACGGCGAGCGAGCTCAAGGATATCGGCGTGTCGCAATCCGACGCGGCGCGTGAGGTCGGCAAGTCGTTTTTCTGGGATTGATCGCTAGAACAGGATGATTTTAGGCCAGTCCGGCCTAAAATCTGAATCCTGTTCTCAATTAAAGAGTTAGAGCATGATGTTGTCCGAAAACCGCTCACACTTTTCGGCATCATGCTCTAGCGGATCGGTCACAGCGATCAGTTGCAGGCCTTGTTGCCGGCAGACCAGCGATTGACGTCGCCGGCAATGCGCCCGGCCACCGGCTCCTGCATCATCGGCCCGAAGGCCTGGAGGCGTGCCGGGCTGCCTTCGGCCTGGACGACGAGCAGCGGCCGGCTTTCTGGGCTGCCCTTGTGAACAAGCAGGATGCGCGGCCGGCCGGTGAAGGAATTGAGTTCCGGTGCGAGCTTGTAGGCAGCAAAAGCGGGATCGCCTGATTTGAACCAGCAGGCGTTGGCTCCAAGTGCCACCCGTTCCATCGTCGGCAGGGCGGCGCGGTTCGGACTTGTTGCCGGCGCCGCCGACTGACAGGCCGCCAGCATGGCTGCGAGAACAGTCGACAAGGCAGCGTTTGCGACGGAGAGGCGAGGGCGCATTGGTCTTGCTCCAGGGATGAAGGCTTTGCATGCCGTTGCCCGCGGTAGGCCCGCGGGCGGCATGCGTTCAGGGCGGGCTCAGGCGGCGATGACGTCGAGCGCCGAAGCGAAGAGGCCGCGGCCGTCCGAACCGCCATGGGCGGCTTCGATCAGGTTCTCGGGATGCGGCATCATGCCGAGAACATTGCCCTTCTCGTTCATCACGCCGGCAATGTCGTTGATCGAGCCGTTCGGATTGGTGCCTTCGGCGTAACGGAACACGACCTGGCCATTTCCTTCGAGCTTTGCCAGCGTCGCTTCGTCGGCGAAATAATTGCCGTCATGATGGGCGACCGGGCTGCGGATAACCTGGCCCTGCGCGTAAGCGCGGGTGAAATCCGTATCGGCATTGACGACTTCGAGCTTGACCTCGCGGCAGACGAACTTCAGCGAGGCGTTGCGCATCAGCGCGCCGGGCAGCAGGCCGGCCTCGACGAGGATCTGGAAGCCGTTGCAGACGCCGAGCACCTTCACGCCCTTATCAGCCTTGTCGATGATCGACTGCATCACCGGCATGCGGGCGGCAATCGCGCCGCAACGCAGATAATCCCCATAGGAGAAGCCGCCGGGAATGACGATCAGATCGACATCGGGGATCTCTGTCTCCGTCTGCCAGATCGTCACGGGTTTTTGGCCGGAGATCTTGGTCAAGGCGGCAATCATGTCGCGGTCGCGGTTGAGACCCGGAAGTTGAACGACGGCTGATTTCATGGGGTCCCTGCGCTTAGCGAAAGAAATTGAACGGGAACGCTTTCGGCGAGCCATACTCCATTGTCGGAGACAAAGAAAGAATGGCCTTTTGAAAACATGGCGGCTGCGTCGACGCGCAGAATGATATAATCGCCCTTGCGGCGTGTGGCGACGATTTTCGCGGTTTCGATATCCGCTGACAGATGGACGTGATGCCGCTCCATCTTCTTCAAGCCTTCACGCTCGATCGAAGGCCAACTGGCCTGTGACGTGCCGTGAAACAGGATTGCGGGCGGTTCAACCGCCTTCAATGCCAGATCAACCTCGACACTGTGACCCTGATTTGCGCGGATCCTGTTATCGGCGAGCGTGAAGCGCTTCTTCGGATTGTTGTCGATGATCTCGATGATATCGGCGCGGGAAACGTCGTATTTCGACGTCAGCGCCTTTTCGAGCTCATCGAACGAAACCCAACCCTCGGCATCGAGCGTCAGGCCTGCGGCCTCGGGCGCATGGCGCAGAACATAGCTCATATATTTCGAGACTTCCGTCTCCAGCTTTGCCTTCGTCATGACGCCTAATCCTCAAGGCCTGCCAGCCGGCAGCCTGTGATCGTCAATCGATCGCGATCGCGTAGTTCTCGATCACCGTATTGGCGAGCAGCTTTTCGCACATCGCCTTGAGGTCGGCTTCGGCCTTGGCCTTGTCGGCGCCTTCCAGCTCAAGGTCGAAGACCTTGCCCTGCCTGATATGGCCGACGCCCGAGAAGCCGAGGGCGCCGAGCGCGCCTTCGATGGCCTTGCCCTGCGGATCGAGAACGCCGGTTTTCAGCGTGACGGTGACACGAGCCTTGATCACTTTGTCTTTCCTGCCTTACTTGACGAGAACCGGGCCGGTGCCGCGCACAGGCTCGTTTTCATTGATGATGCCGAGACGGCGCGCGACTTCGGAATAGGCTTCGAGCAAGCCGCCGAGATCGCGGCGGAAGCGGTCCTTGTCCATCTTCTCGCGGGTTTCGATATCCCACAGCCGGCAGCTGTCGGGCGAGATCTCGTCGGCGAGGATGATGCGCATCAGATCGCCTTCGAAAAGGCGGCCGCATTCGATCTTGAAATCGACGAGCTGGATGCCGACACCAAGGAAAAGGCCGGTCATGAAATCGTTGACGCGGATGGCGAGCGCCATGATGTCATCGAGTTCGGCCGGATTGGCCCAGCCGAAAGCGGTGATGTGCTCTTCGGAGACCATCGGATCGTCGAGCGCGTCGGACTTGTAATAGAATTCGATGATCGAGCGCGGCAGGACGACGCCTTCCTCGATGCCGAGGCGCTTGGCGAGAGAACCGGCGGCGACATTGCGCACGACGATCTCCAGCGGGATCATCTCCACTTCCTTGATCAGCTGCTCGCGCATGTTGAGGCGGCGGATGAAATGGGTGGGGATGCCGATCTTGTTCAGATGGCTGAAAATATATTCGGAAATGCGGTTGTTGAGGACGCCCTTGCCGTCGATGACTTCGTGTTTCTTCTTGTTGAAGGCAGTGGCATCGTCCTTGAAAAACTGGATCAAAGTGCCCGGTTCCGGGCCTTCATACAGAATCTTTGCCTTGCCCTCGTAGATACGGCGGCGACGGTTCATCGTGGTTATTCTCTGTTGTTGGCGCTCTTGGGATAGCGCGAGTGGATCGATCTCGTGGCGTCCCCATAAAGGAAAAGAGAGTGTTTCACAATCCGCCTGTCGCTCCTTCCCCCGTTTAGGGATTTCTGGCCCCGGATTCCGGATTTTACGGAATGCCGCCAAGAGAATCGAATGAATTCGCCGGATTAATCTAGCGCCTTTTCCTCTACGGTGGAATGAAGGCGAAATGGCGGGCCGCTTATGCAGGTTTTTATTTGGCGGTCCTGCCGCCAAGCGCGCGGCCAAACTGCGGCTGCGAGGTCCGAACGGCGGTTTGCCCGTGGCGCCAGCTTCCGGAGCGGATGAAGGAGGGGATCTGCATGGCCGGCATCGGTCGGGCCAGCGCATAGCCCTGCAGCATGTCGCAATCGAGTTCTTCGAGGATGCGGATATGATCCGCCGTCTCGACGCCTTCGGCGATGACGAGGATGTTCAGCGAGCGGCCGATATCGATGATCGAGCCCACGAGCTTGCGCTGCTCGGCCGATTGCGGCAGCATGCGGATCAATTCGCGGTCGATCTTCAGCGTCCCGGGGCTCAGCCGCAGCAGGCTGACGATCGAGGCATGGCCAGTGCCGAAATCGTCGATCTGGATGTCGATGCCGAGCTTGCGCAGCCTTTTCAGATTGGCGGTCATCGTCTCATCGCAATCGTCGAGCGAGATCGATTCCAAGAGTTCGAAGCAGACCGTCCCGGGCTCGATCTTGAGCGCGCGGAGCTTCTTGCCGAGATCGGGATCGGCGAGCCGCCTGGCCGACACGTTGACGGATATTTTCGGGACCGGCAGCCCATCCTTGATCCACGCCTTTCTATCGGCGAGAGCACGCTCGAGGATCAGAGCGTCGATGGTCGAGACGACATCGAGATCCTCGGCGATATCGAGGAAGCGGTCGGGCGCCAGCAGCCCGTGCACCGGATGCTGCCAGCGGGCAAGCGTTTCGATGCCGGTCACATCAAGCGTGCGGGCATCGAATTGCAGCTGATAGAAGGGCACGAATTCATTGCGTTCGAGACCGATCAGGATCTCGTCGGCGAGCTGCTTGGCGGAGACGATGTCTAGGCGGTCGGAGGCCGAGAAGAATTCGAAACGGTTGCGGCCGAGGCCCTTGGCCCGATAGAGCGCGATATCGGCGTCGAGCAGCATCTGCTTGCCGTCGAGCTCCGGCCCGCTGTCGACGGCGATGCCAATGCTGGCGCCGAAACGGCAATCGTGCCCCTCATATCTGACCGGTTTGCGCAATTCGCGGATGACGCGTTCGGCAAGGCCGACGACCTTCTTCGACGCGGCGTCGACCGCGCAGAGGATGACGAATTCGTCACCGCCGATGCGGGCGACGAAATCGGCAGCGCGGACGCAATTCCGCAAGACGCCCGCGGCGTGTTTCAGCATGGCGTCGCCGGCCCGGTGGCCGAGCGTATCGTTGATCTGCTTGAAGCGGTCGAGATCGATATGCAGGATTGCCAGTGCCTGGCCCTTGGCACGGCATTCGGCCGCGCGCTTTTCCAGCATCTTGTCGAGATAACGGCGGTTCGGCAGCCCGGTGAGGTAATCGTGCAGGGCGAGGTGCTCGATGCTCTCCTTGGCGGCCTCGAGCTCGCCGTTGCGGGCTTCGGCCAGATCCCTGGCGCGCCGCAGCTCGTCGCGAAGCTTGACCTCCTCGGTGACATCCCAATTGGCGCCGATCACCTTGCGTTTGCCGACGCCGTCGACGAAATAGGCCGCACGCGAGCGGATGACGCGTTCGGTGCCGTCGCCGCGAATGATGCGGTATTCCTGCTGGAAATCACTGCCGCTTGCGACGCTGCGGTCGACGAGGCCGAGCACGCGGTCTCGATCGTCAGGGTGCAGGCTTCTCGCCCAGACCTCACCGGCGTTCTGACGCGAAATGCCCTGCAGCCCATAAATGGCCATCAGGCGGTCGTCCCATTCGACCATATCCTGCTCGATATCGGCCTCGAAGACGCCGATGCGGGAGATCTCCAGGGCAAGATCGAGCCGACGCGACAGACGCGACAGCGTCTCCTCGGCCTCTTTGCGGGCGGTTATATCGGTATCGGTGCCGACGATGCGCGTCGGTACGCCGGCCTCGTCCCATTCCACGCAGGCGCCGCGGCATTCGATCCAGATCCAGTGGCCGTCCCGGTGGCGCTCGCGATATTCGAAGATCTGATAGTCGGGATCGCCGGTATTCTGACGATCAATGGCGTGGACGACGAAATCGCGATCATCGGGATGGACGAGCTGCAGCCAGGCATCGTAATCGCCGGCGGCTTCCTCGTCCGGCGCCATGCCGCGCATGGTCTTCCATGTCTCCGAGTAATATTTCCGGCCGAGACGGTAATTGTGATCCCACACGCCGAGGTTCGAGCCGACGAGCGCATAGTCCCAGCGGCTCTCCCGTTCGGCCAGATCGGAATCGTCGGCCGTCGTCCCGTTGCCGAGGCCTGCCTCAGCCGCTGCGGCATCGCCATGCGGATCGTCGGCCTCTGGATGGGCTTTCTTCACGGGCATTCTCGCTTATTTCGTCCGACTCAGTCTGCGGTCTTTCCATTAAGAAAGACTTAGAAAGTAATCGCTCAATTAGCGAGACGGCAAGTTTTACTCAATCAGGCGGAGAGTCGGCTGAGGAATTGGGCAAAGACCATGGTGCCTTCTGGCCAGGGGCCATGACCGGAATCGGCGTTGATATGACCGGCCTCGCCGGCATCGACGAGGAAAGATCCCCAGCTGCTGGCGATGTCGTCGGCATGGTCGTAGCTGCCGAACGGATCGTTGCGGCTCGCCACCGTGATCGACGGGAAGGGCAGCGGATCGCGCGGATAGGGGCCGAAGGTCATCAGGTGCTTCGGGCGGATGTCGGGATTGGCGACATCGGGCGGGGCGACGAGAAAGGCGCCCGCCACCCGCTTGCGGAAATGCGGGATGGCGTGAATCGCCGAGGGAACGCCGAGCGAATGGGCGACGAGGACGACAGGGCGGGTGGAAGCATTCACTTCCTCGGCGATGCGGGCGATCCAATCCTCGCGGACCGGCTTCGTCCATTCGGCCTGTTCGACGCGTCGCGCCGTGCTGAGCTTTGCCTCCCAGCGGCTCTGCCAATGGCCGGGGCCTGAATTGGTATAGCCGGGGATGATGAGAATATCTGCGTCTGAGGCTTTCATAGTGCCGCCGATGTGAGAAGGCGCGACGGAGATGTCAAGAGGCGATGCAAGGGAGAGAGCGACACGGGCGCTAAAACTTGCTATATAAGTCAAGTGCCGGTTGCGGGTTTCGTATCGGCTTGTCGCCGATGCTTTCCCCGTCGACCAGATCTCGGCTGAGGAGGAGAAAGCCATGGCGGCATTTCATGTCATGACGGGTGCCAACGAAAACTTCGCGCGGCCCGTCGTCAATCGCATCAGCATCGCCGACGTGTTCGACGCATTGAAGCGCGGGCTCGACGATTTCAGCGAGAAGCCTTCCCACTACGTGTTCCTATGCCTGATGTATCCGATTGCCGGCGTCTTCCTGACGCTGTGGACCTCCGGCGCCAACCTTCTGCCGATGGTCTTCCCGCTGATGTCCGGTTTCGTGCTGATCGGCCCGATCGCGGCGATCGGCCTCTATGAGATCAGCCGCCGGCGCGAGGAGGGGCTCGATACCTCCTGGACGCATGCGCTGGAGGTGCGCCATTCGCCGGCGCTGCCGTCGATCGCCGCGGTCGGGCTGATGCTCTTTGGCCTCTTCGTCGTCTGGCTGGTAACGGCGCAGACGCTCTATACCGGCCTGCTCGGCGATGTCTTTCCGCGCACCATGGCGGACTTCAGCCGCCAGGTCTTCGGCACCCCTCAGGGCCTGCAGCTGATCATCTGGGGCAATCTCATTGGCTTCGTTTTCGCGCTTGTCGTGCTGGCGATATCGGTCATCACCTTTCCGATTCTGCTGGACCGCGATATCGGTGCGGTTGCCGCGGTCGTGACCTCGATCCGGGCGACGATCGCCAATCCGGTGCCGGTGCTGCTCTGGGGCCTCATCGTCGCAGCACTCCTCGTCATCGGCACGATCCCGGTCTTTGCCGGGCTTGCTGTCGTCATTCCGATCCTTGGTCATGCGACCTGGCACCTCTATCGCAAGCTGATTGCGCGCGAGGCCACGTAATCGCAGCCGTCCTCCCGGACTACCGTCCGATCTGACCTCCTGAACGGGAACCTTCGAACCTTCCTCGGCGTTTTTGAACAGACTCCGAGGAAGGATTTCAGAGGTGACGATGAAGCATCTGTTCGCCCGCTTCGCGACCAAAACATCGGAATGGGCGGGCAAGCCCATCATATTCATCCTGGCGCTGGCGGTCGTCATCATCTGGGCCCTGCTCGGGCCCTTCTTCGACTATTCCGAAACCTGGCAGCTGATCATCAATACCGGCACGACGATCATCACCTTTCTGATGGTCTTCGTGCTGCAGAACGCGCAAACGCGCGACACCAGGGCGATCCAGGCAAAGCTCAACGAAATCATCCTGACGAGCCACGCCGAAAACCGCTTCATCGGCATCGAACATCTCGACGAAGAGGAGCTGAAACGTCTCGACCAGCTTGTGGCCAAAGCTGCGCAGGGCAGGGCGGGGACAGAGGCCTGCAGGACGCGGGAGGTGGAGAAGGCGGAGTCGGCGAAGAAAGCCGGAGACGCGTAGGCGGCCGGTTGCGGCAAAGGCGGCGAAGCAGCGACAGGGGCGGGTTTGCAAACACCTCCTCGGCTACCAAAAGCAAGATTCTGATTGTACTTGTATCAAGCTCGTTGGCGACACCCCCATGAGGGCATTGAATGAGATCCAGAGCTCCTTAGCAATGGTATTGGCTCGAAATGCATTCCGCTGGATAAAGTCTGCCGTTCCCCGTCTCAACAGCGATGCGCCCCCGTGATGTATATCTTCTCTTGGGAATTAGCCGTTGTTAATCATATATATGAAAAGAGCGGTCCAAATTGAGCCAGCTATAAATATTACCGACCAGATGCGCATTAGTTGCTTTATTTCTTTGTCCTTTTTTCTCATGATGTGCAATAATGCTGCCAGCATCATTAGTGGATAAACCTGCGGAGACATCATTAGCATCCCGACAAGAGGGCCCTTAAACCGAATAGCATCGGAAATCTCTTCTGATATAGTTTTATAATATGCTATTTGCCTGAGAAGGGAGTAGCAAGAAATAAAATAGACGACAGATAGTATTACCATAAGTATTCTTGTTGCATATATTTTATTCATATTTATATCTCGCAACAGGCGCAATATTCTATGGTATCATAAGTAAATTCGCCGAAGAAAACAAAAGCTTCGGAGCATTGGACAATCGCCATTCTTCATGAAGACTGTTGCAATCATTGCCCGAATTAGACCAACCTGAGCGGATGTGGTCAGTCTGCATCATTTCATCGCGAGATGATACGCGACCCGAGCAATGCTGCCTCGCCCCAAAGCCTCCGCAATCAGCTATCGCGCTTATTGCGATCTCTGAAACGAAAGTCGATCGTGCCCTGTCTCTCTATAATGTAGATACAGAATCCGCTCACGCCGCCCCAAACACCCGCCGGAAGATCGTGTCGACGTGCTTGGTGTGATAGCCAAGGTCGAACTTCTCGCGAATATCCTCCTCCGACAGCGCAGCCCGCACCTCGGCATCAGCCAGCAGCTCCTCCAAGAAATCCTTGCCCTGTTCCCAGACCTTCATGGCGTTGCGCTGGACCAGGCGGTAGGCGTCTTCGCGGGAGGTGCCGGCCTGGGTCAGTGCCAGGAGGACGCGCTGGGAGTGGACGAGGCCGCGGAACTTGTTGAGGTTCTTCTCCATGTTCTCGGGGTAGACCAACAGCTTTTCGATGACGCCGGCCAAGCGCGAGAGGGCAAAGTCGAGGGTGACGGTGGCGTCGGGGCCGATCATGCGTTCGACGGAGGAGTGGGAGATATCGCGCTCGTGCCAGAGGGCAACGTTTTCCATGGCCGGCAGGGCATAGGAGCGGACCATGCGGGCGAGGCCGGTCAGGTTTTCGGTCAGCACCGGGTTGCGCTTGTGCGGCATGGCCGAGGAGCCCTTCTGGCCGGGCGAGAAATATTCCTCGGCTTCCAGAACTTCGGTGCGCTGCAGGTGGCGGATTTCGGTCGCCAGCCGCTCGATCGACGAGGCGACGACGCCGAGGGTGGCGAAATACATGGCGTGGCGGTCGCGCGGGATGACCTGGGTCGAGACCGGCTCGGCCTTCAGGCCGAGGGCTTCGGCGACGTGTTCCTCGACGCGGGGATCGATATTGGCGAAGGTGCCGACGGCGCCCGAGATGGCGCAGGTCGCGACTTCCTCGCGGGCGGCGACGAGGCGCTGGCGGCAGCGCTCGAATTCGGCATAGGCGAGCGCCAGCTTGACGCCGAAGGTTGTGGGCTCGGCGTGGATGCCGTGCGAGCGGCCGATGGTGACGGTATCCTTGTGTTCGAAGGCGCGGGTTTTCAGCGCCGCCAGCAGTCGGTCGAGATCGGCAATCAGGATATCGGTGGCGCGCACCAACTGAACGTTGAAGCAGGTGTCGAGCACGTCTGACGAGGTCATGCCCTGGTGGACGAAGCGCGCATCCGGGCCGACGATTTCGGCGAGGTGGGTGAGGAAGGCGATGACGTCATGCTTGGTGACGGCCTCGATCTCGTCGATGCGGGCGACATCGAAGGTGGCGGCGCCGCCTTTTTCCCAGATGGTCTTGGCCGCCGATTTCGGGATGACGCCGAGCTCGGCCAGCGCGTCGCAGGCGTGCGCCTCGATCTCGAACCAGATGCGGAACTTGGTTTCGGGAGACCAGATGGCGACCATTTCGGGCCGGGAGTAACGCGGGATCATGGGCGGCTGCCTTCACTTCAAGAGGTTTAAGCGTTTTGTCTTTATGCAATTCCGGACGGAAAGCCGCTGGGCACTTTTCCTGGAATTGCTTCAGCGCCCCTGTAGCAAAGACGGGCGGCAATCTCAACGCATGCGTTTGGCAAGATGATAGCTGCTGGCGACAAGACAGACCAGGCCGAGCGGCAGGAAGAGGCGAAGGCCGATCACCAGGAACTGGTAGATGGCGCTGATGCTGGTGAAGACGAACTGGAAGGCCCAGACGATGCTGCCGAAGGGGGCGTGCCAGCGCGAATAGAAGAGCCGGTATTCCATGGCAAAGAGGAAGGCGGTCATCAGGACCGTTGCCGCCGTCAGCGTCACGAAGAAAGCGGCGAACCGGGCTTCCGGCGGCCTGTCATAGGCAAAGAAGCGGGCAACCGGCAGGGCGAAGGGCCATGAGAGCAGGCCGCCGAGGAAATAGAGTGCTGCGACCTCGGCAAGCCGGCTCGTCTCCAGGCCGTTGCGGAGGTAAAGGCCGAGCATGGCCGACGCCAGCATCTGCGTGCCCCATAGGAACGCGCCGGCAATCAGATCGGGGTAGGGCGGCTTTGCGGCCCGCAGGCGGCTGCCCGGGCGATCCATCCTTCCATCCGCGCTCAGGGATGAACCGGGACGGCGATCCAGCGTCCGTTCCTCTCCGCATCGAAGGCCAGCACGAGGGCGACGTGGACCGGGTTTCCGCCTTCCGGTTGGTAGACCATCGCGCCGCCGATCCGGTATTCCACCGAACATGCGCGCTCGGCCGGAACCGTCGTTGCCTGGCGCGCCGCCTGGCGGTTCGGAGCGCCTTCCTTTTCGATCATCTGCAGGCTGAAACCGATGATGCGTTTGTCGATCGCCGCGCAATCCTTCGGCGTCGGCACCGGCATTTCGCCAAGCGAAAGCGTGTAGGGCGATTTCGGCGGGCCGTCGGCGGCAAGCGTGGTGTAGCGCAGCGTCTTCGAGGGAGAGCCGAGCTCGGTCGGCGGGTTGAAGGCGGCGATCAGGCCGGGATTGGTCAGCAGATCGTATTTATCCATCTGGCTGCGCGCCGCCGTGAGGTTCTGCCGCCGCGCCTTGGAAAGATTGGCGTCCTTCTCGGTCAGTTCGGTGCGAAACGGCGTGCCCTCAAGATACTGGCCGGTTTCGGTATCGATGAAATAGGTGTTGGAATAGGGGGTATTGGCGCCCTCCTCGATGCCGAATTCCTGAAAAGCGAAAACCTTGCCGTCGGCGGAAAAGCCGATCGGCTGGATGCTGGCAATGTCTCCGGCCAGTGACGCGCCCGGCAACCCGGCAAGCGCGGCGGCAAGCATGCCGCCGAAGATCAGACCTTTCTTCATGCTCGTGCCCGTTCGGCTGCCTGACGCAGACCGGCGACGGTCTTGCGATAATCCTCGACCGTGTCACCCTTGAAAATCGCCGAGCCGGCGACGAGAACATTGGCGCCGGCCCGTGCGATTGCCGGCGCCGTCTCCACCGTGACGCCGCCGTCGACCTCGAGTTCGATCGGACGATCACCGATCAGTGACTTCGCGGCGGCGATCTTGGCCGTCATCGCCGGAATGAATTTCTGTCCGCCGAAGCCGGGATTGACCGACATGATGAGGATGAGGTCGACATCGTCGAGCACGTTTTCGATGGCGCTGAGCGGGGTGGCCGGATTGATCGTCACCCCGACCTTCTTGCCGAGATTGCGGACGGTTTGCAGCGAGCGATGCAGATGCGGGCCGGATTCGGCATGAACGGTGATACGGTCGCAGCCTGCCTTGGCGAAGGCTTCGAGATAGTCGTCGACCGGCGCGATCATCAGATGGCAGTCGAAAGCGGCTGATGTATAGGAGCGCAGCGACTTGATGACATCGGGGCCGAAGGAGATGTTCGGTACGAAATGGCCGTCCATGACGTCGAGATGGATCCAGTCGGCGCCGGCGGCCGTCACGTCGCCCACTTCCTCGCCGAGCCTGGCGAAATCCGCAGCGAGGATCGAGGGGGCAATACGAATGGGCAGCGTCATCAGGTCTCACTCCGTAGGAGGGCGCCAGAACCGCGGCGCCCGAATTCAAGGCTCGCGGCGCGCTTATTGCGTCGGCGCGGCGGGTGGAAAAAAGCCGCTGCCTCGCCATTCGAGCAGACGGTAGGGATTCTGCGAAAGTTCATGCGCGCCGGTGAAGCCGATGGCGCCGACCGGCGTCTGGAATGTCGCGCCGAGAAGTGTCTCCTGCAGCGGCTTGCCGGCGGCAGCGGCGGCTTCCGCCGCCTGCCCGGCGATAAGGGCGGCCGCCAGCGATGGCAGGACGTAACCCTCGGGCTCGACGCCTTTGGCACGCAGGGCCTCGGCCGGAGCCGCGCCTTCCGGCAGGGCCGCATATTCGGGCAGCGTGACGGCGCGCACGCCGTCCGTGAGCGGCAGCGGCTGGTTGGCGGCGCGCATGGCGTCACCGCCGAGGATGGAGAGCGGGATATTTTCGGCCTTGGCATCCCGGGCGATGACGGAGACGTCGTTGCGGTCGCCGCCGACGAAAACCCTGGTGGCGCCAGCCCGTTTCAGGCGGCGGACAAGAGCGATCTGCTGCTCCTGGCCCGGGCGATATGTATCGGTGAAGACAGGCTTCAGGCCGTTCTGTTCCAGCGCGTTGCGCACCGCGTCCGTCAGTTCGCGGCCGTGGATGGTGCCGTCCTCGATCAGCGCGATCGGATCGGCCGCCCAGTCCTTCAGGATCACCTCGATGATCTTCGCCGCTTCGGCGCCGTCGGCGGGCGCAAGGCGGAAAAGCGGCAAGCCGTTTTTCAGCGCATCCTCCATCAGGATGCGGGAGCGCACGGAGACGGTGATCGCCGGAATATTGGCGTCCTTCAGCTTCGGCAGCGCGCCTTCCAGCGTTTCGCTGCAGAGAAAGCCGACAGCAATCTGCACCTTGGCATTGACCAGCGCATCGGCAACCGCTGCACCGCTATTGTCCTCGCAGGTCTCGTTGACGGCGACGAGGGTGTTTCCGGATTGCTGGATCTCGAAACCGGCGCCGGCGGCGATCTGGGCGCCGAGCAGGGCGAGCGGACCGCCCTGAGGCGCGACGACGCCGATTGTCACGCCGGCCGCATGGCCTTGCGCCGCCGCTCCCAGCAGCGTCAGAAAGGCTGCTATGCCACGCAGGTTGCTCATGAAAGGCGGAGATCCCTAGCCATCGTCCATGCCCTTTTATCCGCAAGGCCGCGATCGTCAAAGAAAAACAAGCGCAACCCAATGCTTTTCACCGGTCCTATTGTAGAAAAGGTAACGCATGCTCGCCATATTGGCGCGATGGAAAGTCGAACTGCAGCGCAGGGCGTCCTTTCGGTGACGCAAAGGACGCTGCAGCACTTTGCACTGCTGTGTAATTGTATGTAGTCGGCAGAAGAGCGCGTGGGAGAAGCAGGTGTTGAACAGGCAGCATATCGACCCCGGCCTTTATCGGGATGCCATGAGCCGCTATGCCGGCCATGTGCAGCTCGTGACGACGGCGATGGAAGGCATGCGCCGGGGCGTCACCATCACCGCCGCCTGCTCGGTCTCGGACAATCCGGCCTCCGTGCTGATCTGCCTCAATAACACCAATCCGAAGAACGAGATCTTCTTTCGCAGCGGCATCTTCGTGCTCAACACGCTCGGCGCGCATCACCAGGGCGTTGCCGATGCGTTTTCCGGCCGCACGGCGCTTGCCGAAGACGACCGTTTCACCAGCGCCCGTTTCGACACGCTGGTCACCGGCGCGCCCGTCCTTGCCGATGCGCTCGCCGCCTTCGACTGCCGGGTGACCGACATCAAGGAAATGCCGACGCACAACGTGATCTTCGGGGAAGTCGCCGCCGTCCGCTTCAGCGAGAAACACCCGGCGCTCATCTATATGAACCGCGACTATCACACGCTGTGATCGAGGCCGGGATTTCGAGAGGGTAGAGAATGGACAATGCCGGGATCGAGGAAATGTTTCAGGGGCTCGGGCCGGTCACGATCAAGCGCATGTTTGGCGGCAAGGGCATCTATCATCTCGGCCGCATCGTCGCCGTCGAAGTGCGCGACGAGATGCTGCTGAAGGCAGATGAGAAGAGCGCCCCGGAATTTGCCGCCGCCGGCGCCACGCAATGGGCCTATGAGGGCAAGATGGGCAAGCCGGTGAAGATGCCCTACTGGTCGATCCCCGAAGAGGCTTACGACGATCCCGATCTGATGGCGAAATGGGTGCGGCTTGCCTATGAGGCGTCGCTGAGGGCCGACAGCTAAGCGCGGCCGGCTGAGGACAGGGCCGATATCGCCGCCTTGGTGAAGGCGGACAGCGGCTCAGGCAGATCGCTCAGCGGAAACCAGCCGAAATCCGAAAGCTTCTCCGGCTCGGTCAATTGCGGCTCGCCCTCGATGTCGCGGGCGAGATATAGGATAGAAATCCAGTGCTGGCGGTCGGCATCGATGATCTGTTCAGTCATGCCGATGCGCTCGATCCAGCCGATCGTCAGGCCGGTTTCCTCTTCCGCTTCGCGGCGCGCGGCCTTTTCAGCCGGCTCCATGTGATCGACCTTGCCGCCGACGATATTCCAATAGCCGGCTTCAGGCGCATTCACGCGTTTGTAGAGAAGTATCCTGTCGTCTCGCAGAATCACCAGGCCGACGCCGAAGCCCGGGAAATCGACACCGGGCCTGCCCATGACTGTTGTCAGACCTTGGCGCTGCCGGCAATCAGCATGAAGGCGGGGATATCGTCGCCGAATCCGACCGGGGTCGGGCCGTCGTCGTGATCGCGATGACGGCGGCGGTCGCGGCTGTCGTCGTTTGCCGGATAAGGCCGATTGTTGCGCGCATGGTTTTGCGGCTTCTGCTCTGCTTTGCGCTCGTTTCTCACGACTTCGGCCTTTGCTGGTGCTGCTGCGATCACTTGGACGTCATTATCCTGTATGTCGTTATCAGATTTATGACTCGCAGCACCGGACTTGCCGCGCCCGCGCCCGCGATCCCTGTCGCCGCGTTCGCGTCCGTTGCGGCGCGGACGGTCGCTGTCCTTGCCTTCTTCCACCGGCGGCAGTGCATTCAGGTCGCCGTTCAGCCATTCGACATTTTCGCCGATCAGCTTCTCGATTGCGTCGACGAATTTCGTGTCGCGCTTGGTGACGAGGGTGAAGGCGGCACCCGAGCGGCCGGCGCGGCCGGTGCGGCCGATACGGTGGACGTAGTCTTCCGAGTGGATCGGAACGTCGAAGTTGAAGACGTGGCTGACGTCGGGAATGTCGAGGCCGCGGGCGGCGACATCGGAAGCGACCAGAAGCTGCAGGTTGCCGTCGCGGAAGTTCTGCAGCATCGTCGTGCGCGAACGCTGATCCATGTCGCCGTGCAGGGCGCCGACCGAGAAGCCGTGGCGCTCGAGCGACCGGAAGAGATCAGCGACATCCTTCTTGCGGTTGCAGAAGATGATGGCGTTCTTGAGCTCGGTCTGGGCGCGGACGAGTTCACGCAGAACGGCGCGCTTCTCATAATCCTTGCTGTGCGAGGCGACGAAGCGCTGCGTCACGGTCTTTGCGGCCGAGGCCGGCTTTGCCACTTCGATCCGCTCCGGGTTCTGCAGGAAGCGATCGGCGAGCTTCTGGATTTCCGGCGGCATGGTGGCCGAGAAAAACAGCGTCTGGCGGGTGAAGGGGATGAGCTTGGCGATGCGCTCGATGTCGGGAATGAAGCCCATGTCGAGCATGCGGTCGGCCTCGTCGATGACGAGGATTTCGACGCCGCTCATCAGGAGCTTGCCGCGCTCGAAATGATCGAGCAGGCGGCCCGGCGTGCAGATCAGCACGTCAGCGCCGCGCTCGAGCTTGCGATCCTGGTCCTCGAAGGAAACGCCGCCGATCAGGAGGGCGACGTTGAGGCGGTGGTTCTTGCCGTATTTCTCGAAATTCTCGGCGACCTGGGCGGCGAGCTCGCGCGTCGGCTCCAGGATCAGCGTACGGGGCATGCGGGCGCGGGCGCGGCCCTTCTCCAGAAGCGAGAGCATCGGCAGAACGAAGGATGCCGTCTTGCCGGTGCCGGTCTGCGCGATGCCGCAAATATCGCGGCGCTCGAGCGCAAAAGGAATGGCGCCCGCCTGAATAGGCGTGGGGATCGAATAGCCCGCGTCGGCAACAGCCGATAGCACTTTTTGGCTCAAGCCAAGGTCAGCAAATGTCGTCAAAGGGAAAACTGTTTCCGTTCCGGTTCGGCCGAACTCTGAACGAGTCGGCGGGATTGCATGCCGCAATGCAGCGCGACATAGCCCCGAATGGCCGGCAAGTCAAGAAATAGAGAGGCCGCACCCCGTGCAGAGTGAAGCTTTGGTTACCGGGCGGGTATTACTTGATATAGGTGGCGAGTTTGAGGCCGGCATTCATGAAATATACTGGATCGACAGCACGGCCATTCTGGCGCACTTCATAATGCAGATGCGTGCCGGTCGAACGGCCGGTGCTGCCGGCAAGGCCGATCACGCCGCTGCGGTCGACCGTCTCGCCGACTCTGACCAGCACCTCCGACATATGCCCGTAGCGCGTCGATATGCCGTTACCATGGTCGATCTCGACCATGTTGCCGTAACCGCCGGTCCAGCCGGCGGAGATCACCTTGCCGGGTGCCGTCGGACGGATCTTTTCGCCCGGTGAAAAGCGGAAATCGACGCCGGAATGCAGCGCCAGGCGGCCGAGGAAAGGGTCGCGGCGGTTGCCGAAGGGGCTCGTGACTTCCTTGCCGATCGCGGGATTGCGGAAGGGCAGGGATTCGGCGGTGCTGCGCACGGCTTCGAGCCTCGTCAGCGCGCCGTCGAGAGCGGCCAGCGAATTGTTGAAGTCGTCATTGCTCTCCGGCTCGATATAGGGGCCGCCGACAGCGCTGTCATCCTCGTCCCGCTTGGCGGCGGCTTCTTCCGGAACCGGGATCTTGAAGCGGGTCAGAACGCTCTCGATGGCATTCGCGGCGGTGCCGGCGTCGCTCGTCAGCTGCTCGACGCGGTTGCGCTGGTCCTGTTCGACATCTTTCAGCGACAGCGTCACCTTGGAGAAGATGCGATCGGCGCGGTCGCCGACCGTCTCTGCGGCCGGCACATAGGCAAGCGTCGAATTATCGGGTGTCGCATCGGCGGGCGCGCCGCTCGCCAGCTGCTTCTCGATCGCCTCCAGGCCGCCGCCGGTGAGCGAAGCGCGTTTGTCCTTGATGGCGGGGGCATAGGATTGGACGGGCGAAGACGGCGCGGATGGGACGGCGTCCTTATCCGTCAAGCCCGAGCTTTCAGCGCGGTCGAGCAGGTTGTCGAGCTTGCCGTGGCGCGAGGTGAGCGCCATCTGCTGCTCCATCAGCTTGTCGACCTTGTCTTCCACCACCTGCTGGTCGAGAAGCTGGCGGGAGGTGATGCGGTCGACCTGGGCGCGAAGGGCGGCGATGCGGTCTTCATAATCGTGCTGCATGCGGGCCTGACGGGCCATGGTGGCGCCGATCAGGTCGTCGCGCAGCACGAGATAGGACGTTGCCAGGAGATAGCCGATCGAAAAGACGCCGACGAAGCAGAAGGCCAGCGCGCCCATCCAAGGCTTGACCGTCATATGGCGGACCTTGTCGCCGCTCGCCAGGATGAGAATGTGTTCCTGCGCCCGCTTGCCGAATACCCGGTGCTGATGTCCGCTGTTCACGCAGGCTCTCCCGATTGATGCTCTACGCCTCTTTCGGAAAATTAGACACGTTTATGGTTAATGAATGCTTTCTTTGCCGCTATGCGCGTCAAAAATGCCAAGGATGTCAGGCATGGCTGATCGATGCCAGCGCGCGGTAGAAAGACGGCGTCAGCCCGGCTTCGGCGCGGGCGAGATCGTTGAAGGGCGGCTTCAGCGGCCCGCGGAAATTGGCGCGCACCAGTTCCTGGAAGGCCTTTGCCGGATCGCGCTTTTCGCGCGCGCAGAGGAAGCGGAACCATTTGGCGCCGACCGCGACATGGCCTTTCTCGTCGTTGTAGATGACGTCGAGAACCGCGGCACTTTCGAGATCGCCGGTCTCGCGCATCTTGGCCTGCAGCGACGGCGTCACATCGAGGCCGCGGGCTTCGAGAATCAGCGGCACGACGGCAAGCCTTGCCGTCAGATCGTTGCGGGTGGAGTGGGCAGCCTGCCAAAGCCCGTCATGGGCGGGAAGATCGCCGTAATCGGCGCCGAGATCGTTGAGGCGGGCGCGCACCATGCGGAAATGCTTCGCCTCCTCGAAGGCAACCTGCATCCACCCGTCGAAAAAGGAATTGGGCACCTGTTCGCTGGCGAATCGCGCAACGATATCGAGCGCCAGATCGACGGCGTTGAGCTCGATATGAGCGATGGCATGGAGCAGGGCGATCCGCCCTTTCAGGGTATGCAGCGAGCGCTTCTCCACCTGGGTCGGCGGCGTCAGCACCGGTTTTTCAGGCCGGCCCGGCCTTTCCGGCAAGGCGGCGTCGAGCGGCGAGCGCAGCGACACCCGGCGGGCGAACCAGCGGGTGGCGCTTTCCTGCGCAAGCGCCGTCTTACGGTCGAGATCAGCGGCGCGGATGGCATCGATCGCACCGCCGCGCAGCGAGGTTATCGCAAGATCTCCGGTCACGCGGCGAGGTTCCTCACCGCCTCTAACACGGTCTCGGCATGCCCCTGCACCTTCACCTTCTGCCAGATGGTGGCGATCGTGCCGTCCTGGCGGATGAGGAAGGTGGTGCGCTCGACGCCCATGAAATTGCGGCCGTACATGCTCTTTTCCTTCCAGACGCCATAGGCCTGCAGCGTGGTCTTTTCCTCGTCCGAGGCGAGCGCCACCGAAAGACGGTGTTTCTTGATGAACCTGTCATGGCAGGCGGCCGAATCGGGCGACATGCCGATGACGGCAGCACCTGCAGCCTCGAACTCGGGGGCGAGCGCGGTGAATGCCAGTGATTCGGCCGTGCAGCCTGTCGTGTCATCCTTGGGATAGAAGAACAGCACGAGTGGCTTGCCATGGAAATCGGCAAGCGAAACACGACCGCCGCCATCGCGGGGGAGGTTGAAATCAGGGGCCATGGCACCGATGCCGGGAACCGCCATTATGAAAACCTTTCTTTTGCCGGGTTTGTGGATGACACACTCTCTCCCCGAATTATATATTGGACGGAAACCCGTCCAGCATGGCCGGGTTCAATTCTTCAAATCAAGGGAGAGCCCGAGGGCGCATGTCAGCCATCCGCGGCGAAAAGGTCACGTTTCGCAAGAAGGATATCGTTGCGCTGGACCGCTTGCCGTCCGCCCAGGCCGAGGATCCGATCATCGTCCATTGCCCGCCGCCGCGCTCGCCGATGCGGCGCACGGTCAAGCTGACGTCGGTATTTCTCGGACTGATTCTCCTTATTTTCGCGGCCATCGTCTTCACCGTCGAAAGCGGCATGTTCGACAAACCGCTGTCGCAGCAGGCGCAGGCGGCGCTGAACGGCGCTGCCGGGCCGCGCTACCGTGCCGAGGTCGGCTCCACCGTTATCCGCTTCACCTCGGGCCTTCGGCTGGCGCTGGAAGCGCGCGATGTCAACATGATCGACCAGCAGAGCGGCCAGCACGTGTCGACGACGGGTTCCGTGCGGCTGGGGCTCGATCCGCTGCAGCTTTTCCGGGGCCGTATCGCCGTCACGGATATCGAGGCCGAGGATATCGCCCTCGATACCGCGCTTCTGCCCTCGGGCAATCCCGTCAAGCTCGATGATCTGCGCATCGACGCCATGCCGGCGGCAATGGAAAGGATCTTCTCGCAATTCGACATGTTCGATAGCATCGTGACGCGCGGTTCGACGAGTTCCGTGCGCATCTCGGGGATCGACATCAAGCTCGCCGACACCGCCAACGGCCCGCTTTCGCTCGTCGTCGACAATCTCGTCTTTGCCCATGCCGGCCCGTCCTCGCTGCAATTGAGCGGGGAGGTCGCGCTCAATGGCGAGGTGGCGGAACTCGACGTGCTGGCCGAAAAGGAGGACGGCCACGTATCGAAGGTGGTGGCGACGCTGAAACATGCCGACCTCACGCCCTTCACGCTCAAACGCAACGATCAGGGAGCGATACGGCAAGGGCTCAACAGCTTTGCCGACCTGACGGTGTCGGCCAGCCGGGCGCGCGAAGGCGTGCAGCCGGCGCTTGCGGCGACGATCGACATCGATCCCGGCCTGATCTATGCGGACGGCGATGCCCAGGAGCTTTCGGGCGGGCAAATCAACCTCGTCTACGACTTCACCAAGCAGACGATCGAGATCGCCAAGTCGAACGCGCGGTTCGGCGCGACCACGCTTCCCATCAACGGCGCCCTCATCGATCTCGACAAGCTCGACCCGCAGGCCGGCAAAGGCTTCGGCATCGACCTGCTCATCAGCGGCGGCACGGCAGCACCCGGCGCATCCGGCGAACAGCCGCTTTCCTTCGATATCCAGGCGACCGGGCGTTATATGGTCGCCGTCCGTGAATTCCAGTTTCCCAACATGACCGTCTCCAGCCCGCTCGGAGCGCTCTACGGATCGCTTGATATAAAGCTCGGCGACAAGTCCCCGCAGATCAGCTTCGCCGGTCAGTCGTCACAATTGCAGACGACGGCCATCAAGCAGCTGTGGCCGTTCTGGATGGCGCCCAAGGTGCGCACCTGGGTACACGGCAATCTTTTCGGCGGCACCGTCACCGACGCGTCCATCTCTGTCTTCATTCCTTTCGGCAGGCTGGACGAGGCAGCCGGCGGCAAGGGACTGAAGCTCGACGCCAACCAGATCCGCATCGGCTTCGACATTGCGGGGACGCGGATGAATGTCGCCGGCGACATTCCGCCGGTGCGCGACACGGCAGCGCATTTCGACCTGACGGGCCCCGTCGCGACGGTCTCCATCAAGAGCGGCAAGTCCTATTTTCCTTCCGGCCGGTCCGTCGGTCTCGGCCAGGGGACCTTCGTCATACCTTCCGCCTACGACAAGCCGCTGATGGCCGATATCGATCTGGCGGTATCGGGCGCGGCGGACGCCATCGGCGAACTCCTGACCTACAAGCCGATCCGGGTTCTGCAGCGCGCCGGCTTCATGCCCGACGATTTCAAGGGGCATATCGACGCCAACGTGAAGGCGCATTTCGGGCTGCTATCCTCGCAAAACCCGCCGCCGGCCGAATGGAAGGCCGTCATGAAGCTCGCCGACGTCGATCTTGCCAAGCCGTTTTCCGGCCGCACGATCAGCAATGTCACCGGCGTGCTGAACGGCGATCCGAAGGCGATCACACTCGACGCCAAGGGCGAGATCGACGGCATTCCCGCCAATATCGAGCTGACCGAGCCGGTCGAGGCGTCCTCCGGCGTCGAGCGGCAGCGCGTGATCACGGCGACGCTTTCCGACGACCAGCGCAGCAAGGTGATGCCCGGACTTTCCGATATCGTCAGGGGCAATCTGAAGATGGTGCTGACGCGGATCGACGATGACCGGCAGAACGTTCAGCTCGACCTCACCAAATCGATGCTCGATCTGCCCTGGATCGGCTGGTCGAAAGGCGGCGGCATCGCCGCCTCCGCCGAATTCGAAATGTCCGGCCCGCCCGAGAACACCGAGATCAAGAATTTCCGGCTGAAGGGTGACGGTTTCGGCGCCAGCGGATCGCTGAACGTCGGCAAGACGGGCTTGATCTCCGCGGATTTCGACAGCGTCAGGCTCTCCTCGCTCGACGATTTCGCCTTGTCGGTAAAACGCAGCAAGGGCAATTTCGACGTCTCCGTGTCCGGCGACAGCGCCGACGCGCGCCCGGTCATTGCGCGATTGAAATCAGGCTCGGACAGCGAGGAAGATGGCGATGGCGATGGCGACAACACTGCCGTATCGGTGCGCGCCAAGCTGAAGAATGTCATCGGCTTCAACGACGAGAAGGTCGGCAATTTCCAGGCACTGGTGTCACTGCGTGGCGACAAGCTGCAGGCCTTGAATTTTTCCGCCATCACGGACAGCGGCGAGGCCGTGGTAAGCCAGATGAAGGACGGCGGTGTCATCAACATCACCAGCGGCGATGCCGGCGCAGTATCGCGTTTTGCCGATCTCTACCAGCACATGCAGGGCGGCCTTCTCAATCTTGCGATCCGGCTCGGAGCGCAGGGAGGCTGGGACGGCTCGCTCGACGTGCGCCGCTTCTCGATCGTCAACGAACAACGCCTGCGTTCGATCGTCTCGACGCCGGTCGGGAATGAGCAAAGAAGCCTCAACGAGGCGGTGAAGCGCGATATCGACACGTCATCGCAGCGCTTCCAGCGCGCCTTTGCACGCATCGTCTCGCGAGGCGGCATGATCGGCATCGAGAACGGCGTGCTGCGCGGCGACCAGATCGGCGCGACCTTCCAGGGTATCGTGCGTGATCGCAAGGGCAACATGGACATGACCGGCACCTTCATGCCGGCCTACGGCCTCAATCGCCTGTTCGCCGAACTGCCCCTGATCGGCGTCATCCTCGGCAACGGCAGCGACCGCGGCCTGATCGGCATCACCTTCAAGCTCACCGGGAAGTTCGACCAGCCGAACCTGCAGATCAACCCGCTGTCGATCATCGCGCCGGGCGTGTTCCGTCAGATCTTCGAATTCCAGTGAGGCAGGACGCGACTTAGAGGATGATTTTAGGCCCGGTTGGCCTAAAATCTGAATCCTGTTCTAAATTAAAGAGTTAGAGCATGATGTCGTCCGAAAGCCGCTCACACTTTTCGGCATCATGCTCTAGATATCCTTCCGCCTGAGGAGATAGTCGAGGCCGCCGACCCGATACCAGCGATAGCCATAGGCGTCGAGCACAACGGTATGACGACCTTTCTCGTCTGCCTCGCTGCTCGCGCTGTCGGCGATATCGATCAGAAGCCGGCCATGTTCACCGACATCGGGATCGAAGGTCACCTCCGCCGGGTGCGGATGCAGATTGTGCAGGATCAGCACCGAATTGCCGCGCCAGTCATAGCGCAGCGCCAGCACGCCGTCGTTCCCCGTATCGACCGTTGAGAAATCGCCCCAGCCGATCTCGGGAGCCTCCTTGCGCATCCGGATCATCCGCTCCGTCCAGTTCAGCAGCGAGTTCGGGTCGCGCCGCTGGACGGCGACATTGACATGCTCGAAGCCGTAGGGACCATCCTTGATGACCGGCGAAACGGGCTTTTCACTTTTGGTGAAGCCGCCTTCCGGTTCCGTCGACCATTGCATCGGGGTGCGGGCACAATTGCGCTCCGGCAGGCACAGATCATCGCCCATGCCGATTTCGTCGCCGTAGCGGATGACCGGCGTTCCGGGCAGCGAGAACAGCAGGCTGTAGGCCATTTCGATCTTGCGACGGTCGCCGCCGAGCATGGGCGCCAGGCGCCGTCGAATGCCCCTGTCATAAAGCTGCATGTCCTTCTCTGCACCGAATGCGGCAAAGACCGCGTCGCGCTGCTTGTCCGTCAGGCGGCCAAGATCCAGCTCATCGTGGTTACGAAGAAAGAGGCCCCACTGCGCAGTCGCCGGGCGCGGCTTGGTGGCCTCCATCGCCTTCTTCAAAGGCCGCGCATCGGCCGTCGCGAGAGCATAGAACAGCGTCTGATTGACCTGGAAATTGAACATCATCTGCATGCGGTCGCCATCGTCCCCGAAATATTCGAAATTATCCTTCGGCAGGATATTGGCCTCCGCCAGCACGATGGAATCGCCCAGGCGCCATTGGAGGAATTCGCGGAATTTCCTGAGCATGTCGAACTGCTCGACCGGTCTGGTCACATCCGCGCCTTTCGTCGCAATGATGAAGGGCGCGGCATCCATGCGGAAGCCCGAGACGCCGAGCTGGATCCAGAATCCCATGATCTTCAGGATTTCCGCCTGCACCTCGGGATTGGAGGTGTTGAGATCGGGCTGGTGATCGTAAAAGCGGTGGAAATAGTAGGCTTTGGCTTTCTCGTCATAGGTCCAGGTGGTCTTCTGTACACCGGGAAAGACCATGCCCTGATCCGCATTCGCCGGCTTTTTCTCCGACCAGACATACCAGTCACGATAGCGCGACTGCGGATCGCTTCTGGCGTCCTGAAACCATGGATGGTCCTTGGATGTGTGATTGATGACCAGGTCGATCAGCACCCGGATGCCGCGCTGCTTGGCGCCATGGGTGAATTCGACGAAATCGCCGAGCGTGCCGTAGCGCGGATCGACGTTGTAATAATCGGAGACGTCGTAACCGTCGTCGCGACCGGGGGAAGCCTGAAAGGGCATGAGCCAGATCGCCGTCACGCCGAGGCCGGAGAGATAATCGAGACGGCGCATCAGCCCCTGGAAGTCGCCCACGCCGTCGCCGTTGGCATCCATGAAGGTCTCCACAGACAGGCAATAGATGACGGCGTTCTTATACCAGAGGTCGTTGATCATGCCGGCGCTCCAAATCCATCTGGTCGCAAATCCCGGCGGGCGGAAAAGGTTCCGAAACGGCAAAGCGCCGCGGCTGGCAGCCGGCAATTTCGTCATCGACGCCGGAACGTTTTAGCGTATCCTGATGTAAGGTGGAGTTTCGGCCTGAATAGAGGGCCGACGGAGAATGCCATGCTGTGCGCCCGGACAGTCTCTTTCGCATCGGCCGCCGTGATCGCCGTCGCAATCGGTCACCAGGCTTCCTATTCGGCTGACAAGGTTGGTCGGCTGAAGCCGTCGGAGGGCATCCGTTCCGACCACATGCTGATGGTTCCGCTCGATGCGACGGTAACCGCGCCGATCTTCTCGATCAGCTGGTGGTCACGGGTGACGCCTGCGCCGGGGATCGATCCGCCGAGCCGCCTGCTGCGCGAAGACCAGCGAAACGATCTGACCTATCAGCGGGGAGCACAGTGATTGCTTTGGCTGGTCGTGCAAACGCGCCACCCCCGGGTGGGAGCGGCGCGTTGGCGAGTTTCGGCTTGCTACGGCGTTTTTAGGCCGCGCGGCGGATCAGGATGTGCTTCTTCTTGCCGAGCGAGAGCTTGATGACGCCGTCGGCGGTGATTTCGCCGCTGCCGATCAGGCGGCGTTCGTCGCTGACCGCCTGGTCGTTGATACGCACGGCGCCGCCCTGGACATGGCGGCGGGCTTCGCCGTTCGAACCGGCAAGACCGGCGCGGACCATCAGCGAGAGCAGGCCGATGCCGCCATCCAGTTCCGTGGCCGGAATATCGACCGAAGGTAGGTTTTCGGAGAGCCCACCTTCCTCGAAGGTCTTGCGCGCCGTTTCCGCGGCCTGCTCGGCGGCCGGGCGGCCGTGCAGGATCGCGGTGACTTCGGTCGCCAGGATCTTCTTGACTTCGTTCAGCTCCGAGCCGCCGATTGCCGAAAGACGGGCGATTTCGTCCATCGGCAGCGTGGTGAAGAGCTTGAGGAAGCGCGGCACATCGGCGTCCTCGGTGTTGCGCCAATACTGCCAGAAGTCATAGACGGGCAGCAGGTCGGCATTCAGCCAGACAGCACCGGACGCCGACTTGCCCATCTTGGCGCCGGACGAGGTCGTCAGCAGCGGCGAGGTGAGCGCATAAAGCTGCGGCGTCCCCATGCGGTGACCGAGATCGATGCCGTTGACGATATTGCCCCATTGGTCCGAACCGCCCATCTGCAGACGGCAATCGTAGCGCTTGGCAAGCTCGACGAAATCGTAAGCCTGGAGGATCATGTAGTTGAATTCCAGGAAGGACAGCGACTGCTCGCGATCCAGGCGCGTCTTCACGCTGTCGAAGGACAGCATGCGGTTGACCGAGAAATGGCGGCCGACATCGCGCAGGAACTCCAGGTAATTCAACGAACGCAGCCATTCGGCATTATTGATCATCAACGCCGCATTGCCGGGCTTTTCGTAATCGAGATAGTTCGAGAAGCAGCTCTTGATCGAGGCGATATTCTGCTCGATCGTCTCGACCGTCATCAGCTTGCGGGCCTCCTCCTTGAAGGAAGGGTCGCCGACCATGCCGGTGCCGCCGCCCATCAGCGAAATCGGGCGGTGGCCCGTCGCCTGCAGCCAGTGCAGCATCATGATCTGGGTGAGATGACCGACGTGGAGGCTCGATGCCGTCGGGTCGTAGCCGATATAGGCCGTCACGGTTTCCTTGGCGAAGAGGTCGTCGAGGCCGCTTTCATCAGAGATCTGATGAATGAAGCCGCGCTCTTTCAGCGTGCGGAGGAAATCGGACTTGAACTCGGACATGGCTTTCGTCTCTTGGTGTCTGCGCGGCCCCATGGGTTGGCGCAACTTCGTTGTTGTTGATCTGTCGCGGCGCGTTTAGCACTGTTTTTACGAAAGTGCATCCGGGAATCGCATGGGAGGCAAGCCTCATGGATGTCATCAGGACTGCGATCGGGCTGATGAGCGGCACGTCGATGGACGGAATCGACGTCGCGCTGATCAGAACCGACGGCCGCGGCTTCATCGAACGCGGGCCGTTCCTGGGCGTGCCTTACGACGCGGCTTTTCGCGACCGGCTCAAGCAGGCGCTGGAACTGGCTCGTCCGCTGAACGATCGAAACGAACGGCCGGCCGAGCTGCGCGAGATCGAACTTGAACTGACTTTACGTCATGCAGATGCCGTTACGGCATTTCTGAAGCATTTCGGGCTCTCCGCCGATGCCGTCGATGTTTTGGGCTTTCATGGCCAGACCGTGCTTCACCGGCCCGACGAGGGGCTGACGATCCAGATCGGCGACGGCCGGGAACTGGCGCGCCGAACGGGCATATCGGTGGTCTACGACATGCGCGCCAAGGACATGGCGCATGGCGGGCAGGGCGCCCCGCTGGTGCCGGCATATCACGCAGCGCTTGCGGGCAAACTCCAGCAGGCCGGACAAGCGGTGTGCTTCGTCAATATCGGCGGCATCTCCAATCTGACCTTTATCGGCACGGACGGCCGGATATCGGCCTTCGACAGCGGGCCGGGCAATACGCTGATCGACCAGTGGGTGGAGATGCAGACCGGCAAAATCTTCGATCCCGGCGGCGAAATCGGCGGACGCGGCAAGGTCATCGCCGCGCTTGCGGAGCGCTATTTGGAAAGCCCGTTCTTCCGTGGCAATGTTCGCCGCTCGCTCGACCGAGGCGATTTCGCACCGCTTCGTCAGGGCGAAGCGAGCCTTGAAGACGGCGCCCGGACGCTCGCGCATGTCGCGGCCGCCTCGATCATCAAATCGGCCGGTTTCCTGCCCGAGACCCCGTCGATCTATATCGTCTGCGGCGGCGGGCGGCTGAACCGCACGCTGATGGCGGAGTTCTCGGCCATGGCCGAAGGGCTGGGATCGCGCGTGCTGACCGCCGAGGAGGCGGGCTTCGACGGTGATGCGATGGAGGCCGAGGCCTGGGCCTACCTCGCCGTCCGCTCGCTGGACGGGCTGCCATTGACGTTTCCCGGCACGACAGGAGTTGCTGCTCCTGTCAGCGGCGGAATACTGGCAAAGCCATAACGGCTACCTGAAACGCGGCGTGAGCGTCTAACTCTTGACCGCAAGCGGCCGAACGCGCCCGCCCTGATTGCCGTCCTCGACGCCTCTGACCTGGGCGATGAACGAGAACTTCTTGCGAAGGCCGAGGATCGGCTTCTCGATGAAATGCCAGGACAGCACCGCGACGGCGAGCGCCGATGGCAGGCCGACGGCATAGAGCGCCAGCGCACCGTATTTCGGAAACAGGAAGACCGACGGGAAGGCGCTGATCCAAATCTGCAGGAACGGGTCATGGTAGAGATAGACACCGTAGGAATAATCGCCTTTCCTGAAGAAGGCGGGGATCGGAACTTCCGACAGGCCGATGAAAACGGTCATATAGACAAGGGCGCTGATGACGATGGGCCGGTTGATCACCGACTCCGTCGCCCGGCCGTCGAGAGTGAAGATGGCGACGAGGCAGACGAGGCAGGCGGCGCCAAACAGCCAACGGGAATGCGGAATGACCGCCCTGAACTGAAAGACGGCGATACCCATCAGGAATGCCGTTATCAGCTGCGAGCCGCGGCTCATGAAGAGGAAGCGGGCGACCGGCTTGATCGAACCTGGGAACAGATATGGCATCTTCTGCACGACAAGGCCGATGAAAATATACCCGATCAGCACGGCGAGCAGCTTGTAGCGCGTCTTGACGATCGCGGTGATCATCAGGAACGACATGATGATGTAGCAGAAGATCTCCCAAGGGACCGTCCACAAAGCGCCGTTGACGCGCTGGCTCGGATTATCCTGGAAGACGCCCGGTAGCTCGTAATGGATCCAGCCGACGATGTTCAGGAAATATTTGAAAAACCGCGGATCGGTAAAATAATCGGCGTGGTAGACGACCGTGACGATCGGCCCGATGATCAGCGAACAGACGACGATATCGACGGCAAGGGCCGGGACGATGCGCAATCCGCGATTGATCAGGAAGTTCCGCAGGCTCAGGCGTTGCGCGCTGCCGGCGATCAGGAATCCGCTCAATGCGAAGAACATCGGAACAAGAGCGTATTCGGTAAACCAGAATACCGACCCTCTGATGAAGTCATTATTCCCGGTCAGCAAAAACGAATGGGTCAATACGATAGAAAAGGCGAGCCCTATTCGAAGAAAATCAAATCCCGGACCGATGCCCTTGTACTTATCCAGGACTTCCCCGAACGACTTGGTCATTTACGGACCTCGCTTCTGTTTGGATCGCGAGGAACCTACCGCACTGCAATATATATTGCAACACGGTAAGTGATCTGTTTCGGCACAAGACACCCGGCTGGGCAGGATCCCCTCCGCAAGAGGCGCTGCGTTCGCCTTGTGGTTTAGCGGATTCGCTTGGCCGCCGGTTCCGGCACCAGCTCGCCGTTGAGGCGGCGGTCGAGATAGTCCTCGCATTCGCCCATCAGCGTCTCCACCTGACCGTTGAAGAAGTGGTTGGCGTTGGAGACGGTCCGGTGGGTGATCAGGATGCCCTTCTGGGTCTTCAGCTTCTCGACAAGGCCGTTGACGTCCTTTTCCGGCGCCACCTTGTCGGCCTCGCCGTTGATGATCAGGCCGGAGGAGGGGCAGGGCGCCAGGAAGGAGAAGTCATAGGTATTCGGCTGCGGTGCGATCGACATGAAGCCCTCGATCTCCGGCCGGCGCATCAGAAGCTGCATGCCGATCCAGGCGCCGAAGGAATAACCGGCGACCCAGCACGTTTTGGAATCCGGATGCAGGCTCTGCACCCAGTCAAGCGCGGAGGCGGCATCGGACAGTTCGCCGGCGCCATGATCGAATTCGCCCTGGCTGCGGCCGATGCCCCGGAAGTTGAAGCGCAGCGTCGTGAACCCGCGCTTCTGGAACATATAGAAGAGCTGGTAGACGATCTGGTTGTTCATCGTGCCGCCGAACTGCGGATGCGGATGCAGGATGAGCGCTATCGGCGCGCTTTTTTCCTTGGAGGGCTGGTAGCGGCCTTCAAGACGGCCGGCAGGGCCGTTGAAAATAACTTCGGGCATTGGTACTCCGGGTTTTATTTCGCGTTCGCGCTGCGTTGGACGACAACATGACTTGACTAACGTTGTCAGCTTTTCTAAAACGCAGTTTAGAACAATTCGAAACTTGCATGGCGATCCACGGCTTCGTGGAACGTGTCATAAGGCAAGCCCGGCGGAAATTTCAAGAAAAATGAACCGCGGCCGCTGAAGCAAGCTCGTCAAGCGCAGGACTGAAGATCATGGCGCCGCCACGCCTTTATCTCGACTGGAATGCCACAGCGCCGCTGCACCCTGCAGCGCGCGAGGCGATCATGCGCGCCATCGACGTGTTTGGCAATCCGAACAGCGTACATGGAGAGGGGCGCGCCGCCCGCGCCGCCATCGAGGGTGCACGACGCAAGGTGGCGGCACTGGCCGGTACCGATGCCGCCAATGTGGTATTCACCAGCGGCGCGACCGAAGCCGCCAATCTGGTGCTGACGCCGGATTTCCGCATGGGCCGTACGCCGCTTCAGCTTGGCCATCTCTATTTTTCGGCGATCGAACATCCCGCCGTGCGCGAGGGCGGCCGCTTCCCTAAGGAGAAGATGACCGAGATTCCGGTGACGGGAGCCGGCATCGTCGATCTCGACGCGCTTGACCGCCTGCTCGCTGCCCATGACAAAGCCGCCGGCCTGCCGATGGTCGCCGTCATGCTCGTCAATAACGAGACGGGCATCGTCCAGCCGGTCGAGGCGGCAGCAAAGATCGTGCATGCCCATGGCGGGCTCTTCGTAGTCGACGCCGTGCAGGCGGCCGGCCGGATCGCGCTCGACATCAACAGGATCGGCGCCGACTTCATGATCGTCTCCTCGCACAAGATCGGCGGGCCGAAGGGCGCCGGTGCGCTGATTGCGCGTGGCGAGGCGCTGATGCCGCGGCCGCTGATCCAGGGCGGCGGACAGGAGCGCGGTCACCGCTCGGGGACACAGAATTCGCTGGCGCTGATCGGCTTCGGCGCCGCGGCGGAAACGGCCGCGAGCGAACTGGAGACGCGCAATGCGGCCATCGGCGCGCTGCGCGAGCGGCTGGAGGCCGGCATGCGGGGGCATGCTAGCGACGTGATCATCCATGGCGAGGGTGGCGAGCGTGTCGCCAATACGATCTTCTTTACCCTTCCGGGATTGAAGGCGGAGACCGGACAGATCGCTTTCGATCTCGAAGGTGTGGCGCTTTCGGCCGGTTCGGCCTGCTCATCGGGACGGCTCGGCGAAAGCCATGTGCTGACGGCGATGGGCCGTGACGCCAAGCTCGGCGCACTGCGCATCTCGCTCGGCTTCTCGACCACGGAAGAGGACGTAGACAGGGCGATTGCCGCTTTTGCGAAGATCGCCTGCCGGCGCAGGTCGGCGGGCGAGGCGGCCTGACCGCATCATAAACTTGCGGAAATGCAAATTTCCGCTTGCCAATCGGGCTGAAAAGTCCCTTTTGGCCTCTTACATCAGGGCAAGGAATTGCCCGACGTGAAGGGCAAGACAATTGCCCATGCGCTACAAGCTGCCGGACCTTGTATCCGGCGAGATTGGAGAATGAAATGGCTGCCGTGCAGGAAACGATCGACCAGGTCCGCCTGATCGATGTGGACCAGTACAAATACGGTTTCGAGACCGTCATCGAAATGGACAAGGCGCCGAAGGGCCTGTCCGAGGATATCATCCGCTTCATTTCGGCCAAGAAACAGGAGCCGGAATGGATGCTGGAATGGCGTCTGGAGGCCTATCGGCGCTGGCTGACGCTCGAAGAGCCGACCTGGGCGCGCGTCAATTATCCGAAGATCGATTTCAACGACATCCACTATTATGCCGCGCCGAAGAGCACGCCCGGTCCGAAATCGCTCGGCGAAGTCGATCCGGAACTGCTCAAGGTCTATGACAAGCTCGGCATTCCGCTGCGCGAACAGGAAATCCTGGCCGGCGTCGAGAAGCCGAAGATCGCCGTCGACGCCGTCTTCGACAGCGTTTCGGTCGTCACCACCTTCAAGGCGGAGCTGAAGAAGGCCGGCGTGATCTTCATGTCGATTTCGGAAGCCATCCGCGAATATCCCGATCTCGTCCGGAAATATCTCGGTTCGGTCGTACCGACCTCGGACAATTATTATGCCACGCTGAACTCGGCTGTCTTCACCGACGGCTCCTTCGTCTTCGTGCCGAAGGGCGTGCGCTGCCCGATGGAGCTTTCCACCTATTTCCGCATCAACGAGAAGAACACGGGCCAATTCGAGCGCACGCTGATCATCGCGGAAGAGGGCGCCTACGTCTCCTATCTCGAAGGCTGCACGGCGCCGCAGCGCGACGAAAACCAGCTTCATGCCGCCGTGGTCGAACTGGTTGCGCTCGATGATGCCGAGATCAAGTATTCCACCGTCCAGAATTGGTATCCGGGCGATAAGGAAGGCAAGGGCGGCATCTACAACTTCGTCACCAAGCGCGGCGATTGCCGCGGCAACCGCTCGAAGATCTCCTGGACGCAGGTCGAAACCGGCTCGGCGATCACCTGGAAGTACCCGTCCTGCATCCTGCGCGGCGACGATAGCCGCGGCGAGTTCTATTCGATCGCCGTGTCCAACGGCCATCAGCAGATCGACAGCGGCACAAAGATGATCCACCTCGGCAAGAATACGTCGAGCCGCATCGTCTCCAAGGGCATTGCCGCCGGTGTTTCCAACAACACCTATCGCGGCCAGGTCTCGGCCCACCGCAAGGCGTCGAACGCGCGCAACTTCACGCAGTGCGATTCGCTCTTGATCGGCGACAAGTGCGGCGCCCATACCGTGCCCTATATCGAGGCGAAGAATTCGACGGCGCAGTTCGAGCACGAAGCGACGACCTCGAAGATCTCCGAGGACCAGCTGTTCTACTGCCTGCAGCGCGGCATCCCGACAGAAGCGGCGATCGCGCTCATCGTCAATGGTTTCGTCAAGGAAGTGCTGCAGGAACTGCCGATGGAATTTGCCGTCGAGGCGCAGAAGCTGATCAGCATTTCGCTTGAGGGGAGTGTCGGCTAAACGCGGTCTCCGTCATCCTCGGGCTTGTCCCGAGGATCTGCCGCGGTCAGAGGACAAGGATGACTGGTTTCGTCTATATGATGTCCGATAAACCGCGGGATGTGATCTACACAGGCGTCACGAGCGGATTGATAAAATTGAGAATGTCTATCGACCGCATCCGAATAGGCGGGAGTGGAGCGATTACAACTGAGGGCTTAGATCCTCGGGACAAGCCCGAGGATGACGGATCGAGACCGGTGCGAACGGTCGATTGGGCGGCACTTGAAGCCGTTGTATGAACAGGAAGAACGAAATGCTTGAAATCAGAAACCTTCATGCCCGTATCGCCGAAGACGGCACCGAAATCATCCGTGGTCTGAACCTGACGGTGAAGGCCGGTGAAGTTGCCGCCATCATGGGGCCGAACGGCTCCGGCAAGTCGACGCTCTCCTATGTGCTGTCCGGCCGTGAAGATTACGAAGTGACTGAAGGCGACATCCTCTACAACGGCGAGAGCATTCTCGAGCTCGATCCGGCCGAGCGCGCCGCCAAGGGCATTTTCCTTGCCTTCCAGTACCCGGTCGAAATCCCGGGGGTCGCCACCATGCAGTTCCTCAAGGTGGCGATGAACGAGCAGCGCAAGGCGCGTGGCGAGGACGAGCTGACGACGCCGGACTTCATGCGCCGCGTCAAGGATGCTGCCGGCAAGCTGCAGATCAACACCGAGATGCTGAAGCGTCCGCTCAACGTCGGCTTCTCCGGCGGCGAGAAGAAGCGCGCCGAGATCCTGCAGATGGCGCTGCTCGAGCCGAAGCTCTGCGTGCTCGACGAAACCGATTCCGGCCTCGACATCGACGCGCTGAAGATCGTTGCCGACGGCGTCAACGCACTGCGTTCGCCCGACCGCGCCGTCGTCGTCATCACCCATTATCAGCGCCTGCTCGACTATATCGTGCCCGATACCGTCCACGTTCTCTATAAGGGCCAGGTGATCAAGTCGGGCGACAAGACGCTGGCCCATGAACTGGAAGCCAATGGCTACGCCGACATCATCGGCGCGGCGGCCTGAGTTTCGGGTGGAAAGGACGACGTCCATGAACATGCAGACGACGAGCCGCCTGACCGCGGCCGAAGCGGCGCTGATCGAGGCCTTCAACCATCAGATCGGTGACCTGCCGGGCAATGGCGCGGTGACCGCACTGCGCGACCGGCTTCTCGACGACCTGAAGCAGGCCGGCCTGCCGACGCGCCGCATCGAAGCCTGGCACTATACCGACCTGAAGAACCTGCTGCGCAGCCTGCCGGCGCAGGCCGGTGATGCCGGCTCCAGCGCGCTCGAGCCGCTTGTTGCCGGTTCCACGGTCCTGGCCGTCATCCAGGGCCGTTCCGATGAGAAGGCGGTCGCCGGCGATCTCGGCGTTTCGGCCTATTCCGAACATCTGCTCAACGGCTCTGCCGCGGAGAGCCTCGATGCGCTCGGCAACGACGATGCCATCGGCCGCATCAACGGCAGCTTCGTGCGTGACGGCTATGTCGTCGACGTGCCTGCCGACACCGAGCTCGAAGCCCCGCTTGAAATCCAGTTCGTCCATGCCGGCGGCCAGACGCATACGCGCCTTCCGGTTTCCTTCGGGGCCGGCGTCAAGGCAACCGCCATCGAGCGTCACCGCGCGGTGACCAGCGATGCCGCTTTCGTGTCCCACATCAGTGACATCACGGTCGGCGAGGGCGCAGAGCTGACCTGGATCATCCTGCAGCAGCAGGGAGCCGACGATACGCATCTCGGCCAGATCCGCGTCGATCTCGGCGCCAATGCCAAGCTTCGCCTGTTCGTCATCAATGCCGGCGGCAAGCTGGTGCGCCAGGAGCTGCACATCAAGGTGACGGGCGAGGGCGCCGATCTGACATTGCGCGGCATCAACCTGCTCGGAGCAGAGAGCCATACCGACGTGACGATGGTGCTCGGCCACGATGTGCCGCATACCGGCTCGACGGAAGTGATCCGCAACGTCGTCTTCGACCGCGCCAAGGGTGTTTTCCAGGGCATGATTCGGGTCGCGCCCGATGCCCAGAAGACTGATGCCAAGATGGCCTGCAATACGCTACTGATGTCCGACGATGCCGAGTTTTCGGTCAAGCCGGAGCTCGAGATCTTCGCAGACGACGTACAGTGCGGCCACGGCGCGACGGTGACCGATATCGACGCCAACCATCTCTATTACCTGATGGCCCGCGGCATTCCGGAGAACAAGGCGCGGGCGATGCTCGTCAATGCCTTCGTCGCCGAGATCGTCGAGGAACTGGAAGACGAAGCCCTGGTCGAGGCGCTGGAAGGCGTGATCTCGGCCTGGCTCGAAAAGCACGCCTGATCGGATATCCGCCATGGACAAGATAGCACCGGCCACACAATACGACGTCGAAGCCATCCGCCGGGATTTCCCGATCCTTGCGGAAAAGGTGCATGGCAAGCCGCTGGTCTATCTCGACAATGGCGCATCGGCGCAGAAGCCGCAGGTGGTGATCGACGCCATCTCGCATGCCTATTCGCATGAGTACGCCAATGTGCATCGCGGGCTGCACTATCTCTCCAACGCGGCGACGGATGCCTATGAGGCGGCGCGCGAGAAGGTGCGCCGCTTCCTGAACGCCCCTTCTGTCAACGACATCGTCTTCACCAAGAATTCGACGGAGGCGATCAATACCGTCGCCTATGGCTGGGGCATGCCGAAGATTGGCGAGGGCGACGAGATCGTCCTGACGATCATGGAGCACCACTCCAACATCGTACCCTGGCATTTCATACGCGAGCGGCAAGGCGCCAAGCTGGTCTGGGTGCCCGTCGACGACGAGGGCGCCTTCCATATCGAGGATTTCGAGAAGAGCCTGACGGAGCGTACCAAGCTCGTCGCCATCACCCATATGTCGAATGCGCTCGGCACGATCGTTCCCGTCAAGGAGGTCTGCCGCATCGCGCATGAGCGCGGCATTCCCGTGCTGATCGACGGCAGCCAGGGCGCCGTGCACCTGCCGGTCGACGTGCAGGACATCGATTGCGACTGGTATGTGATGACCGGCCACAAGCTCTACGGTCCGTCCGGCATCGGCGTGCTCTACGGCAAGAAGGAACGGCTTTCGCAAATGCGCCCCTTCCAGGGCGGCGGCGAGATGATCTTCGAAGTTGCCGAAGATGCAGTCACCTATAATGATCCGCCGCATCGCTTCGAAGCCGGCACGCCGCCGATCGTGCAGGCGATCGGGCTGGGTTACGCCCTCGACTACATGGAGAAGATCGGCCGGGAAGCGATCGCCCGCCATGAGGCCGATCTTGCGGCCTATGCCGCCGAGCGCCTCAGATCGGTGAACTCGCTGCGGATGTTCGGGACGGCGCCCGACAAGGGAAGCATCTTTTCCTTCGAACTCGCAGGCATTCATGCCCATGACGTCTCGATGGTAATCGATCGGCAGGGTGTGGCTGTGCGCGCCGGCACGCATTGCGCCATGCCGCTCTTGAAACGCTTCGGCGTCACCTCCACATGCCGTGCATCCTTCGGCATGTACAATACCCGCGCCGAGGTCGATGCGCTGGCCGATGCGCTGGAATATGCGCGCAAGTTCTTTGCCTGAGGAGTGTCCTTAATGAGCCTGGACGAAAGCGAACAGAAGATCGACGTGCGCGAGGGCATCGTGCACTCCAGCATCCCGGCCGATGAACTGGCGCGGTTGAGCGACGACGTCATCAGCGCGCTGAAAACCGTCTACGATCCCGAAATCCCGGCCGACATCTTCGAACTCGGTCTGATCTACAAGATCGACATCGAGGACGACCGGATGGTGAAGATCATGATGACGCTGACCGCCCCCGGCTGCCCGGTGGCCGGCGAGATGCCCGGCTGGGTCGAAAATGCCGTCGGCGCGGTCGAAGGCGTGTCCGGTGTCGAGGTCGAAATGACCTTCGATCCGCCGTGGACGCCGGACCGCATGTCCGAAGAGGCGCAGGTCGCCGTCGGCTGGTATTGATGCGCTGCTATTGATCCGTTTACCTCGGGCGACTACATTTTGAATCACGAAGCGCCGGATCTTGACCCCGGTTGCGGAAGGAGAAAAAGCCGATGGGCTTTGCAGTGATGAGCATGACTGAGGCCGCCGCAAACCGCGTGAAGGCGATCGTCGAAAACTCTGGACCGGAGGCCAAGGGCGTTCGTGTCGGCATCAAGAAGGGCGGTTGCGCCGGGATGGAATATACCATCGACCTGGTGACCGAACCTAATGGCAAGGACGATCTCATCGAGCGCGACGGCGCCAGGGTCTGGGTCGAGCCCTCGGCCGTGCTCTATCTGCTCGGCACAGAAATGGGCTTCGAGCAGACGACGCTCCGATCCGGCTTCACCTTCACCAATCCGAACCAGACATCAGCCTGCGGCTGCGGCGAATCCGTGGAACTGAAGCCCGCCGATCTTGCGGCCCTTGCCGCGCAGCGCCAGAGCGAACCGGCGCATTCCTAAACAATCGCGACTGCGGAAAATTTCGGCCGAGCTAGGGCGCGACCTCTCTTAGGAGCGCGCGCTCAGTCGCGCTTGATGCTCATCAGCATTTCCCAAAGGTCGGCACCGGTTTCGAAGACCACGGCGTTCGCCTTGTAGCTCTGCTCGGCCTGGAGCATATCTGTCAGCTCGGTGGCGAGGTCGACGTCCGATGGCGTCGCTTCAACGGTGGCGCGAACGCCGGGCTCGGTGGAGGTGAGGCTGGTGTTCAGTCTGCCATAGTCGGGCGTGCTGCTGTTTGCAACATTGCTGGCGATCGCGCCGATCCGCGTCGTCTGCGCACGCATTCCCGAAAGAGCAATGTTGGTGATCCCAGATACGCTCATCAACGGTTCCCCAGATCTTAATGGAATGCTTGTACCTGCAATGGTTTAGGGAATGCTGAAGGCGTTGCGTTAGCAAAGATCTACGGCCACGGAGATCACACTGCCCACCTGTTCCGGACTGAGACAGGAAGGCGGGGCCGTGACCGGTCTGCTATCGCGACGCCACCCAGTCGTGCCAGTCGCTTTCGCTGCCGTTGAAGACATTGAGATCGATCTTGCCGTCGACGCCGTCGGAAAGACCCGAACCGGAATACTGCCAGAAGACCCACTTGCGGCCCGGATAGACCTTGGAGGGGTGGGCTGCGACCGAGCGCAGCCAGAAGGGATAGTCGAGCATCTGGCCCTTCAAATTGTCGCGGTAGAAGTCCGGCGCCGTGTAGATGATCGGGCGCTGGCCGTAGTGGCGCTCCAGCTTGTCCATGAACACCTGCATCTTTTCCCGGACGCGGGCGGGCGAAATACGCCGCTTGCAGCTCGATTCGCCGTTCCATTCGACGTCGATGACGGGCGGAAGCGCGTTTGCTTCTCTCGGCACGTTGCGGATGAACCAGTCAGCCTGTTCGCCGGCTGTCCGGCACCAGTAGAAGAAGTGATAGGCGCCATGTTTCAGGCCGGCTTCCTTGGCGCGACGCCAGTTCTTCCTGAACATGGGGTCGAGGTGATCACCACCGTCCGTCGCCTTGATGTAGACGAAGTTCGCGCCTTGCTTTCGCAGCGTTTCCCAGTCGATCTCACCCTGCCAGCGCGATACGTCGACGCCGTGCACGGCCAGATTTCTCGGCGAGGTTCTGCCGAAGTTGATCGGCTTGGCGTCGCGGAAACGATGGCCGTAGATCCGTCCACGCGATGGCGATTTCGTGCCGATACCGGGATCGATTGCCGGATTGTCGGGCATGAGCATCGCGACGGGTCTTTCCGTCGGCATGGGCATGCCGACCGGCCGTTCCGCGGGCACCAGCGCCTGCGGCTCCGGAACCGGCCCTGTCCAGCTCAGCGCCTGCTGCGGCGCGCTTGCCTGTGGGGCGGTATCACCCACGGCAGCAGCCGGGATCGGGCCGCTGGGCTTAGTGATCGCATTGGTCGTTTCCGTCGACGCCACAGGCGTGAGCACATCTTCGGCGCCGGAACTGGCGGCGCATCCCGAAAGGATCAGGGTGGCGAGGAGAATTGCTGGCACAGCCGATGGACGCATAAAGAACCCGCACGCAAAACAGAGATCAGCGGCAACATCCATGATGAATGGAAACCGCCCATTTCGAATTGCTAACAGAGACTTGCTAAGAAAGGTTAAATTTGAACCCTATGCCCCGAAACGGGCTTCGCCGGAGTTCGTGCCGTGCATGAAAGGCGTAACGCGTCAGCAGCCCCTCCCAGCGGTGAGAGGGGCTTGCCGAATTTATGTTATTCCGCCGCCTCGGCGTAGCTTTCGACCGGCGGGCAGGTGCAGATCAGGTTGCGGTCGCCGTAGACGTTGTCGACGCGGTTGACCGGAGACCAGTATTTGTCGACGCGGAAGGCGCCGGGCGGGAAGCATGCCTGCTCTCTGCTGTAGGGCCGGTTCCATTCGCCGACGAGATCTTCCACCGTGTGCGGCGCGTTCTTCAGCGGATTGTCGAGCTTGTCCATGCGGCCTTCTTCGATGGCGCGGGCTTCCTCGCGGATCGCCAGCATCGCCTCGCAGAAACGGTCGAGCTCCGCCTTGGTCTCGCTTTCCGTCGGTTCGATCATCAGCGTGCCGGCGACCGGCCAGCTCATGGTCGGTGCGTGGAAACCGCAGTCGATCAGGCGCTTGGCGACATCGTCGACGGTGACGCCTGAACTGTCGACCAGCGGGCGGGTGTCGATGATGCATTCATGCGCGACGCGGCCGGTCTTCGACTTGTAGAGCACGTCATAGGCGCCCTTGAGCCGGGCGGCGATGTAGTTGGCGTTGAGGATCGCCACCTTGGTCGCCTGCGTCAGGCCTTCGCCGCCCATCATCAGGCAGTAGCTCCAGGAGATCGGCAGGATCGAGGCGGAGCCAAAGGCTGCGGCCGAAACCGCACCGGGACGGCCGTCGGTTTCGGGATGGCCGGGCAGGTGGGGCGCCAGATGCGCCTTGACGCCGATCGGGCCCATGCCGGGGCCGCCGCCGCCATGCGGGATGCAGAAGGTCTTGTGGAGGTTGAGGTGGGACACGTCGGAGCCGATGTCGCCGGGGCGGGATAGGCCGACCATGGCGTTCATGTTGGCGCCGTCGAGATAGACCTGGCCGCCCTTGATATGCACGAGATCGCAGATTTCCTTGACGGTCTCCTCGAAGACGCCGTGCGTCGAGGGGTAGGTGATCATGCAGCAGGAGAGGTTTGCCGCATGCTCCTCAGCCTTGGCGCGGAAATCGTCGAGGTCGATATCGCCGTTTTCACGTACCTTGACGACGACCACCTTCATGCCGACCATCTGGGCCGAAGCCGGGTTGGTGCCGTGCGCCGAGGTCGGGATGAGGCAGACGTCGCGATGGCCCTCGCCATTGGCGATGTGGTAGTTGCGGATCGTCAAAAGGCCGGCATATTCACCTTGAGCGCCGGAATTCGGCTGCATCGAGAAGGCGTCGTAGCCGGTGACGGCGCAGAGCTTTTCCGTGAGGTCGTCGAGCATCTCGCGATAGCCGAGCGCCTGGTCGGCCGGCACGAAGGGGTGGATGTCGGAAAATTCCGGCCAGGTGATCGGCAGCATTTCCGCCGTCGCATTCAGCTTCATCGTGCAGGAGCCGAGCGGGATCATCGAGCGATCAAGCGCGAGATCGCGGTCGGAGAGCCGGCGGATATAGCGCGTCATCTCGCTCTCGGCGCGATTCATGTGGAAGATCGGATGGGCGAGATAATCGGTCGTCCGGAGCAGGCCCTTCGGCAGACGGTAGGACGGCTCGAAATCGGCGATGGTGAAATTGCCGCCGAAGGCGCGCCAGACGGCTTCGAGGGTCGCGGGTCGAGTTCGCTCGTCGAGGCTCATGCCGATCTTCGTCTCACCGACCTTGCGCAAATTGACGCCTTCGGCGACGGCGGCGCGCAGGATGAGGCCCTGCATGTGGCCGACATCGACTGTGATCGTGTCGAAGAAGCTTTCGGGTTCAACCTTATAGCCGAGCTTTTCCAGGCCCTTGGCCATCAGCACGGCCTTCTGGTGCACCTGCTGGGCGATCGCCTTAATGCCATCCGGTCCGTGAAAGACCGCATACATCGAGGCCATGACGGCGAGCAGCACCTGGGCGGTGCAGATGTTCGAGGTCGCCTTCTCGCGGCGGATATGCTGTTCGCGGGTCTGCAGCGACAGGCGGTAGGCGCGGTTGCCGCGGGCATCGACGGAAACGCCGACAAGGCGGCCGGGCATGGAGCGCTTGATGGCATCCTTGACCGCCATATAGGCCGCATGCGGGCCGCCGTAGCCGACCGGGACACCGAAGCGCTGCGAGGAGCCGACGGCGATGTCGGCGCCCATTTCGCCGGGCGATTTCAGCAGCGTCAGCGCCAGGATATCGGCCGCGACCACTGATATGGCGCCGGCCTGGTGCAGGCGTGCGATCAGGCCGGTGAAATCATGCACGTGGCCATGGGTGCCGGGATACTGGAAGATCGCCCCGAACACGTCGACGGGATCGAGATCGGTGAAGGGATTGCCGACGATGACGCTCCAGCCGAGCGGCTCGGCGCGGGTACGGATGAGGGCGATGGTCTGCGGGTGGCAGTCGGCATCGACGAAGAAGGCCTTGGCCTTCGACTTGGAGACGCGCTCGGCCATCGCCATGCCTTCGGCGGCGGCCGTCGCCTCGTCGAGCAGCGAGGCATTGGCGACGTCGAGGCCGGTCAAGTCGCAGATCATCGTCTGGTAGTTCAGCAGCGCTTCCAGGCGGCCCTGGCTGATCTCCGGCTGGTAGGGCGTATAGGCCGTGTACCAGGCGGGGTTCTCAAGGATGTTGCGCTGGATCACCGGCGGCGTGATCGTGCCGTAGTAGCCCTGGCCGATCAGCGAGACCAGCACCTTGTTCTTGTTGGCGGTTTCGCGCAGCTTGTCGAGCGCCTCGCGCTCGGTCATCGGCGCGCCCCAGACGAGCGGCGCCTTCTGGCGGATCGAGGGCGGCAAAGTCGCATCGATCAGGCCATCGAGGCTGTTATAGCCGATCACCTTCAGCATATCGCTCATTTCAGCCGGCGAGGGACCGATGTGACGGCGATTGGCGAAGTCGTAGGGCTGATAGTCGGTGAACTGGAATTCGGTCGGCGTCGTCATTACGCGATGAGCTCCTTATAGGCGGCCTCGTCGAGCAGGCCGTCGGCATCGGCGCGATTCTTGAGCTTCAGCTTGAAGAACCAGCCGGCGCCCTGCGGATCGGAGTTGACGAGCGAGGGATCGGCGACGATCGCCTCGTTGACCTCGGTGATTTCGCCGTCGAGCGGACAATAGACTTCGGAGGCAGCCTTGACGGATTCGACCGTCGCGGCGTCGTCGTTCTTCGCGAAGCTCTTGCCGACTTCCGGCAGCTCGACGAAGACGAGATCGCCGAGCTGTTCGACGGCAAAGGTGGTGATGCCGACGGTCGCGACATCGCCGTCGAGCTCAAGCCATTCATGTTCAGCGGTAAATTTCAGCATGGAAATATCCTCTCGGAAAACAGGGTTCAACGTTTGTAAGTCGGCTTGACGAAGGGCAGGGCAGAGACGGCAACAGGCAGGAACTTGCCGCGAACCTCAGCATAGACCTGAGTGCCTATGGCAGCGTGAGATACCGGCACATAACCCATGGCGACGGGGCCCTCGACGGAAGGACCGAAGCCGCCCGAGGTGACTTCACCGATTTCGGTCTTGCCCTCGGCATCGGCATAGAGCTTGGCATGGCCGCGCACCGGCGCCTTGCCTTCCGGCTTCAGGCCGACGCGGCGGCGCGCAGCGCCATTTTCGAGTTCGGACAGGATGCGGCCGGAGCCAGGAAAGCCGCCGGCGCGTGCGCCACCCGAGCGGCGTGCCTTCTGCATGGCCCATTCGAGGGCCGCTTCGACCGGCGAGGTGGTGGTGTCGATATCGTTGCCATAGAGGCAGAGGCCGGCTTCCAGACGCAGAGAATCGCGGGCGCCGAGACCGATCGCCTGGACGTCGGGATGCTCGAGTAGCCGCATGGCGACATCCTCGGCCTTGTCTGATGGAACCGAGATTTCGAAGCCGTCCTCGCCGCTATAGCCGGAGCGTGAGACCAGACAGGAGACGTCGTGCAGGCGGCAATGACGCACGTCCATGAATTTCATCGCCGCGACGTCGGCCCAGAGTTCGGCGAGAACCTCGACGGCACGCGGTCCCTGCAGCGCGATCAGGGCGCGGTTCAGGAGGGTAATATCGCACCGGTCGCCGATATGGGTGTGCAGATGGGCGAGATCGGCCTCCTTGCAGGCGGCGTTGACGACGACGAAAAGATGGTCGTCGAGATGGGTGATCATCAGGTCGTCGAGAATGCCGCCGGTCTCGTCGGTAAAGAAGCCGTAGCGCTGGCGGCCCTCGGCTAGGCCGAGGATATCGACGGGGACCAGGCTTTCCAGCGCGAGCGCGGCATCCTCATAGCTGCCGGATTTCGCCTTCACGATGACCTGCCCCATGTGGGAGACATCGAAGAGGCCGGCTGCCGTGCGGGTTTGAAGATGTTCCTTCATGACGCCAGCGGGATATTGCACCGGCATGTCATAGCCTGCGAACGGCACCATACGGGCGCCGAGCGAAAGATGCAGGGCATGCAACGGGGTTTTCTTCAGGGCAGCAGTTTCGTCCAAAAGACGCCTCCGGGGTTTGCGCCTCTTTCCAAGGCGCGGGCTCAAATCTGAAGGCGCGGCTGCGCGCTTCTCTCCTGAGCCCCCTCTGTCCTTGACGCCTGAGATTGTTATCCCTTCGGCGAGCGTTTCGAGAACGCTTCTCTCCAGAGTTCCGTCTGCCCCTTGCTGGTCCTTTTGCCTGAGAGTTTCCGGGGCGGTTGCTCCTTCGGCACCGGTGGCGAAAGCACCGGATTCTCCCAACATGGTTGGCGCAATTATCCGGCGGGTGCGGCGCTTGGCAAGACCAAATGTCGTGACCTGACAAATTTTTGTCGCCACAGCCGGGGGGAAGCCCGTGATCTCAAGCAAATCTGCTTTTGCATTCGGGTGCGAAACCGGCTATCGCGACATGCTGTTGAAGGGGATCTCATGCGGCGGACCGGACTAAAAGCGACGCTCTTCCTGCGCATGCTTTGCGCACTGAGCCTGCTTTTCCTTGGCGTTGCCCACCGGCCGCCACAGGCCCTCGCTTCTGAAGGTTATGACGCCGCCGCCTATATGCTGCCCGACGGCACCTTTGCGTCCCTCTGCGTGACGGCAAAGGACGACGATGGCAAGACGGTCGCCTTCAAACCGAATTGCGAAGTCTGCCGGTTGTCGGCTTCGGTCATCCTGCCGACGCCCGATGCGGGCTCATGGCTCGGGCGCAAAGTCGCCTCGCTCGTCAACGCGCCGATCGAGACCGCCGCCGTTGCCGGGGCAAGCGCCGTCAGCCGGGCGAATTCTCGCGCGCCTCCCATCCTCGTCTGATTTTCCCTCGCAATCAGAACGCAACAGCCGGTTCGCCTTAGAGAAGGCCGAGGCCGGCGAGGAGATATCCGATGAAAACGATCGAAACACAGACTATCAAGACCTTGGGGCTCGCCGCTCTCATTTCAGCAACCGCCGCAGCCGGCGCCGAGGCGCATGTGAGCTTCCTCGATAAGGAAGCGACGCAGGAAAGCACCATTCTCGCGACGCTGCAGGTCCCGCATGGCTGCGACGGCAAGGCGACCACCGAGGTGCGGGTCAAGCTGCCGGAAGGCTTCGTCTTCGCCAAGCCGCAACCGAAGGCCGGCTGGGAGCTCGAGGTGATCAAGGGCGATTACCAGAAGACCTACGACAATCACGGCGACAAGGTGAAAACGGGCGCGGTCGAGGTGCGGTGGAAGAACGGCAACCTCTCCGACGACTTCTACGACACTTTCGTCATCCAGGGTAAGGTTTCGGGCGTTGAGCCCGGCACCGCGCTCGCCTTTCCGGTGACGCAGATGTGCGGCGAGGCGGTCGAGACCTGGGATCAGGTGGCAAAGGATGGCGGCGATCCCCACGGTCTCAAAAGCCCGGCGCCGATCTTGAAGGTGGTTGCGAGCGAAGACCACGGCCACGACCATGGCGACATGGTCGGCATGGACATGACCGGTAAAACCGGCATGGATATGTCGGGCACGGCGGCGGCGGCCGGCGAGGCGGTCAAGGCAGGCGATCTGGAGATTTCCGGCGCTTTCGCCAAGGCGATGCTGCCCGGCCAGCCGGTCGGCGGCGGCTTTTTCACGGTGAAGAACGACGGCAAGACGGATGACCGCCTTCTATCGATATCGTCGCCCGTGGCCGGCGAGGTTCAAATCCATGAGATGGTGACCAAGGACAACGTCATGCGGATGCGCCAGCTGAAGGACGGCATCGCCATTGCGGCGGGCGAGACCGTGAAGCTCGAGCCCGGCAACCTGCATCTGATGTTCCAGAAGGTGAAGACGCCGTTCAAGCAGGGCGACACGGTGCCGGTGACGCTGACCTTCGAGAAGGCCGGCAAGATCGACCTGGTGCTGCAGGTGCTGTCGGCTCAGGGCAAGTGAGTGGAAACTGATCAAAACAGAAAGGCCCGCGACGCGGGCTTTTCGTTGGAGGCAGCTGCTTCAGAAATCTTCGTAGGATTGCAGCGCCTGCTTCAGGCCGGCCTGCGGCTGGCGGTTGCCCTTCGTCATCAGGTCGAGCGCCACTTCGGTCGATTGAATGATGCTGGAGGGATCGTCCACCCCTTCGGTGCTTTCGGCCTTCAATTGCCGGTCCGCGAGACGGCGAGATTCGCGCGCGGCGGTGCTCGTCGCAACACGCTGCGGTATTCTCAGCGTTTCTGCGGCAAGGGCGGCGGTGTTTGCCGAAATGGAAAGGAGCTGGGTCATGCCGGCACAGTATCGGCAGGATCTTGGCGCCAGCATAAGAAAACCTCTGGCATTTTACTGAATTATAAGAATTTATTCCGTCACGATTGAAAGCGTTCTCAAGTCAGGATGTTCCGCCCATGATCCAGGCTCTCCTCGTCGCCATCGGCGGCGCCATCGGTTCCGTGCTCAGATACTATGTCGGCCGATGGGCGCTGAAGCTCATGGGTCCGGCCTTTCCCTGGGGCACGCTCGCTGTCAATGTCGTCGGCTGCTTCGTCATCGGCGTCTTCGCCGAACTGATCGCCCGAAAATTCAACGCCTCCGTGGAACTGCGCCTGCTGCTCATCACCGGCTTCCTCGGCGGCTTCACCACTTTTTCGGCCTTCTCGCTCGACGCCATCTCGCTGTTCGAGGGCGGCGAGGCCGTCGCCGGCGGCATCTATATCGCAGCCAGCGTCGGCCTTTCTATGGCGGCGGTGTTCGCCGGGCTCGCCATCATGCGCGCTTTGGTCTGATTCCGGTTTCCGTTTTCGATGAAAATGCTCTAAAGGCTCCGGCAAGAACGCCGGCTTGGCCGCGCTGCAATTTCCGAAAGGCCGTTCATGGCTGGCATAGAACATATCAAGGTTGAACCCGACGAAGCGGGCATGCGGCTCGATCGCTGGTTCAAAGTGCATTTTCCCGGGCTTGGCTTCGGGCCGCTGCAGAAGCTCTTGCGCTCCGGCCAGGTGCGCGTCGACGGCGGACGTGTGAAGTCGGATGCGCGCGTACAGCCCGGCCAGATGGTGCGCGTGCCGCCGCTCGATGTCGATGCCAAGCTGAAAACCGGGCCGATCGCCGGCAAGGATCTCAAGCATTCGTCCGATTTCGAACTGCTGTCGCGCATGGTGCTGCATGAGGACGACAAGGTGATCGTGCTCAATAAGCCGCCCGGCATTGCCGTACAGGGCGGCTCCGGCGTCGCCAGGCATATCGACCAGATGCTCGAAGCCTGGACCAGCCCGAAGGGCGAAAAGCCGCGGCTCGTTCACCGCCTCGACCGCGATACATCTGGTGTTCTCGTCATCGCCCGCACCCGCGGCGCCGCACAGAAGCTGACGGCCGCCTTCCGCGAGCGCGACACCAAGAAGACCTATTGGGCGCTGGTCAAGGGCGTGCCACGTAAGCACGAGGACAAGATCTCGACCTGGCTCGTCAAGGAACCGACAGCCGATGGAGACCGCATGCGCATCGCCAAACACGGCGAGGACGGCGCCGATCATGCGATTTCCTTCTACCGCGTGATTGAGACGGCGGCTCAGAACCTCGCATGGCTGGAGATGGAACCTTATACCGGCCGCACCCACCAGCTGCGTGTCCATGCCCTGCATATCGGCCATCCGATCATCGGCGATCCGAAATATTTCGACGACGATCCGAACTGGCCTTTCCCCGGCGGCATCCAGAAGAAGCTGCATCTTCACGCGCGCCACATCGACATCCCGCACCCCTCGGGCGGGCGGCTGCGCATCAGCGCGCCGCTGCCGCCGCATATGGTGCAGACCTGGAACCTTCTCGGTCTCGACCTTGCCGGCGCCGAAAGGGATAGCGAATGAAGCTCGCTCTCTTCGATTGCGACGGCACGCTGGTCGACAGCGCCGGGCTGATCCACGAAACCATGCGCCGCACCTTCGCGAAGTTCGGCAAGCCGGAACCGCAATTTGAGGACACCAAGGCCATTATCGGCCTGTCTCTCGATATCGCGATCGCCCGCATGCAGAGCAAGCCGCATGTCGAGCAGGAAGATATCGAGATGACGGCGCATTACAAATCGCTGTTTTCGGTCGTGCGCCAGGATCTCGACTACAGGGAGCCGCTGTTTCCCGGCATCCGCGAGATGATCGACGCGATCTGCAGGCGCGAGGATCTGCTGATCGGGGCGGTGACCGGAAAATCCCGGCGCGGGCTGAACCTCGTGATGGAGACGCACGGGTTCGACAAATATTTCACCGTTGCGCGCACGGCCGACGACTGCCCCTCCAAGCCGCATCCGGCCATGGTCACGGAATGCTGTGACGAAACCGGCATGAATGCGCGCGATGCCATTGTCATCGGCGATGCGGTTTACGATATGCAGATGGCAAAGGCTGCCGGCGCCAAGGCGATCGGCGTTGCCTGGGGCTATGCCAGCGTGGATGAGCTGATCGCCAACGGCGCCGATGCGATCGCCTATCATCCGAACGAGATATTGCGCCATTTTTCCTGAGGTGACGCCATGCGCGATCTTCTGAACGATCTTTCCGAGGGACTGAGCCATCCCGATCCCATCCGCCGCGCGCAGATCCAGATGAAGAAGCCGCTGCCGAAGCGTTTCTATTCCGAGGTCGCCGTCGCCGAGCACGAGGATGGTTTTGCCATCACACTTGACGGCAAGCTGGTGCGCACGCCGGCGCGGCAGGCCCTCGCCGTGCCGACGGAGGCGCTTGCCAGGCTCGTCGCCGCGGAATGGGAGGCCCAGAGCGAGGTCATCGACCCGGTCACCATGCCGGTCACGCGGCTGGTCAACACCGCAATCGACGGGATCGCCACCAATACGCAGGCGATCTTCGAGGATATTCTGCGCTTTTCCTCGACCGACCTCATCTGCTACCGCGCCGAAGGGCCGGAACGGCTGGTCGAGCGTCAGGCCGAGCGCTGGGACCCCGTAATCGACTGGGCCGCCAACGATCTCGGCGCCCGCTTCATCCTCGTCGAAGGCGTGATGCATCACGAACAGCCGCGCGAGGCGACCGCCGCCTTCGCCGTCACGCTCAAGCGGCATGAGAGCCCGATGGCGCTCGCCGCCCTTCACACGATCACGACGCTGACCGGCTCGGCGATCCTGGCGCTTGCCTTCGCCGAAGGCCGGGTGACGATGGAGGAGGCGTGGTCGCTTGCCCATCTCGACGAGGACTGGACGATCGAGCATTGGGGAAGCGACGAGGAAGCCGAGGAGCGCCGCGCCAAGCGCTTTGCCGAGTTCAAGGCGGCGACGGATGTTTTTTTCACCCTAAGCGCCTGAAACATATTGCCTTCCCGGGCATTATGACGAAATCTGCGACTCCAATGGGGAGTGCGGGATTTTGCAATGAATTGGCTGAGGTCGTGTTTCTGCCGGGCCGCACTCATTTGTATTGCGCTCACGGCCTGCGTCAGCCTCTCGGCCAACAAGCCGGAGGCGCCGCTTTACGACGTGCGAAGCGCCGTCGTTCTCTCGGGCCCGAACATGCCCGCCGAATTGCTTTCCGGCATCAATGACCGCGTCAATGCCGCAATCAACGCAACCGTCCGCGACACCGTGCTGCCGAGGGTGGTGCTGACGATCCGCGTGGTATCGATCCAGAAGGGGCTCGGCTTTCAGAAAGACCGCAATGTTGCCTCGATCAGCATCGACGCGGCCTCAGTCGAAGACGGCTCGGTGATCGCCGTCAGCGCCTTCGACGTCACCAGCATGGCCGCCGACCCGAAGCTTGCCGACGAGATCATGGCCGAGGATGTCGCCGCACGCATTCGCTCGGTTTTCTCACTCAGCGGACGCAACCGCTAACCCACATCGACCACGGAGCGGCGAGGGGAGATCGCATGAAGGAAATTCTCGAAGAACTGGAACGCCGCCGCGGCGTCGCCCGCCTCGGCGGCGGCAAGGAGCGCATCGACGCCCAGCACAAGCGCGGCAAGCTGACGGCACGCGAGCGCATCGACCTCTTTCTCGACGAGGGCTCCTTCGAGGAATTCGACATGTTCGTCGAACATCGCTCCACCGATTTCGGCATGGACAAGAGCCGTATCGCCGGCGACGGCGTCGTTACCGGCTGGGGCACGGTCAACGGCCGCACGGTCTTCGTCTTCGCCAAGGACTTCACCGTCTTCGGCGGCTCGCTTTCGGAAGCGCATGCCGAGAAGATCATCAAGGTGCAGGACATGGCGCTGAAGAACCGTGCGCCGATCATCGGCATCTACGACGCCGGCGGTGCGCGCATCCAGGAGGGTGTCGCCGCACTCGGCGGCTATGCCGAAGTCTTCCAGCGCAATGTGCTGGCCTCAGGCGTCATTCCGCAGATATCCGTCATCATGGGACCCTGCGCGGGCGGCGACGTCTATTCGCCTGCCATGACCGATTTCATCTTCATGGTGCGCGACACGTCCTACATGTTCGTCACCGGTCCCGACGTGGTGAAGACCGTCACCAACGAGACCGTGACGGCAGAAGAGCTTGGCGGCGCCACCGTGCATACGACACGCTCGTCGATTGCCGACGGCGCCTATGACAATGATGTCGATACGCTCCTACAGGTGCGCCGGCTCATCGATTTCCTGCCGCAGTCGAACACGTCGCCGGTGCCGGAAATCGAATGTTACCAGTCGGTGACCGAGACGGACAATTCGCTTGACACGCTGATCCCGGCCAACGCCAACAAACCCTATGACATCAAGGAATTGATCCAGAAGGTGGCGGACGAGGGGGATTTTTTCGAGATCCAGGCGAGCTTTGCCAAGAACATCGTTTGCGGCTTCGGGCGCATCGAAGGATCGACGGTCGGCTTCGTCGCCAACCAACCGATGGTGCTCGCCGGCGTGCTCGACAGCGACGCGTCGCGCAAGGCGGCGCGTTTCGTGCGCTTCTGCGACTGCTTCAACATTCCGATCGTCACCTTCGTCGACGTGCCGGGCTTCCTGCCCGGCACAGCGCAGGAATATGGCGGGCTCATCAAGCATGGCGCCAAGCTGCTCTTCGCCTATGCTGAAGCGACGGTGCCGAAGCTTACCGTCATCACCCGCAAGGCTTTCGGTGGCGCCTATGACGTGATGGCGTCGAAGCATCTGCGCGGCGACTTGAATTATGCCTGGCCGACGGCGCAAATCGCCGTCATGGGCGCCAAGGGCGCGGTCGAGATCATCTTCCGCAAGGATATCGCCGATCCGGAAAAGATCGCGGCGCATACGAAGATGTACGAGGACCGGTTCCTCTCGCCCTTCGTCGCGGCCGAGCGCGGTTATATTGATGAGGTGATCATGCCGCATTCGACCCGGCGGCGGCTGGCGCGCGGCCTGAAGATGTTGCGCAACAAGGATCTCGCCAATCCCTGGAAGAAACACGACAACATCCCGCTTTGACATTTGTCGGTGAATAAAACCGTCCGCTCAAGTGTTTACCTGCTGTCGAACAGGTCTTTCCCGCTGTCGAAAAAGTGAACGGCCGTCAGTGATCCGTGTCTTCAAACCTTACCGGGGACAAGCTAACGCTCGGCTCTTATTCTTTTAAGGAGAGGTTTAATGTCAAGTTTCGAGCGTCTTTCCGCCTATCGCCCCCATGCGCTGGCCGCTCTCAGAATCATCACCGCGCTCTTGTTCATCGAGCACGGCACGATGAAGCTTTTCGGTTTCCCGGCTTCGCAGATGTCAGGCCCGCTGTCGCCGCTGATGATTTTCGCGGCCCTTCTGGAACTGGTCGGCGGCCTTCTAATTCTCGTCGGCCTGCTGACGCGCCCGGTCGCTTTCCTGCTGGCCGGCGAAATGGCGGTCGCCTATTTCATGGCGCATGCTCCGAGCAGCTTCTTCCCGGCCGTCAACCAGGGCGACGCCGCGATCCTGTTCTGCTTCGTTTTCCTTTATCTCTTCTTTGCCGGTCCCGGCGCTTTTTCCGTCGATAACCGCAAGACGGCCTGAACGATAAAACGAGGGGCGTCGGTGACGCCCCTCGGATCCCATCAAGCTGTAAGCTTGAGACCGGCGATACCGGCGACAATCAGCATGATGCAGGCAAGGCGGGAGACACTTGCCGAATCGCCGAGCAGCCAGATGCCGAGAATCACCGTGCCGACCGTGCCGATGCCGGTCCAGACCGCGTAGGCGGTGCCGATCGGCAGGTGCTTCACCGCAAGACCGAGCAGCACGATGCTCACCACCATGGATATGACGGTCAGCGTCGTCGGCAACGGCCGCGTGAAGCCTTCGGTGTATTTAAGACCGACTGCCCAGCCACATTCGAAAAGACCAGCGAGAAAAAGCAGAATCCAGGCCATGCGCCTCTCCTTGTTAAAGAGCGAGGCCGTCCCCGCGACGTTGCATCCTGAGATGCCGCAGTCGTCTGCGATGGCATCTATATGCGCGAGGAGACGGCCGTCTTCAAGGTAGGAATCGGCATGGCTGCCATGCCACCCGTTTCCTGGCGCCTTGCAGGGCCGGGCATCATCGCGGCCCGCCGGCCTCGCTGGAAAGACTCTTGGCGCGGCGGCAAAGGCGGTCGAAGGTTTCGAGGAAGCGCGAGCGATCCTTGGGGCTGAAAGCGGCGTTGTAGCCCTTGCTCTCGCCGGTTTCACGCAGGTGCGCGCCGAGATCGCGCATGGCGCTCGCCATGCCGATATTGGTCTCGTCGAAGACGCGCCCGGTCGGACCGCTGACGAAGGCGCCGCCGGCAACACAGCGCACGGCGAGCGGCACATCGGCGGTGACGACGACATCGCCCGCGCCGACGCGCTCGGCAATCCAGTTGTCGGCGGCATCGAAGGCGTTGGAGACGATGACGTTATGGACCATCGGATCGCGCGAAGGCCGCAGGCCGGAATTGGCGACGAAGGTGACTTCGAGGCCATGGCGCTCCGCGACTTTCAGGACTTCCGGCTTCACCGGGCAGGCATCGGCATCGACGTAGATCATGGCGATATCCTCATGCCGGCTGAGCGGCCGGCTGGCGGACCATATCGATATGGGGAATGCCGTCTTCCAGATATTCCTGCGATGTCCCGATAAAGCCGAAGGATTCGTAGAAGCGGCGCAGATGGGCCTGCGCCGACAAGGCGATGGGGTTTTCCGGATAAAGCCGCTCGCAAACGGCGATCGCTTCGCTCATCAGCGCGTCGCCCAGGCGCTTGCCGCGATGGGCAGGCGAGACGACCACGCGGCCGATCTTCGACGCATCCCGCGGTTCACGCGGTTTCAGGATCCGCGCCGCGGCCAGCAATTGCCCACCCTCCAGCAACCGCAGATGCAACGCATCGATATCCTTGCCGTCGAGCTCCGGATACGGGCAGTTCTGCTCGACGACGAAAACGTCGACGCGCATTCTCAGGAGATCATAGAGTTCCCGCGCGGAGAACTCATCGAAACCCTTGAGGTCGGTCGTGTAAGTCGTCGGAGCCATGAATAGAAACCACGCTTGGATGCCTCGCCGGAATGCACGAGGTCGAGGTTATATGTACGACGGGGCTGCTGACTTCAAGCGAGGAAGTGGCGGGCTGGCCCGCCCTGCCTCAGGCGAACTCCATGATCACGGCATCGACGGCCAGGCTTTCGCCGGGGGCGGCGTTGATCCTGGACACGACGAGATCCCGGTCGGCGCGCAGCACATTTTCCATCTTCATCGCCTCGACGACGGCGAGCGTTTCGCCGGCCTTGACCTCCTGGCCCTCGGCAACCGCGATCGCGACGACCAGCCCGGGCATCGGGCAGAGCAGCAGCTTGGAGGTGTCGGGCGGCAGCTTCACCGGCATCAGCCTGTCGAGCTCCGCATGGCGCGGCGAAAAGACCTTGGCGACAACCGAAAGCCCCTGCCAGGCAATGCGCAGGCCGTTCAAAACCGGGCGGATCTGCGCGGTGACATCGACGCCGCCGACCTTGCCGCTCCAGACCGGGTCGCCCGGTCTCCAATCGGTGACAACGCCCGAAGGCTCGCCCTCTATCGCCATCTCCATATCGAAGGGGATGGTGACGAGACCGTCGAGCAACTTGGCGGCGACATAATTTTCCCCGAGCTTGATCACCCAGTCCTCGCGCAGCGCGCCCGAGGCAACACGCAGACGATCGGCGAAACGCTCGCGGCGGTTCGTCTCGATCAGGAAGGCGGAGAGGGCGATTGCCGCAAGCACGGCCTCTTCGTCCCGATCCGGCGTCATCGGCGCGAAACCGTCGGGATATTCCTCGGCAATGAAGCCTGTGGAAAGCCGGCCCTCGCGCCAGCGCGGATGTTTCATCAGCGCCGACAGGAAGGGAACATTGTGCTCGATGCCATCGACGACGAAGCCGTCGAGCGCCTGACCCATGGCATCGATCGCTTCGCTGCGGGTCGGCGCCCAGGTGCAGAGCTTGGCGATCATCGGATCGTAATACATCGAGATCTCGGCGCCTTCGAAGACGCCGGTATCGTTGCGAACGACGACATCGCCGGTCCTGCCCTCCGCCGGCGGACGGTAGCGCGTCAGGCGGCCGATCGACGGCAGGAAGTTGCGGTAAGGATCTTCGGCATAGAGCCGGCTCTCGATCGCCCAGCCGTCGAGCCTGATCTCCTTCTGGGTGAAGGGAAGGGGCTCGCCTGCGGCGACGCGGATCATCTGCTCGACGAGATCGATGCCGGTGACGAGCTCGGTGACGGGATGCTCGACCTGCAGGCGGGTATTCATTTCGAGGAAATAGAAGTTGCGGTCGCGATCGACGATGAATTCGACGGTGCCGGCGCTCTGGTAATCGACCGCCTTAGCCAGCGCCACCGACTGTTCGCCCATGGCCTTGCGGGTCTTTTCGTCGAGGAAGGGCGAGGGCGCCTCTTCCGCCACCTTCTGGTTTCGCCGCTGGATCGAGCATTCGCGTTCGCCGAGATAGACGACGTTGCCATGCGCATCGGCCAGCACCTGGATTTCGATATGACGCGGCTCAACGACGAATTTCTCGATGAAGACGCGATCGTCGCCGAAGGAGCTTTTCGCCTCCGAGCGGGCGCGCTCGAAACCGTCGCGCACTTCCGCCTCGTTCCAGGCAATGCGCATGCCTTTGCCGCCGCCGCCAGCGGACGCCTTGATCATGACGGGATAGCCGATCTCGCCAGCGATCGTTTCGGCGTGGGCGGCATCCTCGATGATGCCGAGATGGCCGGGCACGGTGGAAACGCCGGCGGCACTGGCGAATTTCTTCGATTCGATCTTATCGCCCATCGCCATGATGGCCTTCGGCTTCGGGCCGATGAAGGTGATTCCCTGCTTTTCCAGCTCGGCGCAAAAGGAGGCGCGCTCGGAGAGGAAGCCGTAACCGGGATGCACTGCCTCGGCGCCTGTCGCCTTGCAGGCCGCAATGATCTTCTCGGCGACGAGATAGCTCTCGGCGGCGGCGGCAGGACCGATATGAACGGCCTCGTCGGCCATCTCGACATGCAGGGCATCCCGATCCGCATCCGAATAGACCGCGACGGTCAAAATACCCATGCGGCGCGCAGTCTTGATCACGCGGCAGGCGATCTCGCCGCGATTCGCGATCAGGATTTTCTTGAACATCGAGACTCCACCCAGAAATGCGTTCCGAAGTTTTACGCATAAAACACCGGAACGCACAATCGGGCTTGAGGCAGGCGCGCCAAAGGCAGCAGATTGCGCTTCGAAGGTCAGGCGACGGCGGCGGCCGAGACGGATTCCTCGTCGACGATGCGCAGCCAGCGGCTGCGCCGCGGCTCGGGACGATCACGCAGCTCGACGGCGGCCATGATGCCGGTCCAGTGCGGGTGATTCGCGCCCGGCAGGGTCGCCTGCTCGATCTGCTGGAGCACGCCATATTCGGCCGGCGAGACGGGGATGACACCGCCTGCCGAGATGCTTCTGAAGATGCGCATCGCGAAATCGACATCCTGGCGGGCGATACTCCTGCGGTCGACGGCGCGCGTCAGGTGGTAACCGCCGATGCCGTCGGTGATCGCCAGACGAAGCTGATCGAGGGCAAGCGCTCTCAGTTCACCCGGGACTTCGGCCGAAATCTCCATGACGTGGAGAATGAGCTCGAGCTCCAGCGCCGAGTTGACGACGCCGTCGGTCGTGAACATGCGCATGATCCAGGCAACGTTGATTTCATCAAGCGAGCCTTGCGGATAGGTGTGATTGACGATGAAACCGGCGAGTTGCTCCACGAAGAAAGCATTCCACTCGGCACATTTTTCAGGACATGAATTGTTGAGCGCCAACATCGCCACGACATCCTGGGATGTCCGGATCCCCTCGGGAAAAGCATGTTTGCGCAGCAGCACTATATCTTCGGCCGTCAGCCGATGCTTGCCGGCCACGACACAGGCCGGAAAAGCGAGACGGAATTCGCTCATGTTTTAACTCCAGGCTTCATCATGAAGCCGGCAACAGTTTTACCGCCCGCGAATTGACGATCCCTCAAGAAGGGGAGTTAACCCTCCCTTCCGCAAGTCAGGAAGATTTTAACGATCGCGCCTGCAGCCGCTCGCGCCAGATGATGAAGAGGCCGGAGGCGACGATGATGAAAATGCCGATCCATTTGGAGAAATTCGGGAAATCGTTGAACAGGGCATAGCCGAGCACTGTCGCCGAGATAATCTCGAAATACTGGAACGGCGCAAGCAGCGACAGCGGCGCGAGCCGGAAGGCCTTAACGACCAGGATATGCGCATAGCCCGAGATCGAGCCGAGGATGAGAAGCAGGACGAGGCCGAGCGCGGAGGAGGGCAGGGAAACGGCAAAATCGGCATTGCCGACACCGCTTCCGACGAGCAGGGCCGCGGCCATGAAGGCCGTTCCGCCGATGCCAGCCATCGTCTGCATGGTCAGCGGCGAATCGGCGACGCCGATCGCGCGGTTAAGGAAGAGATAGAGCGAGAACAGAAAGGCGCAGGCCACCGGCAGCAGTGCCTTCAGGCCGAAAATCTCGTAGCTCGGCTGAATCACGATCATCGCGCCGCCGAAGCCGACCACGATCGCCATCCAGCGCCGCCAGCCGACCTTCTCCCCGAGAAACAGCGCCGACATGGCGGTCAGCATGAAGGGCTCGACGAAATAGATGGCGAAGACATCGGCAAGCGGCATGTATTTGACGGCGACGAAGAACAGCAGGCTCGCCGCGCCATGCAGCACACCGCGCAGCAGGTTCATCCACGGCCGTTTGGCCGAAAGCGCCTTTCGTCCGAAAAGGGCGAAGAGAATCGGCACAGTACAGGCGATCTGGAAGAAGAAGCGGTAGAAAGTGACCTGGCCCGGCGACATCGCTTCGAAGGTCGCCATATATTTGGCGATGGCATCCATGATCGGCAGGACGAGCATGGCGCCGGACATGATGGCCATGCCCTGCAGGGTATTTTGATGGGCTGGATGCTCTGCCATGGCTGCCGATTCTTGCGGGGAACGGCCCCATCAATCACGGGAAACCCAAGCAGATCAAGCCACGGTTTCGCCGAAAACCGCCTCGAAAGCGGCGCGCAGCCGGATATCGACATCCGACATCATGACGGGCAGGCCGAGATCGACGAGGCTGGTGACGCCATAGGCGGATATACCGCAGGGCACGATGCCGCTGAAATGATCGAGATCGGGATCGACGTTGAGCGACAGGCCATGGAAGGTCACCCATTTTCGTAACCTGATTCCGAGGGCGGCGATCTTGTCCTCGGCCATGGCGCCATCCGGAAGCAGCGGCTTCTCAGGGCGGCGCACCCAGACGCCGACGCGATCCTCGCGCCGCTCGCCGCGCACGTTCATCATGTCGAGCGTGCGGATGACGACATCCTCCAGGGCGGCGACGAAGGCGCGCACGTCCTGGCGCCTGCGCTTCAGGTCGAGCATGACGTAAGCAACGCGCTGGCCGGGTCCATGATAGGTATATTCACCGCCGCGCCCCGTCGCAAAGACCGGAAAGCGGTCCGGCTGAACGAGATCGCTCGCATCGGCGCTGGTGCCGGCGGTATAGAGCGGCGGATGCTCGACGAGCCAGACGAGCTCGTCGCCGCCATCGGCGATCGCGGCCACCTCGCGCTCCATCGTCTCCACCGCTTCCTCATAGGGAACGAGTCCCTCGGCAATGCGCCAGCGCACCGGACGGGCGCCGGGTTTCGGAAGCATGGAGAATTCGAGATCGGTGCGAAGCATGGCCATTCCTTGCCGCCTCCTCGAAATGCCTGAAAAAAAGGGGCGGCAGAAGACCTATATGGACGCGTTTGGGCGGCAATTCAAATGCTGTGAAAGGTTTTGAAAAAAACTGTCATATCGCCCTTGTGCACCCCAAATGCTTTTGCTACATGCTGCCCCGCCGACGCAAATCGGCACCTACCACGATGCGGTCGTGGCGGAATTGGTAGACGCGCAGCGTTGAGGTCGCTGTGGGGCAACCCGTGGAAGTTCGAGTCTTCTCGACCGCACCATCTCCTTTCAGGAGAGCAATCGCCGAGTGATAACTCCGGCAGATCCCCCTCTATCTGATATGCTGCAACGGTGGCTGCCGACCTGTTGCCGCGGCCGCCTTCTGCGGCCGAAACGAAGTAACCAATCATCGCCATCGTGAGAATCGAGTCGGTTGCCTTAACCGACGATTAGCTGTCGCAAAGATATAGGTCAGCTTATTCCTATGGATGCGAAAGTTTGCGAACAATGAAAAAAAAGGCGGCGTCAAGCTGGTCACTCCTCGACGTCCATTTCGCTCTCGATATCGTCGAGAAGGTGCTTATCAGCTATTTCTTTGTCGCTATCGTCATGCGCGTGCTGCCGCAAATGCAAGACAATCGTGCAGTCATCGATTGCCTGCTGCTCATTTCCGAGGGCGCGGCCGCCTTCCTGATTCTGATGCGCCGGCCGACGAGAAATACGTCGCTTCGTCTCTTCGACTGGGCGGTCACGGCCGTCGGCACGCTTTTCCCGCTGCTGGTTTCGCCTTCCGCGACGCAGCCGCTCGCGCCTCTTACGCTCTGCGTGATGGTGATGGCCTTCGGCCTCGCTCTGCAGATCTCTGCAAAGCTGACATTGCGGCGGAGCTTCGGGCTGGTGCCGGCCAATCGCGGCGTCAAGATCGGCGGACCCTACAAGTTTGTCCGCCATCCGATGTATGCCGGTTATCTGCTAACCCATATCGGCTTCTTCCTAGCTCACCCGAGCCTTTGGAATTTTGCGATCTACGCGACGGCTCTCGTCGCGCAGTGCCTCCGCCTGCTGGCGGAAGAGCGTCTGCTCAAACAGGATGCTGCCTACACGGCCTTCATGGCCACGACGCGTCACCGACTCGTTCCATTCGTGTTCTGAGGCGCCAGCGGATAATCATCGACAAGAAAAAGGGCCGATTTCCGGCCCTTTCCTCCCGATCACGTGTCGCGGTCGATCAGTGGGTCGCACGGCATGCTTCCGTACGGGAAGCGCCGCTGTCGGCACCCTTGGTGTGGGAGCCGCGCGGGCCGATCATGCTGTGGCAATCGGGCAAGGACTTGATGCTGGCGGTTGCCGTCTTGTCGACGGAAGGAGCCGTCATGGCGACGGGGGCGAATCCATCGCTGTCATTGGTGTAATCGCTGGAATAGGCCGGGGCCTTGTGGTTGCTGCTGTAGTGAACGGGGGCAGGCTGCGCCATCTTGCTCGGCGCAAAGCCATCACTGTCATTGGTGTAGTCGTCGGAATAGGTCGGCTGGGCGAAGGCAGCGCCTGCAAGGCTGACAGCGAACAGGGACGCGGCGAGGGCAAATTTGATGCGCATGGTTCATCTCCTCAATCTGCTGTTGAATTCAACAACATAAACCAACCCCTGGCGCTTCAAAGTTCGCGCCCCAATTCTGGCAATTTTGTGAACGAAAAACGCGCGGCCCGCGACCTTTTGTCCAAATGAAATCACAGTCTTGTCAAGGATTTTGACGTTTTCGTTACAGGGACCACCTGGCGAAAGCAGGCGGCCATCGGCAGCTTTAGCCACAATCTGAAATTGTTAACTTTTGGTAATGTGGAAAGCGGATATCCGGGAGGCAGCGGAGTGCCTCCCGTTTAAGATTCTTGCTTTTTCCGGGGTGGGATCAGTCCTCATTCGGAATGTGCGCATCGACGCCGGTCAGCTGCAATTTGTTGCGGACATGATGAACGCCGTCGACCGAAAGCGCCCCGAGCTCGACCTTGCGAGCCATGCCGATCGTCTCCACAGAGCCCTCCAAAGTGACGACATGGCCATCGGCGTGAACTTCGATACTATCGATGTCGATGCCGGGGATGTTCTCGATATTGTCGTTCACCCGCGCCTCGAGATCGTCGCTTTCGTCGCGGTCGATCATACCGGCGCGCAGCGAATCCTTCAGACGGTTTTCGTTGCCGTCCTCATCCGTGCCGTCGATCCGGAAACCTTGGGTGGGATCGCTTTCGAAATTGGCCGCCGTCTCGCCATAGGGACGGTTGACAGGGTCGCTGGGGCCATTGCCGTCGGCATAGGGCCAGCCGTCATCGAGATTGCGTTCCTCAAGATCGCGATAATCTTCTTCGCGCGAAAGCTCCAGCTTTTCGCGAGAGGGCGAAGTCTTTTCACCTGTTCTTGCCATTGCATTCGCTCCTTGTTTCTCTGCTGGAAACGCCGGCAGCTGCGAATGGTTCGGCATGGAGCGGGCGATTTGTCAGCCCTGCGCCTTCTCCCATTTCTTGACGAGGCGCTCGCGTTTCAGCCGGGAAAGGCGCTGCAGCCAGAAAATGCCGTCGAGCTGGTCGACCTCATGCTGAATGCAGATGGCGAGAAACCCTTCGGCAGCATCCTCATGCACGGCGCCTCCGGCATCCTGATAGCGGAAGCGGATCGCCCGCGGGCGCGTAACCTCGTCTGTTGCGCCGGGCATGGAAACGCTGCCTTCGGCATGGCTCATCGTCTCCTTCGAAAACCATGTAATCTCCGGGTTGACGTAGAGGCGCACGCCGTCGTCCTTGTCGAGTTCCAGCACCGTCACGCGGCTCGCGACACCGATATGCGCGGCGGTGATGCCGACACCGGGAGCGGCGCGCATCGTCGCCAAGAGGTCTTCGGCGAGCTCGGCGAGCGACGAATCGAAGGCCGTCACCGGCGCGCAGACAGTCTTCAGGCCAGGATGCGGATAGCGCAGAATCGGACGGATGGGCATGTGACGGGCTCTCTCTGCATGGATGGCGGCGGAAACTATCGCCGGCCGCGGGCATTGTCATCACGAAGCATGGTTTGCCGCTTTACGACAAGCATGCTTTGAGCTAGCAGGAGCAGGAATCCGGCTGCGGGAACCCCGCGTAGGATTTGCTTATCCGCTTGTTGATAATGTGTTTTCCGCCGACATTTGCGAATGCGGGCGGCAGTCGTTGAAATTCGAACCATGCGAGGGCGGCAGATGACGACGACCGACACGGACGACCGCACCCGCAGGCGTCCCGACGACGAGGAAGCCGATATCTACGATGAGGACGGCAATGTCCGCAGCGATTTCCTGGCGCTCGTCGGCGCCGCGATCGCCGACCGCGACACGCTGTTCCTGCGCGAGAACGTCGCCCGCCTGCATGAATCCGAGATAGGCGACCTGCTGGAATCGATCCAGCCGGATCAGCGCCTTGCGATGGTGCGCCTGCTCGGCGACGATTTCGACATGACGGCGCTGACCGAGGTCGACGAGGCGATCCGTCGTGAAATCGTCGACCAGATGCCGAACGACCAGATCGCCGCGGCGATCGGCGAACTCGATTCGGACGATGCGGTCTACATTCTCGAAGACCTCGACAAAGAGGATCGCGAAGAGATCCTCGCCCAGCTGCCGTTCACCGAACGCGTGCGGCTGCGCCGGGCGCTCGACTACCCCGAAAGTTCGGCCGGGCGCCGCATGCAGACGGAATTCGTCGCCGTGCCGCCGTTCTGGACCGTCGGGCAGACGATCGACTACATGCGCGACGAGGAGGATCTGCCCTATTCCTTCTCGCAGATTTTCGTCATCGATCCGACCTTCAAGCTGCTCGGCGCCGTCGATCTCGACCAGATCCTGCGCACCAAGCGGCAGACGAAGATCGAGCAGATCATGCGCGAGACCAACCATCCGATTCCCGCCGAGATGGACCAGGAAGAGGCCGCGCAGCTCTTCGAGCAATACGACCTTCTCTCGGCCGCCGTCGTCGACGAGAACGGCCGGCTGGTCGGCGTGCTGACCATCGACGACGTCGTCGACGTCATTCATGAGGAGGCGGACGAGGACATCAAGCGCCTCGGCGGCGTCGGCGACGAAGAGTTGTCTGACAATGTGCTCTCGACGGCGCGCTCGCGCTTTCTCTGGCTGCTGATCAACCTCGGCACGGCGATGCTGTCGGCGAGCGTCATCGGCCTGTTCGACGCGTCGATCGAGAAGATGATCGCGCTGGCTGTGCTGATGCCGATCGTCGCCTCGATGGGCGGCAATGCCGGCACGCAGACGATGACGGTGACGGTGCGCGCACTCGCCACCCGCGATCTCGACATCTACAATGCCGGCCGCATCATCCGCAGGGAGGCGGGCGTGGGCATCCTGAACGGCATGGTCTTCGCGACAATCATGGGCGCGATCGCCGGCACATGGTTCCACGACTACCAGCTCGGCGGCGTGATCGCGGCGGCGATGATCATCAACCTGATGGCGGCGGCGCTTGCCGGCATTCTTCTGCCGCTGCTGCTCGACAAGATGGGGGCCGACCCGGCGATCGCCTCTTCCGTCTTCGTCACGACGGTGACCGACTGTACGGGCTTTTTCGCCTTTCTCGGCATCGCCACATGGTGGTTCGGCATCTAAGCCGGCTGCACAAATTGACTATTACGTAAAAGTCAATATTATGCCCCATGCAGATGGGGAATAAATGCCTGTGAACAAATATTATAGCATAACGGAGCTGACGCGCGAATTCGGTGTATCCACGCGCACACTTCGCTTCTACGAAGACGAGGGACTGATCCATCCGGAGCGGAGAGGGCGTACCCGTCTCTTCCGGCCCGCCGACCGGCGGCTCATCGCCGAAATCCTCCGCGGCCGGCGCATCGGTTTCACCATCGCGGAGATCCGCGAAATCATCCAGGTCTACAAGGAGCCGCCGGGCGAACTCGGCCAGCTGAAGCTCCTGATGAAGCGCGTGGACGAGAAGCGCGAGGACCTGCGCCAGAAGCGCAAGGATATCGACGACACGCTGACGGAACTCGACAATATCGAAGAGGCCTGCCTCGGCCGCCTCGCCGAAATCGGCGTCACCACCTGAATGCTCTCGAGCGCTCGCCGCCCTTTATTCCGCTTCCGCGCTGCATTGCGCGGCAATCGTCTGTACGCGATCGTCGTTCTGAACGTCGATCGTACCCGCCTGCAATGGTGTGAGCAGAGCCTGCGACTGCAATTTCTGCAGCGTGCATTCGCAGAAGCTGCGGCAGAGCGCTTCGCCCTGCTGCATCACGCAGGCGGCGTTGCATTGCTTTAGGTAAGTCTCGACCGGATCAGGCTTGGCCGGCGGGACCACGAGGGAAAGCCCGTAGGCAATGGCGATCAAAACCGGCTGGTGGATGAGGTAGAAGGCAAGGCTGTGACGGCCGAGCCTTGCCGGCCACGAGGAGCCGGTGCCGATGGCGGCAAGCCGGTGTGCGAACCCGGTTCTGAGCGCGATCGAGGCGAGGCTCAGCCCGACGAAAAAGGGCGTCGCCCAGGGAAAGAGCGGCACATAATCGTTGGACCGCTCGGGCATCTCGGCAAGACCGATCCAGGCAAGATATCGGGGATCGAAGAAGGATGACCGAAGCAGCCCCGGCGTTCCGAAATTGTCGGTGATCCAGGCGGCAAGGAGGGCGACCGTCATGACCAGCGTGAAAGCAAGCGGCAGCCGCACAAAGACCACGCCGATAAGCGTGAGCACCGCAATGCAATGCAGGATGCCGAAATAGATCCACTCGTTAGGCATGGCGATGCGCGTGGCGACTGAAATGAGCGCGGCCGCCGCCGCGATCATGCCGAAACGTTTCCAGAAGGAGCGCCAGCGGATCTCGGGCGTGCTGGAGAGCACCAGACTGATGCCGACGATGAAGATGAAGGTCGTGGCGATCGCCCGGGCATAGATCTTCAGCCAGCCGGTCTCCGCCGCGCCGGCCGGGAGATAGCCCATGAACTCCATGTCCCAGCTGAAATGGTAAGTCGCCATGGCGATCAGCGCGACACCGCGCGCGGTGTCCAACAGACCGATGCGCGGCGGCCTGGCCGCCGCGTCGGCTTCAAGTGCCGGCAATGTCATCAGAGGCCCTCGGGCAAATCGTTTCCGTCGCGCGACGGCATATCGCGGCGAATAGCAGAAAGGTGGAGATTTGATGGCGGGCCGGCATCCATGATCGCCAGTCTCGCCTCGGAAAAGAACTGCCGGCGTGCCAGCACGAAGATGACGACCGCCGTCGTCAGGATGAAGACATAGGGATTGATGAACCAGCCGAGATAACCGATCGACAGGAAGATCGCCCTGAGCCCCTCGTTGAAATTGCTGCCGGCGATGACATTCATGCGGATGACGCGTTCGGCGGCCCGCTCGGCGGCGATGACGTCGCTCTCGGTGTCGCGCATCATCGGAATGGAGCCGAAGAGGATCGTGCAATAGTTGAACAGCCGATAGGACCAGCCGAACTTGAAGAAGGCATAGCCGAAAAGCGCCGCCAGCCCGCCGACCTTGAGCTCGAACGCGGCGTGACCGCCATGGAAGACGAAGGGCAGGTCGGCGAAGACAGCGTCGACCTTCTCGGTCGCACCGAGCAAAGCAAAGCAGCTGCCGAGCGCAAAGATCGAGGTCGAAGCAAAAAAGGCGGTGCCGTTCTGCAGGCCGGACATGATCTGCGTATCGATCATTTTCAGGTCGCGGCGCAGCGAATTGTAGATCCACTCCCGGCGCCGTTCGGTCATCGCATGCGTCAGGCTGGTGCGTCCGAAGAAGGTGCGGCCCTTCAAAAGCCATGAATAGCCCGTCCAGACACAGGCAAAGAAGGCCAGAGCGAGGTAATCCGCCGTCGTCATCAGTGATTCAGTCTCCGCATGAACGCCGGCCACTCTACATATGCATTGAAATGCTGCAATGACTGGTAAGGCGGCTCGCCTGCATTTAGTGTTCAGCCGGAATGTCGCACCGGCTCCATGCGATGTCGGTACGCCACCCGGGTCGAAAACCGGCCTCGCTTAAGCTTACATCCTCCTGTTCAGAAAGCGCATCCATGTTTCTTTCGGTATTCGATGTCTTCAAGATCGGTGTCGGGCCATCGAGCTCCCACACGATGGGTCCGATGTCGGCGGCCAACCGGTTTCTCGAGCTGATCCTGTCGAACGAGTGGCCGCGTCCGTCATCGGGCGCGCAGGTCGCCGCGATCAAAGTCAGCCTGCACGGCTCGCTCGCCCATACCGGCATCGGCCACGGCACGGGCAGGGCCGTGATTCTCGGGCTGATGGGCGAGGCGCCCGACAGCGTCGATCCCGACAAGATGGACGGCATCATCGATACGGTGGAGCGCACCGGCCGCATCACGCCGGCCGGCCATCCCGGCTATCAGTTCCAACCGAAGACCGACCTGATCTTCGACAAGAAACAGCCGTTGCCCGGCCACGCCAACGGCATGTCCTTTTCCGCCTTCGACAAAGATGGCCGGCTGCTCGTCAAGCGAATCTATTATTCGGTCGGCGGCGGCTTCGTCGTCACCGACACCGAACTCGAGCAGATGCGGGCGAAGAAGAACGCCGCCGGCGGGGCGCGCGTACCCTATCCCTTCTCGACCGCCAAGCAGATGCTCGACATGGCCGAGCGCTCCGGGCTTTCGATCGCCCAGATGAAGCGTGCGAACGAGGAGAGCCAGCGCTCCCGCGAGGAGCTCGACCAGGGACTCGACCGCATCTGGGAGGCGATGCGCTCCTGCATCGAGCGCGGCCTCAAGGTCGAGGGCATCATGCCCGGCGGCCTCAACGTCAAGCGCCGCGCGCGGCGAATTCACGACAAGCTGCAGGAGGAGTGGCGCAGCAACCGTATCAATCCGCTGCTCGCCAATGACTGGCTGAGCGTCTACGCAATGGCCGTCAACGAGGAGAATGCGGCCGGCGGGCGCGTCGTCACCGCGCCGACCAACGGAGCGGCCGGTGTCATCCCGGCGACGATCCGCTACTACGAGCATTTTCACGAGGATTGGGACCAGAACGGTATCCGCGACTATCTGCTGACGGCCGCCGCCATCGGCGGCATCATCAAGCACAATGCCTCGATCTCCGGCGCCGAGGTCGGCTGTCAGGGCGAGGTGGGCTCGGCGGCCGCGATGGCGGCTGCGGGGCTTGCCGCCGTCATGGGGGGAACGCCCGAGCAGATCGAAAACGCCGCCGAAATTGCGCTGGAACACCATCTCGGCATGACCTGCGATCCGGTCGCCGGCCTCGTCCAGGTTCCTTGCATCGAGCGCAACGCGCTCGGCGCTGTCAAGGCGGTCACCGCGGCCTCACTCGCCGTCAAGGGCGACGGCCAGCATTTCGTGCCGCTCGACGCCTGCATCGAGACGATGCGCCAGACCGGCCACGACATGAGCGAGAAATACAAGGAAACCTCGACCGGCGGGTTGGCCGTCAATGTCGTCGAATGCTGAGTGTGTGGAGACTTTCGCTTCACACTTGACGCCCGCCGCCAAAAGGATTTCAACGGCGGCATGGCATTGCATCTCATCAAACTCTGTGTCGGCGCCGACTCGATCGACGATCTGCGCGAATGGGTGGCGGAACGGTCGCTGCGCGCCATCGCCGCCGGGCTAGAGCCGCATTCGGTGCACACGACGCGCATGGTGCCTAAGCGCATGGAGGAGCTGCTCGACGGCGGCTCGCTCTATTGGGTGATCAAGGGGCAGGTGCAGGCGCGCCAGAAGCTGCTCGACATTGAGACCTTCACGGACGGCGAGGGGATTTCGCGTTGCCGCCTGATGCTCGGACCGGAGGTCATCGAGACGGCGGTGCAGCCGAAGCGCCCTTTCCAGGGCTGGCGCTACTACGTGCAGGACGACGTGGCGCCGGACCTGACGAGCCTTGGCGCCGGCATTGCAGAAATGCCGGCCGACCTTCGCCGCGAGCTTACCGAACTCGGCCTGCTCTGAAACTCAGCGCAGGCGCAACTGCACCGGCGCGCTTCCGTCCGGCGAGGTCACGTGCAGATGGATGCGGGCTTCCGGCTGGGAATAGCGCCAGGCGCGGGCGCCATGGCAAAGCAGCAGATTGATGAGATCCCGGGTCTTTGGCGATTTCGCCCTTGGCCGCTGCAAACCGATTTCGGCGAGGCGCATAGCCGCCTCGTGCAGAGGATGCAAGGATGAACGCGTCCTGGCCGCAGCGCGGCGCTCTGAAGGCGTTCCCGGAACATTCTCATTGATCGCCATTGTTTTCCCCGTAAGCAATACTGATCGAGTTCAAAAATGGTGGCCGGAAACGCAAACACCGATTCCGGCCGTCACCGATGCCGCCGGCACTTCTGTGGGCAGCATCGAATTCCTCATTGGGCAGCCGCCCAGCACTTGACGCCGGCCTTCTTCAAGGCCTTGCAGGCGTTGACGGCATCACGCTGATCGTCGAAGCCGCCGAAGCGCGCACGGTATACCTGGTCGCTGCCGGCGCCGTAGGCGACTGCGAAGGGCTTTGCCGAGGCCAGCGCCTTGCCGCCCTTGCTCTTGGCGCCTTCCAGCAGGTCCATCGCCATCTGCCGGCTCGGCGAAACGCCTACCTGCACGACCCAGCCGGTCGGGCCGGCATTCGTCGAAGCGGCGTTGGTCGAAGCGGTCGTGACGTGGTCGACGCCGCTATCGCCCTGTTCCGTTGGAGCTGCGGCCGGAGCCTGCGGCTTGAAAGTGGTGGTCTTGACCTTGGTCGGCGCGGGCATCGCCTGCGTCACCAGCGGATTGTCCGATTTCGGAGCAGCGGTCTCGGCATAGGCGACTTCGGTCTCGGCGACCTGGTAGCGCGCATCCGGCAGCGGCCCCTTATGCGGCAGGCTGAGATCGGCGGCGGCTGCCGAAACCGGCGGCTGCGCCGATGTGATCGTCTTTGCGACCTGCTGCGGCGCCTTCTTCGGCATAACAGGGGCGGGCGTTTCGATGATCGCGAGCGCCGGGGCAGGGGCGGTCTGCGCGATCAGCGCCGAGGAGCCGCCGCGGCTCGATGCCTTCGGCAGATAGGTCGCGATCAGGTTGCGCATCTGGGCGTCGCGGGCAGGCGTGGAGGTGCCGCCCATCACGACGCCGACGATCGACTTGCCGTCCACCTGCACGGAGCTCACCAGATTGAAGCCGGCAGCGCGGGTATAGCCGGTCTTGATGCCGTCGACGCCGCGCACAGAACCGACCAGGCGGTTGTGGCTGCGGATCGTGCGGCTGCCGAACTTGAAGGCGCGGGTAGAGAAATAGCCGTAATATTGCGGGAAATGCTGGCGAAGGGCGATACCGAGACGAGCTTGGTCGCGCGCCGTCGTCATCTGCGCCGTGTTCGGCAGGCCGTTGGCATTGCGATAGGTGGTGCGCGTCATGCCGAGAGCATGTGCCTTGGCGGTCATCAATTGAGCGAAGCGATCCTCGCTGCCGGCGAGCATTTCGCCGAGGGCAGTCGAGGCGTCATTGGCGGACAGGGTGACAAGGCCGAGAATACCCTGTTCGACGGTGATGGTGCCGCCGGCGCGCACGCCGAGCTTGGTCGGCGCCTGGGCTGCAGCATGAGCTGAGAAGGGAACCGGCGTATCGAGACGGATGCGCCCCTGCTCCAATGCTTCAAAAACCAGATAGAGCGTCATCATCTTGGTCAGCGAAGCGGGATATTGCAGCCGATCGGCATTCTCGCTGTAGAGAACGTTGCCGGTCTTGGCGTCGACGACGATGCCGGCATATTTCGGATTGGCCGCCTTCGCTTCGGCGCCTGCCGAATCGACCAGGACGATCGTGACAGCCACCGAAAGGATCGCCAGCAGCTTTGCGACAAAACTGCCGGATCGGGACGATGATACGGAGGAGACTGACCTTGACACTATTCCACTCTTCGCTTGCATTTCAGTTATTTGGCGGGAACCGCACACACCCCCCGCCGCACAGTCCGTCTTTTGAAATTACCGATTGGGCGTTACCAATCCGTTTATGATGAATCGTTTATTTCACTGTCCGGGAGGCATTTAGGGACTTGTCGCAGAACGGTTCATAAGACGCGCCTCCACAAAGGTCCGGATAGCGGCATCAATATGTTCCCAGTCGCTGAGATGGCTGCTTGAGAAGCGGTAAAGCACACTAAGATCCTTGCCGACCTTGATATCGCGCTGGCAATCTCCGCTCGCAGCCTTGTCGGGGGCTGAAGGCAATATGCAGCGCACGACGTAATCCGGCCCATCCTTGACGGGGGCCGTCAGCAGCACCTCGTCGCCATAGCCCGCGTCGGCGCGCAGACGATGCAGCGTCAAACCGTCGCGAAAAAGCTCGGCCGCGCCTTCGAGCAGATGGGAATAGATCGGCTCCAGGCGTCCCGACATGTCGCGCGACATCGTGCTCTGGGCGATCTGCAGGAAGATCAGGCCTGAGGATTGGGACACATCATCGAATCGGAGATGGTTTTCCTTGCCGTAGCCCCGCATTTCCGGCCAGGCGAGATAGAGGTCGACGCGTTCGGCGGCGCCGTCATGTCTCTGGCTTGGAAAGCGGATGGCGTTCTCGGGGAATTTCACGGTGTCACGGCCGATAGTCAGCGTGATTTCAGCGGTGCTGTCGGTGTTGCCGGCAAGCGAGATGTGCCGGCCGAACCAGCGCCCGCCGATGCTGATCGCAACGGTCAGCACCGCAAGGACGGCGATCACCGCCATGGTGCGGAGGAGGAAGCCCATGGAAAGAAGCGGCTGCTCGTCGGGTGCGCTCTGCACGGCGTGGCTCATGGCGGTTCTTCGCGTTCCGGCCCGCCGCAGGAAGAACATGAGCCGCCGGCGCCGATGATGAATCTCATCGGAATGATCGGACCGGCAGGGTTAATATTTCGCTAAGATTTCAAGGAGCAGCCGTACGAGGAATGAAACGCCTGCGCCAAAAAAAAGGGCGAGCCGTTCCCGGGACAGCGGGAACGGCTCTTGGGCACCGGTCGGGGACGGGATGCGGGGACTGACCGGGCCGAGGCCTTCTGCCGGTATTGCCGGCGGCCTGTTCTTACTTGACGCTACCGACCGCCTCGGCGCGGCCGTCCTGAAGCTTCGACCAGCGGCCTGGATCGCTGGCCGACTGGCGCTTCAGATAGGTATATTCGGTATCCGACCAGAGCAGCACCTTGTTGCGCATATTGTCGAGGATGAAGTCGCCGTGATCGGTGCGGACCGTCAGCACGGCATGACCTTCGCCGTTCGGCTGCAATACGACGGTGATCAGCGTGTCGGACGGCGAGAAACCGTCCTCGATCAGCATCTTGCGCTTCAGCAGGACATAATCCTCGCAGTCGCCGACGGTGGTCGGATAGGCCCAGCGCTCTTCGACACCGTAGATCTGTTCGTCCGTTTCCGGCTGGATCGACGAATTGACGGTGTAATTGACCTTGAGGATTTCCTTCCAGCGGTCCTCGGTGAGGATTGCCGGCCCGGCATCGCCGCCGGAATAGGCGCATTCCTTCGGGTTCGCCTTGCAGAATTCGTAGTGTCCGATCGGCGGGCTGGCATTGCCTGCTAGGGCCATGCTGGCGGGCGTCGCCTGTCCCGAACCCGCCATTGCCATCATGATCGCACCGGCCAGAAAGCCGCCTTTCAGGATATTCGCACTTGTCATTGCCGTCTCCCCGTAAGTTGGGACGACAATGGCACACACGTTTTTATCTCACGGAAAATTACGCAATAGAATTAAAGGCTTAGTTGATTCAAATGCGGATAAATCTTGACTAAAAACAATCTCGAATGCGCATAAAATTTGAAGCTGATTTGTCTCGAATTCGATTAAAATTGAAACATACGCAACAAGGCTTTCCTTCGTGAAAGGCTTGCACTGCCATTCCCGCGTTAAGGATTTTGCTGAGCCGGATAAAATGCCGGTGCGCCGCCGATGGCAGCTGACAGGCGGGCGATATTATCGAAACAGACCGATTCGGCCGGTTCGGAACCGGAATATCGCTCACATCCGTGGTTTCGGCGGAAAATTATTTTTGAGAAAAATCGCGAAATCGATCGGTGGCGGCGACGATTGCCGCACTCATATCCGGATTTGATGTGGAATGGGCGGCACGCGGAAGGATCCTGAGCTCACTCTGCGGCCAGGCGCGCGCCAGTTCCCATGCGGTGACAAGCGGCGCTTCGATGTCGAATCGCCCCTGGAGGAGGATGCCGGGAATGCCGGCGAGCCGTCCGGCATTCTTCAAAAGTGCGCCTTCTTCCAGCCATGCGCCGTGCACGAAATAATGGGTGATGATACGGGCGCGCGTCAGCAAAAAGGCCGGATCGGACCAACGGGACGGCAGGCCTGCGGGGTCGGCAAGCAGGATCGGGGCTGCTTCCCATGCATGCCAGTCGCGCGCCGCCTTGAGACGCGTCTCTGGGTCCGGATCGTTGAGAAGACGGTAATAGGCGGCAACCATATCGTCCTCTCGCCCTCGATCGTCCAGCGGAATGGCCTCACGGAAACGGTGCCATTCCTCGGGAAAGAGGGGCGCCATGCCGCGATAGAGCCAATCGATTTCCGAGCGACGCGTCGTGGTCACGCCCGCAATCACAATGGCAGCGACGCGCTCAGGGTGGGTTTCGGCATAGGCGAGCGCCAGCGTCGAGCCCCAGGAATTGCCGAGAAGAAGCCAGCTGTCGATGCCGAGATAGGTCCGCAGCCGCTCGATATCGGTAACGAGATGCCAGGTGGTGTTGAGGGCGAGGTCGGTTTCCGAGTCGGCGGCACCTGGCAGGCTGCGGCCGCAATTGCGCTGATCGAAGAGGATGATGCGATAGGCGTCGGGATCGAACTGACGCCGCGCCGCGGCCGAACAACCGGACCCCGGTCCGCCATGCAGCACGAGCGCCGGTCTGCCTGCCGGATTGCCGCAGGCTTCCCAATAGATCAGGTTGCCGTCGCCCGTATCGAGCAGGCCTTGATCATATGGTTCGATCTCAGGATAGAGAGGTGACATCGGCGCGCCCGAACGAGGAGACGAGCCTTATCCGCCATATCGGTGACGATTGAAAGACAACTCAGAGGAATTCGCGCAACGTCTCGCGGGACTGGATCGAGAGGAATTCGATCGCGACGCCTTCGACGAAATGGCGCACGACACGGCCGCGCATATTGCCGAGACGCACCGCCGTGCCGATCGAAGGGCGCATTTCGACGTCGATGGCTGCGCCCGACAGCGAGAGGTCCATGATGCGGCAGGAATAACGCGTGCCGTCATCGAGCGTGAGTTCGGTCTTCACGTCGCGCGGCGTCAGACGGTCGTGGCGGCGATCCTCGGGCAGGCCGAGTTCATGTTTGTTGGCAAGCCAGGTGAGCTGGGCGGCGAGCTTCTCACGCTTGCGTTCGGTGGCGTTGATCGACATGGTGAAGCCGCGGCCATCGAGCGTCTGGACATAACCTTCGACGCGGCCGAGATGGTCGATATAGGCGACGACTCGCTCATTGGCGCGCGGCCGGCCGATGCAGGTGACGTACATGTCGCCGGGCGACATGTCGATCACCATGCATTCGAATTCCTCGTAGTTCGCAAGCATCAGCCGGCCCTGCATATTGATGGGCACACGCTGGAAAACGCCCTGTTCAGGGCGCGGCGCAGGTCGTTGCGTCTGTGCTGGCTGGAACGAGTGCATCAAAGGGCTTCTTCATCAAATCTGAGAGTCCGATCATTACCCGCAATCCATTAACAGAAGGTTGTTCCGCCTTATTTCCGTATAGCCGAAAACGAGTATGCCGGATGTTCCGAAACGGGACTGTCAGCGCGCCTCCGCGCTCAGCAGATGCGACACCATGCGGCGCATGACCTGCCCGAAACGGGCGCTTTTGCCGGCGGCGATCTTGTTGATCGGACGCATCTCAACCGACGCAGTCTTGCCGAAACGTGCCGGCAGCAGACGGCTGCGGTCGAGCGCCAGGAATTCGAGCGGCACGATCTCCAGCCAGCTCGCGGCCGCCGCCGGCGTGATTGCGCCGAGCAGCCGGTCGCAGGCGCCGTCCTGCGAACGCAGGGGCATCATGACGATCTCGAAGGAGGCCTGGTGACCAACGGTGCTGTAGCCGGTGGCATTGAACAGCGCCGGCATGGCATGGTCCATGACGCCCATCGCCGTGCGTTCGATATCCATATGCTGGCCATGCGCCCATAGCGACGAGAAGCGCTCGCCGCGCAGATCGCGTCCGAAGAGATCGCAGATGCGGGTGCCGGCAAGCCGGAAGCGGATGTCTCTCCCTTCGCGCATCTCCAGGATGAAGAGGCTCTGGAGAAGATGGGGGACGGCAGAGGGTTCGACTTGTGACTTCAACGGCGCATCCGCAGTGCCGCGGATGCGATTCCAGTAGTCGAAGATTTCGATGGTCGTTTGTAAACGCATTTCACACCAACCTGTCCCATTCCGGAGCAATTTCAGGCCCTCATGGCCCTTACAGGCTTTACCATGCGGATTTCATGCCAAAGCGGCGCCGGTAAGGTTAACGAATGGTTTCGGTTGAGCTGCGATGCCCGTCGTGACACTGTTTCACATCGCTTCGACTTTCGAAGTTCTGCACAGCCTGACCGGGCCAAAGTCTTTCCTTGGAATCCCGGTATGCCGTCCGACACTCCGGGCGGCTTTTTTTTTGACAGGCGCTCCTGTATGGCTGTGGCCTCAACGAGGCGAAATACAGATGAACGAGCAGACGGCCGAGCCGAATACGGCGCCCGAACTTCCAAGGGGCCAGCCGCCGGCACCGCCACCGCGCGTACCGGTCTTCAACCTTCCGCCGGCGCTGTTCTTCAGCCTTTGCCTGCTGGTCGCGATCTATGCGGTGCAGGCGCTCGTGCTGTCCGACGGTGCGGTGGAGTGGCTGTTCTTCACCTTCGGCTTCATTCCCGCACGTTATCTGATCCCGCTGTCGCAGCAGGGGCCGGAACTGTTCTGGACGCCCGTCACCTATTCGCTGCTGCATGGCGGCGTCGAACATATCGTCTTCAATGCCGTCTGGCTGATGGCCTTCGGCGCGCCGGTCGTGCGCCGCATCGGCACGCTGCGTTTCGTGCTCTTCTGGCTGTTTTCCTCGATTGCGTCCGCCGCCCTGCATGCGGCGCTGAACTGGGGAGACATATCGCTGCTGATCGGCGCGTCCGGCGTCATTTCCGGACTGATGGGAGCCGCATGCCGATTCGCTTTTCCGCCCGAACGGCAGCCGATGCAGCCGGCGCATCTCAATGCGCGGCTTTCCATTTTCGAGGCGATGAAGAGCCGCACCGTCGTCATCTTCATGCTGTTCTGGCTGTTCGGCAATGCGCTGATTGCCGTCGGCGTCCCGCTCGTCGGCGACGGCAGCCAGGAAATTGCCTGGGATGCGCATATCGGCGGCTTCGTCTTCGGCTTCCTCCTGTTTGCGTTTTTCGACCGGGCGCCGCGCCCGCCTGTGGAACCTGCCGAAGCGGAGAAGGATCTGTTGCAATCCTGAGCCCGGCGGTGCACCATCGAACAATCCGCGATGGGGGGAGAAACTGCCGCGGATGCCTGTGACAAGTGTTTCACGGACATAGGAGGTTCGAATGACCAGTTCAGTCAAAGCAATCCTCGACCTGAAGGGTAGGGACGTCGTCACCGCCGCGCCGAATACCACCGTTGCCGAGGCGGCCGCGATTCTAAGCAAGAAGAAGATCGGCGCCATCGTGGTCGTCGGCATGGAAAACCGGATTTCTGGCATGTTCACCGAGCGCGATCTCGTGCATGCCATTGCCAAGCACGGCAAGGAGAGCCTCGATCAGCCGCTCTCCCAGGTCATGACGTCGAAGGTCTATCGCTGTCACGAGGAGACGACCGTCAACGAGTTGATGGAGCTGATGACCAGCCGCCGTTTCCGTCACGTACCAGTGGAAAGCAACGGCAAGCTTGCCGGCATCATCTCGATCGGCGACGTGGTGAAATCGCGCATTGCCGCGGTCGAGCGTGAGGCCGAGGAAATCAAGGCCTATATCGCCGGTTGAGGTTTCGTTACCTCGTTGCGTGCCGTTGTCCCAAGCCGCCTTGGGACGACGTGTGCATCAGGGATGGCTGGCGTAGACTTCCTGCATGCGCTTGATTTCGGGGAGCCTCGCCCTGGCTTCCTCATAACCGCGTTCGATCGCTTCACCGGCCCGGTGAAACTCGGAAAGGCCGATGTCGCTCAGACGCGGCTGCAGCGAAATATCAGGCGGGTCGCCGGCAAGGCGGGCGCGGGCAATCCTATCCTGGATGATGTTGAAGGCCTGCACCATGACGCCGGTCATGCCGAGCCGCGCATAGGGCGCCTCTTCCTGCTTCTGAACTTCCTGCGGCGAGAGGCTGGCATTATGCCGGACGACGGCAGAACGGCCGTAGAGATCGTAATTGAGATTGACGGCAACCACGAGCAGCTGCTCGTAAGCGCGGCAGACGGAGACGGGAACGGGATTGACCAGCGCTCCATCGACCAGCGTGCGGTGATTGCTGCGCACCGGCTCGAAAATGCCGGGCAGGGCATAGGAAGCCCTGAGCGCCGTGATCAGCGAACCGTTGGCGATCCAGACTTCATGACCGGTATTGACCTCGGCCGCGACCGCGACGAAAGGCCGGTCGAGATCCTCGACGTTGAAGCCTTCGAGATGTTCCTGCATGCGTTTGGTCAGCCGCATGCCGCCGAAGAGGCCGCTACCGCCGATCGTGAGATCCAAGAGGCTTGCGATGCGGCGCATGGTCAGCGAGCGGGCGAAACTTTCGAGCTCATCGAGTTTGCCGGCGAGATAGCAGCCGCCGACCAGCGCTCCGATCGAGGTGCCGGCAATCATGCCGATCTCGATTTTGGCCTCGTCAAGGGCGCGCAGCACGCCGATATGGGCCCAGCCGCGAGCCGCTCCGCCGCCGAGCGCAAGCGCGATCTTGATTTTTTTTGCAGGCGCGGGGGGAGGGATCGTTTCGAGTGTGGTGGACATGCCGGAGCCGGAACCCTCGCCTTCAGAGCTTTGACGATGCAGACTCCAGCTCAGCATGGCGCTCTCCCCTCCCAGCAGAACACGTGATTTCCGATAGTGTGCCTGATCCGTTTCCAAATCGTATATAGAGGCGGTTTCTGGCGCAATAAGGGACAAATGTCCGGGAATTCGGCCTATTTTCCGTAGATGTCCTTGGGATCGAAATGACGCTCGTCGTCAACGATATCGAGCATCGGTTTTCCGTCCTGAAGGGTGACCGTCCGGTAGAAGCAGGAGCGCCGGCCGGTGTGGCAGGTGGCGTCGTGACCGGCGACCCCGACCTTCAGCCAGATGGCGTCCTGATCGCAATCGGTGCGGATTTCCTTGACCGTCTGGAGATTGCCGGAGGTCTCGCCCTTCTTCCAGATCTTGCCGCGTGAGCGGCTGAAATAATGGGCCGTGCCGGTCTGGATGGTCAGCGCCAGCGCCTGGGCGTTCATATGCGCCACCATCAAGAGCTCGCCGTCGCCGGCATCGGTCACGATCGCGGTGATCAGGCCGCGATCGTCGAAACGCGGCGTGAAATCACCGGCGTCTTCCAAGGCGGACTTGTCCTCGGACGGTTGATTGAAGATCAGTTGCCCCATCGCGGCCCTCCTGAGGGAGCCGGTATCAGCGGCTCCGCACCATGCTCATGAAACGGGCCTGGTCGGCCGGCTCGGTCTTGAACGTTCCCGTAAATGTCGTCGTCAATGTGGTCGAGCCCTGCTTCTGAACGCCGCGCATCGCCATGCACATATGTTCAGCCTCGATCATCACCGCGACACCGCGCGGATTAAGGGTATCATCGATCGCCCGGGCGATCTGCGCCGTCATGGTTTCCTGCGTCTGGAGACGGCGACCGAAAATCTCGACCACGCGGGCAATCTTCGAAAGGCCGAGCACGCGGCCATCGGGCATGTAGGCGACGTGGGCCTTGCCGATGATCGGCACCATGTGGTGTTCGCAATGCGAATAGAAAGGAATGTCCTTGACGAGGACCATGTCATCGTAGCCGGCGACCTCTTCGAAGGTGCGTCCGAGCACGTCTTCCGGCGCCATGTCGTAGCCGGAGAAAAGTTCGCGATAGGATTTGACGACACGGGCCGGCGTTTCGAGCAGGCCTTCGCGCGTCGGATCGTCACCGGCCCAGCGCAGCAAAACGCGGACGGCTTCCTCCGCCTCCTGCTGGGAGGGGCGGTCGGACTCGCGGTTCGTCTGCGGAAAGTTCTTCACGATGGCGTCCATGATCAATGGTCTCCTGGTCCGCACTGCGGACCCATCTGTCGGAATTGCCACTGGTCAGTCCCATTCGGGAATTCTTGCACCTTTGGCAGGCTCCGGGGCTTTCAGGGCCATTCAGCCCGTCCGGCACGGTTTCCCAATCAAACTTACACGAGGCCATTGCATTTTCATGGCCTTCGAACGACATACATATAGGAAGACGGCCGTGCTATGTAAGTATCCTTAGAGGACACGGTGTGTTTTTTGTTTCAACGACAATAACAGGCTGAAAAACGGCCAATCCGCAGCGATTTTGGAGCGGAATCCAGCATGGACGACATCTACAACAGCAAAATCCTCGAATTCGCCGGCAATATTCCACTGACCGGGACGCTCTCGGACGCCGATGCGAGCGCCCAGGCCCATTCGAAGCTCTGCGGCTCTAAGGTGCGGATCTGGCTGAAGATGGACGGCGATACCGTGACGGGTTTTGCCCATGACGTGAAGGCGTGCGCGCTCGGGCAGGCCTCTTCCTCGATCATGGCCCGCCATGTCGTGGGGGCGACATCGGACGAAGTACGCCAGGCGCGCCAGGACATGCTCGCCATGTTGAAGGCGGATGGGGAAGGTCCCGTCGGGCGGTTCGAAGATATGCGCTACCTGCTGCCGGTGCGGGATTACAAGGCCCGCCACGCTTCGACGATGCTGACCTTCGATGCGGTCGTCGACGCGATCGGGCAGATCGAGGCGAAACGGACGGAAGTTGTCGAGGCGTAAGCGAGATGTGCGAGTTCTGCGCCCAGCAGATCAGCGATGAGGACGACGGCGGCGCCGCCGGCCCAGAAAAGCCGCGCAAAGCGCCGGCACAGCGTTCCCGCAACTATGCCGGCCCCTTCCGGAAAACTCCCGACCGCCTGCTCGGCATGGGGCTCATCCGTTTCTATCAGCTGACGCTCTCCGGCTTTGTCGGCAATTCCTGCCGCCATATCCCGACCTGTTCCGAATATGGCTACGAGTCGATCGCCCGCCACGGCCTTTGGGCAGGCGGCTGGATGACGCTCTTCCGCGTCGGCCGTTGCGGCCCGGGCGGCACCAGCGGCCTCGACCAGGTGCCCGAGACGCTCAGCGACGATTTTCCCTGGTGGACCCCGTGGCGCTATCTCGCCCTCGGGCGCAAGAGAGGGTGAGGGCGATGAGCATGTTCGTGGCGCTTCTGCACAGCATCGTCCTGACGCCCGACCGGCGCGTCATCATGGAAGATTTGCGCGAACTTGCCAAAGAGCTTGGTTATCGCGACCCGCGCACGTTGGTTTCGACGGGCAATCTCGTCTTCGAAGCCGACGACGTGCGGCCGCACGAACTCGAGGTCGCGCTAGAAGAAGGCTTCGAAGAGAAGTTCGGCAAGCATGTCGATATCATCGTGCGCAGCGACTGCACCTGGATGGCGCTCTGCGGCACCAATCCCTTCAGGGATGGCAGCGGTGATCAGGTGATCGTGCGGGTGATGCGCCTGCCGATCGATCCCGAGAAGGTGGAGGCGCTTAAACCGCTGATGGCGGAGGGACAGCGCATCGCCGTCGTCGGCGGCGATCTCTGGATCGATTTCGCCGGCAAACCGAGCCAGTCCAAGCTGCTTTCGGCGCTGACGACCAAGCGGCTCGGCATCGGCACGATGCGCAATTGGAATACGGTCTGCGGCCTCGCTCAGATGATCATGTAGGCCGGCTTCTTCTTTACTCCCGCGGCAAATCTCAGTATCAGGCGACAGCGCATCCCACAGGGATGACGCTTCCATTTCAACCACCCGCATTCGTTGGCGGGACTGGACAAGGAGAATTTCGATGTCCCAATCCGTTTCCCTGACATTTCCCGATGGTTCGGTGCGCAGCTTCCCGGCTGGCGCGACCGGCAAGGATGTCGCCGAATCCATTTCCAAGTCGCTTGCCAAGAGCGCCGTCGCCATTGCGATCGACGGCACCGTGCAAGACCTTTCCGATGCCGTCACCGACGGCAAGATCGAGATCATCACCCGCAAGGATGGCCGCGCGCTGGAGCTTATTCGGCATGACGCCGCGCACGTGATGGCAGAAGCCGTGCAGGAACTCTGGCCCGGCACGCAGGTGACGATCGGCCCCGTCATCGAGAACGGCTTCTACTACGACTTCGCCAAGAACGAGCCCTTCACGCCCGACGATCTGCCGAAGATCGAAAAGAAGATGAAGGAGATCATCGCCCGCAACGCGCCCTTCACCAAGCAGGTCTGGTCGCGCGAGAAGGCCAAGGAAGTCTTTGCCGCCAAGGGCGAGCAGTACAAGGTCGAACTCGTCGACGCGATTCCCGAAGGGCAGGATCTGAAGATCTACCATCAGGGCGACTGGTTCGATCTCTGCCGCGGCCCGCATATGGCTTCCACCGGCCAGGTCGGCACCGCATTCAAGCTGATGAAAGTTGCCGGCGCCTATTGGCGCGGCGACAGCAACAACGCGATGCTGTCGCGCATCTACGGCACGGCATGGGCCGACCAGGCCGATCTCGACAATTACCTGCATGTGCTGGCGGAAGCCGAGAAGCGCGATCACCGAAAGCTCGGCCGCGAAATGGACCTCTTCCACTTCCAGGAGGAAGGCCCGGGCGTCGTTTTCTGGCATGGCAAGGGCTGGCGCATCTTCCAGACGCTCGTCGCCTATATGCGCCGACGGCTGGCCGCCGACTATCAGGAAGTCAACGCGCCGCAGGTGCTCGATACCTCTCTCTGGGAAACCTCGGGGCACTGGGGCTGGTATCAGGAAAACATGTTCGCCGTGAAATCGGCGCATGCGATGACCCATCCGGAAGACAAGGAAGCGGACAACCGCGTCTTCGCGCTGAAGCCGATGAACTGCCCCGGCCACGTGCAGATCTTCAAGCATGGCCTGAAGTCCTATCGCGAACTGCCGATCCGTCTGGCGGAATTCGGCCTGGTGCATCGCTACGAGCCCTCGGGCGCGCTGCACGGGTTGATGCGCGTGCGCGGCTTCACGCAGGACGATGCGCATATCTTCTGCACGGACGAGCAGATGGCCGCCGAGTGCCTGAAGATCAACGATCTGATCCTGTCGGTCTATGAAGATTTCGGCTTCAAGGAAATCGTCGTGAAGCTTTCGACCCGTCCGGAAAAGCGTGTCGGTTCCGACGCGCTCTGGGATCGCGCCGAAGCCGTCATGACCGATGTGCTGAAAACGATCGAGGCTCAGTCGGAAGGCCGCATCAAGACCGGCATTCTGCCGGGCGAGGGTGCCTTCTACGGTCCGAAGTTCGAATATACGCTGAAGGATGCGATCGGCCGCGAATGGCAGTGCGGCACCACGCAGGTCGACTTCAACCTGCCGGAGCGTTTCGGCGCCTTCTACATCGACAGCAACTCCGAAAAGACGCAGCCGGTGATGATCCACCGCGCCATCTGCGGCTCGATGGAGCGCTTCCTCGGCATCCTGATCGAGAACTTCGCCGGCCACATGCCGCTCTGGGTATCGCCGCTGCAGGCGGTGGTGGCGACGATCACCTCGGAAGCCGATGCCTACGGGCTTGAGGTGGCCGAGGCGCTGCGTGATGCCGGTCTCAACGTCGAGACCGACTTCCGCAACGAGAAGATCAACTACAAGATCCGCGAGCACTCGGTGACCAAGGTTCCTGTTATCATCGTCTGCGGCAGGAAGGAAGCCGAGGAGCGCACGGTCAATATCCGCCGCCTCGGCAGCCAGGATCAGGTTTCGATGGGGCTCGACGCCGCCGTCGAGAGCTTGGCCCTCGAGGCGACACCGCCGGACGTGCGTCGCAAGGCCGAAGCAAGGAAAGCCAAGGCGGCTTGAAAATAGCCGCAATTCGACAGCGCCGAACCTCGGCGCTGTCGAATAGGAAAGCGGGCATCCGAGACCGGCTGCTCTTCGAAGTATCTTCCAACCAGTGATGGAAATCGGCGCTTAAAGCGCTGGCCGATCCACGCGATCTTTCACGCGTCCAAGGCGCGCAGCAAAATCAATCCAGGCTGGCTCCGTCGCCGCCTTGCGGTGCGAGCTCTTCATAGGAGGGCAGCGGCGCTTCCGGTGCCGGCTGGACACCCGGCGGCGGCGGTGTGCCGGCCGGCACCTGCTGTACGGTGCGCGCCGCACTCTCCGGCTGCTGCGGCTGCTGGTCCTTCATCAGAACCTCGACATCGGTGTTCCTGCCGGCGACCACTTTGAAATCGCGCTGGTAGATCTTGTCCTTGTTGCGGGCGACGGCGGAATATTCGCCCTCGGCGAGAACCATGGTCGGAAAGGCGCTGACGCTTTCGCCGACACTGTCGCCGGCTGCCGTCAGGATCGACCAGGCCGTATCGGCGATCGCTTCGCCCCCGGTCTCCGAGACCAGCTTGAAGGTGATCTGGGCGGCGCGATGCTGGATCGTCGCTTCGGTGAGCTTGCCGGCCTCGACCTGGATGTCGGCGCGGATGACGGCGTTGACGCTGCCATATTCGGAAACGATGTGATAGGTGCCGGCATTGAGGCGTACCATGGTGTTCGGCGAGACATCGGCCACTACGAGACCACGCTCGCCATCGTCGCGCACTTCCGAAGAATAGATCGAGAAACTCAACTGATCCGGACGGATGCGGGAGTCGGTGCCGGAGACGGCGTTGAGCAGGAGACCGCCGGCATCGAGCACCATCACCTGCTTGTCGACCTCACCGTCGGCAGGCACGGTCAGCTTCTTGGTAACGCCGGCGCGGCCGAAGGAGACGTTGACGAAGTAGTCGCCGGGAGCAAGTTGAAAGGCGGCGGGTCCGCCCTTGGCGCTGGCGATCAGCGGGAGCTTGCCGTCCGTTCCGGCGATCGGGCTGAAGACGTACCAGGAAAGGCCATCCTCGACAGGCGTGCCATCGGCCGTCAGCTTGGCTTCCATGGCGACGTCGCGCAGCTTGGTGCCTTGGGACGCAGTGCCAGGCGCGATGAAGGCGTTGAGCTTCGGCATCTTCGATGTCGAATCGAGCTGTTTGAAATCCTTGAAGGCATCCTGCGCGCCGGCGCCGAAGGGCATCAGGACCATCAGGGCGATGGCGAGGCCGGTGCGTGCAAGAGGCGAAATGCCAAACATCTGTTTCGTGAACCGATTGACTTCTGAAATCGCAAAGGCCACTTCAAGACCAACGCGGTGGCAAATTCAAGACCCACCCTTTGCAGCAGCATAAAAATGAAAGTTTCTCCCGTATGAAATCCGATATCAAGCTGATCGACTACCTCGCGGTGCGCCGCTCCATCCCCGCTTTCCAGATGTGCGAACCAGGGCCCGAGAAGGCCGAGATCGAGGAGATCCTGCGGCTTGCCTCGCGGGTTCCCGATCACGGCAAGATCGCGCCCTGGCGCTTCATCGTCTTTCGCGGGGAGCAGCGCGCCGAACTCGGCGAAGAACTTCTGAAGCTCGCGCTCGAGACGAAGCCCGATCTGTCCGAGGAGATGATCCAGGTCGAGCGCACCCGTTTCACCCGCGCGCCCGTCGTCGTCGCCGTCGTCAGCAAGGCAGGGCCGCATATCAAGATCCCGGAATGGGAGCAGCTGATGTCGGCCGGCGCGCTTTGCCTCAATGTCATCCTCGCCGCCAATGCCAATGGCTATGTCGCCAACTGGCTGACGGAGTGGTTCGCCTATGACGAGCGCGCCTACCCGCTGCTCGGCGTCGAACCGGGCGAGAAGGTTGCGGGCTTCATCCATATCGGCTCGACGACATTTCCGGCGATCGAACGGCCGCGGCCGGAGCTTGCCGATACCGTCACCTGGGTCGGCGGAGAAGACTGATGTTCTACACCACCGACAGCAACCGGCACGGGCTCGCGCATGATCCCTTCAAGGCGATCGTGTCGCCGCGCCCGATCGGCTGGATCGGCAGCAAGGGCAGGGACGGGTCGATCAATCTTGCGCCCTATTCCTTCTTCAATGCCGTTGCCGACCGGCCGAAGCTGGTGATGTTTTCGTCCGCCGGACGCAAGGACAGCCAGCGCAATGCGGCCGAGACCGGGGTTTTCACCTGCAATTTCGTCAGCCGCGATCTTGCCGAGAAGATGAACCTCTCCTCGGCGGCGCTGCCCTATGGCGAGAGCGAATTCGGCTTTGCCGGGCTGACGCCGAAGCAGGCCGAACTGATCGACGCGCCTTATGTCGGCGAGGCTTTTGCGGCGCTCGAATGCAGGGTCACCGAGATCATTGAGCCGAAGACGCTGTCTGGCACGCCGTCCGAAAACGTCATCGTCTTCGGCGAGGTGGTCGGCATCCATATCGATGAGGCGATCGTCAGAGACGGCCGGCTCGATATGTCGATCGCCCGGCCTGTCGCGCGCATGGGCTATATGGATTACAGCGAAGGCAGCGATGTTTTCGAGATGTTCCGGCCGCAGATGCCAAAAGTGAATGTCTGAGAAGGCATACAAAGGCTTAAGAAATATGGTGAACCAATCTTAAACCTTTTGCCGCTACGGTCGCAGCAATGAAAGGAACGCGAAGGAATCGCGTTCAAGTGCTGGGGCGTCGCGTGATCGTAGAAGCTTTCCTTCGTTGGATCGAAACCGCCAAGACCGGCGACCGGGCTCGGGCAGCCAATGCACTCGGGCGAGCCTATCTGCAGTCCGAGATGTCCAGCGATGAAAAGAAGGCCGCCGAGATGGCGATGACCTTCCTGCTCGACGATCCGTCGCCGCGCGTGCGGCTTGCACTTGCCGAAGCGATCGCCTGGTCGCCGGATGCGCCGCGCGGCCTCGTGCTTTCGCTCGCCGAGGACCAACCCGAGGTCGCCTGCCATGCCATCACCTGTTCGCCGCTTTTGAGCGACGCCGACCTTGTCGACCTCGCCGCGCGCGGCAACGGCGCCACCCGCATGCTGATCGCAGCCCGAGCCCATGTCACGCGCCCGGTCGCTGCTGCCCTTGCGGAAGTCGGTGACGAAGAGGAACTGCTCTGCCTGCTCGAAAACGACGGTGCGGCTATCTCCAGCCAATCGCTGAAACGCATCGCCGAACGGCTCGGCGACAGCTGCGACATCCGCAACCTGCTGCTCGACCGCAGCGATCTTCCGGCTGATGCCCGCCAGCTACTCACCCAGCATGTCAGCAATGCGCTGGTCGGCTTGCCGTTGGCGCAGGCCGCGATCGGCCTGCAGCGGCTCCAGCGCATCAGCCGCGAGGCGACCGAGGCTGCCATCGTTTCGATCGCCGGCGACATCGCGCCGCGCGAAATACCCGATCTCGTCGAGCACCTGCGCCTCAACGGCCGGCTGACGCCGTCCTTCCTGATGCATGCGCTCTGCGCCGGCAAGGTGGATTTCTTCGCGGCTGCGATCGTCGACCTGACGGGTTGCGGCGAGCGCCGGGTGCGCTCGATTCTCGCGACCGGACGCATGCATGCGGTGCGCGCGCTCTATGAATCCGCCGGCCTGCCGCGAGACATCAGCGTCATCTTCGTCGAGGCGACGCTGCTCTGGCGCGACGCCGCCAGGAAAGCGCCGGGCAGCGTGCTCGGCAATGTCTGCGGCCGCCTGCTCAAAAAATTCCGCCATCCCGAGGGCGCACATGGCGCGATCGGCGAACTGCTCGATATGGTGGAAAAGCTGCATCTCGCTGAACAGCGGCAATCGGCCCGCGTCTATGCGGCGCTTGCTGCGGCCTAATTCCGCTACGGCAGCCGAACAAACCCTCGTCCATCGGCCAGATGGTAAAAATTGTTTCCAGCGTACGCGTCCACGTAAAGCCTGCCTCCGACCGAGCCTTTCGCAGATGACTTCAAGTCAGCGGTGGCGAAGAGCGGCGCAGAACGGACGACAACCATCATTGGATATTTTGGGCCCTCGCTCAATTGATCTGCAACCGTTCGGATCTGATCATCGTTCAACAATACAAAGCCATCGCCTCCCGATAAACGGAACCAATCGTCGCCTGCGTTGAAATCAACCCAGATTCTACCTCCAGCGGCACCTAGCGGCTGCGATTTGTCTGGGGACTGATAACGTTGAATGGACGGAACGACCAGCGGGATGGGCGCGGTAAAAAGTCCGGACTCTATTTCATTTGCTTTGCCGTCGTCGTTTTGAAGCCCTTTTATCTCATTTTGGGTGAGTTCTTGCCTTACTCTAACACTTTGATCTTGGCCGAGAGACGTCACTTCAATATCTGGCTGGATGACATTGGATGATATGAAGAAAAAAGCGCCATTGCTTACGCCCAGGTCCCGGAGTTGTGGCGTCAATGCGCGCTTCCAGTGAGCGGCCGCCTGCTCAAGCGCAACTTTGGTCTGTATATACTCGATAAGGCGGTGGAGACTTACGACTTCTCCCGGTGGAGCTGCTCCGCCTTTCGCTCCAGAAATAAAGGCATCTGTGAAGAGACTTCCATTCCAACGGCTGCCCGCTATCACCTCTTCTGTGCTTGTACCCGCAGTCAAAAGATGCCGAGATGGCTGTGCAAGCTGGTCCAATCTTGTCTGATTTGGTGGAGCGGATTTTCTCTGCAGGCCAGCTAGACCACTAAGGCATGCATCCAACACAAACAGAGCCTGTTTTGCGTCGAGATAGTTGTTCCAGCGTACGAGATCATCCATGCTGACCATGCTCGAAAACGCGCCCACTTTGGAATTGGCCAGAGGTAGGAAACCAAAGGCAATTCCCCCATCCGAACGAACGCGCTGGTCACCATGGCCCGACCAATAAAAAAGGAATCGATCGCGCTTCCCGACGACGTTCGGAATTGTATCCGTCATCAATTCGTCAATTCGTCAATTCGAGCCTTCGTGGCGCGTTCTTCAGTGAGCAAGTAAACATAGTCGAATCCGGCGCTATTTAATAAAAAGTCTTTCATTTTTATTGGGTCTTGCGATACTGTGTCTATTCTGGGGTAGCCGCCTTTGCCAGCACCCATGTATTCACTGATCCCCACGACCACTGCATAACTTTTAGCCGTTTGGAAGAGGCTGCCACTGGCTCTATTCCAATCGGGACTGGGGTTTCTATTCGTAATTAACTCATCAATTCCCGCCCCGAAAGTTGCCGTGGCGTATTCGGATAGTAGAAACAGCGCGAGAACTAGGCGAATTACGGCGTGCATAAGTCTGCTCCGCTCCAGCCGGTCATGGTATGCTATTACCGTCGAGTTCTTCGATTTCTCAGCTGTGCTATTCCTGTCAACAGTGCAGCTATGGCCCCGACCAGAGCAGCGATCGACGTAATCAGGGCAGCCAATGCTTGCACATCTTCAGACGTTCCTTTAGGCTCTACATTCGGAACGGGTAATTTCAAATAGTAGTAGTAGACTATTACCAGAAGAGCGACTATAGCCAAGACAAGCGCAACAAGAAACGGCTTCGGCAAATTTACCCTCCTCTTCAACCCAGAAAAAGAATATCTCAATCTAAATCGAATGCAAGTTTTACTTGCGGCCGGTCGACGCACCAACATGTTTTCAGCTAAGGAAACCGCGTCGGAACGCCGACGCTACAGCTCGACGGGTCCAAGCGCCTGCAAAATTATAGCGATTCGAAGCCGCCGAATTCAGTGCTTCTTGCGTTCATTCAAATGACCGCGTGGAATTTTGACTGAGCATTATATGTGTCTAATATTGCGCCCTCAGGAGAGTGCGACGTCGGTGTCACGTTCGATAAGCCTATTGGCTTTTCTAATCAGCGAGCCGCGTCACCACCCAGGAATAGCTGGCCGATACGAAGTGCACGGGCTTCGATAGGGTTTCTTTGACGTCGCGGCCGGATGGAAGATGCGCGCGGACCTGGCCGGCGATGTTTTCAGCGAAGCCGGCCAATCTTCCCACGGGCTCTTCGGCAGGCTCGGGAGCAGCTCCTGCCGCGGGCAAGGGCGCAGGTTTCGGCGGCTCGGCGGCGGCAAGCGCTTTCGGCGCCTCGCAAACGGCGATGACCGAGGGATAGCTGACATTGGCATAGGCTTTCAGCCGGCGTTCGGCTTCGGCATCGCAAGCGGCAACACTTTCCCAGCGCTTATCGACCGTCGCGACATAATTGCACTGGGTAACGGAATCGTCGCAACCGAGAATGGTCATCGCGATGAGCACCGCTTGCATATTCTGTTTCCTCGATTATTGAACCTGACATCGCCTTAGACGGCGCAATTCCAACCGAAACAAGGCGGTGACATTAACTCTTCGTCATGTCGGGGAAAAATTGCGCCTCTTGCAAACACCGGGAATCAGCATGTCCGTCACCATCGCCCAGGAGCCGCCGCGCCAGGACGGCGTCATTCGCCTTCTCGATCTGTCCGATGCCTATGCGCAATCGCTCTATCCCGCCGAAAGCAACCATCTGGTCGATCTCTCATCGCTGGAGAAGCCTTCGGTGAGCTTCTTCGTCGCCCGCAACGAGGGTGCGATCGTCGGATGCGCTGCGCTGGTCGAGGCAGGCGACGGCACGGCGGAGATCAAACGCATGTTCGTCGATCCCGGGGCGAGGGGATTGAGGATCGCCAGCGGGCTGATGAATGCGCTGGAGGCGATCGCGGGAGAAAAACAGCTGACGGCGATCCGGCTCGAAACCGGCATCTATCAGCCCGAGGCGATCGCGCTATACCGCAAATACGGATATCGGGACATCGAAGCTTTCGGCAGCTATCTGCCGGATCCGCTCAGCCTGTTCATGGAAAAGCGGCTGGGATAACGCTCGGCGGGGGCGGCTCAGCCTTCGGCGACCCGGGGAATCGGTTTGGACGGGGGCGGCGCCTGCTCGTCGATGAGGACTTGCGGTCCCGTGTCGATCTTTTCGGCATTGCGCGCTTCGTGGATCCATTCACGCCAGATCGCGACGATCAGCGCCATCAGCACGGGACCGATGAAGAGGCCGAGGAAGCCCATCGTCTTTACGCCGCCGACGAGGCCGAAGAAGGTCGGCAGGAAGGGCAGCTTGATTGGGCCGCCGACGAGTTTCGGCCTCAGCGTCTTGTCGACGATGAAGAGCTCGACGGTGCCCCACACGAAGAGGCCCACGCCGGCGACATGCGAGCCGCTCGCCAGGAGATAGATGGAGACCAGCGTGAAGGAGAGCGGCGCACCGCCCGGAATCAGCGCCATCACGCCGGTGAGCACGCCGAGCGTCACCGGCGACGGCACACCGGCGATCCAGTAAGCCACGCCGAGCACGATGCCTTCGCCGATCGCGATCAGCGTCATGCCCATGACGGTGGAGCTGATCGTCGCCGGCACGACACGGGAAATGCGCTCCCAGCGATTCGGCAGGATGCGCTCGCCGAGCATGTCGATCTGTTTGGAGAAGGAAAAACCATCGCGATAGACGAAGAACAGCGCGATCAGCATGAAAAGCAGCGTCAGAAGAAGGTGGAAGGCGCCGCCGCCGGCCGCCAGCACGGCGCGATAGATATTGCCGATATGGGCGCCGCTGACCGCCTGGATAAGTTCACCCAGCGCGCCGGGGCTACCGATATATTTTGTCCAGAGGTCATCGAGATAGGGGCCGGCAAACGGCAGCGCGACGATCCAGTCGGGCGTCGGCGCGCCGGCGCGGTTGGCATGGATCGCCCAGGCGAGCCAGGTGCGGACTTCGCCCGTCGTATAGGTGACCGCGAGCCCGATCGGAATGACCAGAAAGGTGACGATCATGACGATGGCGATGGTCGCGGCGATCGTCGTATTGCCGCCGACACGAGCGAGAAGCTTGCGATAGAGAGGCCAGCTGGCAAAGCCGATGACGAGGGCGGCAAGCACCGGCACGAGGAAGCCGTAGAAGAAATAAACGCCGGCCGCGACGACCAACACCAGCAGCCAGCGCGCCGCCGAGATGGATGGAATCAGCGGCGTGCGCGTTTGCGCTGACGACCCCAGCCATCGCGGTTCATGATTGGTTTTCTGACGATCGAACACACCCACGCGCGCCTCTTCTTTTTATACTCTGGTTATGGGCCATGATCCCGGCGGTTTCAAGGTGCGTGGCGTGAAAGCGTATACAAAGCGTCGCTATCCGTCCGTCAGACAGAGCATCTTACTGCCGCGGACGGCGCAGAACCTTGAAGGCGTAAAACTGCGTTTTCTGAGCGGCCGAGAAGTTGTTGTCGGAGCCAAGGATGAGAACGTCGGTGCCGTCCTTGCCCTTGCCGAGCGACATGGCCTCGATATTGTCGGGGACGAGACCGATCGCCCTCAGGTCGAGGACCTGGCTCTTGCGGACGGGGACGACGCGCTGGTCGTTCTTGGCGAGCGAGGCGATGGCGGATATGTCGGTCGCGTCGGCGAGATCCATCATCATGATCTTGACGTTATTGCCGAAGCCTTCGGCATAGCTGCGCTCGACGGCGAGCAGGCGGTGATCGTCGAGAGCGAGCATTTCCGACATGCCGTTATCATTGCCGCCGTCGGCCTTGGGGGCGGCCTGCGGAATCGGCGAGACAGGGTAGACATACTGCGCCTTCGGCTCGCCGGTTGCGCCGTCATAACGGATGATGCGCGACAGGCTGCCCGTCGTCAGCGACGGCTTCGGGCCATCCTGGTAGAGGGCGGCTTCGACGCCGACGAAAACATCGCCCGAGGGCGCGACGGCGAGATCCTCGAAGGCGAGGTTGTCGCGGATGCCGGTCGACTTGTCGACGGTCGGAGCAAAACCTTCCGGCAGCTTGAATTCACGCACGAACGACCCATCCGGTGCGGTGACGCGGACGAAGGGCGGCAACAGCACCTTGGCGTCGCCCTCGCTGCCCCAATAGATGCCGTCCCTGCCGAGGCGGATTGATTCCGGATCGACGGTCTTGGCCGCGAAGGGCTCGCCGGTCTTGTCCTTCAGCGTCACGTGCTTGACGACGGAAACACCCTTGAGACCCGATGCATCGACATCGACGTCGAGTTCATAGAAGCGAGCCGGGGCCTTGTCCGAACGATCGTCGCTGATGGCGATATAGTGGCCGGTGGCGGCATCGAAATCGAGGCCGGAAATACCGCCGAATTCGACGCCGTTTTCCATCTGGCCTGTGGGGATGACGAATTCACCGAGATAGGAGAGCGAAATGCCGGCGGCGCAATCGCCGAAAGGGCAGGCGGTCTCAAAGGTGGCGCCGATCTCGGTGGCGTTGACGGTGACGGTGCTGGACAGGAGAACGAAAGCGGCAGTCGCAAGAAAACGCTTGGTCATGACAAATATCCGGCAAGGGGTTGAAAAACGGTTCGAACGGGCGCGGACGTCACTCCAGGGAGGCCGCGCCGACCGCTTCATGCGCCGGTTGTTTGACGGAGTTGTTACGGTTCTTCGTCAGTTCCGTGAAATCGCAAATGCTAAAATGTAGCGCGCCGAACCGTACCAGTCCGGCTGTTCGGCGCGTCTATAACATTTAAATATCCAGGTTTTCGGCGAAAGCCGCACGCTCCTGGATGAAGCGGAAGCGGGCTTCCGGCTTGGTGCCCATCAGATCGTCGACGGCGCTGCGTGTGCCCTCGAAATCCACCTCGTCGATCAGCACCCGGAGCAGGGTGCGCTTGGACGGATCCATGGTGGTTTCCTTGAGCTGGGCGGGCATCATCTCGCCGAGACCTTTGAAGCGGCTGATCTCGACCTTGGCCTTGCCCTTGAATTCCGTCTGCATCAGCTCGGCGCGATGATTGTCGTCGCGCGCATAGGCGGATTTTGCCCCTTGCGTGATCTTGTAGAGCGGCGGCACGGCGAGGAAGAGATGGCCGCCGCGCACCAGCTCCGGCATCTCCTGATAGAAGAAGGTGATCAGCAGCGAGGCGATATGGGCGCCGTCGACGTCGGCATCGGTCATGACGATGATGCGCTCGTAGCGCAGGTCTTCCTGACGATACTTCGAGCGCGTGCCGCAGCCGAGCGCCTGGATGAGATCGGCGAGCTGCTGGTTGGCGCCGAACTTCTCGCGGCCGGCGCTGGCGACGTTGAGGATTTTGCCGCGCAGGGGAAGGATCGCCTGATTGGCGCGGTTGCGCGCCTGCTTGGCCGAGCCACCTGCCGAATCACCCTCGACGATGAAGAGTTCGGCGCCTTCGGCGGTGTTCTGCGAGCAGTCGGCAAGCTTGCCGGGCAGGCGCAGCTTGCGCACCGCCGTCTTGCGGTTGACTTCCTTTTCCTTGCGGCGGCGCAGCCGCTCCTCGGCGCGCTCGATCACCCAGTCGAGCAGCTTGGCCGCCTCGTTCGGGTTATCGGCGAGATAATGGTCGAAGGGGTCGCGCAACGCATTCTCGACGATGCGCTGGGCCTCGACGGTCGCAAGCTTGTCCTTGGTCTGGCCGACGAATTCCGGCTCGCGGATGAAGATCGACAGCATGCCGACGGCCGAGATCATCACGTCATCGGTGGTGATCTGCGAGGCGCGCTTGTTCTGCGTCAGATCTGCGTAGGCCTTCAGGCCCTTGGTCAGTGCGATGCGTAGGCCGGCCTCATGCGTGCCGCCCTCGGGGGTCGGGATGGTGTTGCAATAGGAATGCACCTGCGGATCGCCGCCATACCAGGTGATTGCCCATTCCATCGAGCCGTGGCCGCTCGCCTTCTCCGTCTTGCCGGCGAAGATTTCGCGGGTGACGGTGAACTCCTTGCCCATCGTCGCCTGGAGATAATCCTTCAGGCCGCCGGGGAAGTGGAAGACTGCCTTATCAGGCACTTCGGACCCTTCCGGCAGCACACCCGGCTCGCAGCTCCAGCGGATCTCGACACCGCCGAAGAGATAGGCCTTGGAGCGCGCCATGCGGAAGACGCGGGCGGCGTCGAACTTCATGTGCTCCCCAAATATCTGGGGATCGGGATGGAAGCGCACGCGGGTGCCGCGGCGATTGTGGACGTCGCCCAGCTCTTCGAGCCCGCCCTGCGGCAGGCCGCGGGAGAAACGCTGGCGGTAGAGCTTGCGGTTTCGCGCCACCTCGACTTCGAGGAAGTCGGAGAGCGCGTTGACGACCGAAACGCCGACGCCGTGCAGACCGCCCGAGGTCTCATAGGCCTTGCCGTCGAATTTGCCGCCGGCGTGCAGCTTGGTCATGATGACTTCGAGCGTCGATTTGCCCGGCACTTGCGGGTGGTTCTCAACCGGGATGCCGCGGCCGTTGTCAGTGACGCTCAGATAGCCCTGCAGATCGAGATGCACCTCGATGAAATTGGCGTGTCCGGCGACGGCTTCGTCCATCGCATTGTCGATGACTTCGGCAAAAAGGTGATGCAGCGCCTTTTCGTCGGTGCCGCCGATATACATGCCGGGGCGCATGCGCACCGGCTCGAGCCCTTCGAGGACGCGGATCGACGAGGCGCCGTAATCATCCGCATTCGAGGCGGCGGGCGCGGGGCGGGGGGAGGCGGGCGGTGCAGCCGCCGGCGCGCGTTCGGTCGCCGCGGCGGGCTTTTGTGCCTCCTCGCGTTTTTCAGAAAGGGGCATTCCGGAAAAAAGGTCGTTGCTATCGTCCATGGAGCCGTTCAGATCTTCATCCTGTCTTGCGCTGGCGCCGCCGGCCCAAAATCACCGCATTTCACGTCACGTTTGCGAATCAGGCAGATTCTGCCAGAAAGCACCTCTATACGCGACACCGCCTCATTTGGCGGGCTTTTCAGAAATGATTTGCGTTGCCGGGCGCGGAATGGCAAGCGGCGGCAGGCTTCAGGAAACCATCCGCATGCGAATGTCCACAAGTCATTGCACTGTTATATCAGCAATTGCGGCCTTTTTGCTGTCCGCAGCTCTCCTTTCCGCCGGCGGACCGGCGCGGGCGGCCGATGCGCTGCCGCCGTTCAAGGACGATCTCTTCTCGAAACAGACCGTGCTGCAGACAAGCGATGACGGCGCTTTCGAGGTGATCGACTATGACGAGATGCGCGATATCAACGGCCGCGACCAGATCCCGGAGAAGCGGGCGCAGCAGAAATATGTTTCGCTCGGCATCCGCAAAGCCCAGGCCGACGAAACCCTTTCTCTCGACGGCATCAGGCTCGATGTCACCAGGGTGGGACCGGCTCAGAATGCCGCGTTCACGGTGATCTTCATCCACGGCCGCGACGGCGACCGCCGGCTCGGCGCGAACGATTACAGCTTCGGCGGCAATTTCAACCGGCTGAAGAACCTCGTCGCTGGCAATGGCGGCGTCTATTATTCGCCGACGGTCAGGAGCTTCGACAGCAACGGCGTTGCCGCGATCGAAGGCCTCATCCGCTATGCAAGCGGGCAATCACCCGGCCGGCCGATCATTCTTTCCTGCGCCTCCATGGGCAGCCAGGTCTGCTGGGGCGTTGCGCGTGACGGCGACAGCGTCAAGCGGCTGAAGGGCATGTTGATCATGAGTGGCGTCACCGATCCCGATTTCACGAGGAGCGCCTTTTACAAGGCCAAGCTGCCGCTCTGGTTTGCGCATGGCAGCCGTGATCCGGTCTATGCCGCCAGCGATCAGCAGGCGCTGTTCGAGAGCCTGCGCAAGGCGAAATATCCGACGCGCTTCACCCTGTTTCAGACCGGAAACCACGGAACGCCGATCCGGATGATCGACTGGCGCAGGGTGCTGAACTGGATTCTTGCCCGCTGAAGACGATTTCGGCAGAAAATATGCGCGAGATCGCAGAGATTCCCGTTACGTCAAGGGCATAATGCTTTTCATTGCCGCAGGCTTTTGATAATGCGGCCGGGGATATGAAGTTAGGAAGGCCGGCATGACACCTGACGTGCGCCCGCTGGTGGCGGGAAATTGGAAAATGAACGGCACGCGTGCCTCGCTCGATCAGATCAAGGCGATCGCAGAGGGCGTTCGCCCGCCGCTCTCCGCCAAGGTCGAGGCATTGATCTGCCCGCCGACGACGCTGCTCTACGTGGCAACCGCGCTCTGCACCGACAGCCCGCTTGCGATCGGCGCGCAGGACTGCCACCAAAAGCCGTCAGGCGCGCATACCGGCGATATCTCGGCCGAGATGATCGCCGACAGCTTCGGCACCTATGTGATCGTCGGCCATTCCGAGCGGCGCACCGACCATGCCGAGACGGACCATCTGGTGCGCGCCAAGGCCGAAGCGGCTTTTGTCGCCGAGCTCACGGCGATCATCTGCATCGGCGAGACGGCCGACGAACGCCGCGCCGGGCAGGAGCTCGACGTCATCAAGCGCCAGCTTTCCGCCTCGGTTCCGGATACCGCGACTGCCGAGAACACTGTTATCGCCTATGAGCCGATCTGGGCGATCGGCACCGGCGTGACGCCGACATCGGCCGATGTCGAAAAGGCCCACGCCTTTATGCGCGCGGAACTCGTCGCCCGCTTCGGCGATGAAGGCCGCAAGATGCGCCTTCTCTACGGCGGCTCGGTCAAGCCCGCCAATGCCGTAGACCTGCTCGGCATCGCCAATGTCGACGGAGCGCTGATCGGCGGGGCGAGCTTGAAAGCCGCCGACTTCCTCGCCATCTACCGGGCCTATGAGGCGCTGCTCGCCTGATGCATTGTTTATTCCCGGGTTTATTCCTGGCCGAAGGGCTTGGAATAGGCGAGAGCCTCATGTAAAGAGCCGCCAGAATTCTTACTTATGTCCGTCTCCAGGCGGGCAGGACTGGACCCATGCAGACAGTATTGATTGTCATCCATCTCATGATCGTGCTCGCCCTCGTCGGCGTCGTGCTCATCCAGCGCTCTGAAGGCGGCGGCCTCGGCATCGGCGGCGGATCGGGCTTCATGTCGGCCCGCGGCACGGCCAATGCGCTGACGCGCACGACCGCGATCCTGGCGACCCTGTTCTTCCTCACTTCGCTCGGCCTCGGCATACTGACGCGATATGAGCGCCGTCCGACCGACATTCTCGACCGCATTCCGGCGACGAGCGGCCAGGGCAACGGCATTCTCGATTCGCTCGGCGGCGGCCAGGCTCCGGCAACTCAGCCGGCCGGCAACGGCGTTCCGAACGGCGGCGCTGCCGCTCCGGCACCGGCAGCCCAGGCTCCCGCAACGCCTGCGCCTGCAACCCAGGCACCGGCTGCCACTGCACCTGCGGCGACCGCACCGGCAGCTCCTTCGGCGACTGCTCCGGCAACGCCCGCTGCTCCGGCCACGCCGGCACCGGCTCAGCCCTCCGGCGTCCCGACGGGACAGTAACCCGGGCTTCGACATAAACCGCCGGCAGGCCCTCGGGTCTGCCGGTTTTCTTTTGTTCAGATTCCCGCGGCACGCTCCGAAAGTTCTGGAAAAGAATTTTTGGGCTGGTGGAATCGTTTTTGAAAAGGTATCCGGTGAATCCCATGGCGCGATACGTATTCATCACTGGCGGCGTGGTTTCCTCCCTCGGAAAAGGAATCGCGGCCGCGGCTCTCGGAGCGTTGCTGCAGGCCCGTGGATATCGGGTGCGGCTTCGCAAGCTCGACCCCTATCTGAACGTGGACCCGGGCACGATGAGCCCGACCCAGCACGGCGAGGTCTTCGTCACAGACGACGGCGCGGAAACCGATCTCGATCTCGGCCACTACGAACGCTTCACGGGGCGTTCGGCGACCAAGACCGACAACATCACCACCGGCCGCATCTACAAGAACATCATCGACAAGGAGCGGCGCGGCGACTATCTCGGCGCGACGGTTCAGGTCATCCCGCACGTCACCAACGAGATCAAGGATTTCGTCATCGAGGGCAATGACGACTATGATTTCGTCATCTGCGAGATCGGCGGCACGGTCGGCGATATCGAGGCGATGCCCTTCATGGAAGCGATCCGCCAACTCGGCAACGACCTGCCGCGCGGCACCGCCGTCTATGTCCACCTGACGCTGATGCCCTATATTCCGGCGGCCGGCGAACTCAAGACCAAGCCGACGCAGCATTCCGTCAAGGAACTGCAGGCGCTCGGCATTCATCCCGATATCCTGCTGGTGCGCGCCGACCGCGAAATTCCGGAAGCCGAGCGCCGCAAGCTCTCGCTGTTCTGCAACGTTCGCCCGTCCGCCGTCATCCAGGCGCTCGACGTCGCCAATATCTACGACGTGCCGATGGCCTACCACAAGGAAGGTCTCGACGACGAAGTGCTCGCCGCTTTCGGTATCGAGCCGGCGCCGAAGCCGCGTCTCAACCAGTGGGAAGAGGTCTGCAACCGCATCCGCACGCCGGAAGGCGAGGTGACCATCGCGATCGTCGGCAAATATACCGGCCTCAAGGATGCCTATAAGTCGCTGATCGAGGCGCTGCACCACGGCGGTATCGCCAATCGCGTCAAGGTCAAGCTCGAATGGATCGAGTCGGAGATCTTCGAGAAGGAAGATCCCGCACCCTATCTAGAAAAGGTCCACGGCATTCTCGTGCCGGGCGGCTTCGGCGAACGCGGCTCCGAAGGCAAGATCCTTGCGGCGCGCTTCGCCCGTGAGCGCAAGGTGCCGTATTTCGGCATCTGCTTCGGCATGCAGATGGCCGTAATCGAAGCGGCCCGCAACCTGGCCGACGTTGAGGCCGCATCGTCGACCGAATTCGGCCCGACGAAGGAGCCCGTGGTCGGCCTGATGACCGAATGGGTCAAGGGTAATGCGCTGGAGAAGCGCACGGCAGCCGGCGACCTCGGCGGCACGATGCGCCTCGGCGCCTACAAGGCGGCGCTGAAGAAGGGCACGAAGATCTCCGAGATCTACGGTTCGACCGATATTTCCGAGCGCCATCGGCATCGCTATGAAGTCAATGTCGATTACAAGGACCGGCTGGAAAACTGCGGCCTCGTCTTCTCCGGCATGTCGCCCGACGGCGTGCTGCCGGAGACCATCGAATATCCCGATCATCCCTGGTTCATCGGCGTACAGTACCACCCGGAACTGAAAAGCCGTCCGCTTGACCCGCATCCGCTGTTTGCCAGCTTCATCGAAGCGGCGACGGAACAGAGCCGTCTCGTCTGACGCATATGGTTCCAGATCGCGCGGTTACGCGCGATCTGGTTTCGACCAGTCAATCAACCTTCAGGCAGCGGCCGGCAACGGCCCGATATAGACCGAGCGGGGGCGGATCAGCCGGCCGTCGAGAGCCTGCTCGCGCGCATGCGCCAACCATCCGACCGTTCGGCCGATCGCAAAGACGCCGGTGAAAGCTTCACGCGGAAAGCCGAGCGCTTCGAGCAGCAATGCGGTGTAGAATTCCACATTGACGTCGAGCGGCCGATCCGGCTTGCGCGCCTTCAGGATCGCCAATGCGGCGGCCTCCACGGCCTCGGCCAGTGCGCCGCGGGCGCTGTCGACCTGTCCTGTCGCGATCAGCGGCTTCAGTGCGCCTTTCAGCGCGTCGGCGCGCGGATCGCGGACGCGGTAGATGCGGTGGCCGAAACCCATCAGCCTTTCGCCGCGATCGAGCGCTTCGCCGAGCCATTGGCCGGCATTCTCCGCCGTTCCGATCGCATCCAGCATGTCGAGCACCGGACCGGGCGCGCCGCCATGCAGCGGTCCCTTCAGCGCGCTCAGCGCCGCCAGCACGGAGGAGGTGAGGCCGGCCTGGGTCGAGGCGATGACGCGCGATGCGAAGGTCGAGGCGTTGAGGCCGTGGTCCGAAATCGTCACGAGATAGGCATCGAGGGCGGCCGTCTGCTCCTTGCTCGGCAGGTTTCCGGTCAGCATGCGCAGAATATCGGCCGCCTGTGACAGCGAGGCGTCGGGTGCGATCGGCTGTTCGCCGCGCTGAAGGCGCAGGATCGCAGGCAGGAAGACCGCCGGCGCGGCCAGAAGGGCGAGCGCTGTCTCGAAATCTTCGCCATCCGGCAGCCGGGCGATCAGCGCCCGCATTGCATCGACCGGCGGCAGCGTGAGCAGCGAAACATCGGCCGCCTTTACATGGTCGAAAACCCTGGTTCGCGCCTTCGCCAGCCATTCGCTCAACTGCGCCGCGTCGAAGCTTCGTTCCACCAGCCCGTCGAGCAACAAGGCGGCGACGCCCTCATAGCTGCTGCCCGCGACCAGCTGATCTAGCGATATGCCGCGGATGATCAGCCGTCCCGCTTCGCCGTCGACATCCGAAAGCTGCGTTTCGGCGGCAATGACATCTTCCAAGCCGTTTTTCATGATGTTTTCTCCTTTACGACAAGGATGATCCGATCTAGCGTTATTGACGTCAATCTTGATGCAATTGATCAATATGAGGCCCCGATGTCGTGGCTGACCTCCGAGGAGGCGCTGCAGGCGCTGAAGACCAAGCCGCAGACGCTCTACGCCAATGTCAGCCGCGGGCGCATTCGCGCCAAGCCCGATCCCGCCGACCCACGCCGCAGCCTCTATCAGGCCGCCGATGTCGAACGGCTGGCCCAGCGCCATGCCGGTCGCCGCAAGTCCGAGACCGTCGCTGCCGAGACGATCCGGTGGGGTGACCCGGTTCTCTCATCGGCGATCTCGACCATCATCGGCGGGCGCCTGTTCTATCGCGGACGGGACGCTGCCGATTTTGCCGCGGCGGCGACGCTGGAACAGACGGGCGCCTTGCTCTGGAACGGGGCGGAATCAGCTTCCTCGAACACCGCTGGGGAAAATGCGCCTCCATCGCTTCAGGCGGCCTTTCTGGCGCTGGCCGGGCGGGTGACGGCGGATCTGCCGTCGCTCGGCCGATCGCAGGCAGCACTTCGGCGCGAGGCGCATGGTGTCCTCTCCACGGTCGCCGATGCGTTGGCCCCAGGACCTTCGGACCAGCCGCTGCATGTCAGGCTGGCCGCAAGCTGGCAACGGCCGCAGGCGGCCGATTGTCTGCGTTGCGCCTTGGTGCTGCTTGCCGATCACGAACTGAATGCCTCGACCTTCGCGGCGCGGGTGACGGCATCGGCGGGTGCTGCCCTTTCGGCCTCCGTGCTTTCCGGCCTTTCGACGCTGACAGGACCGTTGCACGGCGCTGCCTGGCAGGGTGTCGACGCATTGATCGAGGCGACGGCTGCCCTAGGGGCGGAGCAGGCGATCCGCCGGACCCTTGCCCAGGGCAATTCCCTCTCGGCCTTCGGCCATCCGCTCTATCCCGATGGCGATGTCAGGGCCTCGACGCTGCTGTCGCATTTCCCTCTGCCGGCGAAATTCATCGAGCTCCGGGAGACCGGCGAGGCCATGGTCGGCGAGAAGGTCAACATAGATTTCGCGCTTGCCGCGATGGCCGCCGCCTTCGACCTTCCCAGGGAGGCGCCGATCATCGTCTTTTCGCTTGCCCGCACCACGGGCTGGCTGGCGCATGCGATGGAGCAGATCGAAAGCGGACAGCTGATCCGGCCGCGGGCGCGTTATGCCGGACCGGCGCCCGAAACCGTCGCCGGCCGCTAAGAGTTTGGGTAGTTTTTTCGCATGGGGAAATATCCGAATTCAGCTATCATGCCCCAAATGGAAGAAGACGGTTGGCGGACACTCTCGTAAAGCTGTTCCGCACGGTCAAAGGGGCTTTCCATGAACAAGATGCTTCGCAGTCTATTTGCCGCGGCACTCGCCGTCGGCCTGGTTCCTGAAGCGACCGCCTTTGCTCAGTCCGCCGGCTGCTCGGTGTCGCGCGATGCCAGCTCCCGTCAGGTCCTCGCTTGCCCGGGCGGCGTCAAAGTGACGGCGGAAGCTGGCGCGTCCTTCCGCTTGACCGACCGCAATCGCGACGGCAGCCCGGATTCCCTGTCGCTGCGCAGCAAGGCCGTCCTCGTCGATGTCGACAGCAGCCAGCATGCGGGCGGTTTCCAGGTCGTGACGCCGCAGGCGATCGCCGCTGTGCGCGGCACGCGATGGGCTGTCGACGTTGCAAGCGGCAAGACCTCGGTGCTGGTCGTCAGAGGCAGCGTCGCCGTCCGCCGGCCGGCCGGTGAGCCGGTGGTGCTGTCGCCGGGCGAGGGCGTCGATGTCAGCGGTGGAACCGAGCCGCTCGTCGTGCGCCGCTGGCCGGCGGAGCGTGCATCCGCGCTTCTTGCCCGCCTGGGCCAATAAATCCATGAGTCATCGCCTGCTGACGACGATCATGCTGCTGCTCGCCGGCCTTTGGGGGGCTGCGCTCGGCTATCTCAATCTCAATGGGGGAATCGGCCTTCTCGACCGGATGGAAGCTTCGCTCGCCGACATCCGCAGCGTCGTCGTCGGAGCGAAAGCGCCGCCGCCTATCGTCTCGATCGTCGCGATCGACGACCGCACCGCCGCCGCACACGGCTATCCGCTCGACCGGGCGACGCTTGCACGGCTCGTCGGCGCGATCAACGCGCTGAAGCCGAAAGCGGTGGCGCTCGACATCCTGCTCGTCGATCCCGGACCGGAGGAGGGGGACACCGCGCTCGCCTCCGCCCTCCGCGAGGGGCCTTCGGTGATTGCAGCGGCGGCCACTTTTGCTCGAAGCAGCCAGCAGGTTACGGATGCGGCCGGCGATCCGCTTGCCGCCATCCCCGAGGCAAACCATCTTCTCTTGCCGCTTCCTCGTTTTGCCGGGGCAGCCGCAGTCGGCGTTGTCAATGTCGCCACCGACCAGACCGGCACGCCGCGCTTCATTCCGCTGATCTCGCGCGCCGCCGACCGACTGGATCCGGCTTTTCCGCTGCGCGCCGCTTCGGTGGCGCTCGGCGTCGATCCCGCGATCGAACCCGATGCCATCATGCTCGGGAACCTGCGTATTCCGACAGATATCGGCCAGCGCCTGCCAGTGACCTTCTATGGCGGGCATGGCAGCATCGCCACATTCAGCGCCGTCGATGCGCTGGATGGCAAGCTGCCGGCGGATGCGGTTTCGGGCCGCGTCGTCGTCATCGGCTCCACCGTCACCGGCGGCGGCGATGTCTTCCCGACGCCGTTCGATCCCGTCATGCCCGGCGTGGAGGTGATGTCGACGGCGATCACCCATCTCATTGCCGGCGACGGCATGGTGCGGGACCACCGGATACGGCTGATCGACGCCGGCATCGCTGTCGGGCTGTCCGTCCTGCTCGTTTCGCTGATCGCATGGCGGCGCAGCGCTGCCGGCTATGTCGTCATCGTGCTGACGCTCATCGTCTGGGCGATGCTCAACCTGTCGGCCTTTGCGCATGGCTATTGGCTGAGCGCGGCGCTGCCGATCGCGGCAGCATTGCCGCCGGCCCTGATCTTCGGGGCGGCCGAGCTTTGGCTCGACCGCGGCCGCGCCCGCCATTTCGCGGCTCAGAGCGCGCTGCTGCAGCGCATCGAGGCCCCCGGCCTCGGAGAGTGGCTGGCGCACAACCCGGATTTTCTTGCCAAGCCGGTGCGCCAGGACGCCGCCGTCGTCTTCATCGATCTCTCCGGCTTTACCGGCCTCAGCGAAGACCTCGGGCCGGTAAAGGTCAGCGAGGTTCTGAGCGGCTTCTTCGAGCTGATCGACGAGGAGGCGCGCGCGCATGGCGGCGCCATCACCAGCTTCATGGGTGACGGAGCGATGATCCTGTTCGGCCTGCCGGAGCCCGCCGAGGACGATGCCGCCCGTGCCGTCGCCTGCGCGGTCCGCCTCTGCGACCGCACGCGGGCCTGGCTTGGAAAACATGCCGGTTTCGCCCAGAAGAAGATCGGCTTCAAGGTCGGCGCCCATTGCGGGCCGATCGTCGCCTCGCGGCTCGGCACCGGCGACCGGCAGCAGATCACGGCGGCGGGCGACACCGTGAATGTCGGCAGCCGCCTGATGGAAGTCGCCGCCCGTCACGGCGTCGAGCTAGCGCTCAGTGCCGAAATCGTTGCCGCCGCAGGCCAGGACAGCGTGCTCCTTCAATCGGGCCAGATCGAGGGCCCACTGGAAACGGAGCTGCGCGGCCGTACAAGCCATATCGATGCCTGGCTGTGGCGAAGCAGCACGCTTTGACAATCGCTGCGGGAGCGGCTAGGAACGGCGCAAATATCCCGCCGGCTGGCTCCGGCCATGGCGCAGTTCGCGCCTGACAGCTCCGAAAGATCGAACCCATGACAGAATTCAACGGCGTCGTTCCGGCGATCGCCAAGGCGTTGCAGAAGCGCGGTTACGCCGAACTCACCCCGGTGCAGCAGGCGATGCTCGATCCCGGCCTTGCGGCATCCGACGCGCTGGTTTCGGCCCAGACCGGCTCCGGCAAGACCGTCGCCTTCGGACTGGCGCTGGCCCCGACGCTGCTTGAGGGCAGGGAGCGCTTCGGCAGCGCCGGCGCGCCGCTCGCCCTCGTCATTGCGCCGACGCGCGAACTCGCGCTGCAGGTGAAGCGCGAGCTGGAATGGCTCTACGAGATGACCGGCGCGGTGATCGCCAGCTGTGTGGGCGGCATGGATATCCGTAGCGAACGCCGCTCGCTCGAACGCGGCGCTCATATCGTCGTCGGCACGCCCGGCCGCCTTTGCGACCACATCCGCCGCAATGCGCTTGATATGACGGACCTCAAGGCCGCCGTGCTCGACGAGGCCGACGAGATGCTCGATCTTGGCTTCCGCGAAGACCTGGAATTCATTCTCGAATCGGCGCCGGACGAGCGCCGCACGCTGATGTTTTCGGCGACCGTGCCGGCGGCGATCGCCAAGCTCGCCAAGAGCTATCAGCGCGATGCCGTGCGCATCAGCACCGCGGCCGAGGAAAAGCAGCATGTCGATATCGAATATCGCGCACTGGTGGTTGCTCCGAGCGACCGCGAGAACGCGATCATCAACGTGCTGCGCTATTACGAGGCGACCAATGCCATCGTCTTCTGTTCGACGCGCGCTGCCGTCAATCACCTGACCGCGCGCTTCAATAACCGCAATTTTTCCGTCGTGGCTCTCTCCGGCGAGCTGACGCAGAACGAACGCAGCCATGCGCTGCAGGCGATGCGCGACGGGCGCGCCCGGGTCTGCATCGCGACCGACGTCGCCGCCCGCGGCATCGACCTGCCGGGCCTCGATCTCGTCATCCATGCCGATCTGCCGACCAATCCGGAAACGCTGCTCCACCGCAGCGGCCGCACCGGGCGCGCGGGGCGCAAGGGTATCAGCGCCCTGATCGTGCCGCTGAACGCCCGGCGCAAGGCCGAACGGCTGCTTGAGAATGCCGGCATTTCCGCCACCTGGGCACGGCCGCCGTCGGCCGAGGAGGTCAGCGAGCGCGACGACGAGCGGCTGCTCGCCGATCCGATCTTCCACGAAGCGCCGCAGGAGGAAGAGCAGGGGCTGGTGCAGCAGTTGCTTTCGAGCCACGGCGCCGAAAAGCTCGCGGCCGCCTTCCTGCGTCTCTACCGCACCAATCATTCGGCGCCGGAAGACCTGATCGAGGTCACCGTGTATGACGACCGCAGCCGCAAGCGCCGTGACAATGCAGCACCCTACGAGCCGGCGCAGAAGGGACCTCGCGAAGATTTCGGCCCCAGCGTCTGGTTCTCCGTCTCGGTCGGGCGCAAGCAGAATGCCGAGCCGCGCTGGCTGATCCCGATGCTCTGCCGCAACGGCAATGTGACGAAGCGGGAGATCGGTGCGATCAAGATGCAGCCCGAGGAAACCTATGTGGAGATCGCCGCAGCGAATGCCGATAGCTTCCAGGAAGCGCTTGGTCCGAACAAGACGCTCGAACGCGGCATCCGCGTGACCCGGCTTGCCGGCACGCCGGATTTCAGCCGCGCGGCCTCGCCGAAGCCCTATGCCGGCAAACCGTCGCGTGACGAACGGCCGGGCGACTCCTTCCGGGACGAGCGACCGAAGAAGAAGTTCGGCAAGGGTTCTGGCGGCGGCTATGCCGCAGCCGACGCTGGCGGCCAGGAGAGGCGGGATGCCAAGCCCTGGAGCAAGAAACCCGGCAAGCCCGGTTTCGATGGCCCGAAATCCGATAAGCCCAGATATGACAAGCCGAAATTCGAGGGCGGCAAATATGAGGGCAAAGGCGGTGCCGGGGCGAAGGGCAAGTTTTCGAAGAATAAGCCCGGCTGATTTCGTCAGCTGCGATGACGAATCATCGGATTTCATGACCGGTGGAATGAGATGGTGATGAAACGCCCCGGCACGCTGCGTCCCGATCCGGCCACCTTCATCCAGGCCAATCTGCCGATCTCGCCGGTTCCCTCCATCCCCGAGATCCGGCTTCACACCGCGGGGCCTGCGAGCGGGCTTTGGCGGCTTGCCGGCCGTGGAGAAACCGATCCGCCGCCTTACTGGGCCTATCCCTGGGCAGGCGGCGCCGTCCTTGCCCGCCATCTGCTCGACCGGCCGGAAACGGTCGCCGGCCGCCGCGTCCTCGATTTCGGCGCCGGCTCCGGGCTCGTCGCCATCGCGGCAGCGAAGGCCGGAGCGCGCGCGGTGACGGCGGTCGATATCGATGCCAATGCGATTGCCGCGATCGGCCTCAACGCGGCGATCAACGATGTAAGCATCACAGCCATCGCTGCCGATATCATCGAGGAGCCGCCGCCTGAGACGGATGTCCTTGTCATCGGCGATCTGTTCTACGATCCCGCGCTTGCCCTACGGGTGATGGCCTTCTTGCGGCGTTGCCAGGCAGCCGGCATCCAGGTGCTGATCGGCGATCCCCTCCGTGCTCACTTGCCGCAAGGCGAACTCAGCCGAATTGCGAGCCATGCAGTCACGGATTTCGGCGCAGGCACGCGTGGCGGAGCGGTTCAGGCGGGCGTCTTCTCACTCTCGGCAATGACTGCGGACGCAACTAAACGAGAAGGTCCGGCCGCAACAGCATGACCGGGCAGGGCGCTCCGGCCGGCAGTTCCGGTGCGTGCGGCGGGCGGATGATGAGGCAGTCCGAACGGGCAAAGGTTTTCATCATCGAGGAATCCTGCTTGTCGAAGGGCTCGACCAGCCGGTTTCCGGCAGCGGATTTCGAAAGTTTCGCCCTGATATAGTCCTGCCGGTGGTCGTTGGCACGCAGCGTCACGGCCGCCTCCACCATTGTCTCTCGCTGCACCGGCGGCAAAGAGGCGAGCTTGCGGACCAGCGGCTCGAGGAAGAGCAGGGAACAGACGAGGCTCGAGACCGGATTGCCGGGCAGGCCGAGCACATGCGTCTCGCCGAAGCTGCCGACCATCAGCGGTTTGCCGGGGCGCATGGCGATGCGCCAGAAATCGAGTTGCATGCCGGCCTCGATCAGCGTCGCCTGCACCAGATCATGATCGCCGACCGAAGCGCCGCCGAGCGTAACGATAACATCCGCCTTGGCGCTCCGCGCAGCGTCGATCGCCGCGGTGATTCTGGCCTTGTCGTCGGGCACGATGCCGAGATCGAGCACCTCCGCGCCGGCTCTGCGGGCGAGGGCTGCGATACCGAACGTGTTGGATGCAATGATCTGCGAGGGGCCGGGCGTGCTGCCGGGCGGCAGCAATTCGTCGCCGGTTGCGAGAATGGCGATCAGCGGGCGGCGCAGCACCTCGACATCGGGCCGGTTCATGCCGGCGGCAACCGTCAACCGCGAGAAATCGAGCACGCTGCCGGCAGGGAGCACGGCTTCGCCTTCGACGAAATCCTGGCCTCGGGGACGCACATGCTGGCCCTGGCGGACGGGGAAATTGGTTCGGATGCCGCTTTCGGTCTTTTCAGCATCCTCCTGCAACAGGACGCTATCGGCGCCTGCGGGAACAGGGGCGCCGGTGAAGATGCGGACGGCTTCTCCCTGGCCGACGCTTCCCTCGAAGCCGTGCCCGGCGGAGGAGGTGCCGATGACCTTCAGCACGGCGCCCGGCTCCGGCGCATCCTCGCGGCGCAGCGCATAGCCGTCCATGGCGGACGCGTTGAAGGGCGGTTGGGTCAGGCCCGCCGTGAGATCGACGGCAAGGACGCGGCCTTCGGCCTCGGCGAGCGGCAGCGTCTCGGATACCGCGATCGGTTTTGCGCGGGAGAGCAAGCGGCTCAGTGCCTCGGCGACCGGCAGAAGGTTCATTTCGCCTCCGGATGGCGGAAATCGCCGGATTTGCCGCCGGACTTTTGGAGCAGCCTGATACCGCCGATCTCCATTGCTTTGTCGGCGGCCTTGGCCATGTCGTAGATCGTCAGGCAAGCGACCGAGACGGCGGTCAGCGCTTCCATCTCCACGCCGGTCTTGCCGGTCAGCTTGGCGGTGGCGGTGACGCGGAGACCCGGCAGGGCGGCGTCCTCCTCGATCTCGACCGTGACCTTCGTCAGCATCAGCGGATGGCAGAGCGGGATCAGATTGGCGGTCTGCTTGGCGGCCATGATGCCGGCAAGGCGCGCCGTCCCGATCACGTCGCCCTTCTTGGCATCGCCTTGACGGATGAGGGCAAGCGTTTCCGGCGCCATCTTCACATAGCCTTCGGCCGTGGCGATGCGCACGGTCTCGGCCTTGTCGGAGACATCGACCATATGCGCCTCGCCGGAGGCGCCGATATGGGTCAGGCCAGGCTTTTCGCCGCTCATGTCACTCGGCCGCGATGGCGGCTTCGCCCAGGAGCAGCGCGCGGGTGGCAGCCGCCACGTCGTCCTTGCGCATCAGGCTTTCGCCGACGAGGAAAGTATTGATGCCGGACACCTGCAGGCGCTTGCAATCCGCATTGGTGAAGATGCCGCTTTCGCCGACGAGGAGCCGGTCGTCCGGAACCATGGAGGCAAGCGTCTCGCTGACCGTCAGGCTGACCTCGAAAGTCCTGAGATTGCGGTTGTTGATGCCGACGAGCGGCGAGGAAAGCTTCAGCGCCCGTTCCATTTCCGGCGCGTCGTGAACCTCGACCAGCACGTCCATGCCGAGCGAAAAAGCTTCGTCCTGCAGGCGCTCCGCATCGTCATCCGTCAGTGACGCCATGATCAGGAGAATGCAATCGGCGCCCCAGGCGCGTGCCTCATGGACCTGATAGGTCTCGAACATGAAATCCTTGCGCAAAGCGGGCAGGACGCAGGCGGCCCGTGCCGCCGTCAGGAATTCCGGCGCGCCCTGAAAGCTCGGCGTGTCGGTCAGCACGGAAAGGCAGGCGGCGCCACCGGCTTCGTAGGCCTTTGCCAAAGCCGGCGGATCGAAATCCGGGCGAATGAGCCCCTTTGACGGGCTCGCCTTCTTGATTTCGGCAATCAGGCCGAAATTGCCGGCGTCGCGCTTGGCGGTAAGCGCCTTGTGGAAACCGCGCGGAGCGGACTGATCGGCCTGCATCGCTTTCAGCTCGGCAAGCGACACGGCGGCCTTCGCCGCAGCGATTTCCTCGCGCTTATAGAGTTCGATCTTCTTCAGGATATCGGTCATCGGCCAATCCTAGTCGATATCGTTCGAAACGGCGACGAGTTTGTCGAGGGCAAGTGCGGTGGCGCCGCTGTCCAGCGAATGCGCGGCAAGCGCCATGCCGTCGCGGATCGTCTCGGCCTTGCCGGCGATGACGAGCGAGGCGGCGGCATTGGCAAGCGAGACGTCGCGATAGGCATTCCTTGCGCCGCCGAGCACCTCGCGAAGCGCTGCGGCATTGGCGACGCCATCACCGCCCTTGATGTCGGCGAGAACGCAAGGGCTGACGCCGAAATCGGCGGGCGACAGCTCGAAGGTGCGGATCTTGCCGTCTTCGAGGGCCGCGACCTGCGTCGTTCCCGTCGTGGTGATCTCGTCGAGGCCGTCGCCGTGGACCACCCACACGCATTCGGAGCCGAGATCGCGCATGACTTCGGCCAGCGGCACTAGCCATTGCGGCGAGAACACACCGAGCAGCTGGCGGCGGACGCCGGCCGGATTGGAGAGCGGCCCGAGCAGGTTGAAGATGGTGCGCGTGGCGAGCTCGACCCGGGAGGGGCCGACATGGCGCATGGCCGAATGATGGAGCTGGGCGAACATGAAGCCGACGCCGGCTTCCGCGATGCAGCGAGAGATAGTCTCGGGACCAGCATCAATGTTGACGCCCAGTGCGGCCAGATTGTCCGCCGCGCCGGATTTCGAGCTCAGCGCCCGGTTGCCATGCTTTGCCACGGGCACGCCGGCACCGGCGACGATCAGCGCCGCCAGCGTCGAAATATTGTAGGTGCCGCTGGCATCGCCGCCGGTGCCGACGATGTCGATCGCATCGGCCGGCGCTTCGACGGTCAGCATTTTCGAGCGCATGGTGGTGACGGCGCCGACGATCTCGTCAACGGTTTCGCCGCGTACGCGCAGCGCCATCAGGAAACCGCCGATCTGCGAGGGGGTCGCCTGGCCCGACATCAGGATGTCGAAGGCAGCGCGGGCCTCGTCACGCGTCAGCGGCTCGCGGCTCGCGGCCTTGGCCAGGAACGGCTTCAGATCGGTCATGCGGTTTCAAGCCTCCCAGAGCATGATGCCGAAAAGTGTGAGCGGCTTTCGGCATCATGCTCTAACTCTCTAATTTAGAACAGAATTCAGATTTTAGGCCGACCTGGCCTAAAATCATCCTGTCCTAGCGGACGGTCGCCTGTTCGGCGAGCGTCTGGTTGATCTGCGCGCCATACTGCGTCTGCAGCAGGTTGACCATCTGATCGAGAATATCGTCGCCGGCGGCATTGGCCATGGCGGTGATCTGGGCGTCGCGGTTGTTCAGCACGTCGCCGGTCGGCTGGGAGTTGACCTCCGTCACCTTCATCAGGATCTGCGTGGAAGGATCGGCGCCGACGGCACTGGCCACCGTATCGATGGGACCAGAGAAGGCGGCGTTGATGCCTGCGCGGCCGAGAACCGGATCGTCGGTGGAGCGGGTGAAACCGCTCTTGCTTTCGACGGCGATGCCGAGCGGGGCTGCGATATCGGCAAGAGCGGTGCCTTTGGCCGCCTCGGCCTTCAATTCTTCGGCCTTCTTGGCGAGCGCAGCCTTCTGCTGTTCGGCCGTCCAATCCTCGACGGCCTTTTCGCGCACTTCGGCGACAGGCCGCTCGCGGTCCGGCGTGATTTCGCGGACGTTGAACCAGACATAGCCGTCATTGCCCATCGGGAGCGGCGGCGCATCGACGCCGACCTCGGTCTTGAAAGCTTCGCCGAGCAGCTGTTGCTTGATCGGAATATCCTTGACCTCGTTGCCGTCCTTGCCGGCGCCGGTCATATCGACGGCATCGACGGTCACTGCCTTGAGCTTCAGCTGGCCGGCGATATCTTCGAGCGTCGAGCCGCCGGCACGCATATCCTCGATGCGGTCATGAACGTTGATCACTTCCTGAGAGGCATTGGCGAGCGCCAGCTGCTTGCGGATATCTTCCTTCACCTCATCGAAGTTCTTGACGGTCTCAGGCTTGATATTGTTGATGCGCAGGATGACCGGGCCGAAGGAGCCGTCGACGACCGGCGTGGTGCCGCCATCCTTCGAAACCGCGAAGGCGGCATTGGCAACGGCCTGATCCGGGACCTTTTCCTTGGTGAATTCGCCGAGCAGCACGTCGCTCGCCGTCTTGCCCTGGTCGGAAACCAGCTGATCGAAGCTGGTGCCGCTCTTCAGCGCCGTTTCGGCTGCGGTGGCGAGATCCTTGCTCGCGAAGGTCAGCTGTTCGATCGTGCGGCTTTCCGGCGTGCGGTAGGCATCCTTGCCCTTGTCGAAGGCTTCGCGGATCTGATCGTCGGTGACGGTCGCAGCGTCGGCGATATCGGCGGGCTGCAGCTTCAGATAGATGATCTTTCGATATTCCGGTGCGCGATAGCGCTGCTTGACGCCTTCGAACCAGGCGGCCAGCACGTCATCGGCGGGCGCCTTGATCGGCTCGATATTGGCATTGGTGAGCAGGAGGTAGTCGACGCTGCGGCTTTCATCGCCGTAGAGCTTGAGCGCGTCGACCAGCGTCTTCGGCGCCGTGAAGCCGTTGGAGACGGCATCGACGATCTGGCTGCGGACCGCGACCTTGCTGCGCTCCTTGATGTAATCCTCCTGGCGGATCCCGGCATTGCGCAGGCGCGAAATGAAGAGCTCACGGTTGAACTTGCCGTTGACGGCCTTGAAGGCCGGATCGTCGCCGATCAGTTGGGCGAGGCGATCCTCGGACAGGCCGAGATTCATGTCTTCGGCGAGCTGATCGAGCGAGGCGCCGGCGACGAGCTGGGCGAGCACCTGCTGTTCGACGCCGAAGGCGCGGGCTTGCTCGGGGGTGAGGCGCATGCCGAACTGCTGGCTGACGCTTTGCACCTGGCGCTGATAAGCGAGATGGAATTCATTGACGCCCACCTGCTGATCGCCGACGGTCACGACCGTGGTGCTGCTGCCGCCTGTCAGCAGCTCTCGCGACACACCCCAGATGCCGAAGGAGGCGACGAGGAGAAGCAGGAGCAGCTTGGCAACCCAGGTCTGAGCAGCTCTTCTCAGAAAATGGAACATGAAAACGCAAACCTCGCAGTATCATTGACCCGCACGACGGGCAGACATTCGTCGTTCCTTAAAACAAACCCGACAGGAAATGAAGGGTTTGTCGCGCGAAAAGCTGCGTGGGGCGATGACCGGCGTAAACGGCCCTGGCGGGGAACAAAAGATCGGCTGGAGCGGAACCTTTCTGGCCGCCATTTCGTTGAAGCGGCATCCCATGAAACAGGAGCAGACCATGGCAGAATTGAAAACCGCTTCCGCCGAATCCACCGCTGCGCGCGTCAAGGCCGATATCGCAGCAGACGATCTGTCGGCGCAGGTCACGGCGCTGCGCGAAGACCTCTCCAGACTGACGGAAAGCGTGCGGGCGCTGGGGCAGGGGGCAAAGTCGGTGGTAACCGATGAGGCTTCGCTGATGACGGAACGGCTGCGCGACAAGGTACGCGAAGAACCGCTCATGGCGCTCGCGGTGACGGCGGGCGTCGCCTATCTTTTCGGCCTGCTGAGCCGCCGCTGAATTCGGAAATCGGACAAGGAAAAGCCGGACGCCATAAACGCCCGGCTTTCAGTCGTGTCTGTGACCAATTGGGTCAGCGGCGGATGACTCGCCCGAGCGCGATCAGGATGCACGCACCGACGAAACCGGTGATCAGGTAACCCAGCCAGCCGGCCAGCGGCTGAATGTGCAACAGACCCAGGATCCAGTTGGCGACGATTGCGCCGACGATGCCGAGCAATATGTTCATGAGCAGGCCCATATTGCTGCTCATGACCTTTTCCGCCAGCCATCCGGCGATACCGCCGATGATGATGGCCGCGATCCAACCCACGCCTGCGTTTTCCATATAATTTCCTCCTGATGAAATGCCTCGTCACTATGCACGAAATGAAAAAAAGTTCCACTCCTGGAGGAACTTAAGCATTCACGGCTGCAGCAGGGTGACCGGCGTTTCCAGCGCGTAAACGGCCAGCTGGAAAAGAAGGCCGGCAATAGCGAGCAGGGCGAAGCCGACCGGCATGATGAGGCTTTTGCTAAACATCTTCTTCTCCCCTTTTTTATGAAGCATAAACCCAAGAGGGAGACGCGCAAGGCTATTATTAATAGTTAGTTAAGCCTGGTTTTTAAGTAAAATTTAAATTATCAAAATGGCACATGGCGTTATTTTTCAGGACAATCGAATAATCACTGCGACAATTTGTACGGCTGTCTTTGCACTGAGTTGGAAATGTCTTTATCTGCCTGCACAGACGCGTTCATGGCGTAAAAGTCGTCAACTAATACTAGCCATTCCGGATTACCGCGTTGCAGACGTGCGGCCGGTGGTGCTGCAGACACAGCGGCGACAGGTGCCACAGTCCCTCTGGATAAAAAATTCCGGGAGCCGAAGAATGTGCCGAAGCTGTTCGGCAGCGGACTGAGATCCGGCAATTGCGCAGTCTTCACGTTCTGTGGATGAGCAGCATGAAGAACAGGAAGGATGCTGTTGCGACGGTTGCGGCGAAGGCGATTTGATAGTCCATATCGTTGACCCCGGTGGATGGCTCTCCTAAACGCCCGCGGCGTCACCGGGTTCCATGCCTGCGCTCGTGCTACCCCATCGGCGGATTGATTTTGCCGTGGAGTGTATCATTTTCTTCAGATCGCAATTCATCCGGGGAACAGAATTGATGCCAAATGCTGCCATCGCCATTGCCTGCATCTGCCTGCTGACGCTTTCCGGCTGCGGCAATACCGCATACGGACTGAAGAAGGATGGGCAGCAAACCAGCCACGCATTGGACAATGCGACACATCGGGTGCTTTCGGCCGGCGCCAAGAAGTGATGCCGCGCGACGGAATGACCGCGAAAAAAGCCCGCCTGGGGTGAGGCGGGCTTGCACTAACAGAGAGAAATAGCGGATAAACCGCTAGGAACCTAATAAAGCATCTCCTTAATCGCTGAGCTTTACGTCATTCGACGTAACCGCGACGCGATCGCCGGTATCAGGTCAGAAGTTGCCCCAGTTTTGAGCGCGGGCACGAGCGCGAATAATCCGGTATTCGCGACCGCCATAGAGCGAACCGATTGTCAGCAGAAGCGTAAGAACGTCCCAGATGATATGCATCGTACCCTCCTAAGGTTGGACGGCCCTGCCGTCGATCGGTGAAGCTACAATAGCAATCTTTCGAATCTGCTTATATGACAAGAAATCGGGATAAGCGCAGAAGCGGGCAGGGCGCTTCCAAGGGAGAGGCGGCATAGCCGCCTTGGAGCAGCAACGTGAACAGATTGCGGGGCGGCCCCCCATGACAATTTTCACCGTCCGCCATATCACCTCCTATCGCTACCTCAGAGAGGTCTATTTCGGCCAGCATCGCCTGATGTTTCGGCCACGCGACAGCTTCGACCAGCGGCTCCTGGAGGCGTCGCTGACGACCTATCCGGAGCAAAGCCGGGTGCGCTGGATCCACGACGTCTTCGGCAATTGCGTCGCGCTCATCGATATTCCGACACCCTCCGCCGAGCTTCGGTTCGAAACCTGGATCACGCTCGATCACACGCCTCAGGTCGCACTCGATCTCCGGGTCGACAATGCCGCCCTGACCTATCCGTTCCCCTACGACCAGGACGAGATCGCCGATCTCGCGCCCTCGGTACAGCGTCATTATCCCGATCCGAACAACGAGGTCGGGCGCTGGGCAAAGCGGTTCGTACGGCAGGGGCGGCCGACAGAAACCGGACATCTGCTGATGACGCTCTGTTACGCCATCCGGGAAAGCTTCGTCTATTCGCGGCGGCTGGAGCATGGGACGCAGCCGCCTCTCCAGACCTTGCAGCTTCGCTCCGGCACCTGCCGCGATTTCGCGCTTCTGATGATGGAAGCGGCACGCGCGCTCGGCCTCGCGGCGCGCTTCGTCACCGGCTATGTCTATGTTCCCGACCGGGACGGCTCCACCGTGCTCGGCGGCGGCTCCACGCATGCATGGTGCCAGATCTATCTGCCCGGCGCCGGCTGGGCGGAGTTCGATCCGACCAACGGGATCGTCGGCAACCGCGATCTCATTCGCGTCGCCGTCGCCCGCGATCCCCGCCAGGCAGTCCCGCTGAGCGGCAGCTACGACGGGGGGCAAGCGGATTTCGACAGCATGACGGTGCAGGTCAACGTCACGACCAGTTAGCCGCGGGGAGACGCCCGCAGCCCTTGGAACCGCGCCGCGCCGAGCAACGTTGATAGGCAGCCGCACATGCGCAATCGCGACGAGGAAGCCACTATGAGGATACGCGCCGGGTTTCATTTAGGGTACGAATGCGTACAGCCGACACCCATGCTGCTCGTCCTCAACATTCATCCTTCCCGGCGCGCCGATCTTTTAAGCGAGCAGGTACTGACATTCGACCGGCCGATCGAGGTCTGGGAGTATATCGACGTGTTCGGCAATGCCTGCAGCCGGATCGTCGCGCCGCCGGGACTGACGACGATTTCCACCGCGTTCGAGATCTACGACACCGGGCAGCCCGACATCGTTCCTGAGAATGCCGTTCAACACGCGATCAAGGACCTGCCCGACGAAGTGCTCGTCTTCCTGCTCGGCAGCCGCTACTGCGACACCGACAGGCTCTCGGATTTCGCCTGGGCAAACTTCTCGTCGACGCCGCTCGGATGGGCGCGGGTCCAGGCGATCTGCGATTTCGTCCATAACCACATTACCTTCGACTACCAGAAGGCCGACGTGCTGAGGACCGCGCATGGCGGCTTTACCGACAAGAGCGGCGTCTGCCGCGATTTCGCTCATCTCGCGATCGCGCTCTGCCGGTGCCTGAACATCCCGGCCCGCTACTGCACGGGCTATCTCGGCGATATCGGCGTTCCGATCGATCCCAATCCGATGGATTTCAGCGCCTGGTTCGAGGTCTTTCTCGGCGGCCATTGGCATACGGTCGATGCCCGCCACAACACGCCGCGTATCGGCAGAATACTGATGGCGACCGGCCGCGACGCCACTGACGTCGCGATGTCCACGGCCTTCGGGCCGGCGACGCTTTCCCGTTTCGAAGTGATCACGGAGGAAGTGCCGCAGGAGACCCCCGACGATCCTATGCCTTCTTCAGGAATTCCGTTTTCAACACCAGGCCCTTGACCTGCTTGGTGTTGCACTCGATCTCGCCGGGATTGTCGGTCAGACGGATACCCTTGACGAGCGTTCCGCGCTTCAGCGTTTCCGAAGTTCCCTTGACCTTGAGATCCTTGATCAGCGTGACGGAATCGCCGTCGTGAAGCTGGCTTCCGTTGCTGTCCTTTACAATGATGTCGGTCATGATGTCCTCGCTTGGTGATGCGAGAGGGGAAATCACGGCAGCACGGGATAGTCAACCGCTGGCACAGGGTCACTCTCGGGCTTCCAATCACGTTGCGGCACAGGCATCGCGAAGGCAGCCGCGCAGCCAGCGGTGGGCGGGATCGGCATCCATCCTCGGATGCCAGAGCAATGAAACCGTGATGTCAGGCATCGAGACGGGGAGCGGAAAACTGTGCATTCCCGCGCGCAAGACGCCGGTATGCCGTTCGGGAACAGCGGCGATCAGATCGGAAGCCCGCGCGAGAGCCAGAGCAGTCGAAAAGCCGCCGACGATCGTGACGATCTGCCGTTCCAACCCGAGCAGGTCGAGCGCCTCATCGATCGGTCCTTTCTCAAGGCCGCGCCTGGATACGCTGACATGCCGGCCGGCCGCATAGCGGGAGAGCGTCATTTCACCCTGGCAAAGCGGATGTCCCGCTCGCACGACACCGACGAAGCGATCCCGAAACAAGGCTTGCGCCCGCACTTCGGGTCCGGTCGTCTTGCCGACAACACCGGTTTCCAGATCGACAGTGCCGTCGCGCAAGGGGGCGCTGTCTCTATCCGGCTTGGCCACGAAGCACAGCCGTACGCCAGGCGCTTCTTCGCCGATCCGTGCGATGAGATCCGGCCCGAAGTTCTCGACGAAGCCTTCGCTGGTGCGCAGCGTAAATGTCCGGTCAAGCCGTTTCAGGTCGAGCGCCTCGACGGGACGCAACACGGCTTGCCCCTCCTCGACGATCCTGCCGACCCGCTCGCGCAGTTCGAGCGCCCGCGGAGTGGGAACGAGACCGCGTCCGGCACGGACCAACAGCGGATCACCTGTGGTTTCGCGCAATCGCGCCAATGCGCGGCTCATCGCCGAGGGACTGAGCCGCAATCTGCGGGCCGCGCGAGCAACGCTGCCTTCGGCAAGCAGCACATCGAGAGTGACAAGCAGGTTGAGATCGGGTGTCGACATAGGTCGACGATAACACGGCTTGTTCATGATGTGGCGTCAAATGCATCAATGAAATGCAAATCGTGCGCCTTCCGCCACATCAGGCCGGTCACTAGGCTTCGACGCTCCATTCCGGAAATCGCGAAAACGAGGTCATGATGAAACAGATCACTGCGGAACGAGGCGAGGCAATTGCCGGGCAGGCGCCCTCCGCCCGATGGACGCTCGCCAGCCTTTCCTTCTCCATGCTGCTGCCATCACTCGGCACGAGCATCGCCAATGTCGGCCTGCCGAGCCTGGCGCAGGCCTTCAACGCCGCCTTCCAGGATGTTCAGTGGATCGTGCTTGCCTATCTCCTCGCCATCACCACGCTGGTCGTCAGCGCCGGGCGGCTCGGTGATATCGTCGGGCGCAAACGGCTGCTGCTCATCGGCATCCTGCTCTTCACGATGGCTTCCATCCTGTGCGGCCTCGCGCCTACGCTGTGGGTGCTGGTTGCGGCGCGCGCCGTGCAGGGCCTGGGCGCGGCCATGATGATGGCTCTCACCATGGCCTTCATCGGCGAGACGGTGCCGAAGGTAAGGATCGGCAGCGCCATGGGATTGCTCGGAACGATGTCGGCGGTGGGAACCGCTCTCGGCCCTTCGCTCGGCGGCGTCCTGATCGCCTCGTTCGGCTCGCCGGCGATCTTCCTCGTCAACGTGCCGCTCGGCGTATTGACCTTCGCTCTCGCTTTTCGCCATCTGCCGGCTGATATCAGTGGAAGCAAGACGGATCGAGCGCGCTTCGACATTGCCGGCACTTTGCTGCTTGCGCTGACGCTTTCGGCCTATGCGCTTGCCATGACGATCGGGCACGGCAGGTTTGGTCCGCTGAACGCAGCCCTGTTGCTGGCCGCCGCTTTCGGCATCGGTTTCTTCGTCTTCGCCGAGGCGAGAACAGCATCGCCGCTGATCCGATTGGCGGCGTTTCGCGACCCGGCGCTCAGCGCCAGCCTCGCCATGAACATCTTCGTTTCGACGGTTATGATGGCCACGCTGGTGGTTGCGCCCTTTTACCTTTGCCGTACGCTCGGGCTCGACGAAGCCTTCGTCGGCATCGTCATGTCGAGCGGCCCCGTCATCTCCACTTTGAGCGGCGTGCCGGCCGGTCGCCTTGTCGACCGCCTTGACGCGCCCTTTGTGATTGTCGCAGGGCTCATCGCCATGGCGGCAGGCTCGATCGCCTTGGCCGTGCTTCCCGGTATTGCCGGCTACATCGCCGCCATCGCCATCCTGACGCCGGGCTACCAACTGTTCCAGGCGGCCAACAACACGGCCGTCATGGCGCATGTCCGGCCCGACCAGCGAGGCGTCATCTCGGGCATGCTCAACCTGTCGCGCAATCTCGGCTTGATCACCGGCGCATCCGTGATGGGCGCTGTGTTCGCTCTTGCATCTGCGACATCCGATATCGCCACGGCGCGCCCTGAAGCGGTCGCATCAGGAATGCGGATCACCTTCGCGGTCGCCGCGGCGCTGATTGCCGTTGCACTCGTCGTGGCGGTTGCGGTCTACCGTCACCTCCCACGCGCTGAGCGGCGATAGCGTGGGTCAAATCGTCGAAACTGAGACCAAGGTCCGATCCATCCCGGACTTCGTGCCCATACCAAACCGTGGATCGATGAAATAGATTTTCAGCGGGGCGCGTGGATTCGGAGTTTTTCAATGACAAAAGTCATCGTCCTTGGTTTGATACTTACGCCTATTGTCTTTTGGGGCTCCGTCGGCCTACTGATATACTCATTCCTGTCGTAAACATTCTTCATTTCCTGAAATATAAAGTGACCTTGAAGATGGCGCAGCGCCGATTTTGCGCGCTTGGGCGGGCCATGTCACGGAATGAGAATGATAGACCCTTGCGTTCGGCGCGCTTCCAAATCTTCGTGCACTCTGACCGCATCGCTGAGCCTGTATCTCGATATAGCAGGCGCCTTGACGATGCCGGCCTCGATGGCGCCGAAGAGATTGCTCGCGGCCGCCTCGTATTCGCGGCGGTCGGCCGTGTAATGGGCGATGGATGGACGCGTGACGAACAGCGATCCTTTTGCGCCCAGCGACGCAATGTTTAAAGCCGCAATCGGACCGGAGGCTTCCCCGAAACTGACAAGAGTACCGCGGGGGCGCAGGCAATCCAGAGATTTGGCAAACGTGTCGGCGCCGACCGAATCGTAGACGATACGCACGCCCTTGCCGTCGGTGATCTCGGCCACGCGGGCCTGGAAATCCTCCTTGGTGTAAACGATCGTGTGATCGCATCCATTGGCATGCGCGATCCTGGCCTTTTCCTCCGAGCCGACAGTCCCGATCACCGTCGCTCCGAGATGCTTCAGCCACTGGCAGGCGATCGATCCGACCCCGCCTGCGGCGGCATGGAAGAGGACGACGTCGCCTTTTGCCACCGGCGCGCAGCGATGGATCAGGTACTCGACGGTCAACCCCTTGAAAACCAGAGCCGCGACGGTTTCGCCGTCCAGCCCGTCCGGCACGGGTAAAGCGCGCGCGGCAGGCAAGTTTCGATGCGTGGAATAACCGTTCGGGGGTCCGCCGACATAGGCCACGCGGTCGCCGACACTGAAGGTTTTAACGCCGTCGCCAAGCGCGGTGACGATACCGACACCTTCCACGCCCAGCCCACTCGGCAAGGGAAGCGGCGCCGCGAAGACGCCTTTGCGGTGATAGATGTCGATGTAATTCACGCCGATCGCCAGATGCCGGATCTGGATTTCGCCGGCAGCGGGCAGGGCCAGCTCGATGCTTTCCTGGCGCAGGACGTCAGGCGGGCCGAATTCAGAAAATCGGAAAGTATCTGTTCTCGTTGTCATGCTCTGCCTCGCGAGAGAAGAATTAAGCGGCGGGTCAGTTCGGCCGGCCAAGGAAGATATCGACGGCGGCGGCGACCAGCGCGGCATTGCCGCTCGCGATGGTTCCATCTGGAAGATGCTTGCCATCTTCCAGGCCGATGCGGGTGGAAAAGCGCCGCTGGCGGGCCAATTCGACGAACGGCCAGACCGTTGCATCGAAGCCGTGCAGAAGAACGGGCCGGGTCACGCCGCCACGTTCGAGCACCTCGAGAATGCCGTCCTGAACAGCGCGGGCCCTTTGCCAATCCTGTTCGTGATCGAGTTCGATGAGCACGCGAAGCACCCGCTGGTGGTCTTCGAGGCTGACATAGCGCTCGGCATCGGCGACCGATGCCAGCCCGGCTTCGATCCCGACGCCCCTGTCGCGAAGCAGCTGCATTATAGCGGGCGCATCGTCTTCGGAGAGGTTCACCGACGCGTAATCCGGCAATACCAGCCATTGGCGGATGGCTTCCCGCGTCCGTTCCCGATCGCCCTCGATCCAGGCGCCCGTGGAAACGCCGACCAGCGTCCCCGGACAGACCCGGCGGATCGCGCTGACGGTTTCGTCGACAGCCGCGAGGCTTTCCTGGCCGTCGGCGCCGCGCGGATGAAGGTGAAGTTCGGCAGCGCCGGCAGCGACAGAAGCCGCAGCGTCGCGCGCCATGGCTTCCACCGTCAGGGGAATGTGCGGATGGAAATCGCTCGGCCTTGCGCCGTTGATGCAAGCTTGAACGATCATGAGAATTGCCTCGCGCCTTGTTGCGGAAGCACGGCGCTCTCGGATAGGTGCCGAAAACGCCGGGCGTAGCAAATTTGGAAAACCGAAGGATTGGAGGATGCCGCTCCTGCAACCATCCTGTTGCCGTTTCTGCTCCGATGATATCAAATCGGCGACAATAGACGACTGCCGTTTTGGGCAAGCGTCATTCCAAAAATGGAAAGCCTCATGGATTGGAATGACCTGAAATTCTTTCTTGCCGTCGCGAACTCCAGGTCGCTCAGCGCGGCAGCGCGCCGGCTGGGCGTCAGCACGTCCACCGTGTCGCGCCGAATAACGGCGCTCGAGCAAGCACTGGGGTCGACGCTGTTTCGGCATCACTTCGACGGATACGAGCTGACCGAAGCAGGCATCGATCTTCTGGCGCCGGCAGAAACGGCCGAAGCGTCTTTAAAGGCGTTCGAAAGGTCGGCCAGAGACAGCAGCGATAGTGTATCGGGCACTGTCCGCATCGACGCGCCCGAACTGCTGGGCCAGCAGATCCTCATCCCCAATCTCGGGGGCCTCATGCAGGATTACCCCGGCATTCAGCTCGACATCAGATCCAGCGTCCGGCCGGCGGCGCTCGCGACCCAGCAATCCGATATCGCCCTTCGGATCGTGCCGCCCGAGCGAGGCAGCTACCTCATGCGCACGGTGGGGAAGGTCATATTCGGCTTCTACATCAATCGCAGCTATCTGGAGACACATGGCAAGCCGTCGAACGAGCGCGACCTCCACTCCCACCGGGTGATCGGATGGAGCGACGATCTGCGTTATCTCTCGATGTCGATCTGGCTGGAAGAGATTTTCGCCGATTGCCAGCCGGCGATGCGGCTCAGCTCGTTCACCGCGCAGCTGACGGCGGTGGAAAACGGCCTCGGCATCGCGGTCCTGCCTTGTTTCGCCGCTTGCCGAACCGATCTCGTGCCGGTGCTGGAAGACGTGCCCAGGCTAACGCTCGATCTGTGGCTTCTCGTGCAGGACCAAGCGGCCCGGACGCCGAGGGTCCAGATCGTGAAGGAGCAATTGATAAAGATACTGACGGAGAACGCAGCCCGGCTGGAGGGCTGAAACGGCGCGATCGGAGAAATACGGCCAAAATGGCGGAAGAGGTGGGATTCGAACCCACGGTACGGTTTCCCGCACGCCGGTTTTCAAGACCGGTTCCTTAAACCACTCGGACACTCTTCCAGGCAAATTGAGACGCCCAAGGAAATTCCGTTTCGGCATTTCCGTTGGATCGGCGTTTTCGCCGATGTGCGACCCATTCACTCACAGGCCGGCTTTGTAGCAGCTTTGACCGCAGCGTCAACTTGTTCTGAAGCACTTGCTTCGGGGTAGGAAGCGGCTTTGCGGGCCGCTTGCCTGATGTTCTCAGACGAGGACGGTGAAGTTGTCGAAGGCGAGCTGCGGGAAGCCTGTGGGCTCCACGTCCGGGTCGATATCGAAGCGGACGAAGTCGACTGCGCCCAGCGCTTCCAGTGAAATATGCTGGCCGTCGGCAATGGTGTCGCCATAGACCTTGACGGTCATCTCGCTCACCTTGTTGCCATCGATGTAACCCTCGAAGGTGACGAGGGCATCGACCCCTTCGTAGCCGGGATCGAAAACGGTCGCGACGTCGACGCCCTCTACCTTGAAGAGCTTACCGTCGACACGGTCGAAAAAGGGATTGTAGGGATTGGTGACGACGTATTCGTTACCGCCGGCTTCTGCGACCGCCCAAAGGTTGCCGTCGACCTTGTCGCCGAACTTGAAGCCCGCGTAACCCGAAGCGATGTCCGGCTGCCCGGGATACTCCGTCGGCGCATTTTCGAAATCGATCGAATAGAGCCCTTGCGGCGGCGTGTTGACGGCGATGTGAAAGTTGGCGACGTCGGTGCCGCCTTTTCCATCGGAGACCTTAAAGGAGAATTTTTCGGAGAAGACTCCACCGGGCTCGAGGCTTCCCGGGTCAGTGACCGTGTAACTATAGCTGCCGTTGCTCCAGATGGTCAGCGTGCCGTGCTCGCCTTCGATGGTCAGATATCCGGGTTCACCTGCCTTGTTGGGAATTCTGACCCCATTGACGAACTGAACCTGAAGCAGATCGCCATCCGGATCCGATGCGCCGTCGAGAAGGCTTCCTTCAATGGCTTCCGTCGGCGAGTAGTCGCGGATCGACACGCTGGGCACTGCTGGTTTGTGATTTGCCATGACTCGTCCCCCTGAAGATGAACGTGGAAAGGACGCCGGGCTTCACCCGAACGCCCGCAACTAAACTTTCTACTTCACTTTGAGTCAAGCAACAAACTACACGGTGCAAGGGAAGCGTCGTCCATACGGCGGCGGGCCAGCAAGAACTTCAGAGCGATCGATTTAAAAGAAAACTACCAGTGGCTGAAACCCTCAACCTCTACCGGCACCCTTGATCGAAGGCCTTTTTGAGCGCGCAAATCCCCTCGGCTGTTTAATATGTGTCACGTATCGGCACGGCAATTCCGGGCCTCATTGCAGCGGCGGACGGGCAGGGCGCAGGTCCTATTGTTAGCAATTTATAAACCATAATTATCGGAATTGGCGCTATCGCTGCGAAATCGTTCGTAAATTTGCCACGAAGCTCACAAGATTAAAGTCTCGTTAGGCGGGTGGGGATAAGGCGCTATTGACCCATTATCGGGCAGGGTTCCTTAACCATATGAGCGGCGTGGGACATATGAGACTGGATTACGGGGCGGCGTCATTCGCAACGGCAGCGCGGTGGCTAGCGATATCGGCGATGTGTGCGACGGTTGCGGCGTGCGGCACGACGCAGGCGGTGCCGAAGAAGAAAGCCCACGGCAAGGAATATTTTTCCGAATCCGAATATGGCGTGAAGGCGAGCCCGCGGGTCGCCACCGGCAACAACATCCCGAAGGGCGGCGGCCGCTACATGGTCGGCAATCCTTACGTGGTGAAGGGTAAATGGTATTATCCGAAGGAAGACTTCTCCTATAGCAAGGTCGGCATCGCTTCCTGGTATGGTTCGGCCTTTCATGGACGCCTGACGGCGAACGGCGAGGTCTACGACCAGATGCATCTCTCCGCCGCGCATCCGACTTTCCCGCTGCCGAGCTATGCTCGCGTCACCAATGTAGAGAACGGCTCATCCATCATCGTGCGCGTCAACGATCGCGGTCCCTATCACGAAGGACGCATCATCGACCTTTCCAACAAGACGGCCAACATGCTGGATCTGCAGCACAGCGGCACCGGCAAGGTGCGCGTGCAATATGTCGGCCGCGCTCGTATGGACGGCCATGACATGCCTTATCTGATGGCATCCTACGTTCCGAAGGGCAGCCGCATTCCGGCAATCAATCCCGAGGGACAGATCGCAACCGGCGTGATGGTCGCCTCCAACAGCCGCAAAATGACGCGCGACCAGCTGCAGAGCTCGGACAGCTACGAGACGCCGGCCAACGTGCCGGTGCCGATGTCGGCGACCTCTTATGCGGGTTCGACGCCGAGCGCGCGCTACAATGCAGCGCCGGCGCTCGCCGCTCCTGCCAATGTTCTGGTCGCGCCGTCCGCGCAGTCCGCAGGCAATGGCGCTCCGGCCTTCGAACAGATGGTCGTGCTGCCTGAGATCGGGCCCATGCCCTATGAGCGGCCCTATGGCGGGCGTCAGGGTTCGCTTGCGCTCGGCTACCAGAACGAGGCGGTGAAGACGGTGACGGTCGATCTCGCCTTCGACGCGGTGATGGTGCGCAATGACGGGCTGACGCAACAGTCGATCCTGGCCTCTACCAAGCGTCAGCAGGCAAAATCCGCGGCGCGCTAAGCATGGCAATTGCAACGGATTCCCTCTCGCTCTAACCTCCTGAAATCCGCCGCTCGATCGATGGAAATTGCGATGCTGAAGCCCTTGCTTCGCCTTTTTGCATGCCTGATACCCCTGGCCACCGGCGCGCTCGCGGCCGATGGCGGCGCTGGCGGATTTGCCACGAAGGCCGCGCAGGCCTACATGATCGAGGCCTCCACCGGCACGGTGCTTCTCGCCAAGAACGAGGACCAGGGCTTTTCGCCGGCCTCGCTCGCCAAGCTGATGACGGTGGATCTCGCCTTCGAGGCGGTGACCAAGGGCCAGATCACGCTCGAAACCGAATATCCCGTTTCGGAATATGCCTGGCGAACGGGCGGCGCCCCGTCGCGGACGGCAACGATGTTTGCCGCGCTCAAATCGCACGTGCGCGTCGACGACCTGCTGAAGGGCATTACCATCCAGGGCGCCAATGACGGCTGCATCGTGCTGGCCGAAGGCATGGCGGGAAGCGAACAGCAATTCGCCGAATCGATGACCCGCCGCGCCCGCGAACTCGGCATGGATAAGGCGGTATTCGGCAATTCCACCGGCCTTCCCGATGGCAAGAGCAAGGTGACGGCGCGCGAAATGGTGGTGCTCGCTGCCGCCCTGCAGCAATCCTATCCGAGCCTCTATCCCTATTTCGCGCAGCCGGAATTCGAGTGGAACAAGATCCTCCAGCGCAACCGGAATCCGCTGCTCGGTCTCGATCTCGGCGCCGACGGGCTGGCGACCGGCTTTGCCGAGGGCGAGGGCTATTCGATCGTCGCCTCGGTCGAGCGCGACGGCAGGCGGCTGTTTCTGGCGCTTGCCGGCATCGCCTCAGACAAGGAACGGACGGAGGAAACCAAGCGCGTGCTCGAATGGGGACTGACGGCCTTCGAGAACCGGCAGATCTTTGCCGAGAAGGAAGTGATCGGCTCGGCCAGCGTCTATGGCGGCACAACACGCACCGTCGATCTCGTCGCCAAGGCGCCGGTCAGCGTCTATATCCCAGTCAGCAATCCAGACCGGCTCTCGGCACGCATCGTCTATCGCTGGCCGCTGATGGCGCCGGTCAAACCGGATTACCAGGCGGGCACGCTGAGGATTTTCGCGGGCAGCCGGCTGCTCCGCGAAGTGCCGCTCTATACCGTGCAGGCGGTGGAGGAGGGCTCGCTCAGCAGCCGGGCCGTCGACGCCATGCTGGAACTCGGCGAATCGCTGTTCTTCTCCTGGCTCTGGGATAAGTCCGCGCCCGGCTGAACACCTTCTTTCCGATGCGATTTACCGGGAAAGGTGAATATGTCGCCGCGGCGAAAGGTTTTCCTCTCTGGCATCTTCGGATAGATAGAAGGAACGAGGCGCGTATGGCGCCTGGAATGCGGGAAGCTGTCATTGTCGTCCGGTACGGGATTGTTCGTTACGTTTGAAGGCGGGGAAGGCGCTGGGAAATCCACGCAGATCCGCCGCCTCGCCGAGGCGTTGAAGAGCGAAGGCCACGACGTGCTGGTGACGCGGGAGCCGGGCGGATCGCCGGGCGCCGAGGCCGTGCGCCATGTGCTTCTTTCCGGCGCCGCCGAAGCGTTCGGCACGCGGATGGAGGCGATCCTGTTTGCGGCAGCGCGCAATGACCACGTAGAGGAAGTGATCCGGCCCGCACTTGCCGAAGGCAAGGTCGTACTCTGCGATCGATTCATGGATTCTTCCCGCGTCTATCAGGGCATCACCGGCAATCTCGAGCCGGATTTCATCGAGACGCTGCAGCGCGTCGCCATCAACGGCGTCATGCCGGATTGCACCGTGATCCTCGACATCCCCGCGAGGGTCGGACTGGAGCGGGCGCAGAAGCGCGCCGCGGCGGTGGGTCCCGACCGTTTCGAGAAAGAGCAGCTCGAAACGCATGAGAAACGGCGCGAAGCCTTTCTCGATATCGCCGCCCGCGAGCCGGAACGCTGCCACGTCGTCGATGCTCTGCAGACGGAAGAGGCGATCGCCGCCGAGATCCTGGCGATCGTCAGGCAGTTGAGGTCGTCGCCCGCAGGCCATGCCCGCACGCCGGAAGCCGCCCACCATGAGTGAGGAGAGGCCCGGACTGCTCGACGGCGCGATCTGGCCGGCGGAAAATACCAGGCTGTTCGGCCATGAGGAGGCGGAGGCATTTCTTGCCCAGTCCTACCGATCCGGCAAGGGCCACCACGCCATACTGATCGAGGGACCGGAAGGCATCGGCAAGGCGACGCTCGCCTTCCGCTTCGCCAATCATGTGCTCTCGCATCCCGATCCCCAAACAGCGCCGGAGACGATCGGCGATCCCGACCCGGCCTCGGCCGTCAGCCGGCAGATCGTCTCCGGCGCTTCGCACAATCTCCTGCACCTTGCCCGGCCGGTGGACGAAAAGACCGGCAAGGTGAAATCGGCGATCACGGTCGACGAGGTGCGCCGCGCCGGCAAGTTCTTCTCTCAGACCTCCGGCACCGGCAATTGGCGGATCGTCATCATCGACCCGGCCGACGACATGAACCGCAATGCGGCCAACGCCATCCTGAAAATCCTCGAAGAGCCGCCGAAGCGGGCGCTGTTCCTGGTGCTCTCGCACGCGCCGGGACGGCTGCTGCCGACGATCCGCTCCCGCTGCCTGCCGCTGAAACTGGCGCCGCTTGCCGACGACGCGCTCGTTTCCGCCCTTGGTCACCTCGGCATATCGGGCGAGGGCGGGGCAGTGCTTGCGGCCGCCAAGGGCAGCGTCGGCGAAGCGCTGAAACTCTTGAACTACGGCGGCGGCGAAATCATCGCCGCCTATGACGACATGCTTTCATCCGAAGGGCCGGCCGCGCGCAAGGCGATGCATCGATTGGCCGATGCCCTGTCCGGCAAGGAAAGCGACACGATCTTCGATTTCTTCGTCAGCCATATCGGCGACGACATCATGAACCGCGCCCGCGCGGCAGCGGCAGAGGGACAGATCGCGGCAGCCGAACGGCTGGCACGGCTCTATTCCGAGATCACTGAACGGCTGACCGTTTCCGATGCCTACAATCTCGATCGCAAGCAGACGATCATCAGCATTCTTTCCGACATCAAGCAGCCGGGCCTCTGATCAGCCGATCAACAGCTTCGATGCGACGACTGCCAGCGTCACGGCAAGGACGATGCGGATGGTGCGCTCGTGCAGCTTCGGCGCCAGAAGGCTTCCGGCGATGATGCCGGGGATCGAGCCGATGAGCAGGGCAAACAGCATCGACCAGTCTATCTCGCCGATGAACCAGTACCCCATGCCGCCGATCAGGGTCAGCGGCACGGCGTGGACGATATCGGAACCGACGATCTCGCGCACATCGAGCCTGGGATAGAGGACCAGCAGAATGGTCACGCCGAGCGCGCCGGCGCCGACCGAGGTCAAGGTGACTAGGACACCGAGAAGAAAACCCAGAACGACGGTGAAGGCGACGATGGTCGCCGGCTTTGGCGGCGTGCGGTCACCGATGGCGCGACGCGCCATTTCGAGTATCGGGCCTCGAAAGACCAGCATGATCGCGGTCATGACGAGAAGCCAGCCGAGCGCGGTGGTGATGGTGTTCGTTACGCCGATGCTCTTGCGATCGACGCCGGCCAGCAGCCAGAGCATCAGCAGGGCGGCCGGCACGCTGCCGGCAGCCAGGCCGCCGACGATCTTCCAGTTAACGCGCCCGTGCATGCCGTGAACGGCGGTGCCGGCCGTCTTGGTGATCGCCGCATAGAGGAGATCGGTGCCGACGGCGGTGGCGGGATGGACGCCGAAGAGAAGCACCAGCAGCGGCGTCATCAGCGAACCGCCGCCAACGCCGGTGATGCCGACAAGGGCCCCCACAACCAGGCCCGAAAGCGAATAGAGAGGCTCGAACGTCAATCAAGCGTCTCCGACGGCGCACGTCTACGGCGATTCCGATAGGTGAAAACTGGCACTTCGTTCTTGTCCCGCCCTCTTTTCCAAGACGGGTAGATTGCGTGCGAAGCTGAGTCAAGTTCACGAGCCCGTGTCCCGGAAATCATTGACGACTGGAAAGTTGAGGTTTCGCTTGACGGTGACATGCGCTAAGAGCGGCTGACCATTTATATAGAGTAAGCCGGACATTGGCCGCCATGACAGACAAGACACCTTTCTATATCACCACCGCGATTTCCTATCCCAATGGCAAGCCGCATATCGGCCATGCCTACGAGCTGATCGCGACGGATGCGATGGCGCGCTACCAGCGCCTGGACGGCCGGGACGTGTTCTTCCTGACCGGCACCGACGAACACGGCCAGAAGATGCAGCAGACGGCGCGCGCCGAGGGAATTGCGCCTCAGGCGCTCGCCGACCGCAACTCCGGCGAATTCCAGGCAATGGCGAAGCTGCTCAACGCCTCGAACGATGACTTCATCCGCACCACGCAGGAGCGTCATCACGAGACATCGCGCAACATCTGGAACCTGATGGCAGATAGCGGCGACATCTACAAGGACAGCTATGCCGGCTGGTATTCGGTGCGCGACGAGGCCTATTACCAGGAAAACGAAACCGAGCTGCGCGCTGACGGCGTGCGCTACGGGCCGCAGGGCACGCCCGTCGAATGGGTGGAAGAGGCAAGCTACTTCTTCAAGCTTTCCGAGTACCAGGACAAGCTGCTGAAACACTACGAAGAGAACCCCGACTTCATCGGCCCGGCCGAACGCCGCAACGAGGTGATCTCCTTCGTCAAATCCGGCCTCAAGGATCTCTCGGTCTCACGCACCACCTTCGACTGGGGCATCAAGGTGCCGAACGATCCGGCCCATGTCATGTATGTCTGGGTCGACGCGCTCACCAACTACATCACCGCGACGGGCTACATCGAGGACAGGAACGGTCCCAGGGCGAAATACTGGCCGGCGGATGTCCACATCATCGGCAAGGATATCATCCGCTTCCACGCGGTTTATTGGCCTGCATTCCTGATGTCGGCGAAGCTGCCGCTGCCGAAGCGCGTCTTTGCCCACGGCTTCCTGCTCAACAAGGGCGAGAAGATGTCGAAGTCGCTCGGCAACGTCGTCGATCCCGTCAATCTCGTGAACCACTTCGGCCTCGACCAGGTGCGCTATTTCTTCCTGCGCGAAGTCTCCTTCGGCCAGGACGGCAGCTACAGCGAAGAGGCGATCGGCACGCGCATCAATTCCGACCTTGCCAATGGTATCGGCAACCTCGCCAGCCGCTCGCTGTCGATGATCGTCAAGAACTGCGACGGCAAGATTCCAGAATGCGGGCCGCTGACCGAAGAGGACAAGGCGATGCTGGCGCAGGCCGACGCGCTGCATGCCTCGACGCGCGAGGATATGGGCAAGCAGCTCATCCACCGGGCGCTCGCCTCGATCATCGCTGTCGTTTCGGAGGCCGACCGCTACTTCGCCGGCCAGGCGCCGTGGGCGCTGAAGAAGACCGATCCGGCGCGCATGGGCACCGTGCTTTACGTCACGGCTGAGGTCGTGCGGCAGATCGCGATCCTGCTGCAACCCTTCATGCCGGAATCATCGGGCAAGCTGCTCGACCTCGTCGCGGCACCCGAGGACAAGCGTGACTTTGCCGCTCTCGGCGAAGCAGGCCGCCTCGTTGCCGGGACTGCGCTCGAAGCGCCTGCGCCGGTCTTCCCGCGCTATGTCGCTCCGGAGGCCTGAGTCCGTGCTGATCGATACGCATTGCCATCTTGATTTCGCCGACTTCGAGGCGGAGCGCGACGAGATCGTCGCGCGCGCCCATCAGGCCGGGGTCAAGCAGATGGTGACGATCTGCACGCGGGTGCGCAAGCTCGACGGGCTGCTCGCCATTACCGAGAAATATCCTTCGGTCTTCTGCTCGGTCGGAACGCATCCGAACAATGCCGGCGACGAGCTGGATATCCGGACGGACGATCTGGTGCGTCTCGCCAATGCCCATGAAAAGGTGGTTGCGATCGGCGAGGCCGGCCTCGATTACTTCTACGATACGCAGAAGCCCGAGGACCAGCAGACCGGCTTTCGCCGGCATATTGCCGCGGCCCGCGAGACGCAGCTTCCGCTCGTCATCCACAGCCGCAGCGCCGACGAAGACATGGCCGATATCCTGACCGAGGAGACAGGGAAGGGGGCCTTCCCCTTCATTCTTCACTGCTTCTCGGCTGGCACCGAACTGGCGAGGACCGGCGTCGAGCTCGGCGGTTATATCTCTTTCTCGGGCATCCTGACCTTCCCGAAATCGGAAGAGCTGCGCGATATCGCCAAGACCATCCCGCATGAGCGGCTGCTGGTGGAGACCGATGCGCCTTATCTCGCGCCGAAGCGCTGGCGCGGCAAGCGCAACGAGCCGTCTTATGTGGTGAACACGGCGGAAGTGCTCGCCGATACGATCGGCCTTTCCTATGCCGACGTCGCGCGGATCACGACGGAAAACGCTTTCCGACTGTTCTCGAAGATGCCGAGGATCTAGCGCGTGCTCTATCGGCGGCGTTTCACCATCCTCGGCTGTTCGTCGTCACCGGGCGTCCCGCGAATTACCGGCGACTGGGGCGCCTGCAATCCCGACAATCCAAAGAACCGACGCACGCGCGCCTCCTTCATGGTGCAGCAATTCGGGCCTGACGGCGGCGTGACGACCGTCGTCATCGATACCGGACCGGATTTTCGCGAGCAGATGATCAGGGCAAGGGCCGACCATGTCGATGCCGTGCTCTACAGCCATCCGCATGCCGATCATATCCATGGCATCGACGATCTGCGCGGCTATTTTCACAATACGCGCCGGCGCGTGCCGATCTTTGCCGACCAATTTACGATGGACAGGTTGCGAGATGCCTTCGGCTATTGCCTGGAAACGCCGCCCGGCAGCAACTATCCGCCGATCGTGCTGCCTATCGTCATCGAAAACCTCGATGAACCCGTCGAAATCCGTGGTCCCGGCGGCAGGATAAAATTTCATCCCCACATTCAGCAGCACGGGGATATTCACTCGCTCGGTTTCCGGATCGGCGATGTCGCTTATTGCAGCGATATCAGCGACTTCCCGCCGCAGACGGTCGAGAAGCTTCAAAATCTCGACGTGCTGATCATCGATGCGCTGCAGTACACCTACCATCCCAGCCATCTGTCGCTGGAACAGTCGCTCGACTGGATCGGCCGACTGAAACCGAAACGGGCGATCCTCACGCACATGCACACGCCGCTCGACTACGACGCGGTGATGGCGCAGACGCCGGACCATGTGGTGCCGGCTTATGATCAGATGAGCTTCGAGACCGAGTTCAGGACCGAGGGCTGAATCTACGACATCGCGTAGGGGCATCGGCCCGCAGCAAGACGCACGGGGCGTCAGCCCCGTTGCGTCATGCGAGCGTCAGCTCGCTGTTTAAACGTAGGGCATAATCTCGACGGCACCGCGATAGATCATGTCGAGCGAGACGTAGAGGATGATCAGCAGGCCGACATAGGCAATCCAGCGGTGGTTGTTGAGCAACCGTGCGATCAGGTTTGCGGCAAGGCCCATCAGCGCGATCGACAGGCCGAGACCGATGATCAGAACGCTCGGATGTTCGCGCGCCGCGCCGGCAACGGCGAGCACGTTGTCGAGCGACATCGAAACGTCGGCGATGACGATCTGGGTCGCAGCCTGGAAGAAGGTCTTTTTCGGCGCGCCCTGGGCGCTCGCCGATTCGTGATGCTCGCCGTGGCCGGCGCGAAGCTCGCGCCACATCTTCCAGCAGACCCACAGCAGCAGCAGGCCGCCGGCCAGCAGCAGACCGACGATCGCCAGCAGATAAACCGCGACGCTGGCGAAGAGGATGCGCAGGACCGTCGCGGCCAGAATGCCGACGATGATCGCCTTGCGGCGCTGTGCAGCTTCAAGGCCCGCAGCTGCGAGACCGATGACCACGGCGTTGTCGCCGGCGAGAACGAGGTCGATAGCAATGACCTGCAGCAGAGCCGTCATAGCGGCTGCCGAAAAGAAATCCATGATGAATTATCCCCGATACGTTGAAAGCGTGCTAGCGCCTCGAAGGTTTGACGTCAACCGCTGACGGCCCGCATCAGGCAGCGCAATCCACGAGACTTCATATCCGAACGAGAGCTCGGTACATTATGGAACCCAAGGCGAGGGCAGCTGATCGCCCGCGCCCTTGGAACATTCACCGCATCCGCCGGTTTTTCGAGTCAGGAAGCCAGACGTCCGATCGGCGGCTGGATCTGCACATCGAGAGGAGAGTCCCGTGAGCAGCATTTACAACGATACCAATCCGGCCTTTTCAGGTCCGACAGGCGGCAGCAGCCTTACCGCATTTTTCGATAGCCGGTCAGAAGCCGAGTCCGCCGTTTCGCGTCTTGAAGACGCCGGCGTGCCGGTTGCACGGATACGGCTGCTGCCGGGATATGAGGCCGACGGAAAAAAAGCCGGCACGATGAGTGACGACCGCAGCGGCTTCTTTGGCGCGCTGGCAGACTTCTTCTTTCCCGACGAGGATCGCGCGGTCTATGCCGAAGGGCTGCGGCGAGGCGGTTTCCTTGTCCAGGTCAATGATATCGACGACGCGCTCTATGAGACCGTCCACGATATCCTGGACGATGAAGGCAGCATCGACATGGATGAGCGGGCGGATCTCTGGTCGTCGGAAGGCGCATTCCAGGGCGCTTCGAACACCGGCTATGCCGGGTCGGCCCATGGCGGCAAAGCCTCGGAAAATCTCGCCGTATCGGAGAGCGCATTCGAGGATCCGCGTCCGGTCGCCACGCGCGATACCACGCATGGAAGCGCCAAGGTGCGTGCCTATACCTTTACCGGCTCGGCGCCTTCGAGCGATGCCGATCGGCGGTCGCAGACCCAGTCACAAGGCGGATCGCAGCAGAGCCAGGGTTTCCGGCGCGATCACTGATCTCCATGAGGCCCTGCGGTAACGCGGGGCCTCAATTCGTCCTGCTCGCATTTTCGAGGAAACGTCCATGCAATCATCCATCAACCGCCACGGCCTTCCGCCCGATCCCGACGAATTGATTGCCGAAGGCGAGCCGCCTTTTGCCGATGCCGCGCGCGACAACGCCGACGAGAGCCTGACCGCTTTGCGGCACGAGGTAAGACTGCTGCGCGCCCGCATCGGCATGCTGCGCGAAGATGCGGAAGCAGCGCTGAAAGCCAAGGCGACATCGATCGATGCAAACGCTCACGTCCAGCTCGGAGACTATCCCTGGGCAAAGCTTGCTCTGGCCACGGGCGCGGCCTTCGTTGCAGCCAGGATCATCCGAAGCCTTCCGCTCGGCGTCGTGCTTGCCGGCTTGGCGGGGCATATCTCGGATGCCAGACGGCGGTGACAAGTCGCGCGCATCGAATGTGGCTTCCGATGCGGATGACAAGGGAAAGAATTCGGCACAGTCGGCCGGCCAGTTCAGGGCAGAATGCTGTAAACACTGACCTATCTGGCATGGGCTGGCGTTCCATAATCTATCTTATGCGATATTTTGATGTAGCCGGGGTACGTTCTAATTTGAAGTGCAACATGCCCGTACAGAACGCCTTCCCGTTGGAGCTTTTGGAGTCTCCTGATGCTGTCCGCAACTGACCCTCCCCGTTGTTTTAGCGTTGCTTTAAAGAAGCTGTGCAAGGATACGGGCTTGTCATCGATACCGGCGAGCACCATACAGGCGCATTTGCTCCGGCGATCTTTGCGGCAATCATTGCGATAATCGTCGTCTGCATTGCAACGAACTGGCGGCTCGAACGATCGCTGGCCAATGAACGTTCGGTTGTCGCCGGTGAGCTTGCCACCATATCATCTCGGCTTCAGACGAACCTCAACAGCGATGTGAAGCTGCTGCAAGGCTTGGCGGCTGGTATCGCGGTCGATCCCGAGATGGGCCAAGAGGCTTTTTCCAAACTTGCCGCGCAGATCCTGCAGCCCGATTCACAATTGCGGAGCTTCGCCGCGGCGCCGGACATGGTCGTCAGGTGGGTTTATCCGGAAAAAGGAAACGAAAAAGCCATCGGGCTCGACTACCGGACGAACGAGAAGCAACGGGCTGCCGCCATGCTGGCGCGCAACACCCACAATATCGTTCTGACAGGCCCCGTGGAGCTCGTCCAAGGCGGAACCGGTTTCGTCGTCAGGTGCCCGGTTTACATCAATGACGGAAAAGGCCAGAAATTTTGGGGGCTGCTTTCTGGAATCATAGATATTCCAAGGCTTTATGGCGATAGCGGCCTTGGATCGAGCGAGCTTGAGGTTGCCATCAGCACCGTACCGGAGCCAAACTCGCCCAAACAGGTATTTTTCGGCGCCTTGGACACCTTTTCGAAGCAGCCGGTCGTCACGTTCATCGACATGACATATGGCCGATGGACCCTCATCGCGGTGCCGAAGCACGGATGGGGCCAGAATAGCGGGATTGGCGTCTTTGAGTTCTATGCGAGCCTGCTGTCATTCTGTGTCGTCGCGCCGATCATCTGGGTCGGCTTCCTGACAAAATCGCGCCAGAGAACCATCGAAAAGCTTCGCCTTCATAAGGAAAAGCTCGTTCGGGCGCGGCAGAGGCTGGAATATCTGTCCCTACACGACGCATTGACGGGGCTTCCAAACCGGCGCTTCGTCGATCAGATGATCCTGCAGCCGCCGAGACCGGCTCCAGAAGATTGTCTGATCCTCATTCATATCGACCTCGATCGATTCAAAGAGATCAACGACACTAAAGGGCATGCCGGGGGTGACATGGTCTTGCAGGCAACGGCTTCGCGCCTTGCCGACCTGGCCGGCCCACACGATGTAGCGGCCCGGATCGGCGGTGATGAATTCATCTTCGCCAGCTGGAGCGCCGATCCCGCACCCAAAGCAACCGAGTTGGCCAAACAGATTGTCGATGCGCTCGAGCAGCCCCTCCTCGTTGAAGGGACGGAGTGGGTGGTCGGAGCAAGTGTCGGTGTCGCTTGGGAGACCGACCCTGCTCACGGGCGCGAGCTCGGCCAATTGCTTCTGAATGCCGATCTGGCCCTCTACGAGGCGAAGAAGACGGGCCGCGGCCGGGCGGCCATTTTCACCGAGGAACTCCGCAGCGCGGCTATCCAGTCGAAAGAACTGGCGGACGAATTCGATCGAGCGCTCGACCGTGATGAACTCGTTGCATATTTCCAGCCGCAATTCGACGCCAATACATTGGCTATTTCAGGCGTCGAGGCGCTTGCCCGGTGGGATCACCCGCGAAAAGGCCTGCTCGGCCCGAACAGCTTTCTGGAGGTCGCGGAAAAGCTGGGACGTACCGGCGATATGGACACGCTGATCCTGCAAAAGGCCCTGTTCGAGCTTACGAGATGGGACGGCCTGGGGGATGCAGATCCCCCACGTCTCGGTCAATATTTCAGCCCGGCGGCTGGCGCAGACCAATCTGCTTGCCGAGCTGTCCGAGCTTCCCATTGCGAAAGGCCGCCTGTGTTTCGAGCTGCTCGAGACGATCTCCTTCGACGATCTTCAGCCTGCCCTCACCGAGATAATTCCGGCAGTCAAAGCGCTTGGCATTGAAATCGAGATCGATGATTTCGGCACCGAACATGCCAGTATCGTCAGCCTGCTTAGATTTGAGCCACGAAGACTGAAGATCGATCGGGAGATCATCAAGCCGATTATCGCGTCTCCATCTCAACGCCGCCTGGTCTCCTCCATTGTCGAAATCGGCCGCTCGCTGAACATCGATATCGTTGCCGAGGGCGTGGAGACGATGGAGCATGCGCGGATCCTGAAAGATCTCGGCTGCCATCTGCTGCAAGGTTACGCTCTCGCGCGGCCAATGACCTCGGAACAGCTGATCGAATTTTGCCGGATGAAGGAAGGGGACTTCCAGAGGCAGGCCGATCGCTGAACCACCCTGCTCCCATACATCGTCATTGCCGATTTTCGATAGCGGAGGCGAAAGCGCGTCCTCACCGCCCCGCCCTTCCCTTGCAGTCCGCGTCGGGCCGAATCCTCTTTGGCGTCAAACCTGTGGCGCGGTCAGATTGTCCGCCCGAGTGTCGACAGCGCATCATATAGTCTGAGGGTCGCCAAGGCCTTCGTCGCCTCTTCGGGAGGCCACCCAGCCTCCACGGCAGCGGCAAGAAGCGTCGACTCCGTCTGCATTTCCAGCTTCTCGTACAGCGGCTCGAGAGCCTCGCGGGCTGTAACGACGTGTTCATCAGGTGGCGTCACCTGCGTCGCTGCGAACGTAGGCATGAAATCCTCCTCTTCTTAACACCGAAGAGCGACAACGCGGACAGCGTGGACTTGTTCCGCACGCGATTGCTTTTTCTCACAATTGCAGCCGCAGGTGGTTTCCTCGCGCGCAACGCGGCCGTAACAAGCAAGAGAAGTTGCCTGAAAGGAGAGGTCGAGGCGGCATCCAAGCCCCGGCGTCGATCGGCCGCTCGTTTAATGCTTGCGGGCGCGAGGCAGCAGGTTCATGCTGGTCTCCGTTGAGGCCCACTGGTTGCGGCTGAAATTGCGCAACGCATCGGGTTTCGTGAGACGCGTCCGATGGAGTGTGCCGGCTGCGGTTTCGATATTCAGAGCGATTTTGCTTTCTGTCCGCGGTGCGGCGCAAGGCAACCGCTCTCCTGTGCTGCCTGCGGCTACCCCTGCCAGCCCGATTTCGCTTTCTGCCCAAGATGCGGCGCTTCGATATCAGGCAAAGTCCAACCTGCATCGAAGCCGAACATAGTCACGCTACAGCCCAGCTCGGACGGCGATGCCGACCGTCGGCCGGTAACCGTGCTCTTTGCCGATCTCTGCGGCTTCACGACGCTGAGCGAACAGATCGATCCCGAGGTCATGCGGGTGCTGCAGAACGAATTGTTCGAAGAGATGACGCAGGCGGTCGAGGCCTATGGCGGCTTCGTCGACAAGTTCGTCGGCGATGCGCTGCTGGCGCTGTTCGGTGCGCCGGTCGCCCATGAGGACGATCCGGTGCGGGCGCTGAGTGCCGCCCTCGACATGATCGACCGGGCCAGTCAGGTCGGCAAGCGCTGGCATACGCGCGCCGGCGTGCCGCTGCGCCTGCATATCGGCGTCAACAGCGGCCCCGTCGTCACCGGCGGCTTCGGTGCGGTCAGCACAAAATCCTACTCGGTGACCGGCGACACGGTGAATACCGCACAGCGGCTGCAATCGATGGCCGGCGAAAACGATATCCTCGTCGGGCCGCTGACCTACCGCCTCACCCGCCATGCCTTTGCCTTCGACAGTCTCGGCGCGCAGACGCTGCGCGGCAAAAGCGGCAACGTTCTCGTCCATCGGCTGACGGGGCTTCTGGAAGCGCCGCATACGGCCCGCGGGCTCGAAAGTTTCGGCCTTCAGGCGCCGATGATCGGGCGAGACGCGGAGCTCACGCGGCTGCTCGCATGCCTCGATCTTGCCTGCGGCGGCGCGGCGCAGCTTGTCCGCCTGATCGGCGAAGCGGGCATCGGCAAATCACGGCTGGCGAATGAATTCGTGACGATCGCCGGCGATACCGGCCGCTTTCCGGGCCTCGCCATCCGTAAAGCCACCTGCTCCCCCCTCGGCGAACAGTCCTACGGTACGCTCGCTGCCGTCGTGCGCAGTGCCTACGGCATCAGCGAGCGGGACGATCCCGACAGGACGCGGCAATTGCTGGCGACCGGCTTTCGTGCGCTCGATCTCACCCAGGAGGACGTCGAGGGACTTTTGCCGCTCTTCCTGCATGTCCTCGGCCTCGGCGATCCCGATGGCACGCTGCGGCACATCGAGCCGGAGCAATTGCGGCGGCAGATCTTCTATGCGGTTCGTACCGTCTTCGAGCGGCGGCTGGCGCAAGGCCCTCTGCTGCTCGTCATCGAGGACCTGCATTGGGCGGACGCCGCCTCGCTAGAAGTGCTTCGCTTCATGATGGACCGGCTGGAGCGCAGCCGGCTGATGCTGCTGGCGATCTACCGGACGACATCGCAAACCGACCCGCTGAATTCCGATCGCGTCAGCGTCACCGTACAGCGTCTCGGCCCGCTCGCAGCGGCCGACGGGCAGAAGCTGCTCGCCGCCTTTTTCGGCGAGAGCCATGCCAAGCTGCCGGTTGCGATGCGCAGGCGCATCCTCGAGCGCGCCGGCGGCAATCCGCTTTTCATCGAAGAATTCCTTCGAGGGCTGATCGACATGGGCACGCTGCGCAATGACGGTCAGCGCTGGCATGTTGCAGCCGAGGACACGGATGTCGATATACCGGTCAATCTGCATGCCCTGCTTCTTGCCCGCGTCGATCGTCTGCCGCAGGAGATAAGACGGTTGGCCCAGGAGGCGGCGGTGGTCGGCCCGAAATTCGACACCGCCCTGCTCCGCACCGTCGTAACCGATCCGGCCGCCATCGACGCCGCTTTGGATTATCTCTGCGATGCCAACATCATCGAGGAATTGCGCGGCCCCAGCGCCGGTCAGTCACGCGGCTATCGCTTCAGCCAGACGCTGATGCACGACGTCATCTACCACAATCTCCTCCAGCAGCGGCGCATGGAGCTCCATCGGCGGGTCGGCCAGGTTCTGGAGCGTCAATATGGCGAAGCGCCCGACCGGCCCGAGCATCTGGCGCAGCTCGGCCACCACTTCAGCCTGACCACCGAAAAGGCCAAGGGGGCGGCCTATCTGATGGCGGCCGGCGATCTGGCGCGCAAGGCCTACGCCAATGACGATGCAATGCGGCTCTACCGTCAGGCGCTTGCGGCCTTCGCCGACGAGGCGAAGGCGCCCCCGGAGCAATTGGCCCTGCTCGAACGTCTTGCCGATCTCTGCGGTCCCGCAGGCCTGCGCGAGGCCGCGCTGAACCACTATCAGCGCGCGCTCGCGATCCACCGCAGCAAGGACGACCCGATCGCGGCGGCGAGGATATTGCGCAAGATCGGCCGCTTGCACCTCGATGCGGGCCGCCGCGATCAGGCGGAGACGCATTGCGCCGAGGCCGAAGCGATGATCGCGACGATCGATGCGCCGGTCGAGCGTGCGCATGTCCTGCAGGAGCGCGGCCATCTGGCCTTCCGCATGGGAGATCAGGCCGCGGCCGCCGAATGGGCGACGCAGGCGCTGCAATGCCTGCAAACGCTGCCGATCGACGCAACGACGGAGGCCGGACGGGAGACCGCGCGGGCGATGGCGGAGGCGCTGAACACCAAGGGCGCCGCCTTTGCACGGCTCGGACGCCGCCGCGAGGCGGTGCAGGAGGTGGAGCGCAGCCTTTCCGTCGCCGAAAAGGCCGATCTGCAAAGTGCTGCCTGCCGCGCCTATTCCAATCTCGGCGTGCTCTACACGATCGTCGATCCGGCCACCGCCATCAGGATCTGCCGGCGCGGACTGGAGGTCGCCACCCGTATTGGCGATCTCGGCTTCCAGGCGCGCCTTCTCGCCAATCTCGCGGTTTCCTGCTGCACCTTCACCGACCGCTGCGCCGCGGAGGGCGTGCCGGCGGCGGAGAAGGCCGCCGAGATCGACCGGGCGCTTGATCAGCGCGACCATCTCTCCGTGCCGCTGATTGTCCTCGGGCAGATTCATCAATGCCACGGACAGCCGAAGCTAGCTCGTAAGTATTACGAGGAAGCCCTTGAGCTTGCGAAGGAAATTGACGAGCCGCAACTGCTCTTTCCGTGTTATGATGGCCTGGCGACGCTGAGCCTCGAACATGACGACATGGACGAGGCGGAACGGTATTTCACGCTGGCACAGGATGTGTGCATGCGCCACAACCTCGACCCCGGCACACTCGTCGTCTTGCCGTTTCTCGATTGAGCACCCTCGCCGCGATGTTCGATCGATATCGATTAGATCAAGCGATTCAGATAGATAAAGGGAGGAACGAACAATGCAGGAGAACCACGCCGATAGACCACTACAGCCTGGGGATCGCGCGCCGAATGTGGTGCTGGATGCGATCACCCGTCAGGGCAAGATCGCCATCGACGATTTTCGCGGCCAGAAGCCGGTGTTCGTCGGCCTGTTCCGCGGATTGCATTGCCCCTTCTGCCGCCGGCAGATCGCCGCCATGGCCGAACTTACCGATGCGTTGCAGGAGAAAGGCATCGACAGCCTGACCGTCGTCAATACGCCCATCGAACGCGCCCGTCTCTATTTCCGCTACCACCCGCTTCCCAATCTGCTGGCGGCCTCCGACCCGGAACGGGTATCGCACAGGGCCTTCGGCCTGCCGATGCTTCAGATGACCGAAACCGAGAATGACTGGCCGCGTAAAGTCAGCAGGAGCACGATGATGTCGACGCGCATCGACATGCCCGGCGAGCTTCCAGCACCCATGGACCTGCCGGCGGCGGTGGAATACCTCGATAGGGCGGACGGCTATGAATTCACCGAGGATGACATGAAGATGATCGCCACCGGCGAAGGACAACTCGTTGGTGAATTCCTGCTCGACCGCGATGGAGTCGTGCGGTGGTCTTTCACTGAAGTCGAAGACGGAGGCCGCCATATGTTCGGCGCCCCCGCCCCTCGGGAGGTGATGTCGGCAGCGTCGAACATGGCGGTCTGGCACTGACTATCGTTTGCTGGGCCAGGCTCGGAGTTTCTATTCCGGAAGACCGGCTTTGCGATAGCCGTCGACGAAATGTTCGAGCGTCCGAGCGTCGCGGAATGGTTCCGTCTCAGCCCAGTGGCGGGCCGAAAATTGCGGATTGGCGACAAGGAACAACTCGGCCTCGGCGCGCGCCTCGTCGAGCCGGCCGAGTTGGGCGAGGCTTGCCGCCAGGAAGCGGCGCGAGCTCGTGCGATAGGTCTCTTCGCTGCGAAGCGTTTCGACCGCGGCTTCGTATTGCCCTGCGGCATATTGCGCCTGACCGAGCGTCAGATAGTACCAGCTTGCCGGGAACGGGTTCAGCCGGAACGCCTTGCGAATGTGCTCAAGCGCCTCCTCGACCCGTCCGGCCAAGACCGTGATATCGGACAGTGCCGCGAAGGTATCGGCCTCGTTCGGGTCGAGTTCGATCGCCCGGGCGAATTCCGCATCCGCCTCGGCGAAGCTGCGCTCATAGGCAAGCAGGTAGGCCAGAACCCAGCGGCAGCCGGCGTCGCTGGGATCGATCGCCACGGCCTTGCGCGCCAATTCCAGGGCGAGGCGTCGGGTCGCATCCGTTGGTCCGCCGCTATGGACCCACCCCATCCAGTGGTTCATGGCAAGCCAGCGATAGGCCTCGGCATAATCGGGATCCAAGGAAATCGCCCGCGTCAGCAGCAGATGCGCTTCCTGCGCCGCCTGCGGGGCATCGTCCATCAGCTTGCGCGCCCGCACGCAGAGATCGTAAGCCTCGACGCTCTTCGGCCGATTGCGCGGCGGCGGCGCGCGCAGCCGGCCGAGCAAGGCCTCGACGATCTTGGCCGTCACCTCGTCCTGAACGGCGAAGATATCGTCCAGGCTGCGATCGAAGCGTTCGGCCCATAGGTGATCGCCGCTCATCGCGTCGACCAGCTGGGCGTTGATGCGGACGCGCCCCGCGGCGCGCCTTGCACTGCCTTCCAGCAGGTAGCGCACGCCAAGCTCCTCGGCGATCGCGCGCACATCCATCGCCTTTCCCTTGTAGGCAAAGGCCGAATTGCGGGCGATGACGAAGAGACCCGGTACCCTGGAGAGGTCGGCGATCAGGTCTTCCGTCAGCCCGTCCGCGAAAGATCCCTGCTCCGGATCATTGCTGATATTCAGGAAGGGCAGCACGGCGATCGACGGCTTGTCCGGCAGCGGCAGAGTTTTTCGCTTTGCGCCGGGGAGCTGATGTGTGGCGCCCGTAAAGCGGTAGCCGATGCGCGGAACCGTGGTGATCCATTCGCCGCCGCCGGCGGCCGGCCCAAGCAGTTTGCGCAGCTGCGCGATCTGGACGGTGAGATTGCCCTCCTCGACCGCCATGTCCGGCCAGGCGGCATCCATCAGCTCTGCTTTGCCGAGAATTTCACCAGGGCGTTCGACAAGCGCCACGAGCAACTTTATGCCGCGATGGCCTATGGCAACGGGCTCATCGTTCCGAAGGAGCGTCCCCGCATCCGGATCAAGCACGAACGGACCAAAGGCAAGACGCGATCCCTGCATAAGCGGATCTATAGTCCGTTTGGAAGTTTTTGAGAACTTTTTGGAAGCGCTTAATTACGCCGCCCCCTGTCTTCCGCAAAATCCATCCTCTCGCAGGCCGAGGGCTCTGCCCCTCCTATCATCCCGAGGATATCAGCATGACTGCCGCAAGCATGACATCGCCGAGAGAGGAGCGGATCGCATGGGCTGCGATGGCCGGGATCATCGCCACCGTGACGGTGTTCGCTGTTGCCCAAGGGCTGACCTACCCGCTGCTCAGTTTCATCCTGGAGCGGCAGGGAACGGCATCAAGTCTGATCGGCGTGTCGGCGGCGATGACGCCGCTGGGTTTCATCCTGTCCGCGCCGTTCATTCCGGCGCTTTCGCGGCGCCTGGGCGGCGCACGGCTGGCGATTGCCTGTTCGATGCTCGCCGCCCTCGCCCTGGTCGCGATTGCCTGCACAAGGGACACCCTGGTGTGGATGCCGCTGCGTTTCCTCCTCGGTTTCTTTGCCAATCCGCTCTACGTCGTCAGCGAAACCTGGCTGATCTCGATCACGCCGGCATCACGCCGGGGCCGCATCATGGGCCTCTATTCGTCGATCGTTTCGGCGGGCTTCGCTCTCGGCCCGCTATCGCTCCGCCTTGTCGGCACCGAGGGTTGGCCGCCCTTCCTGATCGGCATTGCCGCATTCGTTCTCTGCGGCCTGGTTGTGCTCGCGGTCTCCCGGCGCCTGCCGGATATTCCAGAGGACGGCAGGGCATCATCCGTCGGCGGCTTCCTCGCACAGGCGCCGCCTCTGCTGTTTGCGGTCTTCACCGCCGCTGCCTTCGAGCAGATCCTGCTTTCGCTGTTTGCGGTCTATGGCGCCGCGTTCGACAGCGCCGAAGAGCGCATCGCTTCGCTTATCACCTGTTTCATCGCCGGCAATGCCATGCTGCAGATCCTCCTCGGACGCATTGCCGAGCAATGGGGCGCAACACGGACCATGCTGTTCTGTGTCCTCGCTTGCCTGACCTCATGCCTTCTACTGCCGCTCACCTTCGATATATGGCTCATCTGGCCGCTGATTTTTATCTGGGGCGGGGTTTCGTTCGGGATCTACACACTGTCGCTGATCCAGCTCGGCGAGCGCTTCACCGGTCAGGCCCTCATCGCCGGCAACGCGGCTTTCGCGTTTGCCTGGGGCATTGGCGGCATCGTCGGCTCGCCCGCCGCGGGCTTGGCGATGCAAGCGGTTGGGCATCACGGCCTACCCTTCTCCCTCGGCCTGCTCAGCTTTGTGTTGGCGCTGTTGCTGGTGGTTCGGAGACGGCGGCCCTGATCAAGGGATTTGCCGCGTCCCAGCCTGCCCCAGGCTCGGCTACAGCCCGGCAAAGAATTGCCGATAAATACATAACATGTTATATAATGGCCAATGCAATGGAGGATCGGGATGGTCGAGGATGTGGTCCGGGCACTCGGATTTCTGTGCATGGGCAGCCGCCTGCGGCGGATCGGCGAGAGGCTGCAGGCCGACACGCAGCAGATCATCGACGCGGCTGGTCTCGGCATTCAGGCGGGCCAGTTTCCGTTTCTTGCCGCGATCGACCGAGCCGGGCCGCTGACGATCGGTGAACTTGCGCAGGCGGTGGGCATCACCCAGCCCGGCGCAACCCGTACCACGGGCCAGCTTCTCGAACTCGGCTTCGTCCACATGCAGCGGGCGCCGGATGATCAGCGCCGCAGGCTGGTCTCGCTGACCGAGAAAGGACAGGAACTGGTCGACGATGCGAAGAGATCGGTCTGGCCGCGTGTCGCGGCAGCAGTCGCGGATCTCTGCGGCAATCTCGACGGGCCGATCCTCGAACAGCTCGCAGCCATCGAGGACCGGCTTATCCAGGCGCCGCTCACGTTTCGCGGCGCGGCCAAGGAGGAAATAGGATGAGGCATGTTCTCGACCGGCCGATCTGGAGCGCGCTGGAAACCGCGCATGCGGATCTTGCCGAAGGCAATAAGCACGCGCGGCGATACCCGCCTTCAATCGTCCCCTTCGCCGCCTCCGCCGACGATACGCCGGAGAGCCTCGGCGCCCTGGAGAATCTGCCCTCGCCGGGAGAGAGCATGTTTCTCGTCGAAGCCGGACCGATCGCCATTCCACCGGGCCTTGTGGTCACCACGGAGGCATCGGTCGTCCAGATGGTTGCTGCGCGGCTCCACGAGCGGATTTCGGATTCCCGCATTCAGCCGCTGACGGAGGCCGATGCCGCCGACATGCTGGCCTTGGCGACATTGACCAAACCCGGTCCGTTCACCCTAAGAGCCCAGAGCCTTGGCAGCTTCTGGGGGATCAGAAGCGAAGGCCGCCTCGTGGCGATGGCGGGTCAGCGGATGCGACAGACGGGCTTCATCGAGCTCAGCGGGCTCTGCACCCATCCCGAATTCCAGGGACGCGGCCTCGGCAGCCTGCTCTTCCGCTTCGTCGCCGGCGAGATCGCGTCAAGCGGCGATACTGCCTATCTGCATGCCTATGCGGCAAACAGATCGGCGATTTCGCTCTACGAAACCCAGGGCTTCTCCGTCCGCTCGCAGATGAATATGCGCGTGGTCAAGCGCCGCTCCTGAGCGAGCATCACCCGACCTGTCAGATCACTGTCATCGAAAGCACCTAAGGAATTGCGCCTTGACGCAATCAAGGAGACGTTTTCGATGGCGACATTGGAGCAGGTCGCTTTCCGCGCAGGCTGTTCGCTGGCGACCGCGAGCCGCGTTCTCAACCGCAACGGGCCCGCCAGCGATCTAATGGTGCGCAAGGTGCGCCGGGCCGCCGCCGAACTCGGCTATCACGCCGCCGGCCGGCTCGGACGGCGACCGGTAATCGGCGTGCTGATCCCGAGCATCACCAATCCGGTCTTTGCCTCGTCGCTGTCGAGCATCCAGAACCGCATGCTGGTGGCCGGCCACGGCGTGCTGATCGCCCAGTCGAACTACGATCCGGCGCGCGAAGCCGATGCCGTTGCGGCACTCCTTAACGACCGGCCGACCGGGCTGATCCTCACCGTCTGCGATCCGTCGACCAGCGACGCGCTGCTGGCCCGGCTGCCGCCGACCGTGCTCCTCCACAACCTGCCGACAGCGCAGTTTCCGGCGGCCGTCACCGCCGACAATCGCGGCGCAGGGCGTGAGGTCACCACCTTCCTGATCGGCATGGGCCATCGCCGCATCCTCTTTCTTTCCGGCAATTTCGCCGCTTCCGACCGTGCGCGCCTTCGCTACAAGGGTTATCTCGACGCCATGGCGGAGAGCGGGCTGGAGCCACTCGATGCCGTGCAGATCCCCTTCGTCGGCGGCTACGACCAGCTCGATCTCAGTGATGTGATGACCTCGCTTTCGCCGACGGCCATCATCGCCTCCAACGATTTGCTTGCGCTCGGCGTCATCGGCGCGCTGAAACGAGAGGGGCTTTCAGTGCCCGGGGATGTTTCGGTCGCCGGCTTCGACGGCATCGCCATCGGCCGGCTGATCGATCCGCCGCTGACGACGATCGAGATGCCCGACGCCAGCATGGGTGCGACGGCCGCTTCGCTGCTCCTCGACATGGCGGAGAATGCCGCCCCTGCCCGCCATCTCGATGTCGCCTATACGCTGCGCCGCGGCGGCACGGTGCGCGCCATCTGAAAAGCCTCGAAAAGAAAAGACCGCCACGCGCTCGGCATGGCGGCCCTGCCCTCGTCCGGACGAGGATTATCAGCTGCGCGGCAGCATGCCCGCGACATCGGCGGCCGCGTCGTCAAGCGCTTCCTTCGGATCGGCCGACTGGTCGACGATGCGCGAGAGATTGTCGACGATCGTCTGCGTGACCTTGACGCCGTTGGAGCCCGGGAAAGCATACCAGGGGATCATCACCGGCATCTGGCTGAGGCCTGCCTGGAACAGCGGGTTCTGCTTGTAGAAATCGCCGAGATATTCGGGCGACTTGGCGGCAAGCTCGTTGTTCGGGACATACCCGGTGCCGGGCACGACCACCGAGGCGCCATAAGGGCCGGCGGCGAATTTGGCGAACTTCCAGGCGGCCTCCTGCTTGGCGGCGTCGTGCGTCAGGATGACGACCGCGTTGCCGCCCGTCGGCAGGCGGCCGTTCACCGGATCGATCAGCGGGATCTTGGCGGTGCGCAGATCGAACTTGTCACCGACATTCTTGATCGTGTTGCGCAGCGCGCCCGTCGTCTGGAATTCGAAGCCGACCTTGCCGGCCGCGAAGGCCTGCTCACCGGCAGGTTTGGTGAAGACGGGCATGCCGCCTTCGGTGGCGAGACGATGCAGGACTTCGACAGCCTTCTGGCCTTCCGCACCGTTGAAGGCGACCTTGCTTTCATCATCGCTCAGCATCTTGCCGCCGGCGCCGAAGAGCAGCGCGGAAAACATCCAGTCGTCGCCCTGCCAGCGGAAATCGATGCCGTCGACGCCGTTGCCGAGCGCCTTGATCTTGCCGCCGAGCGCGATGACCTCATCCCAGGTCTTCGGCGGATTGTCGGGATTGCCGCCGGCTGCCTTCACGAGATCGGCGTTGTAATACATGATCGGGTTGGACGTGGCGAAAGCGAGGCCGAACTGCTTGCCCTTGACCTGGGCGAGCTTGAGGATCGTGTCGGAGAAGCCCTGTTCGGCCATGTTGCCGTCCGTCTGGACGAGCGGGCCGAGATCGACGGCGACGTCGCGCTCGTCGAGCATACGCAGGCGGTTCAGGCCGATGAAGGTGATGTCGGGCATTTCGCTGGTGCCGGCTTGGCGAAGGATCGTCTGGATGCCTTCCTCATAGGTCGCGGACGGGCTGGCGAACTGGATCTTGATGTCGGGGTTTTCCGCCATGAACTTCTTCGAGATCGTGTCCATCACGTCCTTGAAGAATCCCGGCATCGGGTAATGAATCGTCAGCGTCGTCTCGGCATGCGCGGGAAGCGCGATTGCCAAGGATACGGCCGCTGCGGCGAGAAGCTGGGTGATATGTTTCATCGCTCGTTCTCCTGGGTTGAAGCCGGTCAGCCTTTGAGACCGGTCATGGTGATGCCCTCGACGAAACGCTTCTGCGCAAGCAGGAAGGCGGCGACGAGAGGAAGGGTAATCATGAGGGTGGCGGCCATCAGCGCGCCGTAATCGTCGCCGGCTTCGGCGGCGCGGAAATACATCAGCCCAAGCGGCGGCGTGGCGTAATCCTGCTTGCTGATGACGACCAGCGGCCAGTAGAGATCGTTCCAGTGCGCGACGACCGAGAAGATGGCGAAGGCGGTGACGGCCGGCCAAGCATTCGGCACGATGACGCGGGCGACGATGCCGAGCTCCGACATGCCGTCGAGACGCGCGGCATGGATGAGGTCATCCGGCATGGCGCGAAAGAACTGCAGGAACATGAAGATCGCGAAGACCGAAATGGTGAAGGGCGCAACGAGGGCGGCGTAGCCGTTGAGCAGCGAGGCGCGGTCGAAGGCGACATAGAGCGGCAAGGCGGTGGCATGGATCGGCACAAGCAGGCCGAGCATGACCAGCACCATCATGGCGCGCGCCGCGCCGAAACGCAGCTTCGCCATGGCATAGGCGCAAGGGATCGCCACCAGCACCTGGAAGAAGAAGATCAGCCCGCAGACGACGACGCCATTCCACAGGAGCCGTGCCATCGGCACCCGGCTCAGGGCCTTGGCAAAATTCTCCGCATAGGCGAAGTGCGCCGGGATCAACGACAGCGACGAAGTGAAAATATCGCTCTGCGCCTTGCCCGCCGCCGAAATCATGAAGACGTAGGGCGAGAGGAAGATGATCGCGCCGAGGGAAAGCAGCGTCAGGCGGATGATCCGGCCGAGGGAAAAAGCGCTCGTCATGTGTAATGCACCCGCCGATCGAGGATGCGGTACTGCAGGAACATCAGCACCACGAGGATCAGCAGAAAGACGACGGTCATCGCCGAGGCGTAGCCGACGCGCAGGTAGACGAAACCTTCCTGGTAGATCGTGAAGAGCAGCACCTCCGACGCCTTGTTCGGGCCGCCTTCCGTCAGTGTCTTAACCGTCTCGAAGACCTTCACGGCGTTGGTGATGCTGATGGTGATGACGAATAGCGTGGTCGGTCCGAGCATCGGCCAGGTGACGAGCAGAAAGCGATCGAGGGCGGATCTGGCGCCGTCCACTTCGGCGGCTGCGTAAAGCTCGCGCGGGATCGCGGTCAGCCCGGCCAGGAACAGCACCATGCTGAAGCCCGCCGACTGCCAGACGCCGATGATCGAGAGGCTGTAAAGCACCGTGCCGGAGCTGCCGAGCCAGTTCGGGCCAGGCAATCCCGCCAATGCCAGAAGCGCATTGATCGGGCCGATTGTGGGATGAAACATGTATTGCCAGACGGTCGCCATGGCGACGATCAGCGAGGCGACCGGCAAGAAATAAGCGGTGCGGAAGAAGCTGCGCGCGGCGGTCTCGCTCTCGATCAATATGGCGATGCCGAGGCCGAGAAGGATCGAGACGGGCGCGACGATCGCCGTATAGACCGTCGTATTCCACAGCGACTTGCGGAATGTGCGGTCGGTGATCAGGTGGGCGTAGTTCTCGAAGCCGACGAAACGGAACTTGCCGTAGCCGAGTTCGAAATCGGTAAAGCCGAGGAAGACGACAGCCGCGACCGGCAAAAGCACGAAGAGGAACAGCAGCACGATCGCCGGCAGCACCAACATCCAGGCGATGCGGGCCTCGCTGCGTCGATGCGCAACGGCGGGATTGGCTGGCATGGCCATGGAGACGACGCTAGCCATGCGCCCTCTCCCGCGCGATGTCGCCCGCGGCGAGCCCATTGGCGGCCTCGGCGCGAGCGGCCAGCCGGCTGCCGTCCTTGGCGAAGGCCATCGTCCGGCCTGTGGCAAGCCGCAGCCCGACCGGATCACCGGCGGCGAGGCCCGCGGCTTCGGGCGGCTGAACCTTGGCGATCACGGTCTCGCCGATCGCATCGAGGCGGCAGTAGAGGATGACCTCCGATCCCAGGAACTCGACTCGCTCGATCCGGGCGGCAAGCCCGTCCTGGCGGCTCCGCTCGACAGCGACGAACTCGGGGCGAATGGCGAGCGTGACCGGAATCTTGCCGGCAGGCGGGTTTTCCAGTGTCAGGCGCTGGTCGCCGAAGGCAACCACGCCGCCCTCGGCTTCCGCCGGCAGCAGATTGATGCGCGGCTGGCCGATGAAACGGGCGACCTCGACATGGGCAGGATCGTCATAGATGACCTCAGGGCTTGCAATCTGCAGCAACCGCCCGCCCATCATTACGGCGACGCGGTCGGCCATCGACAGTGCTTCCGCCTGGTCGTGGGTGACGTAGAGTGTCGGCACGCCGGCGCGGCGATGAAGGTCGACGATCTCGCCGCGGGCATGGACGCGCAGGTTGGCGTCGAGGTTGGACAGCGGCTCGTCCATCAGGAAGATGCTCGGCCGGCGCACCATGGCGCGGGCGAGCGCCACGCGCTGGCGCTGGCCGCCGGACATCTGGCCGGGCTTGCGGTCCAGCAGGTGTTCGATTTTCAGCGATGTCGCCATTTCCCTGACGTCGCGGGCGATCGCCGCGCGGATCGCGCGTTGGCCCGGCATCAACGAGCCGATGAATGGCAGCCGCTGCGTCGTCGACAGCCGGCGCATCGCCAGCGGCACGGCGATGTTCTCAGAGGCCGTCAGATGCGGATAGAGGGCGTAGGACTGAAAGACCATGGCGATGTTGCGGTCGGCGGCCGCGACCCCGGACATATCTTTCCCGCCGATCATGATCTCGCCACTATCGGCATGGTCGAGGCCGGCGAGGACGCGCAGCAGGGTGCTCTTGCCGCAGCCGGAGGGGCCGACCAAGGCGATGAATTCGCCAGGTTCGACGTCGAGGCTGACGCCATTCAGAATGTGGTTGCCGCCGAAGGCCTTGGTGATGCCGCGAAGCGAGAGCGCGCTCATTCGGCCGGCTCCCGCTGCTTGACCGCCTGGGGATAGACTTCCTGCACGACATCATCGAGCACATGCGCGGTCATGCCGGGAACGGCGACGATCGTGCTTGCGACTGATGCATCGAATTCATGGATGACGGCGCCGATCAGCCGTTCGCCCGGCATTTCCCGCTCCATCTTGTCGATGATGAAGGCGGCCGAGGGACCCCATGTCAGCGCGGTATTGCCGAAACGCCCCTGCCAGGCCCAGTGAAGATGGCCGCTCGCGAAAAGCGCCACGTCATGGGCCGCGATCAGATCATAGAGCCGCCGGCGCTGCGTGGGACGAACGCTCCAATATCCGGTATCGCCTTCGTCGGAAGCATCGACGAACAGCGGCTTGTGGGCGAAAATCGCCACGCGCCGCCCTGCCCTTTCGGAAAGCGCCTTGGCGAGCCATTCGAATTGGCTTTCCTCCTCCTCGTCCTCGTGACCGAGAAGCAGCGAGTTCAATCCGACGAAACGCCAGCCGGCCGCATCTTCGAGCCAACGGTCGTCGCCGGCAAGGCTGCGCCAACGCGCGAGCCGCTCGGCATTGACGGGCTGATCGGATTCCCTGAAATGGCCGACGTCGTGATTGCCGGGGACGATCAGCATCGGGATCGACACCTGACGCATCAGATCCATCGAGAAGGTGATGTCCTCGTCCTTGTCGGCTCCGTCGACGGTGAGATCACCGGTATGGACGATCAGATCGGCGCCTGTCCCTTCGATCCAGCTCAGAAGCGGCGCCCAATTGCCGTTGAAATGCGGCTTGTTCGGGCTGAAATGGGTGTCGGTGATCTGAATGATTTTCATGGGGCGCAAGCGTCTCCGAGACCTTGGAAGCGCGGCATGTACGCTTCCTTCTCGGGCCCTCTCTAGAAGGCTCCCATGTCAAACAGGTGCTGGCGGTTTTCAGCTGTTTTTCAGTTTCGACATCAAACTGTCATACGGGCAGACCTGCCGTCCGCAGATCAGCGCCGCGGAGCGCTGGCGGGGATGGACGAAACCGTTGCCGAAACCGGGTCGCTCGCCGGAAACGTATCCTCAAGCCCCTCCTCGAGTTCGTCCTCCAGCGTTTCCCGATCTTTGCTCAAGCGCGCGCTGGCCTGGCCGGTCAGGCCCTGGCTGCCCTCATCGAAGTTGCCGTTGCTCAAGGCATCGTAGCGGTTGACGCTGCCATCGGTGCCGGGCCCCGTAAAGGCCGTCAATTGAACCATCATGACCTTGGCGTGATCCACCGCTGTTTTCTCATCGAGCTCGCCATTGGAATTGTCGATCCTGACGGAAACCGATTCTCCTCCCTCGCCCAGGAATTCGACGGTGAGGAAGCCGTCGGCCTGTGTCACCCGAGTGTCTGTCAGTTGCATGGAAACCTCCTGTGCTCATCGACATCAACGGTGGGCAAGGTTCGGAGTTCCATCGAGACACCTTCGACGCCGTGACGGCGGCCGAGCGAAATGCGCGCTCCGCGTCACTTATGGTTAATTTATTAATAATTCAGGATTTATAAATGGAACCAACCGACCTGTCCGAATGTTGACGGTGCGCCTCGGAGGAAGCCCGATGATCCTGAAAATCCTTGCCCCGAAGATCGACACAGATTGCCATGACACCGGCACCTATGCCGATGGGATCTTTGCCGAAAACCGGATCGATCTTTCCAGCCGCCATCACGTCCGCCGACGCTCGCCCCATGAGCGCGATTATGGCGACGACCGGAAACTGGAAAATCTCCCGCTCGGCTTCGCCTGAGCGCTCAGCGGGCGGCGCTTCCGCACTTCATCCGCGAACATCCTGCTCGCCCGGCTTTTCGAGGACGACGCCAGATAGTAACTTGCATGATGATAGTCACTGATGTAGTGACTATCATCATGCAACGGACGAGCTTCAGTGACTTCAAATGCCCGGCGGCGCGCGCGCTCGACAGCGTCGGCGATTGGTGGAGCATCCTGATCCTGCGCGATGCCTTCCAGGGCCTGTCGCGTTTCGACGAATTCCAGAAGAGCCTCGGCGTGGCGCCGAACATTCTCACCCGGCGGCTCAAGCATCTGACGGATGAAGGGCTGTTCGAACGGCGTCTCTACCATCAGCGCCCTGCCCGCTACGAATATGTGCTGACGGAAAAGGGCCGCGATTTCTTCCCTGTCCTCATGGCGCTGTTTTCCTGGGGAAGCCGTCACATTCCGGAAGAGGATCTCGCCTTCCTGCTCGGCGACGCCTCCGGCAGAGAGCGTCGGACGATGCTGGTCGACGCGCAAACCGGAGAAGAAGTAACACCCGAAAACACCAGCCTGCTTGCAGGTCCAGCCGCCGATGATGAGGCGCGCGAGCGGATCGCCCGCATGCGCGCCTGGTATCTCGGCATCGACGCATAGAAAGGAAAGTGGAATGGATCGGATCGTTGTCACCGGCATGGGACTTATCTCGCCACTCGGCACGGGCGTCGAGCCCGCCTGGAAACGTCTCCTCGACGGCGCTTCGGGTCTGAGAGTGCTGGCAGACGATGTCGTCGGCGAGCTTTCGGCCAAGGTCGGCGGTGTCGTCCCTGGTATCGCGGAGGATGCGCAGGCCGGCTTCGACCCGGACCGGTATGTGCCGCCCAAGGACCAGAAGAAGATGGACCGCTTTATCCAGTTCGCCATGGCGGCGACGGAGGAAGCGGTGAAGCAGGCCGGCTGGACGCCGGCCGACCAAGGCGAACGCGAGCGCACGGCAACGATCATAGCCTCCGGCGTCGGCGGCTTTCCTGCCATCGCCGAGGCGGTGCGGATCGGTGAAACCCGTGGCGTGCGGCGGCTGTCACCCTTCACCGTGCCCTCCTTCCTCGTCAACCTCGCCGCCGGCCAGGTCAGCATCCGCTACGGCTTCAAGGGGCCGCTCGGCGCGCCGGTAACGGCCTGTGCGGCAAGCGTCCAGGCGATCGGCGATGCGGCGCGGCTGATCCGCTCCGGCGAAGCCGATGTGGCGATCTGCGGTGGCGCCGAAGCCTGCATCGACAAGGTAAGCCTCGGCGGCTTTGCGGCGGCGCGTGCCCTTTCCACCGGCTTTAACGAGACGCCGGAGCTTGCTTCGCGGCCCTTCGACACGGCGCGCGACGGTTTCGTCATGGGCGAAGGCGCCGGCATCCTCGTCATCGAAACGCTGGAGCATGCGCTTGCCCGCGGCGCCAAGCCGCTCGCAGAACTCGTCGGTTACGGCACGGCGGCTGATGCCTATCACATGACGTCAGGCCCCGAGGACGGCGACGGCGCGCGGCGCGCGATGGAAGCCGCACTCCGGCAGGCGAAGATTCCGGCTTCCGAGGTCAAGCATCTCAATGCGCATGCGACCTCGACACCGGTCGGTGACAAAGGTGAAATCGCGGCGATCGGCACGGTCTTCGGCCGCAATGGCGGCATCGCCGTCAGCGCGACGAAATCGGCGACTGGCCATCTGCTCGGCGCTGCCGGCGGGCTGGAGGCAATCTTCACCATTCTCGCGCTGCGCGACCAGGTCGCACCGCCGACCCGCAATCTGGATGAAGCTGATCCTGACGCCCACGGCATCGATATCGTCGGCAAGACGGCGCGGCCGCTGGCGATGGACTATGCCATCACCAACGGTTTCGGCTTTGGCGGCGTCAATGCCAGCGCCCTCTTCCGGCGTTGGTCGTAAAGTCCGCTTTTCTTGCGCTGAAATTGGCCTACACTTCCACTCCATCGGGGCTCACTCCCCGATGGAGCCGGAGATCAACCATGCGCGCTTTCTTCGCAGTTCTCATTCTGTGTGCCGCGTCCGCCCTTTCTCCTCTCTCGGCTCGCGCCGAAGACCCGATCGACACGACGCGGACGATGATCGAGGAGCAGATCAAAGCCTTCCTTCAGGACGACGCCGAGACCGCCTATTCCTTCGCCGCCCCCGGCATCAAGGCGATGTACCCCGACAAAAACCTGTTCTTCGCGATGGTGAAAAAGAGCTACGAGCCCGTCTACCATCCCGGCAACTACGCCTTCGGGCGCAGCCGCTCGATCGACAACGGCGCGCTGATCTATCATGAGGTGCTGATCTCCGGCCGCGACGGCAAGGATTGGACGGCGATCTACCAGATCACCCGGCAGCCAGACGGCAGCTACCGGATCAACGGTGTGCAGATCATGCCGGATGCCGACAGCAAGGGCATCTAGGCAGCGCCCACTCGGGATTACACGGGTTCCAGATCGCCCCTCGCCCACTCCTCCTGCGTCTCCGCCATGAAATCGGCGAAGCGGCCCTCGGCGATCGCCTTGCGGATGCCCTGCATCAGTTCCTGGTAATAGGCGAGATTGTTCCAGGAGAGCAGCATGCCGCCGAGCGCCTCGTTGGAGCGGACGAGATGGTGCAGATAGGCGCGTGAATAATCGCGCGACGCTGGGCAGTTCGACTGTTCATCGAGCGGGCGCATGTCCTCGGCATGGCGGGCATTGCGGATATTGACCTTGCCGCGGCGGGTGAAGGCCAGGCCATGGCGGCCGGAACGGGTGGGCATGACGCAGTCGAACATGTCGATGCCACGGGCGACCGATTTCAGGATATCGTCTGGCGTGCCGACGCCCATGAGGTAACGCGGCTTTTCCAAGGGCAGGACGGGAAGTGTCTCTTTCAGCATGTTCAGCATCACATCCTGCGGCTCGCCAACCGCAAGACCGCCGACGGCATAGCCCTTCAGATCGAGCTTGGTGAGCTCCTCAGCCGACCGGATGCGCAGCGCCGGGATATCGCCGCCCTGGACGATGCCGAACATCGCTTTGCCGGGCTGCTCGCCGAAGGCGACCCGGCAGCGCTCAGCCCAGCGCAACGACATTTCCATGGCGCGCTCGATCTCCTTCGGCTCGGCCGGCAGCGCCACACATTCGTCGAGCTGCATCTGGATATCGGAACCGAGCAGCCCCTGGATTTCTATAGAGCGCTCCGGCGACATATGATGCAGGCTGCCGTCGACATGCGACTTGAAGGTAACGCCCTGCTCATCGAGCTTGCGCAGACCAGACAGCGACATGACCTGGAAACCGCCCGAGTCCGTCAGGATCGGGTGCTCCCAGCGGATCAGCTTGTGCAGGCCGCCGAGACGGGCGACACGCTCGGCCGTCGGGCGCAGCATCAGGTGATAGGTGTTGCCGAGGATGATGTCGGCGCCGGTCTCGCGTACCTGGTCGAGATACATGGCCTTAACAGTGCCGACGGTGCCAACCGGCATGAAGGCCGGCGTGCGGATATTGCCGCGCGGCATGGAGATTTCGCCGAGGCGCGCGCCGGCGTCAGTCTTCTTGAGGGTGAACTGGAAGCTCTCGGTCATTGGTCTTTCCGGAAAAGAAGGCTGGCGTCGCCGTAGGAATAGAAGCGGTAGCCTGTCGAAATGGCATGTTCGTAGGCCGCGTGCATGGTCTCGAAACCTGAAAAGGCCGAGACCAGCATGAACAGCGTCGAACGCGGCAGATGGAAATTGGTCATCAGGATATCGACCGCCTTGAAGCGGTAGCCCGGCGTGATGAAGATGCCGGTCGCGCCCGCCCAGGGCTTGATCCTTCCCGTCTCTTCCGCAGCGCTCTCGATCAGTCGCAGCGAGGTCGTGCCGACGCAGATGATGCGCCCGCCCCTCTCCCGCACGGCATTCAGCCTCGCAGCGACCTCAGCGCTGACATAGCCGCTTTCGAGGTGCATCTTGTGATCGGCGGTATCATCGGCCTTCACAGGCAGGAACGTGCCGGCGCCGACGTGGAGCGTGACGAAATGGCGCTCGATGCCGGCCTTGTCGAGCACCTCGAACAAATCAGGCGTGAAATGCAGGCCGGCGGTTGGAGCGGCGACAGCGCCCTCCTCGCGGGCATAGATGGTCTGGTAGTCGGCACGGTCGCGCTCATCCTCCGGCCGCTTGGCGGCGATGTAAGGCGGCAGCGGAATGTGGCCGACGGCGGCGATCGCCTCGTCCAGAGCCGGGCCGGAAAGATCAAAGGCGAGCGTGACTTCGCCGGCCTCACCCTTTTCCTCGACGGTGGCGTCAAGCGAGCCGAGAAAGCAGCTTTCGCCGGAATGACCGAAGGAGATGCGATCACCTTCCTTGATGCGTTTTCCGGGCTTGGCGAAGGCTTTCCAGCGGCTCGCGCCGATGCGCATGTGCAGCGTCGCGGAAACCTGCTGGCCGCCGGCGCCCTCGCGGTAGCGGATGCCTTCGAGCTGGGCCGGAATGACCTTGGTGTCGTTGAATACGAGCGCATCGCCGGCCCGCAGGAACGACGGCAGATCGCCGACGCGATGATCCGAAAGGCTCTCCGCCGCATTGGGATCGACGACCAGAAGGCGTGCGCTGTCACGCGGCTCGGCGGGCCGCAGCGCGATGCGTTCATCGGGCAGGTCGAAATCGAAAAGGTCTACGCGCATAGTGGCACTTTCAGGCAAAGCGAAACCCGCCCCGCGCTCTCGCGCAAGGGCGGGTTTCAGCAGAAATCACAATCAGACGTCGGCGGCAACCCGCAGCGAGACGATCGAGTCCGGATCGGAAACCGGCTCGCCGCGCTTGATCTTGTCGACGTTGTCCATGCCTTCGATGACCTGGCCCCAGACGGAATACTGCTTGTTCAGCCAGGGAGCATCGGTGAAGCAGATGAAGAACTGAGAGTTGGCCGAGTTCGGGTTCTGCGAACGCGCCATCGAGCAGGTGCCGCGCACATGCGGGGTGGCGGAGAATTCGGCCTTCAGGTCCGGCCTGGAAGAGCCGCCCATACCGGCACGGCCGGGATTGAAGGTTTCCGAGCCCTTCTTGCCGAATTCGACATCCCCCGTCTGGGCCATGAAATCCTGGATGACCCGGTGGAAGACGACGCCGTCATAGGCCTTCTCGCGGGCGAGTTCCTTGATGCGGGCGACATGCTCCGGGGCGACCTGCGGCAGAAGCTGAATGACAACCTTGCCCTTGGTGGTTTCCAGAATGATGGTGTTTTCGGGATCCTTGATCTCGGCCATTGTCTTCTCCTCTTGTTTCTCTCGTGATTTACTTCTTGCCCAGGGTGACCTTGATCATCCGGTCGGGATTCTTGACTTCGCCGTTCTGGCCTTCGCCGCGCTTGATCTTGTCGACATTCTCCATGCCGGAAACGACCTTGCCGACCACGGTATACTGGCCGTTGAGGAAGGAACCGTCGGCGAACATGATGAAGAACTGCGAATTGGCGGAATTCGGATCCTGCGAGCGGGCCATACCGACCGTGCCGCGCACGAACGGCGTCTTGGAGAATTCAGCCGGAATGTCGGGCAGATCGGAAGAGCCGGTGCCGGCGAGGCTGGCATCGAAGCCCTTTTCCATATTGCCGTATTTGACGTCGCCGGTCTGGGCCATGAAGCCTTCGATGACACGGTGGAAGGCGACGTTGTCATATTCGCCCTTCTTTGCCAGCGCCTCGATCTGGGCGACATGCTTCGGCGCCACATCAGGCATGAGCTGGATGACGACCGGGCCGTTCTTCAGCTGGATGGTGAGGTAGTGGTCGGCCGATTGGGCGAAGGCATCCCCCGCGAAGGAGGCGAGATACAGCACGCCGGCAAATGCGAGATAAAAGAGTTTCATATGAGCTCCGTTGCGGCGATTTCCGCCTAGTTTTGGCGCTTGGATGTGAGGGCTTGCAAGACGGCGGCCGGCACGAAGGCACTGACATCGCCGCCCATGGCGGCGATCTGGCGGACCAATGTGGCGGTAATGGGCCGCGACGCCGTTCCGGCGGGCAAAAAGATGGTCTGTATATCCGGCGCCATCGTCCTGTTCATGCCGGCCATCTGCATTTCATAATCGAGGTCGGTGCCGTCGCGAAGGCCGCGGATCAGAAGCGAGGCGCCGTGGGCGCGGGCGGCATCGACGACCAGATTGTCGAAGGCGACGACTAATATGTCCCCGGTCTTGCCTGGCAGCGCCTCGGCCAGCGAATGGCGGATCAGCTCGGCTCTCTCCTCGAAGGAGAAGAGCGGCGCCTTGCCGGGATGAATGCCGATCGCAACGATGACCTTCTCGGCGACATTCAGCGCCTGAACCAGAACATCCACATGTCCGTTGGTGATCGGGTCGAAGGACCCCGGATAAAAAGCTGTCGTCATCTGACCTAGCCGTTGGTTTGACGCCTTTTGTCATGGATGCCGCCTTGCCGCAAGTCATTTGGCCGCAAGTGATTTCGCCGGCCGCTCCCGGCGGCTGAACGATGGATGAATGTGCCGTTCAAGGCAGTTTCAGACGCAACCTGCTTAACTCGGATCATCAAGTCGGCCGATGCCATTCCGGCATCCGGCGCTCCCGGAAAGACCAGGTTCATGCTGATCGTGCTCATTGCACTTGCCGTTGTTTTCTCCCTCGCCGCCGAGATGGCTTACAGCTATTTCGCCGAGCGCTACGAGATGAACTGGGTGCGGCCTGAGCTTGCCGAACACGCTGCGATCATGCGCGCCACACAGGGCCGGCTGCGCCAGAAACCGCGCTTCGAATCTGAACGCCAGATGAACGAGACATTCAAAGTCGCTTCAGATCGAGCTTGGTAAATCCCCCCTCAACATCCGGCGGAACCAATTTTAGACGGATGCGTTCATTCAACCGATACATAGATGCGACAAGCGCGCCAGGAAGGACCGAAGATGCCCGGCAAGATTACGATGATTAACGTGCTCTGGATGGCAATGATCACGGGCATGCTCACCGCAACCGTCGCGCTCTATGATCAGAAGGTCGATACGTCCAAGGTTTATGGCCCCTATGCTTCGGCCCGTACGGCCGTGGTGGGCCAGTACTGAGGGGCGAGAACGCAACTCCCCAGGAAAGGAATGCCTATGTTCACGATCTTGACAGTGTTCACAGCCCTCATCAGCGTCATGTTCATAGTGTCCGTGGCCTCGACGATCTCCGCGCTCAGGCGCGAAGGTGAAGAAGTAAAGGCGCTGAACGAGAAACATAGCGCATTCTGACCAACCTCTCTTCCCCACCTCGCGCGGCACCCTTCCGCCGCCGGGGCCATTCAAAGCCGGATGCACCCAGCATCCGGCTTTTTTCTGAGTTGCGTCGGCAGGCTTGCCAGTTTCTCTTCCGCCGAGGCCAGGCGGATTTCAGTTTTTATTCTGCGGCAATGTGGCTTTCCCAGAGGTCAGGCTGCCCTTCGGCTGGGGCCGCCGATCCTCCAGAAGGCGCATAAGCACGTTGCGTTTTCTCTGACGCGGCACAAGATCGATATCGCTGACCAGCTTTGCGCCGCCTTCGCGCCGCTCCAAGGTGATCTTGCGGCTATGAAAGGCCTCGAGTTCGGCACGGTGCGCCACGCTGATGATGGTGACCTTCGGCAATTCCCGGATCACCATTTCCATCATCTTGTCCTGGCTCTTCTCGTCGAGAGCAGAGGTTGCTTCATCGAGCACGATGATATCGGGATTGTGCAGGAGGAGACGCGCGAAGGCGAGCCGCTGCTTTTCGCCGCCCGACAAGGTCTGATCCCACGGCGCTTCTTCCTCGATTTTCTCGTTCAGGTAATCGAGCCCCACCTTGCTGAGGGCGGCCTTGATCTCATCAGGCGACCAACCGTCGGCCGCGCGAGGATAGGCGACGGCGCGGCGAAGCGTGCCGGAGGGAATGTAGGGCCGCTGCGGCAGCATGAACAACCGTCTGTCCGTGCGGAAACCGACGCTGCCATGGCCCCACGGCCAAAGACCTGAAATGGCGCGCACCAGTGTGCTCTTGCCCGAGCCGGATTCGCCGGCGACAAGCACCCGTTCGCCCGGCTCGATCTCGACCCGGGTTTCTTTGACCACGGCGGTGCCATCGTCCAGCGACACGGAGAGGTCATTCAGGCTCAGCATCGCATCGCTTGCCGTCTCGCCATGCTTGATCCGCCCCAGAGCATCGCTCTGTTCAGCACGCTCCAGCCCATCGAGCGACATCATCAGCGAAGCGACGCGCCGCGCGCAGGCGTTCCAATCGGCAAGGCGGGGATAGTTGTCGACCAGCCATCCGAAGGCAGACTGAACGATGGCGAAGGCGGAGGCAGCCTGCATGACTTCCCCCAGCGACATGCTGCCCTCGAGGAATTTCGGAGCGCACAGCAGGACCGGCACGACCGGTGCAATCAGCATCGACCCATGCGACACGAACGTCGTGCGCATATACTGGTGCGCAAGCAGCGCCCATTGCCGCAGCACATTGCCGAAGGTCTTGTGGAGATCGTTGCGCTCTTCCTCTTCGCCGCCGAGAAGCGCGATGCTCTCACCATTCTCACGCACATGCGTCAGCGTGTAGCGGAACTCGGCTTCCAGCTGGTTCTTGACCTCGGACACCTGGACGAAATGCCGGCCGATGATCGCGATGGTGGTCGACGTAATGACGGCGTAAAGCACGGCGGTGACGACGAGAAAGCCGGGAATGGTAACGGCGACCCCGCCGATCGGGAGAGTCAGCGCTCCGCCGATCGTCCACAGCACCACGATAAAGGTCGAGGCCGACAGGAATGCGGAGGTAACGCCGGCGAGGAAATCGACCGGGGCCTCGGTGGCGATCCTGAGATCCTCCGAGATACGCGCCTCAGGGTTCTTATGATCGCCGCCGATGAGGTTCAACTGATAATAGCGGCCATTTGCGAGCCAGCGCGCGATGAGCGCCGTCGCGAGCCAGGACCGCCAGCGGCGCTGGATCATCATGCGAAGGTAGACTTGCGAGGTGACAAGGGCGACGCTTCCGAGCACGAGCGGCGGAAAAACGGCGCTCAGATAATAGACGGTGCCGGCATCGTGCCGCTCTATGGCATCGAAAATCCCGCGGTTCCAGCGATTGATGCCGTACTGGAAACCGACATTCATGACGATTAGGAGCAGCAGTCCGATGCAGCACGGCCAGGCGAAGCCATCACCGCGGCGACTCCAGTAACCGCGTGCGCTGATCCAGAAGCGCTTCAGCAAATATTTCTTCCGCGCCTTCTCGGCGTCCTCGGGCGTCAGCTTTGGATCATCTTCGATGACATCTGGCGGCGGCGCGACTTCGACAGTCGATGCCTTTTCTTGGTGCGGCGGCTTTTCGGCACCGTGCGGCCTGGTGCCGTCGACCGATTTCGGGTCCAATCTAGCGTCGGTCATAAGCGCAATAACGGCTTAAAAATCAGAAGGTTTCATGCCCGTACCGAAGATGGCATTGGAAGTCTGCCCAAGAAGCAAAAATGCCATGGCTGGCAGGGTCCCAGGCCATCAAAAGAAAAGGGCGGCTCGAAGCCGCCCCTTTCTTAATCATTCCTCGGCAGGTCCTGCCGGATCGCCATCGGCAGCCGGCGCGTCGTCGGCAGCGCCGCCTTCGGCGGCCTCGACCGCCTCCTCGGTCTCGTCCTCTTCCGGCTCGCTGATACGCTCGACGGAGACGACCTTTTCGTCCTTGGCCGTCGAGAAGATGGTGACGCCCTTGGTGGCGCGGCTGGCGATGCGGATGCCGCCGACCGGTACGCGGATCAACTGGCCGCCGTCCGAAACCAGCATGATCTGGTCGCCGTCATCGACCGGGAAGGCAGCGACGAGTTCGCCGATCTCACCCGTCTTCGACGTATCGGTGGCGCGGATGCCCTTGCCGCCGCGGCCAGAGATGCGGAAGTCGTAGGAAGACGAACGCTTGCCGAAGCCCTTTTCGGAGACGGTGAGCACGAACTGCTCGCGCGCCTTCAGCTCTTCGTAGCGTTCGTCGGAGAGCTGTCCCTCCTCGGTGACTTCCTCGCCGACCAGAGCGATGTCCTCTTCATCCACGCCCGTCGCGCGACGTTCGGCGGCGGAGCGCTTCAGATAGGCGGCGCGCTCCCACGGCTCGGCATCGACATGGCCAACGATCGTCATCGAGATGATGCGATCGCCCTCGCCGAGATTGATGCCGCGAACGCCGATCGAATTGCGGCCGGCGAAGACGCGAACGTCGTCAACGGAGAAGCGGATGCACTGGCCGAGCGCGGTCGTCAGCAGAACGTCGTCATGTTCCGTACAGGTCTCGACGGAGAGGATTTCGTCGCCCTCTTCTTCGAGCTTCATGGCGATCTTGCCGTTGCGGTTCACCTGAACGAAGTCCGACAGCTTGTTGCGGCGAACCGTGCCGCGCGTCGTCGAGAACATGACGTCGAGATTGTCCCAGCTTTCCTCGTCCTCGGGCAAGGGCAGGATGGTGGTGATGCGTTCGCCGGGGGCGAGCGGCAGCATGTTGATCAGCGCCTTGCCGCGCGAGGTCGGCGTGCCGATCGGCAGGCGCCAGACCTTCTCCTTGTAGACGATGCCGCGCGAGGAGAAGAACAGAACCGGCGTATGGGTATTAACTACGAATAGCCGGCTAACGAAATCCTCGTCGCGTGTCGTCATGCCGGAGCGGCCCTTGCCGCCGCGACGCTGGGCGCGATAGGTGGTCAGCGGCACGCGCTTGATATAGCCGAGATGCGAGACGGTGACGACCATGTCTTCGCGGGCGATGAGATCCTCATCGTCCATTTCGAGACCGCCATCGACGATCTCGGTGCGACGCGGTGTGCCGAACTCGTCGCGCACGGCGGTGAGTTCATCCTTGACGATGGTCTGGATGCGGACACGCGAGGAAAGAATATCGAGATAATCCCGGATTTCCTCACCTATCTTATTGAGTTCATCGCCGATTTCGTCGCGGCCAAGGGCCGTGAGGCGGGCAAGACGCAGCTCGAGGATGGCACGAGCCTGCTCCTCCGACAGGTTATACGTCATGTCCTCGTTGATGCGGTGGCGTGGATCGTCGATCAGACGGATCAGGCTTTCGACATCTTCCGCCGGCCAGCGACGCGTCATCAGTTCTTCGCGGGCCGACTGAGGATCCGGTGCCTGGCGGATGACGCGGATGACTTCATCGATATTGGCGACGGCAATCGCGAGGCCGACCAACACATGGGCGCGCTCGCGGGCCTTGCGCAGCAGGAATTTCGTTCTCCGACTAACGACTTCCTCGCGGAAGGAGACGAAGGCGCGCAGCATGTCGAGCAGCGTCAGCTGCTCCGGCTTGCCGCCGTTCAACGCCACCATGTTGCAGCCGAAAGAGGTCTGCAGCGGCGTATAACGATAGAGCTGGTTGAGGATGACCTCGGCATTGGCGTCGCGCTTCAGCTCGATGACGACGCGATAGCCCTGACGGTCGGATTCGTCGCGCAGGTCGGAGATGCCCTCGATGCGCTTTTCGCGCACCAGTTCAGCCATCTTTTCGATCATCGTCGCCTTGTTCACCTGATAGGGAATTTCGGTGATGATGATCTGCTCGCGGTCGCCGCGCATCGGCTCGATCGCGGCAACGCCGCGCATGATGACCGAGCCGCGGCCGGTCTCGTAAGCCGAGCGGATGCCGGCGCGGCCGAGGATCTTGGCCCCTGTCGGAAAATCCGGGCCGGGAATGATCTGCATCAAGTCCGGCAGCTCGATCGCCGGATCGTTGATCAGCGCGATGCAGCCGTCGATCACTTCGGAGAGATTGTGCGGCGGAATATTGGTCGCCATGCCGACGGCGATGCCGCCGGCGCCGTTGACAAGCAGGTTCGGGAACTTGGCGGGAACCACGACCGGCTCGGAGAGCGTGCCGTCATAGTTGTCGCGGAAGTCGACCGTTTCCTTGTCGAGATCGTCGAGCAGCGAATGCGCGGCCTTCTCCAGCCGGCATTCGGTGTAACGTTCGGCCGCCGGCGGATCGCCATCGACGGAGCCGAAATTGCCTTGACCGTCGATCAGCGGCAGCCGCAGCGACCAGGGCTGCGCCATGCGGGCGAGCGCGTCATAGATCGCGGCATTGCCGTGCGGATGGTATTTACCCATCACGTCGCCGGTGACGCGGGCGCATTTGACGTATTTCTTGTTCCAGTCGATGCCGAGCTCGGACATGCCGTAGAGGATGCGCCGGTGCACGGGCTTCAGGCCGTCGCGCACGTCGGGCAGCGCGCGGCTGACGATGACGCTCATCGCGTAATCGAGATACGACCGCTGCATTTCCTCCATGATGGAGATGGGCTCGATGCCTGGCGGGAGCTTCCCGCCGCCGGGGGGTGTTTGCTCAGTCAAAACAGATCACGATCTCTTCTAGAATCACTTGAAGATTTATAGCGGAAAGCCCGTTCCCGCGCCAATTTCCGAGCGGGTTTTGAACAGGCTTTTGCGGTTTAAAAAGGGTAAGGCAAGCGGTTTTCACGCTTGGAGCGGACAATCCACCGAGGGCTATTTGCCAAATCGGAATCCCCGCTTCACAATCATGAAAACCCAGGCATTCATCTGGGGTTCGGGAGAGACGATGGCAAGCGCCGACCAACTGATCAACGCCTTTACGACGCTCATCGTCACCATCGATCCGCCTGGGCTGGCGCCCATCTTCCTGGGGCTGACGATCGGCATGAGCCGAGCCCAGCGCACCCAGGTGGCGCTGCGCGGCTCGACCATCGCCTTCATCATCCTCGCCGTCTTCGCTCTGTTCGGTTCAAGCGTGCTCGGCGTTCTCGGCATCTCGATCGGCGCCTTCCGTATCGCGGGCGGGCTGCTGCTCTTCTGGATCGCCTTCGAAATGGTCTTCGAGAGGCGCCAGGAGCGCAAGGAGAAGGCCTCGGAGGCTGCCGTCACCAAGGATCATATCGAGAATGTCGCCGTCTTCCCGCTCGCCTTGCCGCTGATCGCAGGCCCGGGCGCGATCTCGGCGACGATCCTGCTTGCGGGCACGCTACCGACCACCGTCGAAAAAGCCCAGCTCATCGCGGTCATTGCCGCCAATCTGCTGCTGACCTTTCTCATGCTGCTCATCGCCGAAAGGCTCGACCGTTTCCTCGGCGTCACCGGCCGGGCGATCCTGACGCGGCTTCTCGGTGTCATCCTGGCCGCGCTGGCGGTGCAATTCGTCGTCGACGGTGCGAAATCGGCCTTCAATCTCATCAGCGCGACACCGCGCTGAGCGCAGATCCTTCAGTCTTTTAGGACTTAATCATCCCGATCGAAATCAACAAAAAGAGCATGACGCCGTTCAAGGCATCATGCTCTCAAGTCTTTCACTCGGGAAAGGCCGCCGATCAGAACGGGATGTCGTCGTCGAGATCGCGCGAGAAGTTGCCGCCGCCACCGCCGCGGCTGGACGATGAGGACGAGGACGGCGCGCCGTAGTCATCGCCGTAATCATTGTTGCTGCTGCCGCCGCCACGGCCGCCGCCGAAGCCGGAGCTCGCACCGCCGCCATCACCGCGGCCGTCGAGCATGGTCAGCGTCGAGCTGAAGCCCTGCAGCACCACTTCCGTCGAGTAGCGGTCCTGGCCCTGCTGGTCCTGCCACTTGCGGGTCTGCAGCTGGCCTTCGATATAGAGCTTGGCGCCCTTCTTCACATATTGCTCGACGACCTTGCACAGGCCCTCGTTGAAGACGACGACGGTATGCCATTCGGTCTTTTCGCGGCGTTCGCCGGAATTGCGGTCGCGCCAGGTCTCCGAGGTCGCGATACGAAGATTGGCGATCGGCCGGCCGTCCTGCGTGCGGCGGATTTCGGGGTCTGCACCCACGTTTCCAACCAGAATTACCTTGTTTACGCTACCAGCCATCTTCTCACCCTGCCTGCCGCCCTGCCCGGCGGCGTTTCAATCGATCGGCGCACCTTAAACCATCACGGAGCGCCGATGCGCGTAAATGGTCGTTAATCCACATGTTTCTCCCATCAGAAAGCGACATGCATTCATCAGGAATTTTGTTCTTTATTTGTTCTAGTTTATCCGTATGATCCTGTCAACAGAATCGAAAACCTTGAACCTTCCCGGATATTCAGCCTCGACTCGCCGGTCTGCATCACTAAATAAGGGCTGTTATCCAGAAAACCAAAGCAGAGACGATGAGCGAACTGAAGACGATCTCCATCCGCGGCGCGCGCGAGCACAATCTGAAGAGCATCGATCTCGATCTGCCGCGCAACAAGCTGATCGTCATGACCGGGCTTTCGGGCTCGGGCAAATCGTCGCTTGCCTTCGACACGATCTATGCCGAAGGCCAGCGGCGCTATGTCGAGAGCCTGTCGGCCTATGCCCGGCAGTTCCTCGAAATGATGCAAAAGCCCGATGTCGACCAGATCGACGGGCTGTCGCCGGCGATCTCGATCGAGCAGAAGACCACCTCGCGCAATCCGCGCTCGACGGTCGGCACCGTTACCGAAATTTACGACTATATGCGCCTGCTCTTTGCCCGCGTCGGCGTTCCCTATTCGCCGGCGACCGGCCTGCCGATCGAGAGCCAGACCGTCAGCCAGATGGTCGACCGCATCCTTGATTTCGGTGAAGGCACCCGTCTTTATATCCTCGCGCCGCTCGTGCGCGGGCGCAAGGGCGAATACAAGAAGGAACTGGCGGAGCTGATGAAGAAGGGCTTCCAGCGCGTCAAGGTGGACGGCCAGTTCTACGAGATCGCCGAGGCGCCCGCTCTCGACAAGAAATACAAGCATGACATCGACGTGGTGGTCGACCGCATCGTCGTTCGCTCCGACGTCTCGGCTCGTCTGGCGGATAGTCTTGAAACCTCGCTGAAGCTCGCCGACGGGCTTGCTATCGCCGAATTCGCCGACAAGCCGCTGCCGCCGGAAGAGACCTCGGCCGGCGGCGCGGCCAACAAATCGCTGAACGAAACGCATGAGCGCGTGCTGTTTTCGGAAAAGTTCGCCTGCCCCGTCTCCGGCTTCACCATCCCGGAAATCGAACCCCGGCTGTTCTCTTTCAACAACCCCTTCGGCGCCTGCCCGACCTGCGACGGCCTCGGCGCGCAGCAGAAGATCGATCCCGACCTGATCGTGCCCGAGCCCGAGCGGACGCTGCGCGACGGCGCGATCGCGCCTTGGGCCAAGTCGACCTCGCCCTATTACAACCAGACGCTGGAAGCGCTCGGCAAGCATTACGGCTTCAAGCTCGGCACCCGCTGGAAGGATCTTTCCGACGAGGCGAAGGACGTCATCCTCAACGGCACCGACGACAAGATCGAGTTCCACTACGCAGACGGCGCCCGCTCCTATACGACCCACAAGAATTTCGAAGGCATCATCACCAATCTCGAGCGCCGCTGGAAAGAGACGGATTCTGCCTGGGCGCGTGAGGATATCGAGCGTTTCATGTCGGCAGCCCCCTGCCCCGCCTGCAACGGCTTCCGCCTGAAGCCTGAAGCGCTGGCGGTGAAGATCAACACGCTGCATATCGGCGAAGTGACCGCCATGTCGATCCGCGTTGCGCGCGACTGGTTCGAGGCGCTGCCGGCAAGCTTCAATGCCAAGCAGAACGAGATCGCCGTCCGCATCCTCAAGGAAATCCGCGACCGGCTGCGCTTCCTCAACGATGTCGGCCTGGAATATCTCAGCCTGTCGCGCAATTCCGGCACCTTGTCGGGCGGCGAGAGCCAGCGCATCCGGCTCGCCTCGCAGATCGGATCGGGGCTGACGGGCGTGCTATACGTGCTCGACGAACCTTCGATCGGCCTGCATCAGCGCGACAACGCCCGGCTGCTCGACACGCTGAAGCACCTGCGCGATATCGGCAATACGGTCATTGTCGTCGAACATGACGAGGACGCGATCCTGACGGCCGACGACGTGGTCGATATCGGCCCGGCCGCCGGCATTCATGGCGGCCAGGTCATCGCCCACGGCACGCCGCAGGATATCATGGCCAATCCGAAGTCGCTGACCGGCAAATATCTCTCCGGCGAGCTCGGCGTGCCGGTTCCCGACGAGCGCCGCAAGCCGAAGAAGGGCCGCGAGATCAAGGTGGTCGGCGCGCGCGGCAACAATTTGAAGAACGTCACCGCCTCGATCCCGCTCGGCGTCTTCACGGCGGTGACGGGTGTTTCGGGCGGCGGCAAGTCCACCTTCCTGATCGAGACGCTGTATAAATCGGCGGCGCGCCGCGTCATGGGCGCGCGTGAAATTCCTGCCGATCACGACCGGATCGATGGTTTCGAACATATCGACAAGGTGATCGACATCGACCAGTCGCCGATCGGCCGCACGCCGCGGTCGAATCCGGCGACTTATACGGGCGCCTTCACGCCGATCCGCGATTGGTTTGCCGGGCTGCCGGAAGCCAAGGCGCGCGGCTACCAGCCGGGCCGCTTCTCCTTCAACGTCAAGGGCGGACGATGCGAGGCCTGCCAAGGCGACGGCGTCATCAAGATCGAGATGCACTTCCTGCCCGATGTCTACGTCACCTGCGACGTCTGCCACGGCAAGCGCTACAACAGAGAGACGCTGGACGTCACCTTCAAGCAGAAATCGATCGCCGACGTGCTCGACATGACGGTCGAAGAAGGCGTCGATTTCTTCGCGGCGGTGCCTGCCGTGCGCGACAAGCTGCAATCGCTGAAGGATGTCGGCCTTGGCTATATCAAGGTCGGCCAGCAGGCCAATACGCTTTCCGGCGGCGAGGCGCAGCGCGTCAAGCTCGCCAAGGAACTGTCGAAGCGCTCGACCGGGCGCACGCTCTATATTCTCGACGAACCGACCACCGGCCTGCATTTCCACGACGTCGCCAAGCTGCTCGAAATGCTGCACGAACTGGTCAACCAGGGCAATTCGGTGGTGGTGATCGAGCACAATCTCGAAGTCATCAAGACCGCCGACTGGGTGCTCGACTTCGGTCCCGAAGGCGGCGATGGCGGCGGCGAGATCGTCGCCACAGGCACGCCGGAGGCGATCGTCAAGGAGAAGCGCTCCTATACCGGTCAGTTCCTCAAGGAGTTGCTGGAGCGGCGGCCGGCGAAAAGGGCGGCTGCGGCGGAATGAGGATGAGGCTGGCGTCGCGCGACGATCTCCAAACGATCATGACGCTGACGGCAGCCGCCTATCTGCCCTATACCGAATTTTTCGGCGCTCCACCGGTGCCGGCAACGGAGGATTACGCGCCGCGCATCGAACGGGGCGAGGTCTGGCTGCGCGAGATCGGCGATGAAACGGCCGGCCTCGTGGTCGTCGAGCAGCATCCCGACCACCTCATGCTGTTCAGCATCGCGGTCTCGCCCGCCTTTCAGGCTGCCGGGCACGGGCTTGCGATGCTCAACTGGCTGGAAGGCAAGGCGCGGGAATGGGCCGTGCCGGAGATCCGGCTCTATACGAATGCGCGGATGGAGCGGAACGTCGCGCTTTATCTTGCCTTCGGATTTCAGGAAACGGGTCGCCGGCCAAATCCTTATCGGCCAGGATGGACGCTCGTCGACATGGCGAAAGAGATTGTTGCGGCCTGAGCGGCTGCCAAAGGGGAGGACGACATGACGAAATCCGGCACTATCCGCACCGGCATCGGCGGCTGGACCTTCGAGCCCTGGCGCGGGCATTTCTTTCCTGATGACCTCAAACAGAAGGACGAGCTGCATTATGCCAGCCGCCAGTTGAAGGTCATCGAGGTCAACGGCACCTATTACAGCACGCAAAAGCCTGCGGTCTTTGCGAAATGGGCGGCGGATGTGCCCGACGGGTTCATTTTTTCGCTGAAGGCGACGCGGTTCGTCACCAATCGGCGGGTGCTCGCCGAGGCCGGTGAATCGATGGAGCGCTTCCTCTCGTCCGGGATCAGCGAACTCGGCGACCATCTCGGGCCGCTGCTCTGGCAGTTCGCACCGACCAAGAAGTTCGATGCGGAGGATTTCGAGGCCTTCCTGAAGCTGCTGCCGGAAAAGCAGGACGGGCTGAAGCTGCAGCACGTCGTCGAGGTGCGCCACGATTCCTTCAAGGTACCGGAGTTCGTCGCGCTGCTGGCAAAATACGGCGTGGCGCCTGTTTGCGCCGAACATTTCGAATATCCGATGATCGCCGATGTGACGGCCGATTTCGTCTATGCGAGGCTGCAGAAAGGATCGGATGACATTCCCACCTGCTACCCCGACAAGGACCTGAAGGCCTGGGCAAAGCGGCTCGAGACCTGGGCCGAAGGCAAGGTCCCGGACGATCTGCCGCTGATCGATAAGGATGGCAAGGTGAAGGCCGAACCGCGCGATGTCTTCGCCTTCATGATCCATGAGGGCAAGGTCAATGCGCCGCATGGAGCGATCGCCCTGCAGCAGGCATTGGCGAAATAGTCAGTTCATCGCTGGGCGATGACCGCATGGGCAATCATCGCCGCATGCGGATCACTATTCGTCCGTTTCAAGCGCAGGCTGGATGGAACGTCGGGAAAGCCGCGGCATTTGAGACCGCTGAAGCATTTTGAGTTGCTTCACTTCTTCTCGTCCGCCAGCGCTTCTTTTTGCCGGCGGCGAGGCAGAAGCGATTTGAGATATCGCCACGCCGGCGAGACGACGTAGCCTGCGAGCGGGATTGCGACCAGACCGGCAACGATACCGATAATGCCCGCTCCCGCGGCCTCGACGATCCAGCGCAGCACGGATGGCAGAACGGGAACGGCATGCGCAATCGCCTCGCCGGCATCATGGATCAGATGCGCAAGGCCGCCGAACCCATAAGCTTCGAGGCCATGAACGATGATGCCGCCGCCGACCCAGATCATGGCGGCGGTTCCGACGATGCCGAGGAGTTTCAGGAAATAAGGCATGCCAGTGACAAGGCCCTTTCCGATCGAACGCAGGATGGCGCCCATCGCAGATGCGGTGCGCACGCGCGCCAGCATCAGGCCGAAATCGTCTGCCTTGACGATAAGCGCCACGCCGCCATAGACAGCGGCGGTTATGCCCAATCCGACGACGGCAAGGATGACGGCCTGCGTGAGCATGCTGCCTGGCGGCACCGCACTGAGCGTAATCGCCATGATTTCGGCCGACAGAATGAAATCCGTCTTGATCGCGCCGGCGACCTTCTCGTCTTCTATCGATTTGGCATCGAGGCTTGTCGCCTCAAGTGCCGACTCGTGGGCGTGAGCCGCATGCGGCATGACCAGCGCGTAGACTTTTTCCACGCCCTCGTAGCAGAGATAAAGCCCGCCGATCATGAGCAGCGGCGTGATCGCCTGCGGCGCGACAAGGCTGAGGATGAGGGCTGCCGGGAGCAGGATCAGAAGCTTGTTCTTCAACGAACCGATGGCGATCTTGCCGATGATCGGTAATTCGCGCGCTGCCGAAAAGCCGGTGACGTAGCGCGGTGTGACTGCCGCGTCATCGATGACGACGCCCGCCGCTTTCGCGCCTGCCTTGGCGGCCTGGCCGGCAATATCGTCGAGGGACGCCGCAGCCACCTTGGCCAAAGCCGCGACATCGTCAAGAAGGGCGATCAGGCCAACACTCATTCGAGCCTCCATCGGAAGACAGACTTACACAGAAAACCGGAAATCCATTACCCCGAGACCTACTGCATAATTCCTTAAATCGAAATCGATCTAAGGAATTATGCAGTAATTTAAACTGTTGCAGCGTCGTTTGTGTCTCTGGAAAGAAGCGAGGCGCTAAAGCGGCAACACCTCGGCTGCGAGTTCCTCCGCCGTCAGCCCCTTGCCGGCGCGACGGCCGGCCTCTCCATGTAGCCAGACGCCGGCAGCCGCAGCCTCGAAAGCCGGCAGGCCCTGTGCGAGCAATCCGCCGATGATCCCCGCAAGCACGTCGCCGGAACCGGCGGTCGCGAGCCAGACCGGGGCATTGGTATTGATGAGCGCGCGCCCGTCCGGCGAGGCAATGACGGTGTCCGCCCCCTTATAAACGATGGCGGCATTGGCGCGCCGCGCGGCGGCCACGGCCTTGTCCACCTTGCCGAGCGTCTCGTCGGCGCCAATATCGGGAAAGAGCCGCGCGAACTCACCTTCATGCGGCGTCAGCACCAGACGCGGCTCGCCGTGAAAAAGATCGTAAAGCTGCTCCGGATCGTCCTTGAAGGAAGAGATGCCGTCGGCATCGAGCAGGAGCCGGCGCTCGGCAAGGACCTTGACGAAACCCCGCGCCCTGGCGCCGACGCCGAAACCGGGGCCGAGAATGAAAGTCTGTATCCGCCGGTCGGAGAGCCAGTCTTCGAGTTCGGCTTCGTCATCCACCGCATGCAGCATGACGGCGGTCAGATGCGCCGCATTCGCAGCCATCGCCGCCCGGGGGGCGGCAATCGTCACCAGACCGGCGCCGGCCTTCAGGCCCGAGATGGCCGACATGCGCGCAGCCCCCGTCTTATCGGCCTCGCCGGAAAAGACGACCAGATGGCCGCGCTTGTATTTATGGGTTTCCAATTGCTCCGCCGGCAGCACGCCCTTCCAGGCATCGGGCGTGTTCTCGGCGATGAGACCGCTCGCCTCGGCCCTGATGATGCGGGCGGGAATGCCGATGTCGAAGACCTGCAAGTCACCGCCAAGCTCCCTGCCCGGCATCAGCAGATGGCCGGGCTTGCGGGTCATGAAGGTCACTGTGTTGTGCGCATGGAAGGCAGCGCCCAGCACCTTGCCGGTGCGGCCATCGAGGCCGGAGGGCAGATCAATGGCAAGTACGGGAATACCGACCTCGGTGACGCGGCGGATCAAGGCGCGCGCATCCTCCGGCACCTCGCGGCCAAGGCCCGCACCAAACAGGCCGTCGATGACGACATCGCCTGTTGCGGGCTGGTAGAGGCGGAGCTCCCGTCCCTCCAATGTGCAGCCGGAGCGCGCCCGGGCGGCATCGCCCTTCAGCCTGGAGGGATCGCCGAGATGGAAAAGCGCCACCGCCGCTCCGCTCTCCTGCAGATGCCTTGCCGCGACATAGGCATCGCCGCCATTGTTGCCGGGGCCGCAGAGCACGACGAAACGCAGAGAGCCGGGATGAAGCCGCAACGCGGCCGCGGCGACGGCAGCACCCGCCCGCTCCATCAGGCCGAACGAATCGATGCCCGATGCGGCGGCAGCCGCATCGACGGCCGCCATTTCAGCGGGTGTGAGAAGAAGGTCTGACAGATCGCTCATTGGCCTATTCAATTCAAAAAACGCCTAAAAAACAACCGACTGAAGCGAAAAACAACAGCACCTAATTTGTGCATTTGCCTATATTTTAATCTAGGCGTTCGGTATTTTCGCGATTGCGAATGCATCGGATTTTTGTGGTTTTCAATAGGATTTTGATGAAGTGACGCGGTTTTTCCCATATGTCCGTCACCAAAACGCCTTAGAATTCCCCGCAAACGCGCCGGTTTCGTCAAAAATGGCGTCTTTTTTCGAAAAGATGGATTTCAAACTGGCATGATATCTGCATCATATCGGCCAGCGGGAAAGATCCTGCCATAACGGGAGAAGCGGAGAGACATTTTCTCATGAAAAAGATCGAAGCGATCATAAAGCCCTTCAAGCTGGACGAAGTGAAGGAAGCCCTTCAGGAAGTCGGCTTGCAGGGTATCACAGTCACGGAAGCCAAGGGCTTCGGTCGTCAGAAGGGCCACACGGAACTCTACCGCGGAGCCGAATACGTCGTCGACTTCCTGCCGAAGGTCAAAGTCGAGGTCGTGCTGGCCGACGAGAACGCGGAAGCCGTCATCGACGCGATCCGCAAGGCGGCGCAGACCGGCCGCATCGGCGACGGAAAGATCTTCGTCTCCAACGTCGAAGAGGTTATCCGCATCCGCACCGGCGAGACCGGCATCGATGCCATCTGAGCCACTTTGCCAATCGCGCAAAGTCCGATACCGTCTACGAGCACCCACCAATTTTTATCGTAAATCGGAGGAACGTATTTAATGGCGACCGCAAGCGAAATTTTGAAGCAGATCAAGGAAAACGACGTGAAGTTCGTCGATCTGCGTTTCACCGACCCGAAGGGCAAGCTGCAGCATGTGACGATGGACGTTGCCTGCGTCGATGAAGACATGTTCGCTGACGGCGTCATGTTCGACGGCTCTTCGATCGGCGGCTGGAAGGCCATCAACGAGTCCGACATGGTGCTGATGCCCGACACCGAAACGGTGCATATGGACCCGTTCTTCGCTCAGTCGACCATGGTTATCGTCTGCGACATCCTCGATCCGGTCTCCGGCGAGGCCTATAATCGCGATCCACGCGGCACCGCCAAGAAGGCCGAAGCCTATCTGAAGGCATCCGGCATCGGCGACACGATCTTCGTCGGCCCGGAAGCCGAGTTTTTCGTTTTCGACGACGTCAAGTACAAGGCCGATCCCTACAATACCGGCTTCAAGCTCGATTCGACCGAACTGCCGTCGAACGACGACACCGACTATGAGACCGGCAACCTCGGCCATCGCCCGCGCGTCAAGGGCGGCTATTTCCCGGTTCCGCCTGTCGACAGCGCCCAGGACATGCGTTCGGAAATGCTGACGGTGCTCGCCGAAATGGGCGTCGTGGTCGAAAAGCATCACCATGAGGTTGCCGCCGCCCAGCACGAACTCGGCATCAAGTTCGACACGCTGGTGCGCAACGCCGACAAGATGCAGATCTACAAATATGTCGTGCACCAGGTGGCCAACGCCTACGGCAAGACGGCAACCTTCATGCCGAAGCCGATCTTCGGCGACAACGGCTCGGGCATGCATGTGCATCAGTCGATCTGGAAGGGCGGCAAGCCGACCTTCGCCGGCGACGAATATGCAGGTCTTTCCGAAAGCTGCCTCTACTATATTGGCGGCATCATCAAGCATGCCAAGGCAATCAATGCCTTCACCAACCCGTCGACGAACTCCTACAAGCGTCTCGTGCCGGGTTACGAAGCGCCGGTCCTGCTGGCCTACTCGGCCCGCAACCGCTCGGCCTCCTGCCGCATTCCGTTCGGCTCCAACCCGAAGGCCAAGCGCGTCGAAGTCCGCTTCCCGGATCCGACTGCCAACCCCTATCTCGCCTTCGCCGCCATGCTGATGGCCGGCCTCGACGGCATCAAGAACAAGATCCATCCCGGCAAGGCCATGGACAAGGATCTCTACGATCTGCCGCCGAAGGAACTGAAGAAGATCCCGACCGTCTGCGGCTCTCTGCGCGAAGCGCTCGAAAGCCTCGACAAGGACCGCAAGTTCTTGACGGCCGGCGGCGTTTTCGACGACGACCAGATCGATGCCTTCATCGAGCTGAAGATGGCCGAAGTGATGCGTTTCGAAATGACGCCGCACCCAGTCGAATACGACATGTACTATTCGGCCTGATCGGCCCGAACACGGAAAGCCCCGGTTCACCGGGGCTTTCACCTCCCAGGTCACGAACGGCAGATGGCGAGGAGATGACGTTCATGTGACGAACGGTGCTCAAAAATCTTGATTTATGGAGCGCCAATCACCAACTTGGGTGATGAAAGGAAGTCGTACCATGAAAGAAAGAATAGCAAAATTCAGTATTGGCGAAGTGGTCCGGCACAAGGTTTTTCCGTTTCGCGGCGTCATCTTCGACGTTGATCCGGAGTTCGCGAATACGGAAGAATGGTGGAACTCCATTCCCGCCGAGGTGCGTCCGAGCAAGGACCAGCCCTTCTATCACCTGCTCGCCGAAAACGACGAGAGCGAATATGTCGCTTATGTCTCCGAGCAGAACCTGGTGAACGACGAAAGCGGCACGCCGCTGCGCAACCCGCAGATCTACCAGATTTTCGATCAGGCCCCGTCAGGGCAGTTCAAACCCAAGATGAGCTTCGCCCATTAAGTCAGGCGTTCTGATCAATGAAACACGGCCTCGCCTCTCCCAGCGAGGCCTTTTTCTTTTGGCAGCTATCCGGCTGCTGCTTTTCGCTGGGAAGTCCCTATCCGGCTGCCGCCACCTTCTCCCCGTTCTCACGGGGCGAAGGAACCAAGCGGCGACCTCTCGGTTCCCACACCTCGCGCAGGGCACGTCCCCTCTCCCCGTCAAAACGGGGAGAGGGTTAGGGTGAGGGGCAAAACCGCGGCGCAAATCGTACAACCGTGGCGCACGGCGGAGGAAGGGCGGCGGTCTAGCAACAAAAAACCCGGCCTGAAGCCGGGTTTCTATTCGATATGGCAGCAGGATTACTGCGCCTTGGCGGCCTTCTGGGCTTCTTCCAGCTTCTTGCGGGCTTCGTCAGCCTTCTTCTGCATGCCTTCCTGGAGGCTGCGCTGGCTTGCGGCGAGCTTGGATTCGGAAACCGGTTCGCCGTCATAAGCGCCAGTGAAGCCTTCGAGCGAGATCTTGATCGGGTTCGGGGCGCGGCGGAAGTTGATCGAGGTGAAGATCACGTCGCTGCCCTTCTTGAGGCTGGCGATCATCGCGTCGGTCAGCGGAATTTCGGCGGTGCACTTGTCCGGCAGGCAGACGGCGTAGTCGAGCTTCTGGCCCTTGCCGCCATCGATCTGCATGCTGATGCCGGGGGGAATCAGACGTGCGGTGGGAACCGATACCTGCAGGAGCTTGCGGTTGATCTTGCCGGAGACCGAGATCAGGCCGACAGCCGTGACGAGCTGGCCGCCATTGGCAAGGATCAGGTTCTGGACGACGCAGATGTCGTTGTCTTCCTGCTTGCTGCAGGTCTTGTACCAGCCGAGCTTCGGCGCGCCAGCGGCCTGTGCCGGGGCATCGGCCGGAGCCTGTGCCGCCGCATCCTGTGCGAAGGAGGAGACCGGTGCCGAAGCGGCGCCGAACATCACTGCCAGAACGGACAGTGCTGCCCGCATTTTCTTTTCAGACTTGAACATCATAACGAATTCCGTCTCCTGATATCCGTTCGAGGCAGCGACCTGCCGCCCCAACCATCGGGTCGTTCGGCACTCCACCTCATGGAAAAATGAGGCAAATGCATGACCCCGAAACTTCGGGTTCACCTGTTACATCGCAGCGTTCAAGATATCCAGCATTTCTTTGGCAATTTCGGGGGCAATTTCGTCGCCGTGCCAAAGAAATGGCGCCGAAGTGTTGGAATCGGTCGACCAGATGATAATCTCGCGGTGAATCATGCCCGTTTTCACGGATCAAGGATTGCCGAATGCTCCGGATCATCGTCCCTCTCGTCTTCTCGCTTCTGTGCGGCACTGTCGCCGCCGAGCCGCTGCACGGTATCGCGATGCATGGCGAGCCGGCCCTGCCGCCGGATTACAAGCACTTCCCTTACGTCAATCCGGACGTGAAGAAGGGCGGCAAGATCACCTACGGCGTCGTCGGCACTTTCGACAGCCTCAACCCGTTCATCCTGAAGAGCATGCGCACGACGGCGCGTGGTATGTGGGACCCGGAATACGGCAATCTCGTCTACGAATCGCTGATGCAGCGCTCGCGCGACGAGCCCTTCACGCTTTATGGCCTGCTGGCCGAGACGGTCGAGTGGGACGACAACAGGAGCTTCATCCAGTTCAACCTCAATCCGAAGGCGAAATGGTCCGATGGCCAGCCGGTGACGCCCGAAGACGTGATGTTCACCTTCGAGCTGATGCGCGACAAGGGCCGCGTGCCCTTCTCCAACCGCCTCAAGGTGGTCGACAAGATGGAGAAGGTCGGCGAGCACAGCGTGCGCTTTACTTTCAACGACAAGGCCGATCGTGAGACGCCTTTGATTTTCGGCCTTTTCCCGGTTCTGCCGAAACATGCGATCGATCCCGAAAACTTCGACCGCACCTCGCTGACGCCGCCGGTCGGTTCCGGCCCGTATAAGGTCAAGACGGTCAAGCCCGGCGAAAGCATCACCTATGAGCGCGACCCAAATTACTGGGGCAAAGACATTCCCGCCAAGGTCGGCACCGACAATTACGACCAGATCACTGTCCAGTATTTCCTCCAGGACACGACGCTGTTCGAGGCCTTCAAGAAGGGCGATGTCGACATCTATCCCGACGGCAACCCCGGCCATTGGGCCAATGCCTACAATTTCCCCGCGGTCACCTCGGGCGCTGCGATCAAGGACGTGTTCACGCCGAAACTGCCGAGCGGCATGCTCGGCTTCGTGTTCAACACGCGCCGGCCGATCTTTGCCGATGCGAAGGTGCGTGAAGGCCTGTCGCTGGTGTTCGATTTCGAATGGGCGAACAAGAACCTCTATTCCGGCGCCTACAAGCGCACGCAGAGCTTCTGGCAGAATTCGGAGCTTTCGAGCTTCGGCGTTCCGGCCAATGCCGCGGAGATCGCCCTGCTCGGGCCGATCAAGGACAAAATCGCGCCCGATATTCTCGACGGCACCTATAAGCTGCCAGTCACCGACGGCTCCGGCCGCGACCGCAATGTGCTGAAGCAGGCCGTCGCACTGCTGAAGCAGGGCGGTTATGCGATCCAGGGCGGCAAGATGCTCGACGCCTCCGGCCGCCAGCTCGCCTTTGAAATCATGACGCAGAATGCCGACCAGGAGAAGCTCGCCGTCGCCTATCAGCGTTCGCTGCAGGCGATCGGCATCGCGGCCTCGATCCGCACCGTCGATGATTCGCAGTATCAGAGCCGGACGAACAGCTTCGACTATGACATGATCATGAAGTCCTACACATCCTCGCTCTCACCCGGAAACGAGCAGCTCGGCCGCTGGTCTTCGGCTGCACGTACGCGCGAGGGCACGGACAGCTTTGCCGGCGCCAACGATCCCGACCTCGACACATTGATCGATCGCGTCTTGCGGGCACGCTCGGCGGAAGATTTCACCGCAGCGGTGCGCTCTTACGACCGGCTGCTGCTTTCCAGCCATTATGTGCTGCCGCTCTATCATATGGACCAGCAATGGGTGGCCCGCAGCAAGCGCATCGGCCATCCCGACACGGTGCCGCTTTACGGCTACCAGCTGCCGGTATGGTGGGATACAAGCGCCCAATAGAAGCGGACGAACGCTTCGGCCCCGATGTTTCGGCCGGAGCCGTATAGAAATAAGGAAAATCATCATGGAGCGCATCACCATCGACGTCGTCTCGGATGTCGTCTGCCCCTGGTGCTATCTCGGCAAGGCGCGGCTCGAGCTCGCCATCGCCGAGGTGCAGGACGAGGTCGGCGTCGACATCAACTGGCGCCCCTACCGGCTCAACCCCGACTATCCCAAGGAAGGCGTCGACCAGAAGAAGGCGCTGGCTGCGAAGCTCGGCGGCGAGGAGCGCGTGGCGCAGGCGCACAAGATGCTCACGGATCTCGGCCGCGAGGTCGGCATCGCCTTCGATTTCGAGGCGATCAAGATCGGCCCGAACACGCTCGACGCCCATCGGCTGATCCACTGGGCGATGATCGAGGGCCGCGAAAAGCAGGACCGGGTCGTCGCCGCCTTGTTCAAGGCCAACTTCGAAGAAGGCCGCAATGTCGGCGATCATGCGGTGCTGCTCGATATCGCCGAAAAAGCCGGCCTCGACCGCTCGGTCATCGCCTCGCTGCTCGCCTCCGATGCCGATCGCGACCTGATCGTGGCCGAGATTCAAGCGGCACAGGAAATGGGCGTCAACGGCGTGCCCTTCTTCATCTTCGACCAGCAGTACGCGGTCAGCGGCGCCCAGACGCCCGACGTGCTTGCGGGTGCGCTGCGCGATATCGCCAAGGCGAAAGCCGAGGCGCGATCAGGGCTCAACTGAGGTTAGACCTCGTCACGATTAGCCGCGCCTCTCTGACGCCGCTCGCCCTAAAACCGGAATGCAACGCACCTCGGTCTTCACCGAATTGGCGATGAAGCATTCGTCGTGGGCGCGGTGGTGCAGGGTTTCGAGTTCGCTCAATGAGGGCTGCTTGTTACCTGAGAAGACGACGTTTGGATGGAGCGTCACGACAGTCATGGCAAGGCGGCCTTCGGCGTTCTTTTCCATGACGCCTTCCGCGGCATCGGTGTAGCTGTCGATGCAAAAACCCTGTTTGGCGGCGATCGACAGGAACCAGAGCATGTGGCAGCTGGAGAGCGAGGCGACGAAGGCCTCCTCCGGATCGATGGCGTCTTCGGCGGAATAAGGCAGCGGAACGACATGCGAGGATGAGGACGCCCTTACCTCGATGCCGCCGTCGAAGGTCCAGCGGTGGGCGCGGCTATAGCGGTTGTCTGTGAAGGTCTCGCCGTTTCGCTGCCAGGCGATCGTTGCGCCGTATGTCGCCATCTCGCTTTCCTCCGATCTCTTTGTCCTTACGCATTCCCGGCAAAAGCGCTTCGCGCTTTGCCTGGCAAAACCGCTGCGCACTTTTGCTGGAACTGCTTCTATTTCGCCATCTCGGCCAGTTGCGTCATGATAACGGCAGCGCCCTGCAGGCGTTTTTCCGGGGTCGGCAGGTCGCGGGTCAGGAACAGGCTGTGGTCGGGGCGGATCTTCGCCATCGTGCCCTGCTTGCCGATATAGCCGACGAGGTTTGCCGGGTTGGGGAATTCCTTGTTGCGGAACTGCACGACGACGCCCTTCGGGCCGGCATCGAGCTTTTCGACATTGGCGGTGCGGCAGAGCGACTTGATGTAGACGATCTTCAGGAGATGCTGGACTTCGACCGGCATCGGCCCGAAGCGGTCGATCATCTCGGCGCCGAAGGCGTCGATCTCCTTGAGTTCGGTGATTTCGCCGAGACGGCGATAAAGCGCCATGCGCAGATGCAGGTCGGGCACGTAACCATCCGGGATCATGACCGTCGTGCCGACGGAGATCTGCGGCGACCAGCCGGTGTCGTGAATCTCGTCGACACCCTTGACCTCGGCGACCGCCTCTTCCAGCATCTGCTGATAGAGTTCGAAGCCGACCTCCTTGATGTGGCCGGACTGTTCCTCCCCAAGCAGATTGCCGGCGCCGCGGATATCGAGGTCGTGGCTTGCCAGCTGGAAGCCGGCGCCGAGCGTATCGAGCGACTGCAGCACCTTGAGCCGGCGTTCGGCCGTGGCCGTCAGTACCTTGTTGACAGGCAAGGTGAAGAGCGCGAAGGCGCGCACCTTCGAACGGCCGACGCGGCCGCGCAGCTGATAGAGCTGCGCAAGGCCGAACATATCGGCGCGGTGGACGATCAGCGTATTGGCTGTCGGCACATCGAGGCCGGATTCGACAATGGTGGTCGACAGCAGCACGTCGTAGCGGCCTTCGTAGAAGGCGTTCATGATGTCTTCCAGCTCGCCGGCCGGCATCTGGCCGTGAGCGACAGCGACCTTCAGTTCCGGCACGTCGGACTGCAGGAAAGCGTGCACATCGGCGAGGTCGGCAAGCCTCGGGCAGACATAGAAGCTTTGGCCGCCGCGATAGTGCTCGCGCATCAGCGTCTCGCGGATGACGAGGCTATCGAAAGGCGAGATGAAGGTGCGCACCGCCATACGATCGACCGGCGGCGTGGTGATCAGCGACAGTTCGCGCACGCCGGTCATGGCGAGCTGCAGCGTGCGCGGGATCGGTGTGGCCGACAGCGTCAGCACATGCACATCGCTCTTCAGCTCCTTCAGCCGCTCCTTGTGCTTGACACCGAAATGCTGCTCTTCGTCGATAACAAGCAGGCCGAGATTGGCGAATTTGATGCCGGCGCCGAGCAGCGCATGGGTGCCGACGACGATATCGGTCTTGCCTTCGGCCACCTCTTTCTTGGTCAGCGCCAGTTCCTTCGATCCGACAAGGCGCGAGGCCTGCTGGACGCGCACCGGCAGGCCGCGGAAACGCTCGGAAAAGGTCTTGAAATGCTGGCGGGCGAGCAGCGTCGTCGGCACGACGACGGCGACCTGGACACCGTTCATCGCCGCGACGAAAGCGGCGCGCAGCGCCACTTCCGTCTTGCCGAAGCCGACGTCGCCGCATACGAGGCGGTCCATCGGCCGGCCGGCGCCGAGATCGGAGCGCACGGCGTCGATGGCGTTGTCCTGGTCCTCGGTCTCGTCATAGGGGAAGCGGGCGGCAAATTCGTCGTAGAGGCCGTCCGGCGCCGTCAGCATCGGCGCATGACGCGTCAGGCGCTCGGCGGCGATGCGGATCAGCGCATCGGCCATGTCGAGCAGGCGCCGCTTGAGCTTGGCCTTGCGCATCTGCCATGCGCCGCCGCCGAGCTTGTCGAGCTGGGCCTCGGTGCCCTCGCCGCCGTAGCGGGAGAGAAGATCGATGTTTTCGACCGGCAGGAAAAGCTTGGCTTCGTCTGCATATTGCAGTTCGAGACAGGCATGCGGGGCGCCTGCCGCTTCGATGGTCCTGAGGCCGACAAACCGGCCGATGCCGTGTTCGGCGTGGACGACGATCGAGCCCTCGTCCAGGCCCGCAACCTCCGAGATGAAATCGGCGGCACGCTTGCGGCGCTTGGAGCGGCGCACCATGCGGTCGCCGAGGATATCCTGTTCACCGATGACGACGAGATCGCCGGCCTCGAAGCCGGATTCGAGATTGAGCACGGCAGCGGCCGCCTCGCCTCTCGCCAGGGAGCCGATATCCTTCAGCGCCTCGATCGGCTTGACCTTTTCGAGGCCATGTTCGTTCAGCACCTGCAGCAGGCGTTCCAGCGAGCCCTCGGTCCAGGCGGTAACGAGAACCTTGCCGCCGCCGGCACGGCGGTCGGCAATATGCTTGACGACCGCATCGAAGACGTTGACGCGTTCCGCATCGCCGCCGCCTTCGGCATTGGAACGCGCCCAGCGCTGCCCCTGGCGGGCGTCGACATTGATTACCCGCCGCGCCTCGCCCTCATGCTCGTTGAAGGGGCTGATGCGGATCGCGCCGAGCGCGTCCAGGGTTTTCGTGAAGAGCTTGCTGTCGAGATAGAGCTGGCCCGGCGTCACCGGCTTGTAGGGCGTGCCCTGCGCCATCTGGCCCTTGGCCGGCTGGCCGGAATTCAGGCGGGCATCATAGTAATCGAGGACAAGCTTGGAGCGCTCCTCGGCCGCCTCGCGCACCGTATGGTCGGTGACGATGCGGAAGCCGCTGAGATAATCGAAGACGGTATCGAGCTTCTCATAGAAGAACGGCAGCCAATGCTCCATGCCGGGATAACGGCGGCCTTCGGAGACTGCGAGATAAAGCGCGTCGTCGCGTGTCGCCGCGCCAAAGGCCGAGAGGTAATTCTTGCGGAAGCGGCTGATCGTATCCGGCGTCAGCGTCACCTCGCTCATCGGGTTGAGATCGAGGGAGCGCACCTGCCCGGTCGTGCGCTGGCTCGCCGGATCGAAGCTGCGGATCGATTCCAGCGTATCGCCGAAGAAATCGAGGCGGACCGGCTCTTCCGAACCCGGCACGAAGACATCGAGAATGCCGCCGCGCACGGCATATTCGCCGACCTCGCGAACGGTCGCGACGCGATCGAAGCCATTGCGCTCCAGCCGGCCGGCGAGATCGTCCATGCGCAACTGGTTGCCGGGGCGAGCCGAAAAGCTCAGGCTCTCGATGACGTCGTGCGGCGCCACCTTCTGCAGCATGGCATTGGCGGTGACGAGCACGATCGCCGCATGCGGTTTCTTGCGATGGGCGATGAGGCCGCCGAGTGCGGCAAGCCGGCGGGCGGAAGTATCGGCGCTCGGCGAGACGCGGTCATAGGGCAGGCAGTCCCAGGCCGGCAGGGTGAGAACCGGAATGTCGGGGGCGACGAAGCCCAGCATCTGCTCGAGATCGGCCATGCGGTGGCCGTCGGACATGACATAGGCGACCGGCTCTCCCGTGCGGGCGAGTTCGGCGAGCAGCAGCGGTTCGAGGCCGGCAGGCACATTGCCGATCGTCAGCGGCTCGGCAATGGCCGCAAGCTTCTTCGCATCGAAACTAGGGATCATTCCGGGGTCCTGAGGGGCTTATCGAAATCGGGGGTGTAGGCGGCGAGGCGGGCAAACATCGGTGTCTGGAAACGCTCGGGAACCGGCCATGTTCCCATGATCCAGCGAAGAAGGTCGTTGTCCTCTTCCGCCATGATCGTCTCGAACTCGTCAAGCTCGGTTTCCGAAAGCGTCGCGATCTCGGCCTCGGCGAACTGGCCGAAGACCAGGTCCATTTCCCGGATGCCGCGATGCCAGCAGCGGAAAAGGATGCGGCGGCGGCGCGGGTCGAGACCGGCACTCGTGAGCGTGACACCTGTCATGGCATTACCTTCCTGTTGATGCGCCTCTATAGACCCTGGAAAGCGGCTTGTCAGCCTTGCCAAGGCCGCATTGTTCATCGCATTTTGGCCGCATGCGCCCCGCCATTCTCGATCCTCTGTTTTCTCCCGTTTCGGGCCTTCCGGGCGTTGGCCCGAAGATCGCCGAACTGCTGGTCAAGCTGCTCGGGCGCGAGACGCCGGAGGATTGCCGGACCATCGATCTCCTCTTCCACGCGCCCTTTTCACTGATCGACCGGCGCAACCAGCCGGGAATCGCCCGTGCGCCGCAGGGGGCGATCGTGACGATCACGGCACGCGTAGACCGGCACCAGCCAGCGCCGCGCGGCAAGAGCAATGTTCCCTACCGCGTCTTCCTGCATGACGAGACCGGCGAACTGACGCTGGTCTTCTTCCGCGGACAGGCAGCTTGGCTAGAAAAGCAGCTGCCCATCGACGCGGACGTGACCGTCAGCGGCAAGGTCGACTGGTTCAACGGCCGCGCCTCGATGGTGCATCCCGACTATATCGTCAAAGCGGAGGAAGCGGAGAACCTGCCGCTGGTCGAGCCGATCTATCCGCTGACGGCGGGGCTTTCGCCGAAGACATTGCGCAAGATCATCGACGCCGCCCTGCCGCGCTTTCCCGAGCTGCCGGAATGGATCGATCCGGCGCTGGCGCAGAAGCAGGGGCTGCCGCCGATCCGCGACAGCTTCCATATGCTGCACGAGCCGCGCGACCCCTCCGATATCGATCCGCAGGCCCCTGCCCGGCGGCGGCTCGCCTATGACGAATTCCTCGCCGGCCAGCTTTCGCTGAGCCTGGTGCGCCAGAGGCTGCGCAAAGTGGCGGGCCAGCCGGTGCATGCGACGGGTGCGGTCAGCGGCAGAATCCTGAAAACGCTGCCCTTCTCGCCCACATCAAGCCAGAACGAGGCGATCGCCGACATTCTGAAGGACATGGCGGGTACCGAGCGCATGCTGCGGCTGCTGCAGGGCGATGTCGGCTCCGGCAAGACGCTGGTGGCGCTGATGTCGATGGCGGCGGTGATCGAGAGCGGCGGGCAGGCCGTGCTGATGGCGCCGACCGAAATCCTGGCGCGCCAGCACCACGCGACGATTTCGAAATTCGCCGCCTCCGCCGGGCTCGGCATCGAGGTGCTGACCGGGCGCACCAAGGGACGGGAACGGGAGGAGATCCTGGAGCGCATCGCCTCGGGTGCCGCGCAGATCATCATCGGCACGCATGCGCTGTTCCAGGACACCGTTTCTTACGCCAATCTGATGCTCGCCGTCGTCGACGAGCAGCACCGTTTCGGCGTGCACCAGCGGCTCAGGCTGACGGCCAAGGGGATCTCGCCGCACATGCTCGTCATGACGGCAACGCCGATCCCGCGCACCCTGGTGCTTGCCGCCTTCGGCGACATGGACGTTTCCAAGCTCACCGAGAAACCGGCCGGCCGCAAACCGATCCAGACGATCACCGTACCGATGGAGCGGACCGGCGAGATCGTCGGGCGGCTGCAGAGCGCGATCGCCGAAGGCAAGAAGGCCTACTGGATCTGCCCGCTGGTCGAAGAATCCGAAGAGCTCGACCTGATGTCGGCCGAGGAGCGGCATGCGACACTGGTTGCCGCCCTCGGCCCCGACATCGGCCTCATCCACGGCCGCATGAGCGGACCGGAGAAGGATGCGGCGATGATGGCCTTCAAGAACGGCGAGACCCGGCTTCTCGTCGCCACCACCGTCGTCGAAGTCGGCGTCGATGTGCCGGATGCTTCGATCATGGTGATCGAACATGCCGAACGTTTCGGCCTGGCGCAGTTGCACCAGCTGCGCGGCCGGGTCGGGCGCGGCGACGAGGCCTCGACCTGCATCCTGCTCTACAAGGGACCGCTCGGCGAGACCGGCCATGCCAGGCTTTCGATCATGCGCGAGACTGAGGACGGTTTCCGCATCGCCGAGGAAGACCTGAAGCTGCGCGGCGAAGGCGAGTTGCTCGGCACCCGCCAATCCGGCACGCCGGGCTTCCGCATCGCCAGCCTCGAGGCGCATGCCGACCTGCTGGAAATCGCCCGCAAGGATGCGGCCTATCTCATCGAGCGCGATCCGGAGTTGACGAGCGAAAGAGGACAGGCGATCCGCACCCTGCTCTATCTCTTCCGCCGCGACGAGGCGATCCGGTTCTTGAGAGCGGGATAAAGCGCGCCAAAACCGCTAAACAGGTTTGGGCGACATGCATCAATCTGCCTTCGAGACCGCCACCGGCTTCGGCCGCGGCAGATGCTTCTGCTTCGTCTCGGACGGCTTGTGCTCGGGGGCGACGAGGCCGCCCGATATCAGGAACTTGGCGGCATCTTCCGGGCTCATATCGAGCATGACAATCTTCTCGCGTGGCACGAAGATCAGGAAGCCTGCCGTCGGTACGGGCGTCGGCGGCAGGAAGACGGCGACCATATCCTGGCCCATGGCGTTGAATTTCGAGGCTATCTCGCCCTTGGCGTCGGTGGCGACGAAAACCAGCGCCCAGAGGCCGGGACCGGGATATTCGATGAGGCCGACCTTCTTGAAGGAATTCGACTGCTCCTTCAGCACGGTTTCGAAAATCTGCTTCACGCTTCTGTAGATCGTTCGCACCAGAGGCATGCGCTGGACGATCGATTCGCCGAAGCGGACGATGCTCTGGCCAATGAGGTTCTTGCCGAGGAAGCCGACGACGGTGATCAGCACGACAGCGATCAGCAGGCCGAAACCGGGAATGGCGAAATTGAGATAGCTTTCCGGATTCCAGCGCGCCGGAATATAGGGTCGGACCCAGCTATCCGACCAGTGGATGAAGGTCCAGGTCAGCCAGATGGTAATCGCGATCGGCGCGCAGATGATCAGGCCTGCGAGAAAATTGTTCCTCAGCCGGGTCGCGACCGGCATTCTGGGGGCGTTGTCGGCCATCATCTCCCGATGAACTCCATCTCAGTCCTGGACGGGTCGGAACGCCGGCCCTTCCCCCTTGTCCGCACACCAAAATTGCCAGAATTCGGGGCGTCGCACAATATGTTTCGACGCGAAGGTCCGGTCCTCAAAGCTTATTCCACGGTCACGGATTTCGCCAGATTGCGGGGCTGATCGACATCGGTGCCCATGAAGACGGCGGTGTGATAGGCGAGCAGCTGGATCGGCAGCGAGAAGATCATCGGCGCGATGATTTCGTCGACGACAGGCAGGGTAATCGTCGCCATGGTCGGCAATTTGGAGGCCGCCGCCCCCGCCTCGTCGGTGATGAAGATGATGCGGCCGCCGCGGGCTGCGACCTCCTGCATGTTGGAGACGGTCTTTTCGAAGAAGCGGTCGTAGGGGGCGATGACGATAACAGGCATGTTCTCGTCGATCAGCGCGATCGGCCCGTGCTTCAGCTCGCCGGCAGCATAGCCTTCGGCGTGGATATAGGAAATTTCCTTGAGCTTCAGCGCGCCTTCCATGGCGAGCGGGAAACTGGTGCCGCGGCCGAGATAAAGCACGTCCTTGCACTTCGACAATTCGCGCGACAGGCTTTCCATCTGCGGCTGGATGAGGTTCAGCACCCGGCTCATGATGCGCGGCATCTCGGCGAGATGGCGCACCAGCGCCCTCTCCTCCTCAGTGCTGACCGTGCCGCGCGCCTTGCCGGCGCCGATGGCGAGCGAGGCCAGCACGGCAAGCTGGCAGGTGAAGGCCTTGGTCGAGGCGACGCCGATTTCCGGACCCGCCATGATCGGGAAGACGGCATCGGATTCGCGGGCGATCGTCGATTCGCGGACATTGACGACCGCGCCGATCTTCAGGCCGTTGTCGCGGCAATAGCGCAGCGATGCCAGCGTGTCGGCGGTCTCGCCGGACTGCGAGATGAAGAGCGCTGCCTGCGAGGGCGAAAGCGGCATTTCGCGGTAGCGGAATTCGGAGGCGACGTCGATCTCGACCGGCAGGCGGGCATAACGCTCGAACCAGTATTTGCCGACGAGGCCGGCGAGATAGGCGGTGCCGCAGGCCGAGATCGCCAGGCCGCTCGCCGCCTTGAAGTCGATCGCCGCGGCATTGGCGCCGATCGTGTTCTCGGCGAAATCGACATAATGGCTGAGCGCATGGGAGATCACCTCCGGCTGCTCGTAGATTTCCTTTTCCATGAAGTGGCGGTGATTGCCCTTGTCGACGACATAGGCGGTCGCCTGCGAGATCTGGCGAGCGCGCTTGACCGGCTTGCCGGTGAAATCGAGCACCGAGACGCCGTCGCGGGTGATGACGGTGCAGTCGCCGTCGACGAGATAGGTGATCTCATTGGTGAAGGGCGAGAGCGCGATCGCATCCGAACCCAGGAACATCTCGCCGCGGCCGTAGCCGACGGCAAGTGGCGGGCCGGAGCGGGCGGCCATGATCGTGCCGGGATCGGCCTTGAGCATGACGGCCAGCGCATAGGCGCCGGTCACCCGGTTCAGCATCTTCAGCATGGCGGCGCGTGGCTCGAGGCCCTCGCGCAGATATTTCGCCATCAGCTGGGCGACAACCTCGGTGTCGGTCTGGGTTTCGAAGACCGCGCCCTCCTCCGTCAGTTCGTCGCGAAGCTCGGAGAAATTCTCGATGATGCCGTTATGGACGACGGCAACACCTTCGACGAAATGCGGATGGGCGTTGGTCTCGTTCGGAACGCCATGGGTCGCCCAGCGCGTATGGGCAATACCGACGGTGCCGGGCAGCGGTTCGGCGTCGAGGCGCTTTTCCAGGTTGAAGAGCTTGCCCTCGGCGCGGCGGCGATCCATCACGCCCTCGTGGATGGTGGCGACACCGGCGGAATCATAGCCGCGATATTCGAGACGCTTCAGCGCATCGACCAGGCGCCCGGCAACAGGCTGAGTTCCGACGATCCCCACAATTCCGCACATATAACATCCCCACAAGGCTTCGATAGCGAGGCCAGTCCTACTGATTTCTGCTTATTTCTCAATGGCCTCGGCGGTCACTTTCAATTTCCGCCGGTTACGCAAAGCGTCCCTCAGACTTTCGCCTTCTTCGCGGCCTTGATGGCGAGCGCACGCTCGCGCAGCAGCGTTGCGCGGCCGGGCTTGATCTCCTGCCGGGCGCGGCCGAGGGCCAGCGCGTCGGCCGGCACATCGGCGGTGATGACGCTGCCGGAGCCGACATAGGCGCCGTCGCCAATCGTCACCGGCGCCACCAGCGACGAGTTGGAGCCGATGAAGGCGTTCTCGCCGATCACCGTCTCGCTCTTGTTGACGCCGTCATAATTGCAGGTGATCGTGCCGGCACCGATATTGCTGCCGGCGCCGACGACGGCATCGCCGATATAGGTCAGGTGGTTGACCTTGGCGCCCTCGCCGATCCGGCCGTTCTTGACCTCGCAGAAATTGCCGACCTTGGAGCCATTGGCGAGGTCCGCGCCCGGCCGCAGCCGCGCGAAGGGACCAACGGTCGCGCCCTCACTGACATGGGCGCCTTCGATATGTGAGAAGGCATGGATGACGGCGCCGCTGTCGATCACCGCGCCTGGACCGAAGACGACATTCGGCTCGATCAGCGCATCCTGGCCGATGACGGTGTCGTAGGAGAGAAAGACGGTTTCCGGCGCGATCATGGTGACGCCCGCCAGCATCATCTCGCGGCGGCGGCGCTCCTGCCAGAAGCGCTCGATGACGGCGAGCTCGGCGCGGTTGTTGCAGCCGGTCATCTCGATTTCCGGCGCATCGACGGCGGTGACGCGGCCGCCCAGCGAACGGGCGATCTCGACGAGGTCGGTCAGATAGAATTCGCCCTTGGCGTTGGCATTGCCGATACGCGAGAGAAGATCGAGCGCCTTGCGGCCGTTGATCGCCATCAGGCCGCTGTTGCACCAGGTCACGGTGCGCTCGGCATCGGTCGCGTCCTTCTCCTCGCGGATGGCGATGAGTTCGCCGTCCTTGACGAGCAGGCGGCCATAGCCGGTCGGCCGGTCGGTGTGGAAGCCGATGACGACGACGTCGCTGCCTTCGGCAAGACCCTGGCGGGCGGCTTTCAACGGTCCGTCGGTCTGGAGCGGCACGTCGCCATAGGTGACCAGGATATCGTCATAGCCCTTGGCGATTGCTTCACGCGCCGCCAGCACCGCATGGCCGGTGCCGAGGCGTTCCTTCTGCAGATAGGATTCGATGCCGACGCCGCCTATGCTCGCTGCCTTCGCGACGTCCTCGGCATCACGGCCGACGACGAGTGCGACGGACGAGATGCCGGCGGAGGCAACTGCCTCGACCACATGGGCGATCATCGGCCGTCCGGCGACCGGATGCAGCACCTTCGATTTCGAGGATTTCATCCGCGTGCTGTCACCGGCGGCGAGAATGACGGCAAGACAAGTGCGTTCCATGATTTGCTCCGCGAATCCGCGCCATGAGGCGGCTTTCCTGCCTCATACTGCATAATTTCTTAAATCGGAATCGATTTGCGGATAAATTATGCGGCAGCGACAGCGTCCCTTGCGCGTCTCAAAGATGCGCGGCGCCGTAAGTACGCAAAGCCTTCACAAAGGTGAAATTGCAGCCGAGATCGGACCTGTAACGGCTTCGGACCCGCGGGCCGCGAAGGCCTCGCGCACATGATCGCGGCCGTCCACGATCACATCTTCCATCGCACGCCGCGCGGCAGCGCTGTTGCCGGAAACGATCGCATCGACGATGCGCATGTGCGTGTCGGCAATATTGGCGAAACCGTTCTCCGACGGCGGCGTGCTCATGCGGAACATGCCGACGAGGGCCGCCTCGATGAGGCTGCCGAGGGTCCGCATGAAAGGGTTGTGCGAGGCTTCGGCGATCGCCAGATGAAAGCGCAGATCCGCGAGCGCCATGCTGTCGGCGGTATGGCCGCTTGCCGCCATCTCGAGCGCCAAGCTGCGCAGCATCTCGATATCCTCGGCATTCGCCCGTTCGGCGACGAGGCCGGCCGCGAAGGGCTCAAAGGCAAGGCGGATATCGTAGAGCTGCAGCAGAAATTCTTCCGTCACGCCATTGTCGAAGTGCCAGGCGATGATCTCGCTGTCGAACATGTTCCAGAGGTTCTTCTCGGTCACCCGGGTGCCGACACGCGCCTTGGCAACGACCATGCCCTTGGCGGCGAGCGTTTTCATCGTCTCGCGCAGCACCGTGCGCGACACCTTGAAGCGCTGCGCAAGCTCGGTATCGCCCGGCAGGATCGAGCCGACAGGATAGGTGCCGGCGACGATCGCCTTGCCGAGCTCGTCGACCACCTGCGCGTGGCTCGTGCGGGTTCGGCGCCCTGTCTTGCTTGTCTCGATCAATTTGTTGCGCAAGCGACCCGCCTCCCCTAGGCATACCTCTTGTTCAGACTGGAAAGGAACAGGATGGCTTTCTGCATCAGGATGAATGCAAACAGCAGAAGGCCGATCAGAATCTTGGTCCACCAGCTCGACAGCGTACCGTCAAAGGTGATGTAGGTCTGAATAAGCCCCTGGATCAGGATACCGATCAAGGTTCCCGCCACAAATCCCGCTCCTCCCGTCAGCAGCGTCCCCCCAATGACGACCGCCGCGATAGCATCGAGTTCGACGCCAACTGCCGCAAGAGAGTATCCGGCAGAGGTGTACAGCGAAAAAACGATTCCGGATAGGCCCGCCAGAAAGCCCGACAGCGCATAGATCTGGATCGTCGTGCGGCCGACCGGCACGCCCATCAGCCGGGCCGTCTGTACGCCGCCGCCGAGCGCATAGACATTGGTTCCGAAGCGGGTGCGGTGGGCAATGAAGATGCCGGCCGCGAAAACCAGAAGCATGATGGCACCGATCAGCGTCAGCCGGCCGCCGCCGGGCAGACGGTAATAGAGGCTCGTCAGCGTGGAATAATATTCGTGATCGATCGGAATGCTGTCGATGGAGAGCACGAAGGCAATACCGCGCGCCAGGAACATGCCGGCAAGCGTGACGATAAAGGCCGGCATTTCGAGATAATGGATGATGGCCCCCATGACGGCGCCGAAGGCCGTGGTGATCACGAGGACGAGCGCGAAGGCCAGCAGCGGATGGATCGCGGTCTTCTGCAGGATGACCGCGAGGAACACGCCGGTGAAGGCGATGATCGAGCCGATCGACAGATCGATGCCGCCGGAAATGATGACGAAGGTCATGCCGACCGCGGCGATCCCGAGGAAGGCGTTGTCGGTCAGGAGATTGCCGATCACGCGCGTCGACAGCATGTTCGGATATTGCAGCGTGCAGCCGGCATAGGCGAGCACGAAGATGACGATCGTCGCAAGCAGCGGCAGGTATTTGGAGTTCATTTCGGCTGCTCCCTTCCGCCCTGCCGGCGGCTGGCGAAGATGGCGAGCGACTGCACCGCCGGCGACTGGATGAAGAGGATCACGATGATGATGACGGCCTTGATGATCAGGTTGAATTCCGGCGGGAAGCCGGAGGACAGGATGCCGGTATTCACCGCCTGGATGATCATCGCGCCGATCAGCGATCCAAGAATGCTGAACCGCCCGCCAAGCAGCGAGTTGCCGCCGACCACCACCGCCAGAATGGCGTCGAGTTCCAGCCAGAGGCCGGCATTGTTGGCATCGGCGCCCTTGATGTCGGCCGCGACGATGATGCCCGCGATCGAGGCGCAAAGCCCGCTCAGCATGTAGACGGCCATCAGCAGCACCGGCGTCTGAATGCCCGAAAGGGTGCTGGCGCGGCGGTTGATGCCGACTGCCTCGATCAGCATGCCGAGCGCCGTGCGGCGAACGAGCAAAATGACGAGCAGGCCGACGAGCAGCCAGATGACGACTGGCATCGGCAGGAGGGCCATGGAGCCGCTGCCGAAGAAGACCAGGCCGTCATCGTTGAAGGTCAGGATGGCGCCTTCGGTGATGAGCTGGGCGATGCCGCGGCCGGCGACCATCAGCACCAGCGTGGCGATGATCGGCTGGATATTGAGCACGGCCACCAGGAAACCGTTCCAGACGCCGCAGGCAAGCCCGATCGCAAGCGTTAGGATAACGGTGTAGGTGACTGAATTTCCTGACACAATCGACGAGGCGGCGACGGCGCCGCAAATGGCGATGACTGCGCCGACGGAGAGGTCGATGCCCTTGGTGGCGATCACCAGCGTCATGCCGATCGCCAACAGCGCCACCGGCGCGCCGCGGTTCAGCACGTCAATCAGGCTGCCATAGAGGCGCCCGTTTTGAACAACAACATTAAAAAACTGCGGCGACGTTATGAAATTCAACAGAAGAATGACAACGAGCGCGATCAATTGCGGCGCCAGGCGATAGGCCAGCGCGTTCCGGGAGGATTTCATGCGTCCTCCGTCTTGTGTTCGGCGGCGGCAATGGCATCGACGATACCGGCGGCCGTGATGCGCTCGCCGGTGAGTTCGGCGATATGCTGCCTGTCGCGAAGCACGATGACACGTGAACTATAGGCGACAAGCTCTTCAAGTTCCGATGAAATTACGATCAATGACATGCCTTCGGCGCAGAGCTGTTCGATGAGCCGGATGATCTCGGCATGGGCGCCGACATCGATACCGCGGGTCGGCTCGTCGAGGATGAGAAACTTCGGATTGGTCGCCAGCCAGCGGGCGAGGATCGCCTTCTGCTGATTGCCGCCGGAGAGCAGCCGGATCGGCTTTTCGCGGTCGGTGGTGCGGATATCGAGCGCCTTGATGTAGCGATCGGCCAGCGCATTCTGTTCGGCGCGCGAGAGCGGCCGCGTCCAGCCGCGGCGCGCCTGCAGCGCAAGCGCGATGTTTTCCCGGATCGACAGGTCGCCGACGATGCCGTCGGTCTTGCGATCCTCGGGGCAGAAGCCGAAGCCCTTTTCGATCGCGGCCCGCGGGCTGGAAAGCGTCGCCGGCTGGCCATCGATCGTGGCGCTGCCGCTGTCGGCATGTTCGATGCCAAAGAGCAATTCGGCGGTTTCGGTGCGGCCGGAGCCGAGCAGTCCGGCAATGCCGACCACCTCGCCTGCGCGCACATCAAGATCGAAGGGTTTGACCTTGCCGCGTTTGCCGTAGCCAGCGAAACGATATCTGATGTCGCCGGCCGCCAGGCTATGTTTCCTGACCGTCTCTTCGGTCTGCGCCAGTTCACGGCCGAGCATCATGGCAATCAGGCTCTGGCGCGGCAGATCGGCGGCATCGCGGGTGCCGACAAGCTTGCCGTTGCGCAGCACGGTGATGCGATCGCTGATCGCGTAAACCTGCTCGAGAAAATGGGTGATGAAGACAATGCCCAGGCCGCGCTTCTTCAAATCCTCGATGATGCGGAAAAGCAGCGCCACTTCCTGATTGTCGAGGCTAGCCGTCGGCTCGTCGAGGATCAGCACCTTGCCGGAGAGATCGACGGCGCGGGCGATGGCGACAACCTGCTGGACCGCAACGGAGAAACGGCTGAGCTCGGCGGTGACGTCGATATCGATGCCGTAGCCGGCGAGCAGCTCGCGCGCCTTGCGGTTCATCGCGCGCACGTCGGTCATGCCGAAACGCCTTGGCTGGCGCCCGAGAAAGAGATTTTCGGCAACGCTCAGATTGGAGAGGAGATTGACCTCCTGGTAGACGGTGCCAATGCCGAGCTTCTGGGCGGCGAGCGTATTGGCCGGATTGATCTCCTGGCCGTCCAGCATCAGGCTGCCTTCATCACGATGGTAGGCGCCAGTGATGCATTTGATCAGCGTCGACTTGCCGGCGCCATTCTCGCCGAGAAGCGCGTGCACCTCTCCCCTGCGAAGCGTGAAATCGACCTTATCCAGCGCCACCGCGCCGGGAAAAAATTTCGATATTCCGGAGGCCGCGAGAATATTCTCGAAATTGTGAACCATGAGGGTTGCTGTTTCCTGATATTGCGCCTTGCGCCTGTGCCAGGGCCGGATATGACGCCCGGCCCGACATCGGCAGTTCCGCACCGGTCCATGATGGGCCGGTGCGGTTCCAGGTTCAACTCAGTAGCCCTGGCTCTTCTTCTCTTCGTAGATCTTCATCGGCTCGTCGGCAGGCGTGTAGAGCTTGGATTCCGTCTGGATCCACTTCGCCGGAGCCTTCTTGTCCTTGAGATAGGCTTCGAGCGCATCGAAAGCCGGACCCGCCATGTTCGGCGTCAGTTCGACAGTCGCATTGGCTTCGCCTTCCGACATGGCCTTGAAGATATCGGGCACGGCGTCGATGGAGACGACGAGGATGTCCTTGCCGGGCTTCAGGCCGGCTTCCTTGATCGCCTGGATGGCGCCGACGGCCATGTCGTCGTTATGGGCGTAGAGAGCGCAGATATCCTTGCCGCCATTCTCGGCCTTCAGGAAGCTTTCCATGACTTCCTTGCCCTTGGTGCGGGTGAAGTCGCCGGTCTGGCTGCGAACGATCTTGAGGTTATCGTGGCCGGCGAGAGCTTCCTCGAAGCCCTTCTTGCGGGCGATGGCCGGCGAGGAACCGGTCGTGCCCTGCAGTTCGACGACGTTGCACTTCTTGTCGCCGACATTCTTCACCAGCCAGTCGCCGGCGACCTTGCCTTCGTGGACCAGATCGGAGGTGACCGCCGTCAGGTAGAGATCGTCGGGGGCCTTGATGGTACGGTCGAGAAGAATGACTGGAATATTGGCTTCCTTGGCTTCCTTCAGAACGTCGTCCCAGCCGGTTTCGACAACGGGAGCGACGAGGATGGCATCGACGCCCTGAGCGATGAAGGAACGCAGCGCCTTGATCTGATTTTCCTGCTTCTGCTGCGCATCGGCAAACTTCAGATCGATGCCGCGCTTTTCAGCCTGCTGCTTCGTCACGGTCGTTTCAGCCGCGCGCCAGCCCGATTCCGAGCCGATCTGCGAGAAGCCGACGGTGAGGCCGGCGGCCGAAGCCGAACCGAACATGCAGGCAGCCAGAATCGTGGCACTCAAAAGTGCAGTCTTCAATTTCATGATTTCCTCCCAATGCCGCATCTCGCGGCGCAGGGTCAAAAAATCATATAGTATTACTTTTGTAAATCAGAATCTTTGCATGCACCGCAGCAAAAAAGGGCGCCCCCAGAGGAGCGCCCTTCGCAACTGCGAATTGATTGCAGCTTATTGTGCCGGCAGCTTGTCGTCGACGCCTTCGACGTAGAAGTTCATGCCGAGAAGCGTGCCGTCATCGGCCTTCTCGCCGGCCTTCAGCCAGGGCGTGCCGTCCTGCTTGTTGATCGGACCGGTGAAGGGGTGCAACTCGCCCGACTTGATCTTGGCTTCGGTTTCCTCGGCAAGTTTCTTCACGTCATCGGGCATGTTCGTGTAGGGCGCCATCGTCAGAATGCCGTCCTTCAGTCCATCCCAGCTCTGTTCCGACTTCCAGGTGCCGTCGAGAAGCGCCTTCACGCGCTTGACGTAGTAATTGCCCCAGGTGTCGATGATCGCGGTGAGCTGTACGTTCGGACCAGCCTTGATCATGTCGGACGCCTGGCCGAAGGCCTTGATGCCGCGTTGCTCGGCAACCTGCATCGGAGCGGTCGTGTCCGTGTGCTGGGTGAGAATATCGACGCCCTGGTCGAGCAGCGCCTTGGCGGCATCGGCTTCCTTGCCCGGGTCGAACCAGGTATTGACCCAGATGACCTTCATCTTGAAGTTCGGGTTGACCGACTTGGCGCCCGTTTCAAAGGCGTTGATGCCCATCACCACTTCGGGGATCGGGAAGGAGGCGATATAGCCCGCCGTGCCGTTTTTCGACAGCTTGCCGGCGATGATGCCGCTGATGTAGCGGCCTTCATAGAAGCGCGAATTGTAGGTCGCGACATTGTCCGCTGCCTTGAATCCCGTCGCATGCTCGAACTTCACTTTCGGGAACTTCTTGGCGACGGCGACAGTCGCGTCCATGTAGCCGAAAGATGTGGTGAAGATCAGCGAGCAGCCGGAACGAGCCATGCGCTCGATCGCGCGCTCGGCATCCGGACCTTCCGGAACACTTTCGAGGTAAGGCGTTTCGACCTTGTCGCCGAATTCCTTCTCGACCTGGAGGCGGCCGTTTTCATGGGCCTGCGTCCAGCCGCCATCGGTGCGGGTGCCGACATAGACGAAGCAGACCTTGGTCTTGTCGGCAGCCTCGGCAGCCGAGCCGATGCTCAGGAAGAGGGCAGCTGTCGCTGCGAGAGCAAGTGCAAGTTTTTTCATATTGATCCCTGTTGGTTGGAAGTTCGAAACCCGTCTTTTTTGTTGTTGCTCACCGGTCAGGCACGAAGGCCTTGCCAAGCGAGGCCGGCGTATTGATCAACGTCGTGCGCCGATTATGCGAGATGATGATGAGGACCACAACTGTCGCCGCATAGGGCAGCATCGACAGGAACTGCGACGGAATGCCGATGCCGAAGGCCTGCGCGTGCAGTTGCAGTATCGTCACCGCCCCGAAGAGGTAACCGCCGGCCAGGAGACGCCAAGGCCGCCAGGAGGAAAAGACGACAAGCGCCAGCGCGATCCAGCCCCGCCCGGCCGACATATTCTCGGTCCATTGCGGCGTGTAGATCAGCGACAGCTGTGCCCCTGCAAGGCCTGCGCACGCACCGCCGAACATCACGGCGAGATAGCGCGTACGGATGACGTTGATGCCGAGCGCATGCGCAGAGGCGTGGTTGTCGCCGATGGCGCGTATCTTGAGGCCGGTACGGCTCCTGAAGAGGAACCAGTTGACAGCGATAACGAGCAGGATCGACAGGTAGAAGATCAGATCCTGCTTGAAGAGAACCGTTCCGACATAGGGAATGGCCGAGAGCACCGGGATTTCGATCGGCAGAAGCCGGATGCCGGGCGCGCCGACGAAGGATTCGCCGAGCATGCCGGACGCGCCCAGACCCAGGATCGTCAGGGCAAGGCCTGTCGCCACCTGATTGGTGACGAGCGTCAGCGTCAGGAAGGCAAATAGCAGCGAAAACAGCGCGCCGCTGACGATGCCGCCGACAATGCCGACATAGGCCGATCCGCTCAGCTGGGCTGCGGCAAAGGCGCCGACGGCGCCCATGATCATCATGCCTTCGACACCGAGGTTCAGAACGCCGGAGCGCTCCGTCACGAGTTCGCCGAGGGCTGCGATGACGAGCGGCGTCGAGGCTGTGATGACAGTCAGGAGAATGGCTTCGAAGATGCTCATGCCGCGCCGCCCCTGACCCGCGACCAGACAATGCGGATTTTGTAATAGATCAGCGTATCGCAGGAGAGCACGAAAAACAGCAGCAGCCCCTGGAAAACGCGGGTGACCTTATCGGAAATGCCGATCGAAAGCTGTGCGGCCTCGCCGCCGAGATAGGTCAGCGCCAGCACCAGTCCCGATGCGATGATCCCGAGCGGATTGAGACGGCCGAGGAAGGCGACGATAATGGCGGTGAAACCGTAGCCGGGCGAAATCGCCGGCTGCAGATGGCCGATCGAGCCGGAGACTTCGGCTATTCCGGCAAGCCCGGCAAGAGCGCCCGAGAAAAGGAAGCTGAACCAAATCATCTTCTTCGAGGAGAAGCCGGCGAAGCGCCCCGCCCGCTCCGACTGGCCGAGCACGACGATCTCGAAGCCCTTCAGCGTATAACGCAGCATGAACCAGACGCCGATCGCCGCGACGATGGCGAAGATGAAGGCCCAATGAGCGCGGCCCGATTCCTCCCAGATCGCCGGCAGCACCGCTTCAGGCGCGAAATCGCGCGAGACCGGGAAGTTGAACCCTTTCGGATCGCGCCAGGCGCCGCGAACCAGCCAATCGAGGAAGAGCTGGGCAATATAGACCAGCATCAGCGACGTCAGGATCTCGTTGGTGTTGAAATGCGCCTTCAAGAGCGCCGGAATGGCGGCAAACAGCGCGCCGCCGACAGCACCCATGATCAGCATCAGCGGCAGCACCAGCGGCGAATGCCAGTCGTAGAAGACGATCGGCAGATAGGAGCCGGTGATGGCGCCGATGGTGAACTGGCCTTCGGCGCCGATATTCCAGTTGTTCGAGCGATAGCAGACGGCGAGGCCGACGGCGATCAGGATCAGCGGTGCCGCCTTGATCGCCAGCTCGTGCAGCGACCAGACCTCGAGCAGCGGCTCGATGAAGAAGGCGCTCAGCGCCTCGACCGGATCCTTGCCGAGCAAGGCGAACATGATGGCGCCGAAGGCGAGCGTCAGGACAAGGGCCAGCAGCGGCGAGACGAAGCCGAAGAGCTTCGAGACGTCGGGGCGTTTTTCAAGTTCAATGCGCATGGGCTGCCTCCGAGGCAGAACTGCTCTCATGCAGGCCGCCCATCAGCAGGCCGATTTTTTCGCGCGTCAGTTCGCCCGCAGGGAACGGCCTGGAAAGGCGGCCTTCGGAGATGACGGCGATATCGGTCGCAACTTCGAAGATCTCGTCGAGATCCTGGCTGATGACGACGACGGCCGAGCCGCTTCTGGCGAGATCGACCAGAGCCTGGCGGATGCGGCTTGCCGCTCCGGCATCCACGCCCCAGGTCGGCTGGTTGACGACCAGCACCGCCGGCTGGCGGTCGAGCTCGCGGCCGACGATGAATTTCTGCAGATTGCCGCCGGAGAGCGAGCCGGCCGCCGGATCATCGCCGCTCTTGCGGACATCCATCGCTTCCGAAATGCGCCTGGCGGCAGATTTCACCGCACCGTGGCGGATAATGCCGAGCAGGCCGAGAAACGCCTTGCGATCAGACTGGCTGCGGGCAAGTACGAGATTGTCAGACAGTTTCATGGCCGAGACGGCGGCATGGCCGTGGCGCTCCTCCGGCACGAAACCGGCGCCGAGAAGACGGCGGGCGGTAATTCCCTGATTGCCGACCGGCTTCCTGCGGATGACAATCGCCTCGGCCGACGCGACCGGATATTCGCCGGAGAGAGCATCGAAGAGTTCGCTCTGCCCGTTGCCGGCCACGCCGGCAATGGCGAGAATTTCGCCTGAGCGTACGGCCATGGAGACATCGCGCAGCGGCATGGCGAAAGGCGTGCGAGCGGCGACGGAAAGGTTGGCGACGGCAAGCTGCACCTCGCCCTTGTCGCTGCGCTCCGGATGCGTAACGGCGGCCACCTCGCTGCCGACCATCATGCGGGCGAGCGAGGCGGGCGTCTCCTGCTTCGGATCACAGGCGCCGGTCACGCGGCCGTGGCGCAGCACGGTCGCCCGGTCACAGATGCGCTGCACCTCTTCCAGGCGATGGCTGATATAAAGAACCGAACGCCCCTCCGCCCGCAGCTTGAAGAGGGTTTCGAACAGCTTGTCGGCCTCCTGCGGCGTCAGCACCGAGGTCGGCTCGTCAAGGATGATGAGCTTCGGGTTCTGCAGAAGGGCGCGCACGATCTCGATGCGCTGGCGCTCGCCGACCGAGAGATCGGCGACATGGGCATGCGGATCGAGCGGCAGGCCGTAAGCAACCGACAGCGCCCTCGCCTCTTCGGCGATCCTGTCGATCGGGATGGAGTCATCAAGCGACAGCGCGATGTTTTCGGCGACCGTCAGCGCCTCAAACAGGGAGAAATGCTGAAAGACCATCCCGATGCCGAGCTTGCGGGCCTCGCCGGGCGAGGTGATCGAGACCGGCCGGCCCTGCCAGAGAATTTGCCCGTCCGTGGCCTCCAGGACGCCGAACAGCATCTTCACCAGCGTCGATTTGCCTGCGCCGTTTTCGCCGAGAAGCGCGTGAATTTCGCCCGGCGCGATATCGAGATCGATTTGATTGCAGGCGGCAAAGCCGCCGAAGAACTTGGTCAGCTTCTGGACCGATAACAACGCACCGGAATCCGGCACATTCAATGGCGACACGTTCCCCTCATTTCTTCTGCCAACCGGTCCGTTCGGATCTCATGGAATCAGCAGCGTCGTTCCTGTTGTTTTTCTTGTTTCCAGATCCGCGTGAGCCCGCCCAACCTCACGCAGCGGATAGGTTTGATTGACATTGATACGCACTTTGTTGCTTTGCACAACATCAAATAGCGCTTTCGCACTGTCGATCAGTTCCTGGCGCGCGGCGATATAGGTGAAGAGCGTCGGGCGCGTCGCAAAGAGCGAACCTTTCTGTGCCAGCGCGGACAGGGTGAAATTCTCGATCGGCCCGGAGGATTGGCCGAAAGAGGCGAAAAGCCCGCGCGGTTTCAGGCAGTCGAGCGACTGTGGAAAAGTATCGCGGCCGATTGAATCATAGACCACATCGACGCCCTTGCCGCCGGTGATCTCCCGGACGCGCGCAACGAAATCTTCGCTCTTGTAGTTGATCACGTGATCGTAGCCATGGACGAGCGCCAGCCCGACCTTGTCTTCGGAGCCCGCCGTGCCGATGACGGTGGCGCCGAGCGCCTTTGCCCACTGGCCGGCGATCAGCCCGACGCCGCCGGCCGCCGCATGGAACAAGAGCACCGTCTCGGGGCCGACCCTGAAGGTGCGGTTGAGCAGATATTCTGCGGTCATGCCCTTCAGCATCATCGCGGCCGCCGTTTGAAGCTCTATGCCATCGGGCACATGCACCAGATGGCGCGCCTCGATATTGCGCTCGACACTATAGGCGCCATCGGCGCTGGCATAGGCGACACGGTCGCCGACCTTGAAATCCGCAACCCCGGGACCGACCGCGGTCACGGTGCCGGCTCCTTCCTTGCCGGTGACGAAGGGCAGGTGCGGCACCTTGTAGGTGCCGTTGCGGAAATAGACGTCGATGAAATTGAGGCCGATCGCCGCCTGGCGGATCTGCACCTCGCCTGCCGAGGGCGGCGGGAGATCGACTTCGACATAGTCGAAAACCTCCGGACCGCCTGTCCTAGAGAATGAAACCGCCTGTGTTTTGGTCATCTTGCCTGTCCTAAGCGTTGCGTCCGAGGGCGGGGAAGAATTGCAGCACCGCGCCGATGACGTAAAGATAGATTCCGGTCACGATGAAGAGAATGAGAGCCCATTCCGGCGTTTCGAAATGCATCAGCAGCGAATAGACGCCAAGCGCCGACCACAGGAGAAAAATACCGAGATTGAGCGGCCGCAGCCTCTTGACGCGGACCGGATGCAGGAAATTGATCGGCAGGAAGGTCAGCACCACCGAAACGGTCACGACGATGAGCGCCGTCGTCGCGCTGGCATCGATGACGAACAGCGTGAAGACGATCATGTTCCAGACGACGGGAAAGCCGGAGAAGAAATACTCCTCCGTCTTCATGCCCATATCGGCATAATAAATGGCGCTGGAGACGACGATCATGCCGGCGGCGACAAAGGACCATGGCTCGCCGATCATGCCGCTCTGATAGAGCGCAAAGGCCGGCAGCAGCACATAGGTGACGTAATCGATAATATTGTCGAGCGTATCGCCGGACCAGTTCGGCAGCACTTCCTTGACGCGCACCTTGCGGGCGATCGGCCCGTCAATGCCGTCGACGAGAAGCGCAAGGCCGAGCCACCAGAACATGTCGATGAAGCGATGCTCGGCGGCGGCCACAACGCCGAGAAAGGCGAGGAAGGAACCCGATGCCGTCAGGATATGGACGGAAAAGGCGCGCATCTCCGCGTAAGGAACACGCTTGTAATTGAAAATCTTCATATTCCCCCGACCGCTTTATCGCGCTCGCCCCGGCAAGCGTCTTTCGCCACGATCACCCGACCCCGTCTCTGAATCGGGCTCAATGTCGTAGGTCTTTGTTGTCGCACCGTTTTTTCCGAAAACCGGCATCCGGCCCCGGCGCGCCGCTCTAATATGCATCCTTTGCCGGGCTTCGCCAGCGGGAAATGTGACATTCGCCACAGGCCATTGAATCCTGACAATGACATGCATATTTCCCTTCAGGAGGGCTGCGTGGAATGGAATGCCTTTAATTCCGGCCGGATATGTAATATCTGCCTCGCATCCGATCAGTTCATCGACGAAACGGGATCCTCTACCGCAATGAACGCGCCTGCAAAGACCGAAGACTTCGCCTCGTCCATCCCTGCCGGCGTCTACGCCGAGACGGTGCTTGCCGTGACGCATTATACCGACCGGCTCTTCCGTTTCACCATGACCCGGCCGCAGGGCTTCCGTTTCCGTTCGGGCGAATTCGCGATGATCGGCCTGATGGTCGAGGGCAAGCCGGTCTTCCGTGCCTATTCGATCGCCAGCCCCGCCTGGGCCGAAGAGCTCGAATTCTTCTCGATCAAGGTGCCGGACGGCCCCCTAACCTCGCATCTGCAGGCGATCAAGCCGGGCGACCAGGTACTGATGCGCAAGAAGCCGACGGGCACGCTGGTGCTCGACGCGCTGACCCCCGGCCGCCGCCTCTACATGTTCTCGACGGGAACGGGCGTTGCGCCTTTCGCCAGCCTGATCCGCGATCCCGAGACCTATGAGAAGTTCGAGGAAGTCATCCTCACGCATACGACGCGCGATGTCGCCGAATTGAAATACGGCTTCGACCTCGTGCACGAGATCCAGAACGACGAACTGCTGAAGGAAGTGGTCGGCGACAAGCTGCGCCATTATGCGACCGTCACGCGCGAGGATTTCGAATATCGCGGCCGCATCACCGACCTGATTTCCTCGGGCAAGCTGTTTACCGATCTCGGCGTGCCGCCGCTCGACCCGGCGATCGACCGCGGCATGATCTGCGGCTCGTCGGCCATGCTGAAGGACACCAAGGAACTGCTGGAGCAGGCCGGCCTCAACGAAGGCGCCAACAGCAAGCCCGCCGAATTCGTCATCGAGCGCGCTTTCGTCGGCTGAGATCTTTCCGACGATCAGATCTGACAGCGGCTCCGGAAACGGGGCCGTTTCTATTTGTGGGCGAGATAATCGATCAGCACCGCCATGGCGGCGCGCGCCTCATCCGCCCTGCCCTGATGAATGGCGCGGATGACGGTGACATGCAGCGCGATGGCGCGGTCCATGCGTTCCGGGCTTGCGGTGGAATACCAGAGGCGGCGCGAATGCGTCTGTACCGGGCCGAGCGCCGCCATGATGAAGCCGTTCGGACAGGCATCTTCCAAGAGTTCGTCGAAGGCCTTGTCGGCGGCGAAGAAGCCGGCGAGATCGCCGGTCAGCGCGCAATCATCCATCGCCCGGGCGCAATCAATGAGACGCGCACGCTGTTCGTCCGTCGCATGTTCGGCAGCAAGGCTTGCGGCGATCGGCTCCAGTTCGCGGCGCACCTGCATGACATTGGCATGATCCTCCGGCGCGATCTCGGCAATCTGCAGCCCGACACGCGGCTTCACCAGGATCAACTCCTGCCAGGCCAGCTTCTGGATTGCCTCACGCACCGGCGTGCGCCCATGACCGGCCATATCGATCAGCTGCTTTTCGGTGACGAGCGCTCCGGGTTTCAGCGCCAGCGTGACGATCAGATGCTCTAGCGCCAGATAGGCGAGATGGCTCTGTGAAGTCTGCATGCCCGAAATCCGCCCGAAACTGATATATCACATACTGACACGCCCGAAAACTCAAGGCAAGCCATGGCTATATCGTCAAGGAGACAAACAGATAACGTGGATACGGAGCCTCGCTGAAAATCGGCCGCTTATCTCACTCATGCCGTAGCGCCTCGATCGGGTTGAGCTGGGCGGCCCGTCTTGCGGGGAAATAGCCGAAGATCATGCCGATTGCGGCGGAGAAGAGGAAGGCGACGGCGATCATCATCGGGCTGAAGACGAAGGGGACTTTCAGGAGCGTTACGGCCCCGAAGCCGAGGGTCAGGCCCAATACGATCCCGGTGATGCCGCCGAAGAGCGATAGGGCCACGGCTTCGACCAGGAACTGCGTGAGCACCTGGTTTTCGAGCGCGCCGATCGCCAGCCGGATGCCGATCTCGCGGGTGCGCTCGGTAACGGAGACCAGCATGATGTTCATGATGCCGATGCCGCCGACAAGCAGGCTGATGGCGGCGACCGCGCCGAGCAGGCCGGTCAAGAGCGTCGTCGTGCCGGTCATCGCCTCGGCGATCTGAGTCATGTCGTTGACGTTGAAATCGTCCTGGCGGCCGGGAATGATCTTGCGGCGTTCGCGCAGAAGATTTTCGACGTCGGATTGCACTTTGGCTGTGGAGACACCGTCGCGCGCGGAAATGACGATGGTCGGCACGTTGGAGCTGCCGCTGATGCGCCGCTGGAAAACTTTCACCGGCATAATCACGACATCATCCTGATCATTACCCATGCCGGACTGGCCGCGCTTGGCAAGCACACCGATGACGGGGCATGAGACCTTGCCGACGCGGATCTGCTGGCCGATCGGATCGGCTCCGCCGAAGAGCTGCTCGCGCACCGTCCCGCCGATGATGCAACGCGATTGGCCGCGTTCCTCGGCAGGCGTGAAATTGCGCCCGACCGTCAGGCTCCAGTCCTGGGCCACGAGATATTCGTTGGTCGTGCCGTAGACCGTGGTGGAATGGTTTTGACCGCCGAAGATGACCGTCGCCGTCGACTGGTTGGCGGGCGCGACCGCCCGCAGGCCGGAAACCTGATCGCGGATCGCCGCCACGTCCTTGAGCGAGAAGCGCCGCGCCTCGGAACTCGCGCGGCCGGGGCCGAACTGGCCGGGGCGCACGAACAGCATGTTGGTGCCGAGCCGCGACAGCTCGGTCGAGACCTGCGCGGTCGTGCCGTTGCCGATCGTCACCAGCGCGATGACCGCGGCAACGCCGATGACGACGCCGAGCACTGTCAGGAAGGAGCGCAGCAAGTTGCGGCTGATGGCGCGCAGCGCGAGCTTCAGCGTCTCAAAGAACATGATCCGCCCTCCTCCGGTGCTCGAGCTCAGTCTCCAGCTTGCCGTCGACGAAACGCAGCAGCCGTTGGGCATAGGCGGCAATATCGGGCTCGTGCGTGACCATGACGATGGTGATGCCCTGCTCGCGGTTTAGCCGCGTCATCAGATCCATGATCTCGACGCTGGTTTTCGTGTCGAGGTTGCCCGTCGGCTCGTCGGCGAGCAGCAGCGCCGGCTCGGTGACGATGGCGCGAGCGATGGCGACGCGCTGCTGCTGGCCGCCTGACAGTTCCTGCGTCTTGTGATGTTCGCGGCCGGAGAGGCCGACCAGCGCCAGGGCTTCCCGCGCCCGCTCCCGCCGCTCGCGCACCGCCATGCCGCGATAGATCAGCGGCAGTTCGACATTTTCGACCGCCGATGTGCGCGACAGCAGGTTGAAGCCCTGGAAGACGAAACCCAGCATGTGGCGGCGCAGGAGCGTCAGCTGGCTGCGGTCGAAACCGCTGGTCGGGATGCCCTGGAAGATGTAATCGCCGCCGCTCGGCACGTCGAGACAGCCGAGGATGTTCATCGCCGTCGACTTGCCGGAGCCTGATGGCCCCATGATCGCGACGAATTCATGGGCGTCGATCGCAAGGTCGACACGGTCGAGCGCGCGGATCGCCGCCTCGCCCTCGCCGTAGATTTTCGAGACCTGCCTGAATTCGATGAGCGGCGGGCTTGCCATCCGTGTCTCCGCCTAGTTCGTCCGCACCGTGGCGTCGGTCACCAGCGCGTCGTTTTCCTTGAGTTCGCCGGAGACGACCTGGGTGAACTGGCCATCGGACGAACCGGCCTGGATGACGACGGGCGCGGGGCGGCCGTTGCGCAGCACCCAGACGCGGCGCTCGGCGCCCGTCAGCGCCGGACCGGCATTGCGGCGCTGGCGCGGCGGACCGAAGAGGCCGAAAATGCCGCGGCCGCGCATTTCGGTCTGCTGCGGAGCATAACGCAGCGCGCTGTTCGGCACCATCAGCGTATTCTTGATGGCCTCGACGGTGATATCGGCCGTCGCCGTCATGCCGGGGCGCAGCAGCAGATCGGCATTGTCGACGGAGAGTACCGCCTTGTAGGTCACGACATTGTTGACCACTTCGGAAGCAAAGCGGATCTGCTCGATCTCGGCGGGAAAGGCCCGGTCGGGATAGGCGTCCACGGTAAACTTCGCCTTCTGGCCGACCGCGATCTGGCCGACATCGGCCTCGTCGACATCGACCTGCAGCTCCATCTTCTTCAGGTCGCCGGCGATGGTGAAGAGGACCGGCGCCGAAAGCGAGGCAGCGACCGTGGCGCCCGGATTAACGGAGCGGGTCAGGATCACGCCGTCGATGGGCGAGACGATCTTCGCCTTGGCGAGATTGACCTCGGCAAGCTGCAGATCTGCTTCCGAGGCCAGGACCTCGGCTTCGTTGATCTGTTTGGCGGCAACGGCGGAATCATATTTGTAGGTGGCGTCGTCGAGGCTCTGCTGGGTGGAGACATTGCTCCGGACAAGGCTCTTCAGCCGCTCGAGCGAGGTGCTGGCCGATTCCAGATCGGCATTCGCCTTGGCGACGTTTGCCTTGGCCGAATTGACCTTGGCACGTGAGCTCTTCACATCCGCCTCAAGCTTGTTGGTGTCGAGCAGCGCCAGCACATCGCCTGCCTTGATCGAGCTGTTGTAATCGACGTTGACGTCGCGGACCGTACCGGAAAGTTCGCTCGATATATCCACCTGCTCGGTCGGCTGCACCGAGCCGGTGGCGGTGACGAGCACCGTCAGGTCGCCACGTTTAGCCGGCTGGGTGGCATAGCTCATTTCGCTGCGCCCGCGGCCCATATAGGCATAGGCTGCGATTGCAGCGGCGGCGATGACGACGAGGAGGATAAACAGGCGCCCGCGCCAGCGGCGGCGTTTGCCTTGCTTTCCCGACGCGGCAAGAACCGCTGCGAGGTCGGGCGTTGCGCCAGCCTTTGCTCCGGTTTCGTTGCCGCTTATAATTTTGTTCATGTCGTCCTCGATCAGTCAGGGCCGTCTCGGCCTCAGCAGCGAAATAATCACACTGCAGATGAACCGACGATTAGCGTTGCCGCCGAACTGGCACGGAATTGCGGATGGGGGAAATGAAATATTGGTAAGAAAAGTCAAGTTTCGGTAGGACAAGCACCCGTCAGTCCGAATCCTGGTCAAATTGACCCGCGCCGGGCAAAGGGTGCAGCCATGGTTCGCGCCGTTTGATCCAGATCTCATGATCGGGCGCTAGGTCGGTCGGCGGACTGTCGAGCGATCCCAGGCGGATTTCAGCCGCCGCTTCCTGGAGACAAAATAGCCTGCTGCTGCAGACGGGACAGAAGCTGCGGCCGGAGAAGGTGGCGATCTCGCCGCTGTAAGAGAATGCCTGGCGCGGCCAGACGGCAAAGAAGACGAAGGCGGAGCCGCTCGATTTGCGGCAATCGGCGCAATGGCAGAGACCAACGCGAAGCGGCTCGCCTTCCACCGTGTAGGCGACCGCTCCGCAAAGGCAGCGTCCGGTTCGGATCCTCATCGAAACCGTCAGGCGTCCAGACTGGTCGGCAGGCCGGGCGGGCGCCGCTTTGCGGCCATCAACAGGTCGAGCTCGGTGGCGGATGGGCCGAACTTTTCGTAGAGCCGCTTCGCCTCCTTGTCGTCGAGCCGGTATTTTCTCGCAAACTCGCCGATGCTGTAGGGGCGGCCACGCAAAACTCTTCGCGCCGGGGTCGCCGTGTTCGGTGCGTCGGTCATGGTTTTCCTCCTTTCGTAGGTGCCCTGTAAGCTAGAGCACCCTGTCCATTTGGAAAGAGCCCGCAGGCCGCAGGGCGGGTCGCAGCGCGAGCGGATGAGGTTGATTTTCCTGGAACCTTCGGCTGAAAACCGCATTCCCACATGGAGGTGGCGGACCGCGCCAAGCGGACGCGGCGGAGCTGGAGAATATCGGGATTTTTCCGCTTTCTTCCGATGGCCAACGAATGGGCAGACGAGCTCCCTACCCGCCCGGTCCGCTTCCTCGATCACGAAATATTAAAATGCGGAACGCATGCACTGACGCGGGATTAGGCCTAGCGAGGTCGACGTGGCCTCAAATTGAAGAAACCAAGGAGAAACCAAATGGCAAACCAAGGTGGAACCCACGAACAGCACGTCAAAGCCGGGCAGCAGAGCCACAAGAACGACTCCAAAACCCGCAGCGCCTCAGGCGGCCGCGACGCGCAGTCCAGCGGATCCCGCGGCGGCAGCCATGAGCAGCATGTAAAGGCTGGTCAACAAAGCCACAAGAACAGCCACTAACGCTGTCTGATGTGAAATTTCGCCCGCGCTTCGGCGCGGGCTTTCTTTTGGTTGCCTCAGACAGGCGTGGTCCTTGCTCGCCACAGAATACGACACCCGCTGAAAAACTCCGGCGCCGCCCTTAAGCTTCCATAAAGCTCGCCTCGAACAGCTCGCGCGCATAGGCATGATGCGTGGTGCCGGCCTGCAGATCCGCCTTGGTGAGTTCGTCGACGAAACCGCCGTTCTTCATAATCAACACCCGGTCGCACATATGAGCGATGACCGCGAGATCGTGGCTGACGAGCAGATAGGTCAGCCGCTTTTCTTCGCGCTGATCGGCAAGCAAGTTGAGGATTTCGGCCTGGATCGAGACATCGAGCGCCGATGTCGGCTCGTCCAGCAGCAGGATCGGCGGCGACAGGATCAGGGCTCGGGCAATCGCCACCCGCTGCCGCTGGCCGCCGGAAAGCTCATGCGGAAAGCGGCTCGCAAAACTCGCCGGCAAGCCCACCTGGACCAATGCCTTTTCGACCTTGGACCAGATATCGGAATGCCGCATGGCGCGCAGCGGCTCGGCGAGCGCGGTGCCGATGCGATGGCGAGGATGCAAGGACCCGTAGGGATCTTGAAACACCATCTGGGCGAGCGTCAGTTCCTCGCGGGAGCGCTTCTTCCCGATCGGTTTTCCGCCGAGTTCGATCTCGCCTGTCCAGCCGGCCTCCATGCCGGCAAGGCAGCGCAGCACCGTCGATTTGCCGCAGCCGGATTCTCCGACGATGCCGAGCGTCTCGCCGGGCTTGACCTGAAAATTGATGCCCCTGACGACATGGTTGCTGTTCTTGCCCTGGGAAAAGACGACATCGAGGTCACGGACATTGATCATTGTGCCGCCTCCAGATCGAGTTTCGTCCTGTCGAGAACCGCAAGCCGGCGGACAGGGTTCTTCGGGTCGGGCAGCGCCGATATCAGCCCGCGCGTATAGGGATGGCGAGCATCTTCCAGGCTGGTCAGGGTTTCGACGATCCGGCCGGCATACATGACGATGATGCGCTCGCAGAAGGCCGCGACCATGCGAATGTCGTGGCTGATCAGAAGCAGACCCGAATTGTTTTCGCGCACCAGTTCGTCGAGCAGCAGCAGCACGTCCTTTCGCACGCTGACATCGAGAGCCGAGGTCGGCTCGTCGGCGATGACGAGCTTCGGCCGCGCCAAGAGCATCATCGCGATCATCACGCGTTGGCCCATGCCGCCGGATATCTGGTGGGGATAAAGCGCCATGACCCGGTCCGGATCGCTGATGCGCACGCGCTCCAGCATAGCGCGGACAGCATCCTGCACCGGCTTGCCGCGCAGGCCGAGGTGAAGGCGCGCGGCTTCCGCGATCTGCTTGCCGATGGAGAGAACCGGATTCAGCGAATAGCGCGGGTCCTGCATGATCAGCGCGATATCCTTGCCGCGAAGCGCGCCCATCTGACGCTCGCTTTTCGAGAGAAGCGAACTGCCGGCAAGATCCAGACGCTCGGCAGAGACTACGGCTGCCGGCGGCAGAAGACGCATGATGGCGCGGCCGGTCGTCGACTTGCCGGAGCCGGATTCTCCGACGATGCCGACACGTTCGCGCCCCACATCGAAACTGACGTTGGAAACGGCCGGCACCGCGCCCCGCCCGAAACGGACGCTCAATTCCTTGACCGAAAGAACGGGCTGGAGATCACGATCTTGCATTTCACGACCTTGCATGGCGGGGATCCAGAATGTCGCGCAGAGCATCTCCGGCGATGTTGAAGGCAAGGCTCGTCAGCAGGATGGCGATACCCGGCATGACGGCGACCCACCAGTAATCGAGCATGAACTTGCGGCCGTTGGAGATCATCGCGCCCCATTCCGGCGCGGGCGGCTGGGCGCCGAGGCCGAGGAAGCCGAGCGAGGCTGCCGTCAGGATAATGCCTGCCATGTTGAGCGTCAGGCGAACGATCACCGACGGAATGCACATGGGGGCAATATAGAGAAGAAGAATGCGCATCGGTGACGCGCCGTAAAGGCGGGCGGCGACCACATAATCGGCGTTTCTGACGACGAGCGCCTCTGCCCGGGCAAGTCTTGCGATCGGCGGCCATGCGGTGAGCGAGATCGCGATGATCGCCGTGCCCAATCCCGCGCCGAGGGCGGCGGCAAAGGCGAGCGCCAGGATCAGCGACGGGAAAGATAGCACGATATCGGTGGCGCGCATCAAAAAGGCATCGGTATTGCCGCCGAAGAAACCGGCGACGACGCCGATCAGCAGCCCGATCGGCCCGACGATCAGTGAGACCGCAAGCACGGTCTGGATGGTGATGCGCGTGCCGAAGATGAGGCGGCTGAGGATGTCCCGACCGAACTCGTCCGTACCCGCCGGATGAGCGAGGCTCGGAGGCTGCAGGGCGTCGCCAAGCGCCTGAATGGTCGGATCATAGGGCGCCAGAAGCGGCGCGAAGATCGCGACCACGCAGAGGATGCCGAGGACGATGAAGCCGGCAAGACCGAGCGGCTCGTCGGCCAGTTTCCGGCCGGCGCGCGCAAAAGAGGCTGCAACGCGGCTCGGCACGCTCGGAGGACGGATCCTGATTTCGCTGTGAACGGCATCGCTCATCGGGCAGCCTCCCGCATGCGCGGATCAAGCACGGCGTAGGCGACGTCGGCCAGGAAATTCAGGAACATGAAGATGAATCCCACGATGATGGTGGCTGCGACGATGGCGTTCATATCGCCGATCATCAGCGCGTTGGTCATATACTGGCCGATGCCCGGCCAGGAGAAGACGATCTCGGTCACGACGGCGCCCTCGAGCAGCCCGCCATAGGAAATGGCAAGAATGGTGATCAGCTGCACTGCGATATTGGGCAGGACGTGGCGCAGAATCGTTCCGGTCGGGCTGACGCCCTTGGCGCGGGCGGCGATCACATAGTCCTGGCTCAACTGCTCCAGCGTGAAGCTGCGGGTCATGCGGGTGATATAGGCCATCGCGGCGTAAGCGAGGATGATGGCCGGCAGGATGATGTGGCCGAGCGCGTTCCAGAAGATTTCCGTCTCGCCCTGCAGCAGGCTGTCAATCAGCAGCAGCCCGGTCTGCGGGGTGACGAGGCCTTCATAGAAGACATCGACCCTGCCCGGTCCGCCGACCCAGTTGAGCCCGGCATAAAAAATGACGAGTCCGACGATGCCGAACCAGAAGACCGGTATCGAATGGCCAACCAAGGCGACAACCCGGGCGATCTTATCGATCAGGCTGTCGCGAAACAGCGCCGCGACCAGGCCAAGCGGTACACCGACGAAGGTGGAAATGATCACCGCCAGCGTTGCAAGTTCGAATGTGGCGGGGAAGGCCTGCGCGAGGTCCGAAGAGACGGGATTGCCGGTGAGCACAGCCGTGCCGAAATCACCATGGGCGAGCCCGTTCAGATAGAGGAAGAACTGCTGATAGATTGGCAGATCGAGCCCCAGGCGCGTCCGCATCGCGGCATAGGCGGCGGGATCGGCGAGTTCGCCGACGATCGCGCCGACGGGATCCGTGGGCAGGACGCGGCCGATCACGAAGGTCACACATAAGAGGATGAACAGGCTGACCAGCAAATGCGCCAGGCGTCGGCCAAATTCGGCTACAGAGAGTTCCTTCATGATCGGCTGCCTCGGGAGTATTACTGGGTTTTTTCAGACTTCATGACGTTCTCGAGACGCGTCAGCTGAGTGGGATGCCCGACATATCCCTGGACCTTGCTCGACAGGACGATCGGCTCGAAACGCTCGAACATCGGAAGCACTGCCGGCTTCTGCTCCACGAACATCTTCTGCATCTCGACATAGAGTTCGCCGCGCTTCTTCGGATCAGGCTCCATCGATGCCTTGGCCGTCAGGGCCGTCAGCTCGGGAATGTCCCAGGCCGAGCGCCAGACGAAGTTTCCGGCATTGTTGGCCTCCTTCGAATTGTCGGGATTGGAAGAGAACTGCTCCATCGAGCCGAGCACATTCGGCATGTAGGCGCTGGTCTGCGGGATCAGCAGATCGAAATCCCGGGCTCGGTGGGCGGCAATGATTTCCGAGCCGTTGCCCTGCTGGATGTCGATTTTGATACCGACCCGGGCGAGCGATGCCTGGATGGCCGTTGCAAGGTCGATGCGCGGCGTTTGCGCGATCGTCTTCAGCGACAGCGTAAAACCATCCTTGAACCCTGCCTCGCTCAACAGCTGCTTGGACTTTTCGACGTCGAGATGCCAATCGGGGTTCGGAATGGCATATTCGAAATTCTCCGGAACGGGAACGTTTCTCGCCCGTCCGTACGGCCCCATGATCGTCTTCTCGATGCCCTTGTAGTCGATGCCGTAGGCAATGGCCTCGCGAACCTTCGGATTGGACAGGTATTTATTGCCGGCATTCATGGACAGCACGTAGAAACCGCCAGTCGGAATACGCTGGATGGTAAAGCCCTGCTTGTCGTTGAACGTCGCAAGGTCGGATGCCGTCAGCGCGCTGGCAATATCGATATCGCCGCGTTCGAGCATCAGGCGCTCGACCTGGCTTTCCGGAACGTGACGGACGATGACCCGCTTCATCTTCGGAGCGCCGGCCACGTAGTCCTTATTGGCATCGAGAATCACCAGTTCGTTCGGAGACCAGCGATTGAGGGTGAATGGGCCTGAGCCGGCCGAATGCGTGCGCATCCAGGCATTTCCCCAATCGTTGTCGGCGACATGCTTCTGCACTTCGACACTGTCGACGACGCTGGTCGTCGATGCCGCGAGCCGGTAGAGCAACATCTCGGCCGTGACCTGGCCGGAAAAATCGATGCGTACGGTTTTGTCATCGACTGCCGTGGCGAGCTTGTCGATATTGTTCTTGTCATAGCCGACGCGCTTGAGGTTGGCGGCAGCGGCCTGGTCGAGCTTCAACAGCCGCCCCAGAGAATAGACGACATCCTTCGATGTCACCGGATTGCCGGAGGCGAAATTGGCCTGGCGCAGCGTGAAGGTGATGCCCTTGTCGTCAACCTTCCAGCTTTCGGCGAGCTGCGGCACGATCTCGCCGTCAGCCGTGCTGTTGACCAGCCGGTCGTAGAGGTTCGACATGATCTCGACCGCCTTGCCTTCGGTGGCCTGATGCGGATCGAGGGACAGAACCTGCGCCAGCGACGTTCCGATCACCAGCTGGTCTTTCGGCGTGGCTGCCTGCAGCTGCGGTGCAGCGACCGTCAGAGCGCCGATGACGGCGCCGACGAACAAGCCTTTAGAAAAATGCTTCATTGTGGCTCCTCCCTGGACTACTATTGAGAGACATATTATGTCGTCCGTATGTCGTATTATGATTTATCCAAGTCCGATACGATTTGCAAGACCCGAACGGGCGACTTGATGGAAGCGGATTGGGGAACGGAAAATGACGACATTCAGCCGGGGTCGGCAAAGACTGGCGCAGCAGGTCATCGATCAGCTGCGAGCGCAAATCGAAACGGGAAAGCTGCGCGTCGGTGACCAGCTGCCGACCGAGCCGCAGCTCGAATCGGCATTCGGCGTCAGCCGCACCGTGGTGCGCGAGGCCATTGCCGATCTCAGAGCGGCAGGCTTCGTCAAGCCGATCCAGGGCAAAGGCGTTTTCGTCGCCGATCCCAAGGCGCATTCGGCGTTGTCCTTGACGCCCGTCGAAATCAAAAGCATTCCGGAAACCCTGGAATTGCTGGAGTTTCGCATGGCGGCCGAGGGTGAAGCCGCAGCCATCGCAGCCTATCGCCGCACGGCCGAGCAGGAGGCGGCGATTCGCGAAGCCAACCGCAGAATGGCGCAGCTCATCGAGACAGGACAGCAGACGGTGGAGGCGGATTACGCCTTCCACATGGCGATCGCCGCCGCCACGAACAACCGATTCTACGTCGACGTCCTGCGCCATTTCGGCCCGCGCGCCATCCCTCGGGGCCAGTTTCCGACACTCCCCGAAGCCAATGACCGCGATTACCTCCAGAAGGTTTACGCCGAACATGTCGAAATCCTCTCGGCCATCGCCGACCAGGATCCGGAGCGCGCCCGCCAGGCGATGCGCGCACATATGATGGCAAGCCAACGTCGCTATCGCATGCTCGCCGAGCAGCAATAGGGCTCGACTCTCTCAAAAATTCATATTATGTCATATGACATCACTGAATTTGAGAGGGTCTCTGATGTATCTGGGAACACAGGTGGCAGCGCGCGACGATGACGATTATCGCATCTTCGCGCAATTGGGCGTCAAACATATCAGCGCCGATCCGCCGGGAAAGCCGAGCAGCTGGACGCTTGCCGATATCGAGCGCCATCGCGACAAGGTCGAAAGCTTCGGCCTGATCCTCGACATGATCCAGCTGCCCCTGCCCTCGCAGCCGATCGAGAAGGCGTCCTATCCCGACATCCTGCTTGCCGGCCCCGAGCGTGACAGACAGATCGATGCCGTCTGCAAGATGATCGAGAATGTCGCGGCCGCCGGCATTCCCGCGGTCAAATATAATCTCAACCTGATCGGCATCCCGCGCACGCCAGACGAGCCGGGACGCGGCGGCTCGCTGAACGCCAGCTTCCGCTGGGACAAGACCGATCAGCAGGCAGCACCCGGCCTTGCCGGCGTTCTCTCCGAAGATGAAAACTGGGAACGGATCGACTATTTCCTCGAGCGCGTCGTGCCGGTCGCCGAAAGCAATCGCGTCAGGCTCGCCTGCCATCCGCACGATCCTTATACGCCGCCGGGTTATCGCGGCGTCACCCGTGTCCTCGGCACGGTGGAAGGCCTCAAGAAGTTCGTGCTGATGCGCGAAAACCCCTATCACGGCCTCAATTTCTGCCAGGGATCGATCGGCGAGATGCTCGAAAATCCCGGCGAGGAGATCGACGACATCATTCGCTGGTTCGGAGAGCGCAACAAGATCTTCAACGTCCACTTCCGCAATATTCGCGGCGGCAAGCTCTCCTTCATGGAGACCTTCCCCGACGAGGGCGACATGGACATGGTCCGCTCGGCCCGGATCTACAAGGAAGTCGGCTACAAATACATGCTGATGCCCGATCACGTGCCGACCGTCAGCGGCCAGGACCCTTCCGCCACCGCATTCGCCTTCTGCTACGGTTATATCGCAGCGCTTCTGCAAGTGCTCGACAACGCCTGACACGGCCGATTTTCAACACCTAAGGAATAGGACTTGATGATGAACCCGATTGAATTGAAGAAGGCCGTCGGCAGTGGTCTGCTATCGTTTCCGGTGACGCATTTCGACGACCAGCTGAAATTCGACGAGGCGAAGTACCGCCGTCACGTCGAGTGGCTTGCCGGCTACGACGCCGCCGCTTTGTTTGCCGCCGGCGGCACCGGCGAGTTCTTCTCGCTCAATCCCGCCGAGATCCCTCAGGTCGTCCGCGCCGCCAAGGCATCGGCCGGCAATACGCCGATTATCTCCGGAACCGGCTACGGCACGTCGCTTGCCATCGAGATCGCACAGGCGGCCGAAAGGGCCGGAGCCGACGGATTGCTGCTGCTGCCGCCCTATCTGATGTTTGCCGAACAGGCCGGGCTGATCGCCCATGTCAAGGCGGTCTGCCAGTCGGTCGGCATCGGCGTCATCGTCTATAACCGCGACAACGCCATCCTGACGGCCGACAGCATCGCGCGGCTTGCGGAGGAATGCCCGAACCTGATCGGCTTCAAGGACGGCGTCGGCGATGTCGACAAGGTCATCGAGATCACCACGCGGCTCGGCGACCGCCTCGTCTATGTCGGCGGCATGCCGACCCATGAGGTCTATGCGCAAGCCTATTTCGCCGCCGGCGTGACCACCTATTCCTCGGCGGTATTCAACTTCGTCCCGGCCCTCGCCCAGCGCTTTTATGGCGCCTTGCGCACCGGCGACCAGGCGACCGTCGACGAAATCCTCAAGGGCTTCTTCTTCCCCTTCGTCGCGCTCCGCAATCGCAAGAAGGGTTATGCCGTCTCGATCATCAAGGCGGGGCTTCGCGTCCTCGGCCAGAATCCAGGCCCCGTTCGCCCGCCCTTGACGGATCTCACACAGGAAGAGCTCGCGCTGCTGGAAAAGATCGTCCAGGCCAACGGCGTCTCGCAAATCGCGGCGGAATAAAGCAAGCGCTGATCGAGGACGGTCAGTCCGCGATCAGCCACTCGCCGCCAGCGTCGCAAGCGCCCGCTGGCGGTCGAGCGATCCGATCTGTCTGCCGCCGGCATCGAGGACCGGCAAAGCGCCGGTGGCAGAGACGAGCTCCGGCGCGATCTCGGAAATCGTCGAACCGGCCCTCACTCCGAAAGTGGCATTCTGCCCCTGCCCAGGGGTCATCAGCGAGGATACCCGCACGACGCGGGCCGGCGGCACCTTGGCGACGAAGCGGCGGACATAGTCGGTCGCCGGCCGCGTCACCAGCTCTTCCGGCGTTCCGATCTGAACGATGCGCCCGCCTTCCATGATGGCTATCCGGTCGGCAAGCCGAATGGCCTCATCCAGATCATGGGTGACGAAGACGACGGTGCGCGTCTGGGTCTGCTGCAGCCGCAGCACCTCCGCCTGGAGATCGGCACGGATGAGCGGATCGAGCGCCGAAAACGGCTCGTCGAGAAACCAGAATTCCGGATTGGTGGTGAGCGACCGGGCGATGCCGACGCGCTGCTGCTGGCCGCCGGAAAGTTCGGCGGGAAAGCGGGCCTCTCGCCCCGCCAGTCCCACGGTATCGATCAGCTCCCGCGCCCGCGCCTCGGCCTTGGCGCGCGGCATTCCCTGGACCTCCAGGGGGAAAGCGATGTTGCCGAGAACGGTGCGATTGGGCAGCAGCGCAAAATGCTGGAAGACCATGCCCATTCGGCGGCGGCGAATCTCGACCAGCGCCTTGTCGCTCAGCTTCAGAATATTCTCGCCGTGACAATGAACCTCACCTCCGGTGGGCTCGATCAATCGGGTGAGACAGCGAAGAAGCGTCGATTTTCCCGAGCCGGACAGGCCCATGATGACGAAGACCTCGCCGCGGGCGATCCGGAAGGTCGCATCCTGCACCGCGCCGACGATCTTGGCGGCGGCCAGTGCTTCCGGCGTGCGGGCGGAGGCGGGACGCCGGGCGAAAGAGGCGGCATCAGCACCGAAGACTTTCCAGACGCCGCTCGCTTCGAGCGCGGCAGGCGCAGTCCGGCCCGGTGAGTGGTGATAGGCATCAGACATGGACATCTCCTTCACGCCCGGCAGCACGCGCGGCTCCGGATTTCAACAATGCATCGGCAATCAGTGCGATGCAGGCGACGCAGAGACCGGCGACGATGCCGGGCCCGGTCTGGCCCCGGGCGAGCGCGGTATAGACCTCCTGCCCCAGCTCCCGCGTGCCGACGAGAGCGGCGATAACAAGCATCGACAATGCCATCATCACCGTCTGGTTGACCCCGAGAATAAGCGTCGGCAAGGCGGACGGCAGGCGCACGAAGCGAAAGGTCTGCCACGGGGTGCAGCCCGACATCAGCCCGGCCTCGATGCGTTCATGCGGCACATGCGCCATTCCCGCCATGCCGTAGCGTACGGCCGGCGCTATGGCATAAGAGGCAATGGCGATCAGCGCCGAAAAGTCGCCATTGCGGAACAGCATGACAGCCGGCAGCAGGTAGACCAGGGTCGGCAGGGTCTGCAGCGTATCGAGCACTAACTGCACGGGCCCGTGCAGCCTCGGATACCCCGCAACCCAGATTCCCAGGGGCAGACCGATGGCAAGGGCGATCGCCACCGACAAAACCGTCAGGTAGACGGACGACATCGCCGCCTCCCAATAACCGGTCAGAGCGATGAAAAGGATCAGCAGCACGACCAATGCGGCGGTGCGCAGACCGCCCAGGGCATAGGCCGCCGCGGCCAGCAGCAGCATGATGACGCTCCATGGTGCCGATTGAAGCAGATCGCGGAACGGGTTCATCACGCCGAGCAGCATGGCGGTGCGCATGGCTTCCAGCGGCCCATAGAAGGTCTGATTGATGAAACTCACCGCGCCGTTCCAGAAAGGTGCCGTCGTCAACGTCCATCCGGCCGGCCAGGCGGCAAGTGCCGGCACCGCGAAGCTGAGCGCCGTCGGCACCGCGAGCAGCGACAGGGCGAGAACGGTATCGCGGCGGCGCCAAAGCCTGTGGCGGCCCGTCGACTGGTTGCGGGCGGCCGCCTGCGTCAGCCGGTCGAGCACGACGGCCAGCGCGACGATCCCCATGCCCGCCTCGAAGCCGGCGCCGAAATCGAGACGGCGCAGCGCGCGCAGCACGTCGTAGCCGAGGCCGCCGGCGCCGATCATCGAGGCGATGATCACCATGTTCAGCGTCATCATCACCACTTGGTTGAGGCCGATCGCAAGCTGCGGCATCGCCACCGGCAATTCGACCTTCCACAGGGTCTGCCTGCGGCTGCATCCGGTCATCCGCGCCAGTTCGAGCGTTTCGGCGGGTACGGAGCGCAACGCCAGCACGGTGGCATGCACCATCGGCGGCAGCGCATAGACCACCGTGGCAAACAGGGCAGCACTCGGTCCGTAGCCGAACAGAAGCAGCGTTGGCAGAAGATAGGAAAAGATCGGCACGGTCTGCATGATATTCATGACCGCCCGCAAACCGGCTTCCGCGCCCGGCGAACGATAGGCCCACATGCCCATCGCCAGTCCCAATGCGAGACCGGAGACCACGCATAGCAGGACGGAGGCGAGCGTGATCATCGCCGAGATCCAGAGGCCGAAGACAACAAGATAGGCGCCCGCCGCCAGCGTCAGGATTGCCAGGGAACGTCCTGAGACCCGCAAGGCGATCAGCGCGGTCACCAAAATCACGCCGACCCAGCTCAAGGGCGGAGCGATATGCACCTTGTTGAAGCCTGCGCCTTTCACCCAGCCATCGACAAGCAGCATCTTCAGCCACAGGATCGGCGCCTCGGCGATTGCGGCCAGCGCCCGGGTGGCGTCGGCGATCTTCATCTCTCCGATCGCCGCGTCGCGCGCGAACCAGTTCAATCCTCTGCCGACGTATTCAGACAGCGGCAGAACCGCCCAATCGGGCAGATGCACCAGTGGTCCGGGGAGAAAAAGCGCCGCAGCCATGATCGCCAGCGGCACGGCGACATAGGTCCAGTGGCTGCGCCAAAGCGACATCTCCCTGGGGTGTGCGAGGCTATGGGTCATCTCGTTCTCCCAAATCGACAAAGCATGTCGCGCAAAAGTGTGAAGCGGTTTTGCGGCAACGACATGCGCAAAGACAAAGAGCTAAAGCGCGTCGCATGAATCAAGTTTGACGCGACGCGCTTTAGCGGGAGCCGGGTCCGCCGGCTCCCGCCGCTATCCTACTTTTCCGCGCAGGCAGCCCAGGAACGCCAAGTGGCTTCGTTCTTCTTCGCCCATTCCATCGCGACATCCTCGACGGTGCGGCCGTTGACGTCGACCTCGTAGACCAGCTGGCCAAGTTCCTTGCCGTCTACGGTGAACTTGCGGGTGATGTCGTAAGCGCAAGGCCAGACCTTTTCGCCGCCGGCCCAGGCCATCTTCTTGATCCAGCCTTCCGGCTTGCTGCAATCGTAGGCGGCTTCCGGGTTTACGCCCCAGGACGGATCCGAATAGCAGGCCGACTCATAGGGCGGAAATTTGATGAAGGAGCCCTTGAAGACCGTCGGCGCCCAGTGCGGCTCATAGACCCACAGAATGATCGGCGCCTTGCGCTCATAGGCCGATTTCAGTTCGGCGAACATCGCCGCGTCCGTGCCGGCATGAACGACCTCGAAGGGCAGATCCAGCGCCTTGATACGCTCTTCGTCGTAGCCACCCCAGCTCACGGGCGCGCCGAGATACCGTCCCTTCGGCGCGGTCTCCGGCGTCGAGAAAGCTTCGGCGCACTTCTTCAATGCCTGCCAGTCCGGCAGCCCCGGGCACTTCTCCTCCATCTAGGCCGGATACCACCAGTCCTCCTTGGCATGCGGGCCGAGCTCGCCCATGTCGAGAATCTTGCCCGTCGCGAGCGAAGCGGCAAACACCTCGTTCTGCGTGGTCTGCCAAGTCTCCAGCGCGATCGTCAGGTCGCCCGCCTCGAAGCCCGGATAGCGGGCGGTATCGTCGGCGACCACCTTTTCCACCTTGTAGCCGTAGGTCGACAGGATGATGTTGAGAATCTCGGTGTCGATCGCCATTGACGACCAGTCGGCGATCATCAGCTTGATCGTCTGGTCGGACTCCGGCTGAAAAGCCATCGAGGGAGAGGCGGTCGCGACGCTGAGCGCCATGATTGCAGAAGTCATAAGCCGTTTCATTGCATTCCCCTTTTCGTGTTGTGTTGCAGTTCAACCCTTGGCGTACCAACCGTTGTCGACGTAGAGCGCCAACCCGTTGACGAAGCTCGCCTCGTCCGAAGCAAGCCAGAGTGCGGCCGCGGCCACCTCCTCCGGCTCGCAAAGCCTGCCCTGCACCGAATGCAGGTCCGCCTCGTTCCACTTCTGGCCGAGCCCGTCGAGCTCGTCGATTTCGCGAAGTCCGTGGGCCGTCTTCACGAAGCCCGGGCAGACGGCATTGGCCCGAATTCCCCTGTCGCGATATTCGATGGCAATGGAACGGGCGAGCTGCAGGACCGCACCCTTGGTCATGCAATAGAGGCTTTCGAGGCCGAAGCCCTTCTCGCCGCCGATCGACGAGGTGATGACGATCGAGCCGCCGCCGTTTTCAAGCATGTGCGAAACCACTTCTCGGCAGACCACGAAGGATGAGCGAACGTTGATGTTCATCAGACGCTCGTAATCGCTGTCGGTGCTTTCATGCAGCGACTTGACGATGATCGTGCCGGCATGACTGAAAAGCGTATCGACGACGCCCCATTTGGCGACGACTGCCGCAAGCGCGGCGCGGACCGCCGCCGTATCCGAGGCATCCGTCTGCAGGAACATGGCCTGCCCGCCCGCCGTTTCGATTTCGGCGACAGCGCTGCTGCCGGCCTCCGCCTGGATATCGAGGATCGCCACTCTGGCGCCGGCAGCCGCGAACATGCGCGCGGCAGCGCGGCCGATCCCGTTTGCGCCGCCGGTGATGATGGCCGTGCGCCCTCGCAGCCGCCCGTTCACCACCAGTTCCCTAGACATGCTCGCCGTGACGTTCATGATGCCTCCCGCATTGGATCAATGGTATGAGGTTAATACCATTAAATCGGAAGGCAGTTGTCAAGCGCATTTTGAATGCGGGAACAGGATGAATCCCGAGCCGGATCAGCCGGAAATCTGAATCCTTTTTTGGATTAAAGAGTTAGAGCAGATGCCGTCGGAAGGGACCGCTCGCACTTTTCGGCATCCTGCTCTGAAGAAATCAGGCGGCGTTCCGGGTCAATCGACGGACGGTGTCCCACAGCTGGGCGTGCAGGTCCGCCATGGCAGCCTCGGAGGAAGCGGCGTCCTCGCTGCCGAGGGCTTGGAACAGATGCTCGAAGGATTTCAATGCGTTGGACGCGGACGCTTCGGGGGCCGCCTTTTCGAAGGGCAAAAACAGCTCGGCCAGCCCGTCTTCGATGGCGCGTGACAGCAGTGGGTTCTGCGTCGCATCGCCAAGGGCAAGAAAGAACAGGGCTTCGGACTGTTTGCGCTGCGGCCCGTTTTCCGCCGATGTCATCATATCCATCGCCTGGCGCATGCGCTTGAGATCGGCCGTACCACGCCGAACCGCCGCCAGCCGGGCGGCCGCCAGCTGATTGACGGTGAGGAACTCGACCACGCGCATCGTCATCGCCGGCGCCCGGCTCATGCGGCGGCGCGCGAGCTGGCTCAGCCGCTCCTCATCGCTGACGAAGGCGCCGCCCTGGGCGCCCCGGCGAACCGTAATATATTGATTGGTTTCCAGCACCCGCAGCGCTTCTCGGAGCGTCACGCGGCTGATTCCGAAGCGATCGGACAGCTGGCGCTCGGCCGGCAGCCGCTCGGCCGGGAGCAACAAACCGGAGTGGATCTGGCGCTGCAGCAGATCGACGGCGAGGCCGTGCGCCGCCTGAGGTTCGACTTGTCTCAATCCCCAAAGCACGATTCACACCGCCGTGAATGTGTTGTCGACGAAGATCTCGGCGCCGTTGACGAAGCTGGACGCATCCGAAGCAAGGAAGAGCGCGACTTCCGCCACTTCTTCGGGCTCGCAGATGCGCCCCTGCATGGCGTTGACATCATTTTCCGAGGCAAAGACGCCATAGCTGCGCAATTGTTCGATCTCATGCTCGCCATGGTGGGTCCGCACGAAACTGGGGCAGATCAGATTGGCTCTGATCCCCTGATCCCGATATTCCACCGCCAGGGCGCGCGCCATCTGGTGCATTGCCGATTTCGAGGCGCAATAGAGAGCCTCCAGATGCGTCGCCGCGCGCACGCCAGTCGTCGAGGTGAAGATCAACACGCCCTTGCCGCGCTCCAGCATTTCCGGCAGCACCAGCCGAGTCATCAGGAACGCCGATTTGGCGTTGTTGTCCATCAGCTCGTCCCATTCCTCAAGCGTGCACTCCAGGAACGGTTTGACGATGATGATGCCGGCATGATTGAAGAGGATGTCGACGCGACCGAAGGCGTCATGGGCCGCCCGATAGGCGGTTTCAGCCTCTTGCGGCCTGGAAATATCGGCATGGACGAAACGGACGTCGAGATCGCGGGCCTGCAATTCAGCCACCAGCGCCCCCGCCGCTTTTGCATCCCGGTCGGCGATCATGACGCGGGCGCCTTCTTCGGCAAACAGCTTTGCGCTCGCCGCGCCCGCACCATTGGCGCCGCCCGTGATCAGGACCGACTTATTCTGAAGCCTACTCATGGTATAGGCTATAGACCATTGCTCGCCATGCGTCCAGTATCGGCCGCCTACAGCGCCACCCCGCTCCCACGGTCGAAGACGTGCACCTGATCACTGGCGATGCTTGCCTCGAACACGGCGCCATAACGGGCGGGATACTCGCCGTCGACGATTGCCGTCACCTGCTGGCCGGCGAGATCGAAGACGACATGGGTCTGGGCGCCGGTCGGCTCCACCAGCATGGTGCGGCCGGCGAGCGGCGTGCCGGCCGACAGGCCGGGAACGAGATGTTCGGGGCGCAGGCCGATGATGACGGGCTGGCCGCGCCTGACCCTGCGGTCCGGTGCGATGCGGATCGCCGTGCCATCTTCAAGACGGGCGGCGGGCGCGCCGTTTTCACCGTCGACTGTACCGTCGAGCATGTTCATCGCCGGCGAACCGATGAAGGCGGCGACGAAGAGATTGGCTGGCTTCTTGTAAAGTTCGAGCGGCGTGCCCGACTGCTCCACCCTGCCCTGATTGAGCACGACGATGCGGTCGGCGAGCGTCATCGCCTCGATCTGGTCGTGGGTGACATAGATCGAGGTCGTCTTCACCTTCTGGTGCAGCGTCTTGATCTCCGAGCGCATCTGCACGCGGAGCTTCGCATCGAGGTTGGAAAGCGGCTCGTCGAACAGGAAGACGGCAGGATTGCGCACGATGGCGCGGCCCATGGCGACGCGCTGGCGCTGGCCGCCGGAAAGCTGGGCCGGCTTGCGGTCGAGCAGCTTGGCGAGATCGAGCATGCGGGCGGCCTCACCGACGCGGGCCTCGATTTCAGGCTTTTGAACGCCGGCGAGCTTCAGGTTGAAGCCCATGTTTTCGGCGACCGTCATATGCGGATAGAGCGCGTAGGACTGGAAGACCATGGCAATGTTGCGCTCGCGCGGCGTCATGCCGTTCACGACATTGCCGCCGATGGCGATCTCGCCGTCGGTGATCTCTTCGAGGCCGGCGATCATCCGCAGCAGCGTCGATTTTCCGCAGCCGGACGGGCCGACCAGGGCGACGAATTCGCCATCCTCGATATGAAGCGAGATGCCGTGGATAACGTCGACGGCGCCATAGGCCTTAGTTACATCGTGCAGTGAAACGGATGCCATGATTGCAGCTCCAAAGGTTCGGCTCAGGACTTGACCGCCCCGGCGGTCAGACCGGCGATGATGTGCCGCTGGGCGACGAAGAAAACGATGATCGTTGGCAGGATGGTGAGCGTGATGAAGGCCAGCACCAGCTGCCACTCCGTGCCGTATTCGCCGCGATAGACCATGATGCCGAGCGGCCAGGGATATTTCGACTCCGAGTTCAGCATGATCAGCGGCAGGATGTAGCTGTTCCAGCTGCCGACGAAGGAGATGATGCTGACGGTGGCGACGATCGGCCGGGACAGCGGCAGCGACACGTGCCAGAAGAACCTGAGATAACCGCAGCCATCGACAAAGGCCGCCTGAAACAATTCTTCCGGGAGGTTGCGGAAATAGTTCCGGAACAACAGGATGCTCATGCCGAGCCCGAAGGCCACCTGCGGCAGCACCACCCCCCAATAGGTATTCAGCAGGCCGAGATCGCGGATGCGGATGAAGAGCGGCAGGATCGCGGTCGCGGCCGGAAACATCAGGCCGAGCAGGAAATAATTGAGCAGGAAGGACGAGCCGAAGAAGCGCACATGGGCAAAGGCGAAGGCCGCCATCGACGAGACGATCAGCGTCAGCAGTACGGTGAGGGCCGCGATGACAAGCGAGTTGCCGATCTGCAGCCAGTAACGCTCGCCGAAGAGAATGTCGGTATAGTTCGCCCACTGCCACTCCGTCGGCAGGCCGAAGGGGTTGGTGCGCAGATCGCCCAGCGTCTTGAAGCCGCCGAGCGCCGTCGTCAGCAACGGCACCAGCACGATCGCCGCGATCAGGCTCAGCGACACATAGAGATAGATGCGTGTGGAGGTGCGCATGCGGATGGAAGAGCTCATATCAGTCATGGCGCATGAAGATCCTTTTGTAGCCGAAGGCGAGCGTCACGCAGATGATGAAGAGCACCACGCCGACGGCGCTGCCGAGACCGATCTGCATGCGCATGACGCCATAGGTGTAGAGGAAGGTGACCATCGTCTGCGTCGAGTTGGACGGCCCGCCACCGGTCAGCGGCATGATCATGTCGAAGAGCTGCAGCGAGCCGACGACGGCGAAAAAGATGGACAGGCGCAAGGTCGAGCCGAGCAGCGGCAGCGTGACGTAGCGGAATTTCTGCCAGCCGGTGGCGCCGTCGATTTCGGCCGCTTCCAGCACGCTCTTGTCGACCGATTGCAGGCCGGCGATGAACAGCATCATGTGAAAGCCGAAATATTTCCAGACGATGACGCCGAGCACGGCATAGATCGCCATGTCCTTGTCGGCGAGCACATAAGGATTGGCGAAACCGAAAAAGTTGGAAACGGCGGCAAACAGGCCGTAGTCGCCGTCATAGACGAAGCGCCAGATCAGGCCTGCGGCAACGTCCGCCAGCACGTAGGGCAGGAAGAAGATCAGCCGGTAGCCGACCACGCCTGGAATGCGGTGGGCGAGCATGGTCGCAAGCCAGATGGCGAGCGGCACCTGGATGCAGATCGAGATGACGATGATCAGGCCGTTATTGAGGAGCGCCTGGGTGAAAGCCGCATTGCGGAACAGCACCTGGAAATTGCGCAGGCCGATGAACTCGGTCGGCGTGCCGTAGCCGTTCCACTTGTAGAGGCTGTACCAGGCCGCTTCGCCCATCGGCATGATGACGAAGAGCGTGAAGAGCAGCAATGCCGGCGGCAGAAAGAGCAAGAGCACGGTCAACCGGTCATGGGCGACCGAACTTTTCTTGTTTGCCGTTCGCCTTGCCGGGCTGGCGGCTGATGTCATCGTCGATACTGAAATATTGGCCATGGGTCCTGCTTTCGTTCGTCGGCAGCAATACCGGCGCTCCGCTCGCGACGGAGCGCCTCTGCAGGCGCTGGTTATTGTTCCAGTTCGAAAGCGTCCTGGATCATCTGGGCGCCATCCTTGGAATTCATCTGGCCGGAGACGATTTCCACCGAGACGTCGTTGACGACACGGCCGACGGCCGCGCCAAGATCCTGGTCGAAGAAGTTTTGATGCCATGTGGAACCGGCAAGCTGCTTGCCTGATTCGGCCAGGAGCGGATTGACGACGCCGTCATCAGCTCCGACGGCAACGGGAAGCAACATGCCGGCCTTCGCCATCACCCGCTCATTTTCGGCATTCGTCAGGAAAGCGAGGAAATCGATCGCCTCCTTGGAGGCCTTCTTGGTGACGGCCCAGCCGTTCAGGCCGCCGAGCGTATCGGTCGGCTTGCCGGTGCCGCCTTCGACCGTCGGGAAGACGAAACGGCCGATATTGTCGGACGAAAGCCCCTTGCCGTCGCCGGCGTTCTTGCGCTGATTGGCCTCGGTATTCTCAAAACCGAGGATCATCGCAGCCTTGCCGTCGCCGAAGACGCCGAGCGTCTGCGGCCAGGTGGCGCCGAGATAGCCGGGCTGGAAAGGCTCGAGCTTGCCGAGCTCGGCAAGGTCGTCGCCGGCCTTGATGATCGCCGGATCGAGGAAACCTTCGCCCTCGCCCGTCTTGGCCGCTTCGAAAACCTTCTGGCCGCCTTCGCGCATGACGAGATAGCTCCAGTAAAAATGGATCGGCCATTTCTCACCGCCGCCGCCGGCGATCGGCACGATGCCGGCCGCCTTGATCGTCTTCACCGCGTCGAGAAAATCAGCCCAGGTCTTGATGTCTTCGGCCTTCACGCCCGCCTTGGCGAACAGCGCCTTGTTGTAGAAAAAGCTGACCAGACCGACCTTGTAGGGAATGGCCCAGGTCTTACCCTCGAAAGTCAGGCCATTGACGGATGCGGGGGTATAGGCCTTGCGCAATTTGCCGCCATCGGCATCGAGCGCCGCCGTCACGTCCTGGAGCGCGCCGGTCTCGGACTGCTGCTTCAGGACACCGCCACCCCAGCTGAAAAAGAAATCCGGCACGTCGTCGGATTGCAGCAGCGTGGGAAGCTTGGCCTTGAAGGCCTCGTTTTCGAGAAATTGCATCTGGATGTCGACGTCGGGATGCTGGGCTTCGTATTTCTTGACGATGTCCTCCCAGACCGCGATGAATTTCGGATCCAGTTCAAGATGCAGCCATTTGACCACCGTCGTCGCCGAGGCAGCACCTGCTCCGGCCAGCAACATGCCGGCTGTTGCGGCCATCAATGCAATGCGCCTGCCGCCAAGGACGGCGCTCTTCAGCATAAAATTCATGATTTTCCTCCCAGGGGACCTATCCTCATAATTTTTCCCCAATGCGGATTAATTCAGCGGAGCTTTCGCCGGATGTCAACCCAATGCGTTAATTTTTACCAAATTCGCTTGACAGGGGCGCCGGATTGCCTGCTATTTATTTCGTAACCCGTTAAAAATATTGACTTCCGTCCACTGACACGACCGCCGGCTAATTTTCATGAAGACTGCAGATCCAGAATTGATGCGCGCGATCAATCGCTTGAACGTGCTCGACACCGTCCGGCGCCATGGACCGATTTCACGTATCGAGATCAGCGAGCGGACGGAACTTTCCACCACCACGGTTTCCGCCATCACCGCCTCGTTGCTCGACGACGGGCTGATCCTGCCGCGTCACGAGGGCGACATTCGCAACGAGGCCGTGCGCGGCAGGCCGCGCGTGGCGCTGGAACTCAATCCCGATGCGGCCCGCGTTGTCGGGGCCAAGATCGCCGCAAACAGAATGGTCTTCGTGGTCACCAATTTCCGCGGCGACGTGCTCTCGAAGCTTGCCCTGCCGATCCGCATCGACCGGCAGCCGATCGGCGTCATTGCCGATCTCGTCGAAGACGGCGTCCGGCGCTGCGTCGTCGACGCCGGGCTTTCGCTTGAGGATGTCGACAGTATCTGCCTCGGCTTCCCCGGCGTCATCGAGCACCGCACCGGCTATATAAGAAGCAGCCCGATCTTTCGCGACACCAATGTCGATTTCGCCGCCGAGATGTCGGCGCGGCTTGCAACGCCGACCATCGTCGAGAGCGACGCCCACGCCATCACGCTCGGCCATCACTGGTTCGGAAAGGCGCGCGATCTCGAGGATATGGTGTTGATTTCGCTGGAACAAACGCTGGGACTCGGCGTCCTGCACGGCAACAGCCTATTCCGCGGCGCCGGTGGCCTCAGCCACAATCTCGGCGATCTCGTGCTCGGCATGGGACCGCAGGGCGTGGTGCGGCTTTTCAGCCAGGCCGGCGAAAGCGCGATCCTCGGCGAACAGCAGGCCGATGGCCGCTTTGCCGAAGCGATCCGCCTCGGGCGCGGCATGACCCATGCCCAGGCGCTGATCAAGGCCGATGACGACCGGCTGATCGGCGCCGCCATCCGCGCCGGCGAAGCGGTGGGATTGACCATCGCCAACATCGTGACGCTGTTTGCACCGCCGCGAGTCATCCTTGTCGGCTCCAGCCTGGCGCTCGGCGAACCCTTTTTGAACAGCCTGCGCGATGCCTATGCGCTCGCCATTCCGCCCTCGCTGCGTGGGGTGAGCGAACTCGTCTTCGACGATTCGAGCGACGATTTCTGGGCGCAGGGTGCGGCCGCGGTGGCGCTCTACGAGCTCTACGAATCGCCCTGGAGCACCACCGGGCCGGCGCTCTGACAGGCAGCGCAATCAAATCAATGGAGGAGTTCATGGACAAAGTCGGTATCGGCATCATCGGATGCGGCAATATTTCGGGCGCCTATCTCAAAGCGATGGCATCCTTTCCCATTCTCGACATTCGCGGTGTCGCCGATCTCAACCGGGAGCTGGCAGAGGCGAAGGCTCGCGAATTCAACGTTCCCGCCAGGACCGTCGAAGAGCTTTTCGCCGATCCCAAGGTCGAGATCATCGTCAATCTGACGATCCCGAAGGCACATGTCGCCGTGGCGCTGCAGGCGCTCGAAGCCGGCAAACATACCTATTCGGAAAAGCCGCTCGGGATTAATTTCGCGGAAGGGAAAAAATTGGCGGAGGCTGCAAAGGCCAGGAACCTGCGCATCGGCTCCGCCCCCGACACCTTCCTCGGCGGCGGCCATCAGACGGCCCGCGCGTTGATCGACCAGGGCGTCATCGGCCAACCGGTCGGCGGCTCGGCGACCTTCATGTGCCCAGGCCATGAGCGCTGGCATCCGAACCCGGCCTTCTATTATGAAGTCGGCGGCGGCCCTATGCTCGACATGGGGCCTTATTACATCACCGATCTCGTCAATCTTCTCGGACCGGTTGCTCAAGTCGCTGGCTTTGCGATGACGCCGCGGGCCGAACGGTTGATATCAAGCGAGCCGCGCAACGGCGAGCGCATTCCCGTCCATGTACCGACCCATGTTGCCGGCATGATGGCCTTTGCCAACGGCGCCGTCGTCCAGATCGCCATGAGCTTCGACGTCGCCGGTCACAAGCATGTGCCGCTGGAGGTCTACGGCACCGAGGGCACGTTGATCGTGCCCGATCCCAACAAATTCGAAGGCCCGGTCGAATATCTGCGCAAGGGCGGCCAATTCGAGGACCAGCCACTCACATCACCCTATGCCGATGGTAACTATCGCTCGCTCGGCGTTGCCGACATGGCACATGCGATCCGCTCCAACCGGCCGCATCGCGCCAATGGCGATCTGGCACTGCATGTGCTGGAGGTTATGGAAGCGTTCCACACCGCGTCTGCGACCGGCCGGACGGTCGCGATCTCAACGGCGGTGGAGCGCCCTGCCCCCTTATCGCAATCCATCGTCGACGGACGGCTGGCGAAATAAATTCAGGAGGAATGACTATGCGTGAAGCACTGATCGTCTGGGGCGGCTGGAGCGGCCATGAGCCGCAGGAATGCGCCGAAATCATCAAGTCCATGCTCGAGGAGGACGGCTTCAAGGTCTATCTCGAACACGGCACCGAGGCGCTGGCCGACCCTTCCGTCCATGACCTCAGCCTCGTGGTTCCGATCATGACGATGTCGAAGATCGAGAAGGAGGAGGTCAAGAACCTCGCCGCCGCGATCGAAAGCGGTGTCGGCATCGCCGGCTATCACGGCGGTGCGGGCGATGCCTTCCGCGACTCCGTCGACTATCAGTTCATCATCGGCGGCCAGTGGGTGGCTCATCCCGGCAACATCATCGACTATACCGTCAACATCACCCGACCCGACGATCCGCTGATGGAGGGGATTTCCGATTTCCCCTATACGTCGGAGCAATATTACATGCATGTCGACCCCTCGAACGAGGTCCTGGCGACGACGAAGTTCACCGGCGATCATGCCTACTGGATCGACGGCGTCGTGATGCCTGTGGTGTGGAAGCGCAAATACGGCAAGGGCCGCGTCTTCTATTCCTCGCTCGGCCACCAGGCCAAAGAGTTCGACGTGCCGGAGATGAAAACCATCTTCCGCCGCGGCGCCAATTGGGCGGCGCGGTGAGGCGAAGTTCGAACGGTAAGTTGCCCCTCACCCTAGCCCTCTCCCCGTCCTGACGGGGAGAGGGGACGTGCCGGGCGAGAGCTTGGCTGGGAATGGAAAGGTCGCGACTTGCCTCCTTCGCCCCGCGTGCGGGGAGAAGGTGCCGGCAGGCGGATGAGGGGCAATCGCGCCAATCTCAGCGCAGAATCAACGCCGTCCCATAAAGCCCAAGCGCAAACACCGTATGCGCGAGCAGATTGAAGCACCGGACCTTCATCGGTTTCGGATGTTTCGAAGCGGCCCAGCCGAGGCCGAGGCCGGGCTGGAGCAGGAACCACCCTGCCCCGACTGTGACGATGCCGAAGATCCAGGCGGGAAGGAATGTCGGCGCGGCGAACCATCCCTGCCCCATGATGATCGCAAAGATCAGGCCGTAGAGAATGCCGACGGCGTAGTGGCTGAACCAGCCGAGCGCCAGTTCATGCTCATAGGGTTCGGCATCGGCGATGCTCTCATGAAAGATCTTGCCGCGTCCGAGATGCCAGAACCAGCGGCCGACCGGCGCCCAATTGGCCGGCGGCTGGCCGAAGACCTTGGCGAGCACGATCGCCCAGAGATCCATGAGGATGGTTGCGCCGGCGCCGATCGCCAGGCCGCGCCACAGAATATCGAACATCGGGAATCACCGGAAAGCGTTGACGTGAAGGGGTGCTAGAAGACCATTGCAAACGTCTTCGCGCAATGGGTTCGACGCAAGTAGGACCTTGCCTCCTCCGTCAGCCGTCCCCGCCATGGGTTTGGCGCGGATCTTGCGCGCTGCCGGCAATATCGCCACTGATATCATTGGCGAACTTCCGCATCAGCCGCACCAGCTCATTGAAATCATGCTCTTCCCAGTTCTCGAAGATGGCGCGTCCAATCTTCTCGCGGGCGGCGTCGATGCGGTCTGTCATCGCCTTGCCTCTGGGGCTGATGACTGCCTCGCGGACACGGCGATCTGCGGCGCTTCCGCGGCGCTCCACCAGTTCCAGGCTCTCGAGCTTGGCGACCTGACGGCTGACGGTGGTGTAGTCGCGCCCGGCGCGGTCGGCGAGTTCGACCACCCCGATCGGCCCGAGACGCTCCACCGCGACCAGCAGCGGAAACAGCGCGCGATCGAGCGAAATCCCGGCCTCGCGGACCATCTGCTCGTCCCGCTGAGGGCGGTTCATGACGCTGACGATCTCGATCAAAGCCCCATGCAGCTCGCGCAGCTTCTCGGATATATGTGTATTTTGCACATTATTTCTTGACGGCATCTCGATTCTCCTATTATGTGCATAATACACATATGGAGATGAAGATGACAGAACATTCTACAGTCGACGTGCTGATATCGGGGGCCGGCGCAACCGGTCTGACGATGGCGATCGAGCTTGCGCGGCGCGGCATATCCTTTCGCCTGATCGAAAAACTCGACGACCCGTTCCGCGGCTCGCGCGGCAAGGGCATCCAGCCACGAACCCAGGAGGTTTTCGAGGATCTCGGCATCCTCGACCGCATCGTCGCACTCGGCGGCTTCTATCCCCGGCAGCGGGAATATAACGACGACGGAAGCTTCACCGAGTCCGACGCCATGCTGCGCGAGGAGCCGACGCCGGCCGAGCCCTATCGTCTTCCGCTGATGGTGCCGCAATTCCTGACTGAAGCCGCGATGCGAGAACGCCTCATCGAACTGGGACATCGGCCGGAATTCGGATGCGAACTCATCAATTTCGAACAGGACGAGACGGGCGTGACGGCGCGGCTCAAGAGCCGATCCGGCGAAGAAACCATCCGCGTGCGCTGGCTGGTTGGCGCCGATGGCGGCCGCAGCTTCGTGCGCCACGCGCTCGGTATCGGCTTTCCCGGCAAGACGCTCGGCGTGCGTGCGATCGTTGCCGACGTCGTGCTGACGGGACTGGATCGCGATGCCTGGCACCGCTTCGGCGAAGGCGACATGCAGCGACAGATCGCCCTTTGCCCACTGGCGGGAACCGAGCTGTTTCAGATCCAGGGACCGATCCCGCTCGAAGGCGAGATCGATCTCTCGGCGGCGGGCTTGACGGCGCTGGTGAGCGAGCGCACCGGCCGCGATGATATTCACGTCCACTCGGTTTCCTGGGCATCGGCCTTCAACATGAACGCCCGGCTGGCCGATCGCTACCGGCTTGGCCGCGTGTTTCTGGTCGGCGATGCCGCGCATACGCATCCGCCGACCGGCGGACAAGGTCTCAATACCAGCGTCCAGGACGCCTATAATCTCGGATGGAAGCTGGCGGCAGTCGCTGCCGGCGCCCCCGATGCGCTGCTCGACAGCTATGAGGAAGAGCGCCGTCCGATTGCTGCGGCGATGCTCGGCCTCGCGACCAAACTGCTCGACGCTCTGAAGCGCGACGATATCAAGCGCGGCCGCGAGGTTCATCAACTCGATATCGGCTATCCCGCCTCCTCCTTTGCACTGGAAAAGCCGGAACGGCATGGCGGCCTGCTGGCCGGCGACCGTGCCCCGGATGCGCCACTGACGGGTGCGGCCGGTCAGCCGATACGTCTGTTCGACCTGATCAAGGGCGCGCACTGGACGCTGCTGGGCTATGAGGTGGAGCAAGCAACGACACCACCGCGTCCAGGACTGCACATCCATAGGGTTGGCCGGCGCGGGGATGTCATCGACGAAAGTGGGCATTTCCGCGACGCCTACGCCCCGGCCTCGGGCGACTGGGTGCTTGTGCGACCGGACGGTTATGTCGGCGCCATCGTTTCGTCCCGCGACGCCTGGGCGCTCGAGGCTTATCTGGACAAGGTCGGTCTCGGTCCGGCTGCGGCACGGTCATGATGTACGAGGAAGGATGTTCGACCGGCGCTGCCGCAAATGCCACTTCGCACCGGCTTGACTGGCGGCTGATGCTGCCGGTCTTCATCATCGTCAGCCTCGATGCCGCCAGCAGCGGCGCCATCCTGCCGATCCTGCGTCGCCGTCACCGTTATCGTCACACCGGTCCTTGCCGGCTTCATTGTCGGGCAGAGCTTGTACGGCGCCTGGATCGGCGCAGTGGTGGCGATCGCGGTGACGGGGGCGGCCATCGCACGCAGCCGGCTCCCAAAGGTCGATCCGGAAACCGCAGGCGGCTGACGGCCCAACGGATCCAGCTCCCGATCCCGACAGAGGCCGCCGCCGCACGGTTCTTTAGAGGGCGTCGCTGGCGCAGATGTTTGCAGTCATTGAGCAGCGAGCGTATCGCCGCCTTGGCGTTGTCGTCATGCCAGGCAAGCACGGCTTCGACTTCCCAGGTTTGATCGGACCGCGCTTGATCGCGTTCCGAGGTCTTGCCGGCTGCATCAGTTCAACGCCAGCGGCAACTGAACCGGGCGAGGCAATGGCGGCAACGGCCGGCTGATGTCGACTTTTTTCTGCCATTCGGCACGCCGCAACTGGTCCCGCTCGCGGGTCGCACGGGATGCTTCGACAAGGGCTAGGGCGTTGGCGATCACCTGTTCGGTATGCGTCATGATCATCTCCAATGTTCCTGTTTTGTTCTAATTTAGAACTTTGGCCGAAGAAGTCAAGCACTCGATGATCTTGTGTGTCAGAGAGTGGATCGAGCCGCCAGCTGGGATCGAAGCGCGGCCGGCTTTCAGTCGGCAGCTTCTATGACGGCGATACCCGCTTCGTGGGCCGCTCTTACGAATGCCGCGCGAACCTCTTCCGGCCTGAGATCGCCAATGATCGCGTCAAGGCACGCCTTTACCGCTTCGAAATATTCTTCGCCGTCGTCCACCGGCCAATCGTGGAGCAGTGTGCGCGCGGCGTCCCATACAGAGTTAATGACGGCATAATGACCTAGCCCCATTGAGGCCAAGCCGAGCGGTCGAAAATTTGCCGTCTGTCTCACTTTCCTACAGCTTTTCCTAGTTTCGGTGAGCTCATCTCTATCGTGCAATTTGCGTGCCGAATGCGCGCCGAGTCAATGCGGGTCGGGGCGAAGGTTCGGAAGATTATCTTGCTCAGCGCTGGCGATGACAGCCATGTCTCCCGGATCCCCTGTAGGCCTTCGGCGCACCTGATAGAGCGTCGAGCTTTCGAAACGCCCTAAATGCAGCCGAGGTTCCAGCGTCGGCGAAGGCTTTCTGATTAAAATCCCGGCATTCCCTCAGAACTTGCAGCAATCTCCGACACAATCATGTATCTGCCTTTCATATCCCTATTTGACAATGTAATTCATCGGCAAAATCAAGAAATCATTCGGATCTTTCGATGATCTTTGCTTTGACGGAAGCATCGTCAAGATTTCAATGCTGCTCCTCGACTGGGCCCGATGTAGACGGAACAGCCTTCACACCGTACAATGCCCATATCCATATGGTTCAGATCCGGAGGAGCGCGCGATGCCCATCTTCATGGACCGGCACTATCTCGAGGGAACCTCGCCCGCCGAGGTTGCCCAGGCGCATCGCATGGATATCGACATTCAGGATCGATATGGCGTCAAGTTCCTCACCTACTGGTTCGACGAGCGGCGCGGGACGGCCTTCTGCCTGGTGGATTCACCCGATATAGAAACCGTCCAATGCGTGCATCGCGAGGCGCACGGTTTTGTCGCCAACGAGATTGTCGAGGTGGCTCTGTCAGCGGTCGAAGCCTTTCTCGGCCGCATCAACGACCCTGATCCGGCGCCTGGCCAGACATCGCCGCAAATGGATCCAGGCCACCGGGCGATTCTCTTTACCGATATTGTGGGCTCGACCGAGATGACGGCGCGCCTCGGCGACCGCATGGGGACAGAGCTGGTCCGGGCCCATGACGCGATCGTGCGCCGATGCCTCGGCAAAAATTCAGGCCGCGAAGTCAAACACACCGGCGACGGCATCATGGCAGCCTTCGCGGCGACAACGGCGGCCGTCGAATGCGCCATGGCGATCCAGCAGGAATTCCAACATTACAACAGCGGCAACAACGCCCAGCCGATCCATATCCGCATCGGCCTCGATTGCGGCGAGCCGGTCGAGGACAGCAACGATCTCTTCGGCTCTACCGTGCAGCTTGCAGCGCGCCTGTGCGCGGCAGCGGCCGGCGATCAGATTCTCGTGTCGGAGAACATATTCCGGGAATATGGCACCGCCGATCTTTTCGCTCACGCGACACGGCGGCGGCTCAAGGGATTCTCCAAGCCCATGCTGGCCTTCCGATGCGACTGGGCTCAGGCCGGCCCCGGCGGAAGATCGCCGTCCGCTGGATAGCCCTATGCCTCCAGCAGTTGGCAATGCACATCGTGGCTACTAAAGATGCGACTATCCGATCAGCGGGAACGCGCCGCGGTTGATAGCGGCGCGGTATATAGCTTCAAGCGTTGCCGATCGACCGCTCGAATTTGGGGCCACCCTCAAGCACGCCCGACATCTTTAGAAAACGCCGGAAATTCTCGCGCGCGGCGCTGAGCGGGAAACGGCCGCTCGCCGTATCCCTGCATGCCTTCAAGAGAGTGTCATATGCCAAGCCCCGTTTATCCATCGGCCATTCGTCCAGGACATCGAAGATCTCATCGAGACATGTGATCTGATCGATGAAATGATTTCGATGAAGAAAAACCGGATCGAACCGAGCTTCCGACATAGTAACCTCCCATTTATATTACTTTTTTATGCTTTAATTCTAATGAAAAACCATGATCCATTCAAGACAAAATCGGGTCAACATAACTTCAGGCGCCGTGACACTACTTCCATAATCGCAGAATAGCCCGATCAGATTATGCTGAAATCAATTGATCACCGGCCAGGGATAAATGCGCGCACACAGGCAAGCCGTGCCGATCAGATGCGCGTGATCAAACGACCCGGTCCTCGCATACGCTTGTAATGACATGATAGATTGCATCGAAAACCAACCTGCCAAGGAGAAGCTCGGATGAACAGATTTCTCACATTTGTCGCTGCCGGCGCGCTGATGGGCATGTCCACGGTGGCTTCCTCCTGCACGTCGCCTGGAAGGCCGGAGAGCCAAGATTACCAATATCAGCGGGACACGTCGGTAAACCCGGCATGTGCCGGCGGATTTAGACCTGGCAATGCTCGCTCGTGCAGCTATTGAAAGATGTGACCTCGACAAGCACGCGAAGCTTACGACAGGGCGAAAATCTTGACTTCCCTGCCGATGCCCTGGAGTTCCGCCATCCGGGAAGCCGATGTGACGCCGCTGTCGCGCAGGATTTCGGAGACATTGCTATCCTCGACAATCGCCTCCGTCGTCATGATCACGTTGGGGTCGGCAAGGCCCTGGACGCGGGAGGCGATGTTGACGGTCTGACCGAAATAATCCTGCCGGTCGTTGAGGTTGACGGCAAGGCACGGCCCCTCATGGATGCCGATCTTCAAGAGCAGGTCTTCGCTTCCATGTTCCGTATTCAACCGACGCATCGCCTCGCGCATTCTGAGCGCTGCCGCCACCGCGCGGTCCGGGCTCGGGAAGGTCGCCATGACGGCATCGCCGATCGTCTTGACGACCGCACCGGCCTCCGTAGCGACGATCTCGTGAAGAACGCGGAAATGCGCGCGCACCAGATCGAAAGCGGCGAGATCTCCCACGCGCTCATAAAGCGCGGTCGAGCCCCTCAGGTCCGTGAAGAGGAAAGTCAGGCTGGTAATCTTCAGGCGCTGATCGACATCGAGCGTGTCGGTCCGGTAGATGTCGCGGAAGCTCTGGTTCGTCAGCAGACGCTTGGCCGTCAGGAAAGGCCGGCGGCGGCCCAGCAGATCATGCAGGTCGTCTCCGGCAATGCAGACGTTCGGCACCACCCTACGGTCGGTGTGGTTCTCAAGGGTGAGGCGCAGCAAGCCGGGACGCATCGTCACGGTTTCGTTCAGTGCATGCCCGCGGCTGATGACCATCGAGAGGTTCTGGCGTTCGTTGGTGGGGTCACCCTGCACATCGATGAACTGCGCCGAATGTGTCACCGCATCGAAGATGATGATGAATTGCGCGGGTAACTGCATTGACACGAATGCTTTCTCGCCGGGCGCCAGCTCGATCATCTCAAGAAGGATGTTGGCGAACTTCGCTTCCAGATCCTCCGGCAGGTCGACACCGGAGCTGAAGAATATCTGGCGGTAATATTCGAGCGGCGGCAGCCGGTCGGGCTCATGTGCCGCGATCCTGCGCACGCGCGGACTGACGGTGAAAGTGACCTCGACCATCTCGTCGAGCGTCGGTTCGTATCCGGCCGCGCAGAGCGCGCAATGGTAGGTGTCCTGGACGACCCCTTTGAGCGTTGCGCCGCTGTCGAGGACGCCGCCGCATCCCGGGCAAAGGACATTCCAGGTCATCTCGAATGCGCCGATGCGGGCTGCGTGCAGAAACGCCGCGATGGTTTTTTCTTCGTCGAGATGATGCTTCTCGGCGAAGGCGAGCGCGTTGATGCGATTGAGATCGCGATCGGCGCCGCGCCGGACGACGTCTTCGATACACTTGACCGTCTGCGGGTCAGCCGCCTGTCGCAGGGTGGCAAAAAGCACGTCCACTTCACTCATTAGACAAGTCTCTGTGCAGGCAACACGGCGGACGACGCCAGGACCGAAATCATAACACGGGAATTTGCCAATAGAAATCTATCGGTGCGGCGAGCCAATCGGATGATTTTACGACGGCCCTCACTGCGGAGCGATGGCTTTTTCCGGAATCGTTTCAGCCGCCGACGGCTGGGTGGGATCGGCGGGGTGACCATAGATCGTGTAAGCCGCACCTGCCAAAATGCCCAGGACGAGAAGAGCCAATACATACAGCATCATTCCGCGGATTGCGGTTTTGGGTGTCTCATCCATGAGGAATCTCCAAGACTGCTCAATGGTCAAATCGAATGCGCGCGGATTTGGTTCCAAAATGGAAATCTGCGGAAGGCAAACGCCCTGCCGATGGCCATTATAAGGGAACAATCAAGCACGGATCTGGTTTAACGCTCACCCCTGTCCCTAGCGGAGGCGACGATGTGGGCAATCCTGATCGGTGCCGCTCTCATCATTGGCGGACTTCTTTTTCTGTTTCAATCAGCGCTCGGTCGAAGGCCGAGTAATCCGCATCGCATGCCGCAAGGCGGCGCGACGCTGGAACCCCGGCGCCAAGGCCTGAGGTTTCTCGGCCTCTCCCAAAACTGGCCGGCCCTGGCGGTGATCGCAATTGGTGTGCTTCTCTTGGCTTTTGGCGCGTATTCCTGACCAAGCGCGGCGTTGGCAGAACACGACCGCCTGTCATTAGGCTAAGAGAAGTTTGCAGGCGTCACTCCATCTGGTCGTGCGGACAATATTCCGCATGAACCGTGGATATCGACATGTTTTGTGTTGATGTACAAGTCTACTTGTTGCACGGTAAAAAAACCGAAAAAGGGAGAATGGGTGCAACCATTCTCCCTCCTCGCGGGCATAGCGCCAGTAGCTAAGGACGATCACTATAGCGTTGTCGGCGCCGATCGTTCCTTGGCTGCGGCATCATTATGGCTGAAATCACTAAAGCCGTGCGCGTGACCTGCTTTTAATCCACATGTTTATTAAGCCGCAGGTTTCTTGCTCAGTCACCTTCGAGCATCGTTATTTGCGAAAGCGGCCCTTCTCGCACCAGTACCGAACCTGAACGCCCGGCTGACTGGCGAAAAGACTTGCTGCAATTTGGCAGTTTTCGGAGTTGTATGCATCACCGTCCGCACTGTCGAACGATGCGACATGCAAGCGCATTTTTGTGTCCAGTACACTGCTTCGATATAGCGTATATTGGCTGCTGTCTTCATTGCAGCCAGCCACAGCCAACAAGACAAGAGGTAGGCACAGCGCCAGGCGTAAACTAACCGAACAGCGCTCAAACGCAGCAGCATGACACGGCTTAGCGATTGGGAGTGCAAACCACCCGCGAGCGCCCAGTCGAGTCCCGTGGGTCCCCAGCCCCTCTATGTTCATGTGTCTTGCGCCCATCGTCTGCGTAACCGCAGGTCACAATTGCCGCCACTCAAGTCTACCACATTGAATTCTTATATTTTTATGGTGAGAGCGTCGGGGTTCGAACCCGAGACCTACTGATTAAAAGTCAGTTGCTCTACCGGCTGAGCTACGCTCTCCCGCTCCGCGGGTGAAGCACCCCGGCTGGAAGTGGGCGGAACATAGGCAGGCGACCCATTGCGGTCAACCGAAAAATTTGGCTTTTTTCGGCGATCGGCACATTTCTTGCGCGCTCAAGCCCATTGCTTGCCCATGCGAAAGGGGATTTCTGCCGAGCGCAAAAAGGTGATTGGCAATCAGGGGCCCGGAAAGCTACGAACAGGGCGCAGATTGCAGCCGGAGAGAATGCGTGTCGATTGCCGATATTTCCCTGTGGAGCGCGTTGATTGCAGGGGCGCTTTCCTTTCTTTCGCCCTGCGTGCTTCCCCTCGTCCCGCCTTACCTGTGCTACATGGCCGGCATATCGGTCGAGCAGTTCCGCGGCGGCGGCGCGGTTGCGGTGGCGCCTGACGTCAGGCGTGGGATTCTCTTTTCCGCTCTGCTCTTCACGCTCGGCTTCGCCACCGTTTTCGTGGCGCTCGGCGCCGGCGCGTCCAGCATCGGCATGGCGCTCCGCCAGCATCTCGATCTGCTTTCCAAGATCGGCGGGCTCATCATCATCGTCATGGGGCTGAATTTCCTCGGCCTGTTCCGAATCGGCGTGCTAGCCCGCGAAGCGCGTTTTCAGAGCGGCGGCAAACCGGCGACGCTGACGGGCGCCTACATCATGGGTCTTGCCTTCGCCTTCGGCTGGACCCCCTGCATCGGCCCGGTGCTCGGCGCCATCCTCGGCGTTGCCGCTTCGCGCGAAACGGTCGGCTCCGGCGCCGGACTGCTCGCCATCTATTCGCTCGGCCTGGCCATTCCCTTCTGGATCGCCGCCGGCTTTTCAGGCGCTTTCATGCGCTTTCTGTCGCGTTTCCGCCGCCATCTCGGCACGGTCGAGAAGATCATGGGCGTTTTTCTCATCCTCACCGGCCTCGCTTTCCTGTTCGGCTGGGTCAGCGACGTGGCGATCTGGTTCCAGCAGACCTTTCCGATCCTGATGCAAATCGGCTAAACAGCTCTTACCCCCGCCGATCATCCCCGCGCATTGGAAGACCTCTTTGGCCGATATCGTCAGCCTGCTCCTGCCGTTCTTCGGCCTGATCCTGATCGGTTACATCGCCGCCAGCGCGACGAAGCAGCCGGCCGAGGCACTCGGCTGGCTGAACACCTTCATCATCTACGCCGCCCTGCCCGCTCTCTTCTTCAAGCTGGTCTCGCGCACGCCGATCGAAGAGCTGACGCGGATCGATTTCATCGTCACCGATATCGCTGCGACCTATGCGGTCTTCATCCTGCTCTTCGTCGTCGGCCGGGTGCTGCGCGGCAATTCGCTCGCCGATTGCACCATCCAGTCCTTCGCCGGCTCCTACGGCAATATCGGCTATATGGGGCCGGGCCTGGCGCTCCTGGCGCTTGGCGAAGGGGCGGCCCTGCCGGTGGCGCTGATCGTCTGCTTCGAAAACGCGCTGCATTTCATCGTGGCGCCGGCGCTGATGGCGGTGGCCGGCGGCGACAAGCGTTCTTCCGGCCGACTCGCCGCCGATATCGCGCGGAAGGTGGCGCTACATCCCTTCATCCTGTCGACGGCGGCGGGCTTTGCCGTGGCTGCCCTGCATCTCGACCAGCCGCCGGCGTTTCTGCGCCTCGTCGACTACCTCGCCCAGGCAGCTGCTCCCTGCGCCCTTTTTGCCATGGGCGTGACGCTGGCGCTCAGGCCGCTAAAGCGCATCCCGGCGGAGATCGGCTATATCGTGCCGGCGAAGCTGATCCTGCATCCGATCGCGGTTTTCCTGGCGCTGACGGCGATCGGCGGTTTCGAGCCGGTCTGGATCCAGGCCGCCGTGCTGCTCGCCTCGCTGCCGACGGCGACCAACGTCTTCGTCATCGGCCAGCAATACGGCGTGTGGCAGGAGCGCGCCTCGGCGACGATCCTGATCACGACGGTGTTTTCGGTGGTGAGCGTTTCCCTCTGGCTGATCGCGATCCGCTCAGGCCTTCTTCCGTTTGAGCTTTTCCCTTAGGGAATCGGGAATATCGCGAAAGCCGCGGCCCGGCTCGATCCCCTCGCGCATGACGATATTGCGCAGCGGCGGAATGGCCGAGAGGATATGCAGCCCGGCGGCGCGCAGCATCTGCACGGGCAGGAAATCCGAAAGCAGCGAGCGGTTGAGAAGATCGACGCTTGCCGTGCGCGTCATGATATCGGCGCGGCGCCGGCGGTCGAAGCTGTCGCCGGCATCGGCCGGCACCGGCAATTCGGCCCTGTCGCAGAGGATATCGGTCAGCACCATGATATCGCGCAGGCTGAGGTTCAGCCCCTGCGCCCCGATCGGCGGGAAGACGTGGGCCGCTTCGCCGATCAGCGCAATGCGCCCCTTGCCGAAGCGATGCGCCATCATGCCGGAGAGCGGCCAGACCTGGACGCCGTCCTCGACGCTCACCATGCCGAGCATGGACTGCATACGCGCCTCGACGAGAAGCCCAAGTTCGGCAAGGGGCAGTTCCATGCCGGCCGCCGCTTCGGCAGGGTCCTGCACCCAGACGAGGCTGGAACGGTTTCCCGGCAGCGGCACCTGGGTGAACGGGCCGTGCTTGGTATGGAATTCCGTCGAGATGTTCTGGTGCGGCAGGGAATGCGCGAAGTTGAGCACCATGGCCGATTGCGGATAAGACCAGTTGCGCACGCCGATGTCAGCCGTCTCGCGCAGCTTCGAACCGCGGCCGTCGGCGCCGACGGCGAAATCGGCTGACAGCGTGTCGCCTCCGGCAAGCGTGATCGACACGGCATCCGGGGCAATAGCAATCGATTCGGCCATATCGGTGAAGCGGGTGATATTGCCCTCGCCGGACGCGGCCTCCTCAAGCACGTCGATCAACGTCTTGTTGGGGAAATTATAGCCGAAGGCATCGAGGCCGACTTCGGCCGCACGGAACGTGGTCGTCGGCGCCCGCAGCAGCCGGTCAGTGCCGTCGATGATTCGCATGCTGGTGAGCGGTGCTGCCGCAGGGCGCAGCTTCTCCCAGAGCGCCAGGCGGTCGAGGAAGCGGATAGACTGATCCATCAGCGCCGTTGTGCGCCGGTCCTCTTTCGCGGCAACGGGCGCGACAAGCGCCACGCTGCGGCCGTCGCGGGCAAGTGAGATCGCAGCAATCATACCGGCGAGACCGCCACCGATCACCGCCACTTCGAATGTCTTCATGCTACCGTTCCGTCATCGTAAAACGGCGGATCGGTCGCTTATGCGGCCGGCTTCGCCTGACGGCGCCAACTATAGCCCTTGCCGGCTTCGGCGTCACGCACCGCCGGCTGATAATGATGGGGAATGGCGGGAAGACGATTTTCGGCCAGCCGCTTCAGCGCCGTGGCGTTGCTGACGGCAAAGCTGTCGATGCCGACGCGCAGCATCAACGGGACCTGATCGATCAGTACGTCGCCGATGGCGCGCAGCTCGTTGGTGTAACCCAAGCGCTGGCGCAGCAGCGAGGCATGGCTGAAGGCGCGGCCATCATTGAAGGCCGGAAAGGCGACAGCGACGATTGCGAGGCGATCGAGATAAGGCTCCAGGCGGCGCACGTCGTCGGCCGGCTTGATCAGCACGCCGAGGCCGACATCGTTGCTTTCGTCGGCCTTGGCAATCAGCTCGTCGAGGCCGAGCAGCGGTTTCTGCTCTCCGGTCGCCTTCACCTCTTCGGTTTCGATCACCCAGGGATCGTTTTCGACAAAACCGGTTTCTCTCCAGATCTTCGTCATCATCGCCTCCTTATGCCGCTTCCGCGGCCGAGCCATAGAGCGCGGCCTTGAAAGGCTGCGGCCCGACGCGGCGATAGGCGGCAAGGAAGGTTTCGGAAGCATTGAGGCGCAGGCCGAGATAGGTGTCGACGATCGTCTCGATCGCGTCCGTCACCCGGTCCGGCTCGAAGCCGCGCCCGATGATCTCGCCGATCGACGTATGTTCGTCACCGGAACCGCCGAGCGTGATCTGGTAGAGTTCGGCGCCCTTCTTCTCCACACCGAGCAGGCCGATATGGCCGACATGGTGGTGGCCGCAGGCATTGATGCAGCCGGAGATCTTGATCTTCAGCTCGCCGATCTCGGCCTGGCGTTCGGGATTGCCGAAGCGGCGGGAGATTTCCTGCGCGACCGGAATGGAGCGCGCATTGGCGAGCGCGCAGTAGTCCAGCCCAGGACAGGCAATGATATCGGTGATCAGCCCGGCATTGGCCTCCGCTAGGTTGATGGCGACGAGGCCGCGATAGACGGCTTCGAGATCGGCAAGCGCCACATGCGGCAGGATGAGGTTCTGCTCGTGGCTGACGCGGATTTCGTCGAAGGCATATTCCTCGGCGAGATCGGCGACGGCCTCCATCTGCGCGTCGGTGGCGTCGCCCGGAATACCGCCGATCGGCTTCAGCGAGATCGTCACCATGCCGTAATCGGGGTTCTTGTGCGGCTGCACATTCTGCTGGACCCAGCGGGCAAAGGCCGGATCGGCCTTCTTCCAGCGGGCAAGGTTTTCCCAGCCCTCGGCGCGCTCGGGCAGAGCGGGCGGCGCGAAATAGGCGGCGATCGCCTCGACATCCTGTTCCGGCAGCTTGAGCTCGCTGTCCTTCAGTGCCGCGAATTCGGCCTCCACCTGGCGCGCCAGCTCCTCGGCGCCGGTCTCGTGCACGAGGATCTTGATGCGGGCCTTATACTTGTTGTCGCGGCGGCCGTGCAGATTGTAAACGCGCACGATCGCCGTGGTGTAGGAGAGCAGGTCTTCCTCGGGCAGGAAGTCGCGGATCAGCTTGGCGATCATCGGCGTGCGGCCCTGGCCACCGCCGACATAAACTGCAAAACCGATTTCACCCTTGTCGTTCTTCTTCAGGTGCAGGCCGATGTCATGAACCTGGATGGCCGCGCGGTCGCGCTCGGCGCCGGTGACGGCGATCTTGAATTTGCGCGGCAGGAAGGAGAATTCCGGATGGACCGACGACCACTGGCGCAGGATTTCCGCATAGGGCCTGGGATCGGCGACTTCGTCGGCCGCTGCACCGGCAAAGTGGTCGGCCGTCACGTTTCTGATGCAGTTGCCCGAGGTCTGCAGCGCATGCATCTCGACTCTTGCTAGGTCGGCCAGCGCATCGGGGATCTCCGACAGCTTCGGCCAGTTGAACTGCAGGTTCTGGCGGGTGGTGAAGTGGCCATAGCCGCGGTCATAGGTGCGGGCGATATGGGCGAGCATGCGCATCTGGCGCGCGCTCAGCGTGCCGTAGGGAATGGCGATGCGCAGCATGTAGGCATGAAGCTGCAGGTAGACGCCGTTCATCAGGCGCAGCGGCTTGAACGCATCCTCGGCAAGCTCGCCGGAAAGGCGGCGCTCAACCTGGTCGCGGAACTGCTCGACGCGCTCGGTGACAAAGGCATGATCAAATTCGTCGTAACGGTACATCGTCTTCCTCAGACTGCAATGAATTCGGGATCGGCGGGAGCGTAGCCCGGTGCATATTCCATGGTCGGGCCCTGCGCGCGGATGCGCTCGCGGAGGCGAAGCGGCCAGAGAATGCCGTTGGTTTCCTGAACTTCGACAACGGCGACGTCAACAACCTCGTTGTCGGCATAGGACTTCTTGCCGATTGCCTCCAATGCTTCGACGGCTTCGTTGTGACGGGCGACGAGCGCCTCCTGCAGCGAGGTCGACCACTTGCCGTTCGCGTCCAGCCAGACGGCAATGCCGTCCGTCAGCCGGTTGGCGGTCAGAACCTTGTCTACCATATTCAGCTCCTTGCAAATTCCTCGAGCCGGGCGTTCGCACGCACCAGCGGCTCGGACAGTTCGAAATTGGCGCCCGCGACCGCATCGCCGATAATGACCATGACCGGGCCGGTCAACTCATCGCGGTGCTGCAGATCGGGCAGATCGGCAAGCGTGCCATGCAGCAGGCGGCGCTCGGTACGGCTGGCGTTCTCGATAACGGCGACCGTCGTTTCGGCGGGAATGCCAGCCTGCATCAGCCGTTCGGCGACGGAGGCGGCAACGGTGCGGCCCATATAGACGGCGATCGTCGCGCCGGAGACGGCAAGGCTCGCCCAATCGGGCAGCACATCGCCGGTCAGATCATGGCCGGTGGTGAAAACAAGCGAGGAGGCGACGCCGCGCAGCGTCAGCGGCAGTTCGAAATCAGCGGCGGCGGCGAAAGCCGAGGTGATGCCGGGCACGACTTCATACGTGATACCGGCGGCGCGCAATGCGGCCATTTCTTCCCCTGCCCGGCCATAGACCAGCGGATCGCCCGACTTGAGCCGGACGACGCGCCTGCCCTGACGGCCGAGCTCGACCAGCAGCTCGTTGATCTCTTCCTGCGACTTCGAGTGGCAGCCCTTGCGCTTGCCGACCGAAAGCCGCTCGGCGTCGCGGCGGCCCATATCGACGATCGCCTGCGGCACGAGCGCGTCAAAGACGATGACATCGGCTTCCATCATCACGCGCTGGGCGCGCAGCGTCAGCAGATCCTCGGCCCCCGGACCGGCGCCGACCAGCCAGACGTGGCCGGCGGCGACCTTGTCCATCGCGCCCAGTAACCGGTCGGCGGCCTGGCGGGCCTGCGGCAGGTTGCCGTTGGCGACCGCATCGGCAACAGCGCCCGAGAAGAAACGGCGCCAGAAGACGCGGCGGGAAACGCCACGCGGAATGAGCTGCTCGACGGCCTTGCGATAGCTCGTCGCCAACGCCGCCAGGCGCCCGAGTGAGGGGGAAAGAAGCTGGTCGATCTGCGCGCGGATCATTTGCGCCAGAACCGGCCCCGCCCCTTCCGTGCCGATTGCAACGGCAACAGGGGCGCGATTGACCAGCGCCGGGGTGAAGAAATCGCAGTAATCGGGCTGATCGACGGCGTTGGCCGGAATTTTCGCGGCACGGGCGGCATCGACGATCTCGCGGTCTTCGGCTTCATTGCCGGTGGCGGCGAAGACGAGCGCGGCCCCTTCGACCTGCTCGGCGGAAAAGCCGGCGCGCACGGTTTCGATGCGATTGGCGATGAGGAAGGCATGATAATCGGCTTCCGGCCTCCCAGCATAAGCGACGATCCGCGCCCGCGTATTCAGGAGCAGCCGCACCTTGGCAAAAGCTTCGTCGCCATTGCCGAAGATAGCCGTCTTCTGGCCTTCCACGCGAAAGAAGGCGGGAAATACCGAAAGCTGTTCAGTCCTGGGAGGCATCATCAATCCACTTCGAAGTTGCCAGAATATGCCCTTGATCGACAAGGGATTGAAGAAACAGAAATTCGAAAGCCCGAGCATGCGCGTATTCTTTTGCTCGTCCTCTCAATGATTTGAGAAAAGTCACCCATGCTGACCAAAACAGCACACCCCGCGCATTTGCTGCAGCGCAGTGTAAAGCCTGTGGCAAATGACGTCCACCGGCGTTTGGCGCATTTCACTCGGGCCGCCAAGACGGTAGACTGGGAAAAACCGGAGACGCAAATGCCTGACAAGACGATCGCCTCTCGCCTGCTTTCGGTCATCGAAGATGATATCCTGCCACTGACCGAGCGCGGCGTTTCCTTGGGCAACAAGGTGTTCGGCGCGGCGATCCTGCGCAAATCCGACCTGTCGCTCGTTGTCGCCGAGACCAATAACGAGTTGGACAATCCGCTCTGGCATGGCGAGGTGCACACGCTGAAGCGCTTCTACGAACTTGGCGACAAGCCGGCGACCAAGGATCTGATCTTCCTTTCCACCCACGAACCCTGCACCATGTGCATGTCGGCGATCACCTGGGCGGGTTTCGACAATTTCTATTACTTCTTCAGCCATGAAGATTCCCGCGATGCCTTCGCCATTCCGCACGATCTGAAGATCCTGAAGGAAGTCTTCGGGCTTGAACCCGGCGGCTATCGCAGGCAGAACGCCTTCTGGAACAGCTTTGCCATCGCCGATCTCGTCGAGACCGAAGAGGCGCAGCTAAAGACCGCGCTGAAGGCGCAGACCGCGCGCATCAAGGCACGTTATGACGCGCTTTCCACCACCTACCAGTCGTCGAAGAGCGCCAACGACATTCCTCTTAACTGAGGCTCTCAACCGAGGCACCATGGAACCTTCCAAAGACATTTCGCGGCTGATCGAGATCATGGCGGCGCTGCGCCATCCCGAGACCGGCTGCCCCTGGGACATCGAGCAGAATTTCCAGACGATCAAGCCCTATACGATCGAGGAAGCCTATGAGGTCTCCGACGCGATCGAGCGCGGCGATATGGACGATCTCTGCGACGAGCTGGGCGACCTGCTGCTGCAGGTGGTCTTCCATGCCCGCATGGCCGAGGAGGCCGGCGAATTTTCCTTCGGCGACGTGGTCAACGCCATCACCACCAAGATGATCCGCCGCCACCCGCATGTCTTCGCCCGCTCGGCAGCCGATACACCAGACGCCGTGAAAATCCAGTGGGATGAAATCAAGCAGGCGGAAAAACGCGAGCGCGCCGAGCGCCGGGCAAGACGCGGCATCACCGAGGACTTCAAAGGCGGTTTCTTGGGCTCCGTCCAGCGCAGCTTCCCGGCCTTGACGGAAGCGCTGAAGCTGCAGGAACGCGCCGCCAAGGTGGGATTCGACTGGTCCGCCCCCGAGCCGATCCTCGACAAGATCGAGGAGGAGATCGACGAGCTAAGGGTGGCACTGCGGGACGGCGACCGGGCAAAGGTTAGCGACGAACTCGGCGACCTGATCTTCGCCGTCGTCAATATCGGCCGGCATGTGAAGGCCGATCCGGAACAGGCGCTGCGGGGAACCAATACAAAATTCAGGCGTCGATTCAATCACATCGAGAATGTTCTTGATGCGGAAGGTGAGACGCTGGAGGCGGCCAGCCTAGAGCGGATGGAGGAGATCTGGCAGGCGGCGAAGGCGATCGAAAGAGCGCTCGTGGCTGGGTAGGTCAGGCTGAGTCTGGCGAGGAGCCAACTCCACTCTCCGTCGTCCTCGGCCTTGAGCCGAGGACCCATGCCACGACTGTTGGCGGATGCGGCGTGGACGCTCGGCTCAAGGCCGAGCATGACGGAGGGTAGGTAAAGTCGCCGGAGATAGATCGCCTAAGTGCAAGCGAAGGCCAATGAATGGCGTGCCGTGCGCGCCCTCATCCGACCCTTCGGCCACCGACCGGGGTCGAGCCACAGGTCTCGACCCGTCCTTCGGACCCCCGCTGGGGAGAAGGGGTAGCTCACCGCTCCCAATCCTCGCGCTGCGGCTTCGGGCCGTTGCCGATGCGGCGTTCGAGTTCGGCGGCTTCGGTTTCGGAGAGGCGCAGATCAAGCGTGATCGAGCCGTCCTCATTGTCCTCGCGACCATCGACGATCGCGTGGTCGTAGAGCCAGGGCAGCAGCGCCAGCTTGTCGACGGGAAGGCGGATCGTGGTTTCGGTCATCACGCCGGACAGCCTGCGGCTGATCTCTTCCATCAGCGTGTCGACGCCCTCGCCGCTGACGGCCGAGACCGCCACCACGTTGCTGGCGCCGGCGGCCTTCTGCACCATGGTGTCGTGCACCTCTGGCTCCAGCCGGTCGATCTTGTTCCAAACTTCAATCAGCCGTTTGCCAGCTTCGGCCTCGTCGATGCCGAGGTCGGTCAGGATGCGCATCACATCGGCGCTCTGCGCCGGGTTGTCGACATCCGACATATCGCGAACATGCAGGATGAGATCGGCTTCCAGCACCTCTTCCAGCGTCGCGCGGAAGGCAGCGACGAGGTGGGTCGGCAGATCGGAGATGAAGCCGACGGTGTCGGACAGGATGACGGTGCGGCCATGCGGCAGCTTCATGCGGCGCAGCGTCGGGTCGAGCGTGGCGAAGAGCATGTCTTCGGCGAGCACGCCCGCGCCCGTGATGCGGTTGAACAGCGTCGATTTGCCGGCATTGGTATAGCCGACGAGCGCCACGATCGGGTGCGGCACCTTGCGGCGCTTGGCGCGGTGGAGCTGTCGGGTGCGAACGACCTGCTCCAGCTCGCGCTCGAGCTTGATGATGCGATCCTGCAAGAGTCGCCGGTCGGCTTCGATCTGGGTTTCGCCGGGACCGCCCATGAAGCCGCCGCCGCCGCGCTGGCGTTCAAGGTGGGTCCAGCTTCTGACCAGCCGGCCCTTCTGATAGTTCAGGTGGGCGAGATCGACCTGCAGCGTGCCTTCCTTGGTGGAGGCGCGGCGGCCGAAGATTTCGAGGATGAGGCCCGTCCGGTCGATGACCTTGGCGTTCCATTCCTTTTCGAGATTGCGCTGCTGCACCGGCGTCAGCGGATGATCGACGATGACGAGACCGGAATCGCGCTCGTCGAGCAGCGCCTTGATCTCCTCGATCTTGCCGGTACCGAGCAGTGTCGCCGGCCTCGGGTCGTTGACCGGCACGACCTGGCCGTTGACGACATCGAGGTCGATCGCCTGGGCAAGGCCGGTCGCTTCTTCCAGCCGGCTTTCCGGCGTGCGGGTGGAGGCCGATTCGGTCTGGCCGCCGCGACTGCGGGATTTCAGAACCGGCACGACGACGGTCGCGCGCATATCGTCCCTGTGCTTGGCGGCCTCAGGGATGATCGAATCGTTCTTGGTATCGCGTGTCGAAATGACGGCTGATCCTGTTAGGACGCTGCTTCTTCACTCTCGAACATCTGCATCGGCTGACCCGGCATGATCGTCGAGATCGCATGCTTATACACCAGCTGCGAATGGCCGTCACGGCGAAGGAGAACACAGAAATTGTCAAAAGACGTAACAACGCCCGTGAGTTTCACGCCGTTGATCAGAAAGATTGTCAGGGAAATCTTTTGCTTGCGAACAGTATTGAGAAATAAGTCCTGCAGATTCTGAGAACGTTCCGCCATCGCGCCGCTTCTTTCTTTATTGCCGGCCTGAACTGGCCGGTAGAATATCAATCAACCTCTCCATGCAAGACCGGCGGCACCCTCATTCCACCTGTCCAGCAAATCTTGGTATCAAATCGCAATCTTTTCCGCAACGTCGAAAAAGGCTTCGCGGACTTTCTGCGAGACGCTGCCGGGATGGCCGTTGGCGATGGTCTGGCCATCGACGGAAACGACCGGAAAACAAATACTTGTGGCTGCGGTGAGAAAGACCTCGCGGGCTGCGAGCATCTCGGAAACGGAGAAGTTCCGCTCGGCGATCTTCAATCCCAGCTGGGCGGCCACATCCATCAATGTGGTGCGGGTAATGCCGCGCAGAATGCCGTGTTCGGCCGGGCGCGTCACCAGCGTTCCATCCGAATCGACGATCCAGACATTGGTCGCCGCCCCCTCCTTCACCATGCCGTCGGCATCGACATAGATCGCTTCCTGGGCACCGGCCTCCTTCGCCTGCTGGCGGGCCATGGCGTTCGGCAGCAGACCGACCGACTTGATGTCGACGCGGTCCCAGCGGTTGTCGGTCACGGTGATCGCCTTGATGCCGTTGGCGTTCTTGGCCGCGATGATTTTGGGATCGGTGCTCTTGGCAGTGATGACGAGCGAAGGCGGCGTGCCCTCGGCCGGGAAGACATGATCGCGGCGCGCAACGCCGCGCGTCACCTGCATGTAGAACAGGCCGTTGCGGACATGGTTGCGGCGCAGCGTCTCGCGGATGACCTGCGTCAGCGCCGCCCTGCTCATCGGCCAGGCGATGCGCAGCTCGCCCAGCGAACGGTCGAGACGGTTCAGATGACGGGTGAGGTCGACGATATAACCGTGGCGCACCTCGCAGACCTCGTAGACGCCGTCGGCGAACTGGTAGCCGCGGTCCTCGATATGTACGCTGGCATCGGAATGCTTGACGTAACGGCCGTTCACATAGGCAATTCTCGGCATGGGAAATGGTCTTCCGGGAAGCGATGGAGGGATGCAGCGTCTGATATCAGACGCCGAGCGACTTCAGCTTGCGGTGCAGCGCCGAGCGCTCCATGCCGACGAATTCGGCGGTGCGCGAGATATTGCCGCCGAAGCGGTTGATCTGGGCGATCAGATAATCCTTCTCGAACATCTCGCGGGCTTCGCGCAGCGGCAGCGTCATGATGTGATAGTCGTTCTTGGCCGAGACCTTCGGCAGCATGTCGCCGAGATCGGTCGGCAGCATGTCGGCGGTGATCGGCGCATCCGGGCCGTCGGTGCGGGCAAGGATCATTAGCCGCTCGATATTGTTGCGGAGCTGGCGGATATTGCCCGGCCAGTCATGCGCCTGCAGCACGGCCATGGCGTCGTCGCCGATGCGGCGCGGACGGATGCCGGCCTGTTCGGAAATCTGGCGCATCAGCTGATCGACGAGGAAGGGAATGTCCTCGCGCCGTTCGGCAAGGGCCGGCACGCGCACCGGCACGACGGCGAGGCGATGATAGAGATCCTCGCGGAACCAGCCTTCGGCGATGCGGCTCTCGAGATTATAGGCGGTCGAAGAGATGATGCGGACGTCGACCTTGACGCGCTTGGAGCCGCCGACGCGCTCGAACTGCTGGTCGACCAGCACGCGCAGGATCTTGTTCTGCGTCTCGCGCGGCATCTCGCCGACTTCGTCGAGATAGAGGATGCCGCGATGCGCCTCTTCCAGCGCGCCGATCTTGCGCGCCTGGCCGGGCGTACCCTCGGTGCCGAAGAGCGCCACTTCCATGCGATCGGGCGTGATGTTGGCGGCATTCAGGGCGACGAAGGGGCCATTGGCGCGCGTCGACTTCTTGTGGATCATCCGCGCCACCAGCTCCTTGCCGGAGCCGGAGGCGCCGAGGATCATGATGCGGCTGTTGGTCGGCGATACTTTCTCGATCGTCTGGCGCAGCTGCGAAACGGCGACCGAGGTGCCGATCAGCTCCAGGGCGTCGCCGGTGCGCCGCTTCAGCTCGGAAACCTCGCGCTTGAGCTTGGAATTTTCCAGAGCCCGTTCGGCAATCAGGATCAGCCGGTCGGCCTTGAAGGGCTTCTCGATGAAATCGAAGGCGCCGCGCTTGATCGCCGAGACGGCCGTCTCGATGTTGCCGTGGCCCGAGATCATCACGACGGGCAGATCCGGGTGGCGGGTCTTGATCTCGTCGAGCAGCGACAGACCGTCGAGCTTGCTGCCCTGCATCCAGATATCGAGGAAGATCAGCCGCGGCACACGATCTGATATCGCCGCCAGCGCGCTGTCGCTGTCATGGGCCGTGCGCGTCTCGTGTCCCTCGTCCGAGAGAATGCCGGAAACGATCTCGCGAATATCGTGCTCGTCATCGACGACGAGAATATCAGAGGCCATAAACGCTTTCCTTGTCATTGGCTGCGGGAGCGGCGGGCGTCGGATCCCGGCGTGGCAGATGCACGCGGATCATGGCCCCTCTTCCCCGGTCAAAATCGGCGGGCGCATCGTGCAACTCGAGCTGCCCGCCATGTTCCTCGATGATCTTCTTGACGATGGCGAGGCCAAGGCCCGTGCCCTTCTCGCGCATCGTCATATAGGGTTCCAGAATGCTGTGGCGGTTCTCCACCGGCAGACCGCGGCCATTGTCGATCACGTCGACAGTGAAGCGGTCGCGACCGGCATCGAGTGCCGCGCGCACCAGAATTTTGCGTTCGTCGCGTTCGTCGCTCGGGACGGCTTCGATCGCCTCCACGGCATTCTTGATGAGATTGCCGAAAGCCTGGCCGAGCATGCGGCTGTCGAACAGGCCCTCCAGCGGCTGATCGCCGAAATCCTGCTGGAAGGTGACGTGATGGTTGCCCATCTCGCGCAGGAAGATCGCGTCGCGCAGAATATCGCGCAGGTCGCTCGGCTCCTTGGTCGGCTTCGGCATGCGGGCGAACGCGGAGAATTCGTCGACCATACGGCCGATATCGCCGACCTGGCGGATGATCGTATCCGTGCACTGGTCGAAAACGGCCCGGTCGCCCTGGTCGATCTGCTTGCCGTAGCGCCGCTGGATGCGCTCGGCAGAAAGCTGGATCGGCGTCAGCGGGTTCTTGATCTCGTGGGCGATGCGCCTTGCGACATCGCCCCAGGCGGTCGAGCGCTGGGCGATGACGAGGTCGGTGATGTCGTCGAGCGTGATCACGTAGGATTCGCTCATGTCACGCACTTCCTCGCGGGTGACCTGGACGCTCAGCGTCCTGACCGTGCCGCCGCGCACGAGCGCGATCTGCTTGCGGAGATCGCCGCGATGGCGCACCGCCGCCTCGGTCAGCACCTGATCGACCTCCGGCGCGATGTCAGCGAGCTGCTTGCCGAGCATCTGGTCGGCCGACAGCGACATCAGCGTCTCGGCCGAACTGTTGACGATGGCAATACGGCGGTCCTGCTCGACGCCGATGACGGCGGCAGTGACGCCCGAGAGCACGGCTTCGATGAAGCGGCGGCGGTCGTCGACCTCGTCCTTGGCTTCAAGGATCTCATCGCGCTGAGTGCGGATTTCCGAGATCATCTTGTTGAAGGTGCGCGACAGATTGGCGACGTCGCCATCGACGGAATGCACGGGCACGACGATATCCATATTGCCCGAGGCGACGCTGTCGGCCGCCGTGATCAGCAGCCGGATCGGCCGGACGATGCGGTCGGCGACGGCGATCGCGGTCCAGATCGCCGCCAAGAGCACGATCAGCGCAAAACCGATGTAAAGCACGGCGAAGGCGATCTGCAGCGAGAAGCGGTTGGCCTCCATCGAGCGGTACTCGGTGGCGTTCTCCTCCATCATGCGCATGGCGCCCATGACCTTGGGATCGACGGCACGCACCGTATAGAGGAAGGTGCCCTGGATGGCATCGAGCTTGATGATGGCGCCGACAAGGTTGGTGACGCCAGGCGGAATCAGCGTCGGCTGGCCGGCCGCCGCTTTCTCCAGAGCATCCTGCGGAATGGCCGGCAGCGGCTTTTCGGTGGCAATATCGGCCTGGACGATCACCGAGCCGTCGCGCTCGACGAGGAAGGCCCCGAGCAGGCCGCGGCCCCTCGCCTGGCGCGTCATCAATTCGGCGAAACCCGTCCTGTCGAGGCTGTAGAGCGCGCGGTTGCGCTCCAGGTCGTTGGCCATGGAAACCGTCTGCCCCTGGAGGTAGCTGGCGTTCTCCATCATATAGGCCTGGCCGATATTGCGGGACGAGCTGACGATCGACTGGGTGCGCAGCGCAAACCAGCGGTCGAGGCCGGCATTCAGCGTAATACTGGCGAAGATGGCGACCAGGATCGCCGGCGTGATCGCAACGATCGAAAAGAGCACGACGATGCGGATGTGCAAGCGTGCCGCCGCACGGCCGCGCGTGCGCGCCTTGAGCAGCCTTGCCACCTCGCGGCCGATGAGCGCCAGCAGCGTCAGAACGAAGAAGGAGTTGACGATCACCGAGGTGATGACGACATGCGAGGTCGGCGCGATCGGCGTCAGACCGAGCAATACGAAAAGCGTGATCGTGGCGCAGAGAAGCGCACCGCCGGCGAGCACGAGGCCGGGCACGGCAAAAAGGGCACGGCGATCGGTCACCGTCGTCACCGCCTCGCCCGCCGCCGGCGATACCCCATCCTGCGTCATTCGGCCTCTCTTCAGACGGCACTTTGCCGCCCCGCCATCCGATCGAAATCAAACAACGCCGGCTCAAAAAGCCAGCGCCGCAACGACTCGATCGGGAGCGAAATGTCCAAAACCCTTGCGTGACCTTTAAGCAACGCAATGTGGCGAAAATGCAACGCGGCTTGTCACGTTGTCAAGCCGCACGGCACTCGCCATCATCGCGGTTTTGCGCCAAAGCTAGAAGCGACGCGGGCCTTCCGGCTTGTTGCCGGCAATCGTGTCGATCCGCGCCAGGACGTCGGAGGTCATCTTGTGCCGGTGCGAGAGCGCCGCGAGATTGTCCTGCAATTGGCTGGCGCGCGATGCGCCGAGAATGACGGTCGAGACGTTTCGATTGGCAAGGCACCACAGAAGCGCGAGATGGGTGATCGATATCCCGATCTCGTCCGCGAGTTTTGCAAGCTCACGAACTTTTCCGAGCTGGGCGCGGCCGGCATCGCTCGACCACTTTTCCTTCAGCCATTCGTATCCGGGCAGGTTCATCCGGCTGTCGGCCGGCACGCCGTCGCTGTATTTGCCGGTCAGGACGCCCGAGGCTAGCGGTGACCAGATCGTCGTTCCAAGGCCGATCAGATCGTAGAGCGGGAGATAATCGGCTTCGACCTTCTGGCGTTCGAAGATGTTGTATTGTGGCTGCTCCATCGTCGGCGGCGTGATGCGTAGGTCCCGGGCCACGGCGTAGGCTTCGGTCAGTTGCTGGGCGGACCATTCCGATGTCCCCCAGTAAAGCACCTTGCCCTGGGCGACGAGATCATGCATCGCCGGGACCGTTTCCTCGATCGGCGTGTCGATGTCAGGGCGGTGGCAGAAATAGAGGTCGAGATAATCGGCCTGAAGCCGCTTCAACGCCGCATGGCATGCGTCGGTCACATGCTTGCGCGACAGGCCGCGCTGCGTCGGCTTCTGACCGCCCCAGAAGACCTTGCTCGAGACGATGAAGCTGTCGCGGCTCCAGCCGAGGGACTTCAGCGCCTCGCCCATGACAATCTCGGACTTGCCGCTTTCATATCCTTCGGCGTTGTCGAAGAAGTTCACCCCGTTATCGTAAGCAAGCTTCATCAGCTCGACGGCATCGCCTCCTTCGACCTGCCTGCCGAACGTGACCCACGAGCCGAAGGAGAACTCGCTCACCTGCAGGCCAGATTTTCCCAAACGACGATATTCCATCATGCAGCTCCCGAAAAGTATGACCATGTGCCGGCCGCTCGCCGGCGTCGACGCCGCAGGTATGATCGGCGAGCGATTTTGCGTAATCTATGGCACGAGCAATGATAATGCGAGGCTTGGCGCAGACAGCCTCCCTAGGTGGCCGCTTCTGCTTGCGCAAAGCTCAATTTGAGACAATTTGATACGCGGGCGCTCTATCGACCAAAACGACCGCAATGGCGCTGCGTTTTCGAAGATCCAACGCAGCCCATCACCCCCAATCACGCTGTTCTTGGCACTCGCGCCGATTGCCATACGAGCGGAACGAGCACCAGGGCGGACGGCAGGAACGCCAAGCCCCGTCCTCGGGATGAACCGCCAAATCACTCAATCTCCAACATTGAACATTTCGGCCGCCTCGGGCAGCACCGTGTCCGAATGCAAGAGCAATCGCACGGCGTCCTGCATGATGAGAGGAGGAGACATCTGTGAGGCGAGTTCGATCACTCGCGCTTGCAGTTTCTGCACCATTTCGGGGTTTTGATCGGCAAGATTTGTGGTCTCGGACCTATCTTTCGAAAGATCGAAGAGTTCGGTTTTCGGCGGCAATGCCACCTTCCACACAAGCTTCCAATCGCCCTGGCGGACGGCGGCTGTCATTGGCTCGATGTTGTAGACGATCTCGGTGCGTGGCGATGGCTTTCCCTGGCCAAGCATCTCCCACATGTTCAGCCCGTCGAGCGGCTTGTTCTTGCCAAGTTCAGCGCCGGCCAGAGCCGCGAAGGTCGGATACATGTCGACGACGTGCATCATTCCGTCGGCGGCGCCAGGCTCGATCGTTCCCGGCCAGTTGATCAGGCCGACGACGCGCGTGCCGCCTTCATAGGTCGTCCCCTTGCCCTCCCGGTAAGGAGCGTTGTCGGCCGGAAGCTTGCCCTTGACATCGCTTTCCCCTGCAAAGAAAGGATTGACCACGCCACCATTGTCGCTGTGAAACACAATGAGCGTATTCTCGCGCATGCCGCGCATTTCGAGAGCTTCGACGACCCTGCCAATGCCATCGTCCATCACCGAGATCATCGCTGCATAGCTTCGCCGGCTTTCGTCGGCGATGTGGCTGTTGCGTTCAAGAAATTCCTTTGGCGCCTGGAAGGGCGTATGCGGTGAGGTAAAGGCCAGATACAGGAACAAAGGTTTCGACTGGTCGTGTTCGTTGATCACTCGCACGGCTTCGGTAGCGAATAGGATGTTGTCGAATCCTTCCTCCTCGATGGCTTCGTTGTTCCGATACCAATCAGCATTGCCGTTTGCCGACTTATGCGTGAAGTGATCAATCTCGCCAAGCAGAGCGCCATAGAATGAATCGAAGCCGCGCTGGCACGGCCAGAACGCCGTTTTGGCGTGGCCGAGGTGCCATTTGCCACTCGCAGCGGTGGCGTAGCCTGCTTCCTTCAGCATTTCCGGCAGGAGATAGTCATCGAGCGCCAAGCCGTAGGTGCCGCCCTGGGGAATGACGGCGGTCTGCATGCCGTAGCGGAACGGATAACGCCCCGTCATAAACGCCGCCCGGGTCGGCGTGCACATTGGCTGAGCGTAGTATTGCTCAAGCCGGCCCCCCTTTTCCGCCAGTTGGTCGATGTTTGGCGTCTTTATGTCAGAGCCGTGAAACCCGACGTCCTTCCAACCCAAATCGTCGGCGAGGATAAAAACAATGTTCGGCTTGGTCGACTGTGCCAAAGTCGCCGTTCCGGAAGCAAGCGTGGCGGCCAATCCGCTAACGCCAATCCTGCCAGCGATTTGTGCCGCCGCCAGCGAACCGCCAGTCGTAAGCATTGTCCGGCGCGTAAACTTTTTTGGACCGATCTTGTTGTCAGTGTCCTCGTCCATCAGTTCTGTCTCCCCTTTGCTCACCGGTTTGTCCGGCATTTTGCGCAAGAACAGTTCGTTGATGATCAAGCCTCCACCGGCAGGCGTTATTGCGGACCGGCATGTCGGCATTTCTAATTGATTTGCGATGGAGCGAGTGCATGAACGCCCAGGCTTCCAGATCTCATATTAGATCGGCAAAGCTGCCGACGCACAACTTTCTGATGTAGCCTGACGCGTGCTACCGCAGACCGACATCCGCTGAGATGGGTGCGACTCTCAAGCGCCGGACGAGTTGGCGTGTCTTGGGCAATGTGCGGTCGATGTAATCGCAATCAATTGTCATGTCCGAGCGCGCGACGATCTGCTTCCTTGTCATCATGTTCGTCTCAATGACGCACCGTTTCAATTAGTCTTTTAGGATGACAGGGGTGCCCCTTGGTGTGCCAAAGATTTCGCGAGCCCGTCCGGCATCGCGCTGGAAATCGATATGAGACGTCTCTGAAGCTCGCACGGACATGATTGTAAGCGCTTCGGAGCGCGGGCTTCTCGACATCCTTCGTCAAATGTCCTTACTGCACGCAATTTCTGGCGCTGGTCGCAAACTGCGATTTTCGTTCCATGATTGTCTCAACCACTCCCATTATCGGTTGCACCCATATGAGGTAGTTGCCTCCGGTATTGGTGTAACTATCCCTAGTTTAGCTTTCTATTTATAATTCCACCCGGCACGCAGCCATAGAGCAGCTATGTGCACAGGGGATACATCAACAGATCCGTTCGCATTTCACCTGATCTTAGCAACGGGAGGACGCAATGCGTGCACTGACGAATGATGACGGAAACCTACTCTGCAAATTAAGACCGGCAGCTTTTCTCGCTCTTGGCCTCGCGGCTTTTTCGATCGGCGCGGCAGATGCGAACTCCATCAGCGAAGAAGAGGCGCATGAGATAGGCGTGGAGGCGTATGTTTATTTCTATCCACTGCTATCTATGGACATCACCCGAAAGCAATTGACCAACGTCGATGCCAAGAAGGGTGCGATCGGCGGCCCGTCCAATCAGTTCAACAACATCCTCGAGTTTCCTCCGGCGGACATGAAAGTAGTGGTCCGACCGAATTTCGACACTCTGTATTCGAGCGCCTGGCTTGATTTGACGAAAGAACCGGTCGTTGTTTCGGCCCCCGACACCGGCGGACGTTTCTATCTGCTGCCCATGCTGGACATGTGGACGGACGTGTTTGCGGCACCGGGCTGGCGGACCACCGGAACTGCGGCCGGCCATTTCCTGATTACCCCTCCTGGCTGGCGGCCTGATCTCAGTGAAGGGTTCGATGAGTTCAAGCTGCCGGCGGGAACCCAACGGATCAATGCTCCGACGCCCTATGTATGGGTCATCGGACGGACAAAGACCGATGGACCGCCTGACTATGACGCCGTTCATAAGGTCCAGGACGGTTACACCGTAACCTTGCTTTCGGAGTGGGGAAAGGAGGCAAAACCGGTATCGGTGAAAATCGACCCGTCGGTGGATATGAAGACCCCACCCAAGACCCAGGTCGATACCGCCCCGGCGGGAGCCTATTTCGCCTATGCTGCCGAGCTCCTGAAACTTCATCCGCCGCACCTCACTGATCAGCCCTTACTTGCCCGAATGAAGAGGATCGGCATTGAACCAGGCAAGAGTTTCGATCTTTCCAAAGCAGATGCAGTCGTCCAGAAGGCGCTCGAGACCGTTCCACAGGATGCTCAGGCGCTGATGGCGTGGAAGGTGAAGACACTGGCACGCGTCGCAAATGGCTGGTCGATGAATACCGACACGATGGGAGTATATGGCAATTACTATCTAAAGCGCGCTATCGTTGCACAGCAAGGTCTCGGCGCCAACCTTCCCGAAGACGCCATCTATCCGCTTAATCTTGCCGACGAAACCGGCCAGCCGCTTGATGGCAGTAACAACTACGCGATCCACTTTGAGAAGGATCAAATTCCGCCGGTCCAAGCCTTCTGGTCTGTGACGCTATATGACGACGAAGGATTCCAGGTTGCCAATTCCCTTAACCGCTTCGCAGTCAGCAGCTGGATGCCGTTCAAGTACAACGCCGACGGTTCACTCGATCTCTATTTCCAAAACGAGAGCCCCGGCAAGGATATGGAATGGAACTGGTTGCCAGCGCCCCAAGGGCGGTACAACCTGACAATGCGGCTCTATGCGCCAAAGCCCGATGCTCTGACAGGCAGATGGAACCCACCGCCAGTCACCAAGGCAAGCGCAGCATCTCCTCTGGCGGCGCAATAGCCGACAGCAAAGAAAGTGAGCTGATTCGAATGCTCACAGCCCAAGAAATTCCTGATGGAACTCTTCTGTCAGAGGAAACCCGTTAGAACCGGATCGCAAGGCCCAGAATCGGGCCTTGCTGGACGGCATCGAATATGAAGCCGTCATTGCGATAATTGACGCCGAGGGCGCGGTAGCCCGCGACGGCGGAGATGGTGTCGTTGAACTTGTAGCCGAGCCCCGCCATAACATCCCAATCGATGTCTGCACCGCCGCCGCCGACAAGTCCCCAGCCCGTCAGGTAGACTTTCGGTGTGAAAAAGTAGGTGCCCTTGACGCCGGCCAGGGCGTCCACCCATGTGGCGCCGTCGTCCTCGGAGACCCCATCAAGAATGCCGCCGTTGAAAGATATATTGGTGTCAACGGACCAGAGCCTAACACCGCCCACGACATCGAGACGGCCGTCGGGACCGTCAAGGACCGAATAGCCCACGCCGAGCAGACCGGCAAAAGTCTTGGAGGTAACCTCGACGTTGTTCACGATGATGCCCCTTGGCGTCTCGGCGTTATTGGAGAGCTTCGTGTACATGATGTCGCCGAAGATGCTGAAGCGATCGTAGCGCGCTTCGCCAATGGCCATCATGGCAAAATCGAGGTTCTCAAAGATATCGCCGAAGCTTGCGTCGACATGCACCTGAGGAAGGCCAAACTGCGCCATGTCTCCGGACATGCTCGCACCCCAGAAATAAGGGGCAAACGTAAAATTCCATCCGCTCCGGGTCTCTATAGGTTTCGCCTCCGGGTTCAAAAGCGACGTCATATCCGCCGCCTCGAGTGAGCCACAAGCGGTCATTGCGCCTAAAAGGATGGCGGCATACCCAATGTAGTATTTCATGTTCTTATCCCCCAAGAGATGCGCCGCCTCTCCGCGGCGATTCAGATCATGCTTGCATAGACCTTTCGTTCGCTCAGCGAATATCGCGGAGCGCAAAGCCATCCAGCACGGCCGGCGGCCGCGATAGCTGTAGTTCGGAAATATATGCTGATCAGGTACTTAACCGAGATAATACGAGCCCCCGCCGCGGTTAGTCGCCGATAATTATATTAGCATCCCCTTACCATTCAATGGTATGATTTGAAAATAGACCTTGGTCAAGGCGTGGGAGCGGTGACCTCTGATTGATTTCGCGGTTCAACTCAACAATCCAAGGATGTACGAGATCTTCGCCGCAGACTTTCCGCAGTGGCTGTGAATGGATGCTCAAGTCGGCCTTTCGGCTCCGGCGGCAGTATGCGCCGGCACCAAAAGGCAAGGAGCAGTCGACGGACAATTGGAGGTCACGGTGCTACGAGCAACAAAGCACGAGTTTCCAAGGCAAAAAAGATCCAAGGCTTCCATGCTTCAACGAGGCGAGACGCCCTTGAGCAAGCCAGCCGTGAGGGCCGCGCATCCCCGGGAATTGACTATGGCCTACATACCGGGCGGCACATTTCGGATGGGCTCAGACAAGTGCTATCCTGAGGAAGCGCCCATGCGTCGCGTGACCGTCAATGGCTTTTGGGTGGATCGGACACCGGTCACGAACCGCCAATTTCGAGAATTCGTCGAAGCCACAGGTTACGTGACTTTTGCCGAGATAGCTCCTGATCCAAGAGATTATCCTGGTGCACTCCCACATCTTCTCAGGGCCGGCTCCGCAGTATTCTTGCCTCCGGACCACTCGGTTGACCTCCGTGACATTTCGAAGTGGTGGACGTTCACCTTCGGCGCGAACTGGCGTCATCCGTATGGAAAGGGCAGTTCGATCCGTAAACTTGACGATCACCCTGTCGTGCATGTCGCGTATCAGGACGCCGCAGCCTATGCGGCCTGGGCCGACAAATCGCTTCCAACGGAAGCTGAATGGGAGTTCGCGGCCCGTGGCGGCCTCGATGGTGCCGAATTTGCCTGGGGTGACGAACTCACCCCTGGAGGCAGACACATGGCAAACACCTGGCAAGGACAATTCCCACACCAAAACAGTGCGGACGACGGCTTCGAGCGGACGTCTCCAGTCAGGGCATTTCCGGCGAATGGCTATGGCGTGTACGACATGATCGGCAATGTGTGGGAATGGACAACCGATTGGTATTCACCACGGAATAAAGGCGACGCGTCCAAAGCCTGCTGGATTCCACAAAATCCGCGCGGTGCATCTGAAAGTGACAGCTATGATCCCGGCATGCCCGAAATCAGAATTCCCCGGAAAGTGATTAAGGGTGGATCGCATCTTTGCGCGCCCAACTATTGCCGCCGTTATCGCCCCGCCGCACGACATCCTGAGCCGGTCGACACGTCGACGAGCCACTTGGGTTTTCGATGCATTGTGCGACACTCAGAAACCGAGGTGACTGAAGACGTTAATTCCAATGGCTGACTAGGCGCTGGTCACTTGCGAGACCACAGCAATATTTCCTAAATGGCCCCCCGCCACTAAGCCGACAGAAGCAACGCGCGAATTAGAACGGATTAGCAACATCCGAGCGAAAGTGGGACGTTATCGCCCACCGACCACCGCGCACCATCAACATATTATCCACAGCTTATCCACAGGCGCGGTGGCGGCGAGCGCAGCAACTTCAATGACATTTGCCGGGCAGCCAACAATAGCTCGCAAATACTGTGTGACCGTCAAATGACACTGCGCTTTAGTTTGCCAGCGCAGATACAAACCGTGACGGGGCTGGGATAGATTTATTCTTGTTCCCGACCGTGGCGGCGGATACTGGGAGGAGGTGGCGGTGGGCAAACGAGGGGCCTACCGCCTCTTTTCAGGCGGTGCGGGAGCTTCTATAAACAGAGACGCCCAATTCCCTGATCTTCTTGCGCAAGGTGTTGCGGTTGAGGCCGAGCAGATCGGCCGCCTTGATCTGGTTGCCGCGCGTTGCCGTGAGCGCGGCGAGAATCAGCGGATATTCCATTTCGGTCAGCACACGGTCATAGAGGCCGGGCGGCGGCAGGTTTTCGCCGAAGCTTGCGAAATAGGTGCGCATATTCTCCTCGACGGCTTGCGCGATCGTCATCGAGCCGTTGCGGATCGGCCCCTTGTCGATTGGGCTGTCGGGCACGTCAGAGCGCAGCTCGGCATCGATGATCTCGCGGGTGATGACATCCTGCGGATAGAGCGCCATCAGGCGGCGGATGAGGTTCTCCAGTTCGCGGACGTTGCCCGGCCAGGCATAGGCCTTCATCAGTTCCAGCGCTTCCTGGTCGAATCGCTTGGAGCCAAGGCCCTCCTTTTCGGCCTGCTGGATGAAATGGCGCACGAGATCGGGAATGTCCTCGGCACGGTCGCGCAGCGGCGGCAGGCGCAGCGGCACGACGTTGAGGCGGTAATAGAGGTCCTCACGGAAGAGGCCCTGGTTGATCGCCTGCTTCAGGTCCTTGTTGGTGGCGGCGACGATGCGCACGTCGGTGCGGATCGGCGTGCGGCCGCCGACGGTGGTGTATTCGCCCTGCTGCAGGACGCGCAGCAGCCGGGTCTGCGCATCCATCGGCATGTCGCCGATTTCGTCGAGGAAGAGCGTGCCGCCTTCGGCCTGTTCGAAGCGGCCGGTCGAGCGGGTCTGTGCGCCGGTGAAGGCACCCTTCTCATGGCCGAAGAGCTCGGATTCGATCAGGTCGCGCGGGATCGCCGCCATGTTGATCGCGACGAAGGGGCCGTTGCGGCGCTTGCCATAATCATGCAGGGCGCGGGCGACAAGCTCCTTGCCGGTGCCGGATTCGCCGGTGATCATCAGCGTCAGGTCCGTCTGCATGAGGCGGGCGAGCACGCGGTAGATTTCCTGCATCGCCGCCGAGCGGCCGACGAGCGGCATGCCGTCCTGCATATCTTCTTCGAGCTTGGCGGGTTTGCGCTTCGGCTCGGCGAGCGCCCGGCCGATGATGCCGATCAGCTCGGTCAGATCGAAGGGCTTCGGCAGATAGTCGTAGGCCCCCTTCTCGGAAGCCTTGATCGCCGTCATGAAAGTGTTCTGCGCGCTCATGACGAGGACCGGCAGATCGGGACGCGCCTTCTTGATGCGCGGCAGCAGATCGAAGGCGTTTTCGTCAGGCATCACCACATCGGTGACGACCAGATCGCCCTCGCCCGCCGAAATCCAGCGCCAGAGGGTAGCGGCGTTGGAGGTGATGCGAACGTCATAGCCGGCGCGGCTCAAAGCCTGGTTGAGCACGGTCCGGATGGCCGCATCATCATCTGCAACGAGGATCGTAGCTGTCATCGAGAAGGTCCTGTCGAGCTTACGGTAGAGGCGTCTTCAAGCGAGGCATCCTTCGATGCCGGCATGAGAACGCGGAATGTCGTGCGGCTGTTCTGGCTGTCGCATTCGATGATGCCGCCGTGATCGCCGATGATCTTGGCGACCAGCGCCAGGCCGAGGCCGCTGCCGTTCGTCTTGGTGGTGATAAAGGGATCGAACAGATGCGGCAGCAGGTCGGCGGGAACGCCGGGGCCATTGTCGTGGACGCAGAATTCCAGCGGCAGCGAAATCTTTTCGCGCGTGCCGGCGACGGAAAGGCGGATGCCCGGGCGATAGGCCGTCGTCAGCAGGATCTCGCCGTCCGGCCGGTCGCCGACCGCTTCGGCCGCGTTCTTCACCAGATTGAGGAAGACCTGGACGAGCTGATCGCGATTGGCATAGACCGCCGGCAATGACGGGTCGTAGCTCTCGGTAATGCGGATATTGCGGGCAAAACCCGCCTTGGCGACGGCCTTCACGTGATCGAGCACGGAATGGATATTGACCGGCATGCGATCGACGGGACGTTCGTCGGAAAAGACCTCCATGCGATCGACCAGCGAGACGATGCGGTCGGTCTCGTCGCAGATCAGCCGGGTCAGCGCCCTGTCGTCGTCGATTGCCGACTGTTCGAGCAGCTGGGCGGCGCCGCGGATACCCGAAAGCGGGTTCTTGATCTCATGCGCCAGCATGGACGCAAGCCCGGTCACCGAACGGGCAGCAGCGCGATGCGTCAGCTGCCGGTCGATCTTGTCGGCCATCGAGCGTTCCTGGAAGACGATGACGACGGCGCCCGGCTCGCTGAGAACGGGAGCGACGTAGAGATCGACGAGCTTGTCCTGGCCGAGCCGGGGCGAGCTCAGGTCGACGCGATATTCGTTGACCGGCGCCTTGCGCTCGCGCACCTGATCGATCAGGGCAAGCAGCGGGCTGCCGAAGGGAATGAAGGTCGAGATCCGGTAACGCGCCAGATGCGAGGCGCTGGCGCCGAAGAAGGCTTCCGCCTCCCAATTGGCGAAGGCGACGAAGCCGGATTCATCGACCATGACGACCGGGTTCTGGATGGCGTTCAGCACGGCCATGGCGACGGTTCCGCCGGCGTGATCGGGCGGAGATATCGTATCCTTCGTCATGCCGCCTCCCGGCTGTCGAGCGCACCTGCATTCAGCGCATCGTAAAGGCGCGCGGCAACCTCACGCGGGTCACGCGAGGTCATGATCGCGGCCTTTTCAGTGCCGGCAAGATCGGGGGCGAAACGCTCCAGATACCAGCCGAGATGCTTGCGGGCATGGCGGATCGCCACCGCCTCTCCGTAGAAATCCAGCATCATCCGGTAATGTTCGACAGCGATATCGGCAATCTTGCCCGGCAACGGCCCTGCCGCGCCGGCAATGACGCCGGCATGCCACGGCCTGCCCTGGCAACCTCGGCCGATCATGACGGCATCGGCGCCGGAACGGCGCAATATTTCCTGGGCATCGTCAGCAGTCTCCACATCGCCGTTGGCGATCAGCGGAATGGAGATCGCCTCGCGGACGGCGCGGATCGCATCCCAATCGGCGCGGCCTTCGTAAAATTGCATGCGGGTACGCCCATGGATGGTCACAAGCTGGATGCCGGCCGCTTCGGCGCGGCGCGCAATATCGGGTGCGTTGATCGAATTCTCATCCCAACCGAGGCGCATCTTCAGCGTCACCGGGATGTCGACGGCCTTGACCGTCGCTTCGATGAGACCGAGCGCGTGATTGGGATCGCGCATCAGCGCCGAGCCGGAATAACCGCCGATCACCTTCTTTGCCGGACAGCCCATGTTGATGTCGATGATATCGGCGCCATGGCCGGCGGCGATCTTTGCCGCCTCCGCCATCCAATGGGCCTCGCGGCCCGCAAGCTGCACCATATGCGGCCGGAAACCGGCGGCCCTGAGCCGCGACCAGGATTCGGCCGTGTCGTTGACCAGTTCGCGGCTCGCCACCATTTCCGTGACCACGAGGCCAGCGCCGAAGCGCCAGGCAAGCTCGCGAAAGGGCATGTCCGTGACGCCGGACATTGGCGCGAGCACGACGCGGTTCCGCACGGAGACAGGTCCGATTCGGAAAGGCGCTGCGAGGTCCTTGGAAATCAACTGATTATCTTTCGGGCACACCATAGAACTGCATTATTTTTAGCCATTGTTCCGCGGCTTGCCAAGAGGGCTGGGATCGAAATCGATATTTTTCGGGCAGATGCTGGAAAAGGCCAAAGCAAGACGTTAGAGCACTCGGGTCAATTCCGGATCTTTCGGGGATTTATGCTGCAAATGCCGTCCAAGCAACCAATATCGGCCGGAATTGTCATCGTCGCCGCCGGCCGCGGCGAGCGTGCAGGAGCCTCGACGGAAGGCCCGAAGCAATATCGCATGATCGGCGGCAAGCCGGTTATCGCGCATACGCTTGAAAACTTCGTGACATGGGAACCGGCCGGGCAGATCGTCGTCGTCATCCATCCCGACGACGAGGCGCTGTTTGCGAGAGCCTTCCGCCACATCGTTTCGGCAACGCCGATCGAAACGGTGCTCGGTGGCGCGACCCGGCAGCAATCCGTGCTCGCCGGCCTTCGGTATCTCAAGGACAAGCACGTCAGCCATGTGCTGATCCACGATGCCGTGCGCCCCTTCTTCGATCATGTGCTTCTCGACCGCATTGCCGAGAGCCTCGGCGATGGAGCACCGGCGGTCCTGCCGGTCATGCCCGTCACCGATACGCTGAAACGCGCCGACAGCGCCGGCACCATCTTGACGACGGTTTCGCGCGAGCAGCTCTACGCGGCGCAGACGCCGCAATCCTTCGCCTTCGAAGCGATTCTCGATGCGCACGAGAAGGCGGCGGCGAGCGGGCGCAGCGATTTCACCGACGACGCCTCGATCGCGGAATGGATGGGCATTCCGGTGACGATCGTCGAAGGCACGGCAGACAACGTCAAGCTAACCGTCAAAAGCGATATCGCCAAGGCCGACGACAAGCTCTCGGCGCCGCCGCTTCCCGATGTTCGTACCGGCAACGGCTACGACGTGCACCAGCTCGAAGCCGGCGACGGCGTCACCCTCTGCGGCGTCTTCATTCCTCACGATCAGAAGCTCAAGGGGCACTCCGATGCCGACGTCGCCCTGCATGCGCTGACGGACGCCCTGCTCGCCACCTGCGGCGCCGGCGATATCGGCGACCATTTCCCGCCATCCGACCCGCAATGGAAGGGCGCGGCTTCGCGCATTTTCATCGAGCATGCCGCCCGGATCGTGCGCGAGCGCGGCGGCACGATCATGAATGCCGATGTCTCGCTGATCGCCGAGGCGCCGAAGGTCGGGCCGCATCGCGAGGCCATGCGGGCGAAGCTTTCGGAATATCTCGGCATCGATATCGAGCGCTGCTCGGTCAAGGCGACCACCAACGAGACGATCGGCTTCGTCGGCCGGCGCGAAGGCATTGCGGCGATCGCGACGGCGACCGTCGTCTATCGCGGGAGGAAATGATGAGCCTGTTTCCGCGGGATATAGTTTCGGCGGCCGAGGCGATCATCCGTGACTTCACCGCCGCCGGGCTGATGATCTCCACCGCCGAATCCTGCACCGGCGGGCTGATATCAAGCGCGCTGACCGAGATATCCGGCTCATCGGCCGTCGTCGATCGCGGCTTCGTCACCTATACGAACACGGCGAAGATCGAGCTGCTCGGCGTACAGGAAGCAACGCTCATCCGCTTCGGAGCGGTCTCCGAGGAGACCGCGCGGCAGATGGCGCACGGCGCCCTCTTCCGCTCGCGCGCAGACATCGCCGTTGCCGTCACCGGCATTGCCGGCCCCGGCGGCGGATCGGCGGAAAAGCCGGTCGGCCTCGTGCATCTCGCCGCCAAATCGCGCACCGGCGCGCTCATTCACCGAAAAATGCTCTATGGCGACATCGGCCGCAGCGAAGTTCGGCTGGCGACAATCCGGACGGCGCTGGACATCGTGCGCTCGCTCTTTTCAGGCAGATAGAGGTCGCTCAAACCGGAGCGTAGATCTTGCTTGCGCGCGTCTCGAAGGCCTCGGTGAACATGCGGAAGGCCCGATCGAACATCGAGCCCATCAAAGCGCCGAGGATGCGGCTCTTGAACTCGTAGTCGATGAAGAAATCGATGGTGCAGCCGCCGGACGGCGTCTCGGCGAAGTGCCAACGATTGTCGAGATATTTGAACGGGCCATCGATATATTTGACCTCGATGACGCGTTCGGCCCGGTTCAGCAGCACCTGTGTCGTGAAGGTTTCCCGGATCGCCTTGTAGCCGACCGTCATGTCGGCGACGAGCAGGATCCTGCCATCGCGCTCCCGGCGGCTCTTGACGACCAGCGCCTCGCAGAGCGGCAGGAATTCCGGATAGCGCTCGACATCGGCAACGAGGTCGAACATCTGGTCGGGTGTGTGCGGGACGGAACGGTGCGTTTCGAATTGCGGCATAGGCGGCACTTAAGCGGGCCGGTCCAGAAGATCAAGGAGCTCGCGCATCTGGCGGCGGGATTTTAGCTGGAGAACCGGCACATCGGGGCCATGTTCGGCGATGCCGGCGGCGACGCGCGGGGCAAATTTCTCTTCGAAGGTCCAGATGTAGCGCAGGAATTCCAAATCGAGCTTCTCAAAGCAGCCCGGGGCCATTTCCGGGCGCGTGCGGCCGATCCATTTCGCCCATCGGCTGATTGCACCCCAGATGCACAGCAGCCGTGGCATCCGGACCCATATGACGAAATCGGTCCGCGGCAGCCGAATATCAAAGGACGAGGGGTTGGTGCCGTCCATGATCCAATGCTCTTCGAGGATCCGCCCGGCGATGATATTTCTTTGCTCGCACCTGTCGCGCGCCACCCAGCCGGGAAGCCAGAACACGTCGCGATCGAGGGAAATGTACGGAAGCCCGAAACGCTTGGCGATCTCTAGAGAAAGAGTTGATTTCCCGCCACCCGAGCAGCCCACGACGAGAATGCGCCGAGCTATACGAATGCCCTTGGCCGCCTGATCAAGGTCGGTGATCTGCTGACGTAGCGGCAGCTCCGCTCTCCTGTCCATCATGCAACACCCTCGTGTCCGTGCGCGGTCGCATCCTTGCGTGCGAAGAGCGGCGAGCTACGTTGCGTGATCTTATGTGCAGCGGATTCGTCGGCCACTCAAAGAAAAACCGCGGCGAAAATCGCCGCGGTTCGATCAAAAAGCAAGGTCCGAACCCTACTCGGCTGCGATCAGCAGCTTCTTCTCCCGCGCCGCCCTCAGCCTTGCGAAGTCGTCGCCGGCATGGTGCGAGGAGCGGGTCAGCGGGCTTGATGCCACCATCAGGAAGCCCTTGCTATAGGCGACCGTCTCGTAGGACTTGAACTCCTCGGGCGTGACGAAGCTTTCGACCTTGTGGTGCTTGCGGGTCGGCTGCAGGTATTGGCCGATCGTCAGGAAATCGACGTCGGCGGTGCGCAGGTCGTCCATCAGCTGGAGAACTTCATTCCGCTCCTCGCCGAGGCCGACCATGATGCCCGACTTGGTGAACATGGTCGGGTCGAGCTCCTTCACCCGCTGCAGCAGGCGGATGGAATGGAAATAGCGGGCGCCGGGGCGAACCGTGAGGTAATTGCCGGCAACCGTTTCCATGTTGTGGTTGAAGACGTCGGGCTTGGCGGCGACGACGCGCTCCAATGCGCCGGGCTTCTTCAGGAAATCCGGTGTCAGGATCTCGATCGTCGTTGCCGGCGAAGCGGCGCGGATCGCCCAGATCACCTTTTCGAAATGTTCGGCGCCGCCGTCCTCCAGGTCGTCACGGTCGACCGAAGTGATGACGACGTGGCTGAGGCCCATCTCCCTGACGGCCTTGGCGACATTCTCGGGCTCGGCCATGTCGAGGGCGTTCGGCTTGCCGGTGGCGACATTGCAGAAGGCGCAGGCGCGGGTACAGATCTCGCCCATGATCATGAAGGTGGCGTGCTTCTTGTCCCAGCACTCGCCGATATTCGGGCAGCCGGCCTCCTCGCAGACGGTGACGAGCTTGTGCTCCTTCACGATCGCCCGCGTTTCGGCATAGCCCTTCGAGGTCGGCGCCTTCACGCGGATCCAGTCCGGCTTGCGCATGACTTCCGTATCCGGCCGATGCGCCTTCTCGGGATGGCGCACGCGCTTGGCGTCGGGATTGATCGTGTCGAGAATGGTCACCATTGCAGTATCAGCTTTCCGCCGCCCCTACGCGGCCTCGTCTCTAGCGCCGCACCAGCCGCGCAAGGAATATCAGCAGGCAGGCGCCAAGGAAACCCGTCACGAAATAACCGAGACGCCCTCCAACCAGCTGGACATGGAACTGGGCAAGGATCGCGGTGGCGACGACGGAGCCGACGATGCCGAGCACGATGTTCAGGAAAATCCCGTATCGCGCATCCATCAGCTTGCCGGCCAGCCAGCCCGCAAGCCCGCCGATGATGATTGCCGAAATCCAGCCCACGCCTGCCATACCTGCCCTTGCCCCTAAGCGACCGCCCTTGCGATCAGAACCACGATGATGGCGCCGACGGTAGCGTGGATGATCTGCACGACCAGCGCGTTGTCAATGCCCAGCGAAATGCCGAGCGTGCTGAACAGATAGCCGCCGACGAAGGCGCCGATGATGCCGCTGAGCAGGCACCTGATCAAACCACCGCCACCGACGACGAGGCTAGCGAGGAAGCCCGCGACTAGGCCAATCAGCAAAAACACCAGCAACGCCTGCGTCTCCATAGACATGATGATTTCCTTTCATCTTTTCCACCCCGGACAAAGAGGGCGGCCCCGGAAATTATCAAGCGTTCAGCACACGGCCATAGGCATCGAGCACT
>NZ_NWSX01000040.1 GCF_002531825.1 Rhizobium sp. J15 | reverse complement strand
AGCTGATTTGGGAATCCTGAATGTCGATTGGTCCTAGGCCACGGGTCAGATACTGGCCGCCGCCCGGAATGCCGGGCGACGGCCGGACGAACATCCGATGCACCATTGCGATTTAATCGGATGCGATATATATAGAGACCATCCTTCAATATCCGGACAGGATAGGCCGATGCCCATGTCTAAAACCGCAAAACAGCCTGATGCGCCCGCACCCAGGAAGCTGTCGAATTTCCTGTGCTTCGCGATCTATTCGGCCAACCTCGCCTTCGGCCGCGCCTATAAGCCGATCCTGGATGCGCTGGGCCTGACCTACACCCAATATATCGCCATGGTTGCCCTCTCCGAGGAGGACGGCCAGACGGTCAGCATGCTGGGCGAGAAACTGTTCCTCGAATCCAACACGCTGACGCCGATCCTCAAGAAGCTGGAATCATCGGGCTTTATCACCCGCCATCGCGATCCCGCCGACGAACGGCAGGTGCGTGTCAGCCTGACGCCGGCGGGCCGCAATCTTCTCGAAACCGATCCCGGCTCCGCCCTGACCGACGCCATCGGCCTCGGCGATGAATTCCCGGTCGTGCAACAATCCGTGGCGCGGCTGCGCGACAACCTGCTGCGGGCGCAGGCCGAACCGGGAAAATGATGATCACATCACTTATCACGGACCGGTGACATGCCCAAAGCGATGGGCGCATTGGTCGAGAATGGCACCGTTCTTCTCGGAAGGCGCGATTGGGCGGGCACTACCTCACCTCCGTCATCCCTGTGCCCGTCACAGGGATCCAGCGCGCCCAAGTCCTTGGGCGCGGGAGACTCTCTTGCTTTCAGCAGAGTCACTCACCGCGCCGACGCGCGGTGGCTGGATTCCTGTGACGGGCACAGGAATGACGGAGGAAAGGTGGTGCCTGTTTCCCGATAAGCTGACTTGGCGAGGGAGGACAGGTAGTGTCAACCCCAGCCCTACAGCGCACGCGACCGCACCACCTGCGCAAGCGCCCCCTCCTCCATCATCTCCGCCGCTTTCGCATAGCCGCCGCCCAAGCCGTCGAGGAAATGCAGGTGCGAATCCGGGCGGCCGGCGGGGACGAGGCAGGTCATCAGCGCGTGCGACTGGCGGTGCAGGCCGAAGTCGATTTCGCCGCGCATCCTTGCCGCAGCCAAAATGGCTTCGACGCTGTCGATCTGTTCGGGCGTGCAGTCCAGCGTCAGGCGCAGACCGTCATCGAACTTGCGGAAATCCGAATTGGAGGCGACCTCCGGCCAGGCTGTCGCGCTGACCTCCCGTGCGCCGTCCCTGGGGACCGCATTCTCCGCCGAAATCGGAGAGGACCGGCGCGGCGCGGCATCGAAAACCGCAAGCACGCACTTCGCGAGCGCCGCAAACTCCTCCGGGCTCGTATGATCGCGCGGTTCGACCAGCAGCGACAGGATCTCGCCCTGCCGGCTCGGAAACGGCGCCCAGTCGCAGCTGAGGCCGGTCAGGTCGGGCCGCGACGGGTAGCGCCCGGGCTTGACGAGATAGCGGCCGTTCCTGATCTGCTGCTCCGCCCATTTGAGCCCGCCGCCTGCAAACATCGCATAAGTTGCCTTTTCGGAGGCGGCGTAGCGGGCGATCTTCACGTCACGCCCGGCAGCGCGGATTTCGCGGACGGTGACCAGCCCGACACGCAGGGTCAGGTCGAGGTCGGTCCTGGCAAAACTCGCGACCTGCCGCAATGCCGAGGTCGCGGCCATGAGGCCATGCGGCGGCAGCGTGAAAGCCGCCCCGTCTCCGCGAAACACGAAGGGAAAATCGAACGAGCCCCAGGCATTGCCGAGGGCCGCGATGATCGCGGCGCCGGCATAATTGACGTCTGCGTAACGCCCCTGCCCGATCGCCGCTGTCGAGCTGACGACATCGGTGAGCCCGATCAGCCAATCGTCAGGCAACGGCTCGTAGACATCGGGATCGAGCAAAAGCGAAAACTCGTCATAGGCCCGGTGCGGCTCTGCATGGCTGCTGGTCATGGCATATTCTCCGGATCGGTGGCGTTTCGATGGATGCTGGCTCAAAAACGGGTCTGCCGCCGATCGGCAGACCCCCGCTTTCAGGCGCGTCCGTTAGACGAGCCGGGTCTCGACGCCGATATTGCCGTGCGTCGCCTTGGAGTAAGGGCAGATCCCGTGCGCTGCCTCGATCAGTTCCTCGGCGACGCCGCGCTCGATGCCGGGAAGGCTGACGTCGAAGCGTGCGCGCAGGAAGAAGGAGCCGCCATCGGCGTTGAGGGTGATCTCGGCATCGACCTCGGGACCGGCCGGCAGCTTGATCTTCCGCTGCGAGGCGGCGAGCTCGATGGCGCCGATATAGCAGGCCGACCAGGCGGCGCCGAACAGGTTTTCGGCAGCCGGGTGCGGCTGCGGCAGCTTGATTTTGAGCGTGCCGTCGCTGCTGCGCGCATAGCCTTCGCGGCCGCCGGCGATGTGGGTCTTGCCAGTGAAAAGAAGCTTCTCGGTCATGGTCATTTCCTTTCGGTTCGGTTATTTATAGCGTGTCCGATTTAATCGGATGCGCGTTAATACGCCAAACCGAATTTGATGTCAACACCATTCCGATTTAATCGGATGCGATTTAGATCGACCGGATCCGAGGCTTGGCCTCTACGCGCTTACGGGCGCCACGGCACGGCCAGTCCGGGTTCCCAACAGCACCGGCGGAACCGCGACGATGTATATGGCGACGACGGAGAGCCAGATCGCCCCCGGCCACGCCTGCCGGACGGCGAAGTAGAGTGTCGAGAAGGCCAGCGGACCGATGATCGACGCCAGGCTGACGGCCGATGTCAGCACGCCCTGCAGCTCGCCCTGGCGGGCGGGATCGACCTGCCGGGTGGCGAGCGCCTGGAATGCCGGCGTGCCGATGCCGGCGAGCGCAAAGACCGGCATGATGGCGAAGACGATCCAGCCCTCCCTGGCGAAGGCCATGGCGATGAGAGCGATGCAGGCGCAGGCGATGCCGACGACGACGGCGCCGCGTTCGCCCAGCCGTTTGCTGGCCGGGCCGGGCAAAAGCGCCTGCACCAGCGTCTGGCAGATGCCGAATGCGCCGAGCGACAGGCCGATCCAGAGACCGTTCCAATGAAAGGTGTCGAAACCCCACAGTGCCCAGCAGGTGCCATAGGCCTCGCCGGTGGCGCTCAGGATGAAAAACACCAGGATGACCGGCAGGAGCCCCTTCATCGACAGAACCCAGCGGAGCGGCCGCAGCGGATTGAGGGCGGCGAACTCGATCTTCCCCCGCGCCGGCGCGCGGGACTCCGGCAGAACGAAGAAGGCCAGCAGGAGATTGCAGGCATTCAGCACGGCAGCGGCGATGAATGGCAGCCGCAGCCACTGGTCGCCGAGCAGCCCGCCGAGCACCGGCCCGACGATGAAGCCGATGCCGAAGGTCGCGTTGAACAGGCCGAAGCGGCGGGCTCGCATGTCCTCCGCCGAGATGTCGGTGATGTAAGCCATGGCGACGGAGACGTTGGCGCTGGTCAGGCCGGCAATGGCGCGGCCGAGCAGCAGCATCCAGAGCTGCGGCGCAATGGCCATGACGAGATAATTGATCGCCGCCCCGCCAAGCGAAAGCAGCAGCACGGGACGCCTGCCGAGATTGTCGCTCAAGGCGCCGAGCACCGGCGCGAAGACGAACTGCATCAGCGCATAAAGCGCGGTCATGATCCCGATATAGGCAGCGACATTGCCGGCATGGGTTACCTCCTGGAGCAGCCGCGGCAGGATGGGGAAGATCAGGCCTATGCCCGCGGCATCGAGGCCGATGGCGGTGAAGATGACGATGAGGGGTTTATTCATGATGGCGTCCTTCGGCTCGTGCCGCGCGTCGCGGAAAATGTAGACTGATATTAAATATGTACTAAGTATATAAATACGCCAAGGCGGCCACCAGTCAAGATAAATGTGTACTGAGTATAAGATCCCTGCTATCGATGGCGGCATGTCCACACCGCCAGACCTGCGAACCCGCAAACGCCTCGCCACGCGACGCGCCATCACCTTGGCCGCCGACCGCCTGTTCCGCGAGCGCGGCTTCGAACATGTGACGGTCGATGAGATCGCCGCTGCCGCCGATGTCGGGCGGATGACGGTGTTCAACCACTTCCCCCGCAAGGAAGACATGTTCTTCGATCGCGACGAGGAAGGCCGCGAGATCCTTCGTGAGGCCTTGCGGCAGCGCGATCCCGCCGTCTCGCCGATCGAAACGCTGCGCCGGCTTGCCCACCGCCTCGTCGAGGAGCAGGCGCCTTTCGTTCAATTCTCTGCTGGAAGCCAGGGTTTCATCGAGACGGTCGAGCGCAGCGACACCCTCAAGGCACGGGCGAGAGCGATCCGCGACGAACTGGCCGGCGTCGTCGCGGCCGGGCTGGCGGAATGCGCGGGCCGAGGAACGGACGATCCCGCCGCCCATCTCGCCGCCGGCATGCTGCTTTCGATATGGAGCGTGGCCTTCATCGAGGCGCACAAGACCTTCCGGCGCAACCACAATCCTGAGGAGGCGAAAGCCGCCTTCCTCGCCCTCGTCGATCAGGGCACCATCGGCATCAAAGCGGCGATGGCGGGCACGCCCTACGCCTGAACATGCGTCTCAGGACCGCGGCCGGCCGTCGTCGAACAAGGCGGCGAGCCACTGGTAATATTTCGGCTGCTTCTCCCGCAGTTGGCTGCGCGAGTAAGGCGGCCGATCGATATCGCCATAGAGGTAGACGCTCGCCGTGACCGCGAAGAATTCCCGGTCGTTGCTCATCATGTAGGAATCGCCCGGCCAGAGCCCCCGGCCATTGCTGAAGAATTGCCTGACATCGCCATTGCCGAATCCGCCGGGAAGCATCCTGTCGTGATAGGCATGCAGAAGCTCGTGCAGGATGATCGGCTTGTCCGGGTCGAGGCTCCTGACGCGCAGGTCGATGCCGGTCTTGCTGCTGTAATGGCCGGGGCCGAAAGCGGCAGCCGCAGGGTTCGCCCAGATCGGGATCGTCCGCATGAAGACGAGAACGTCAGGCTTCAGATTGACGTTCTCGACGATGTCGAGCTGCCGTTTGACGGCCGCGACCATCTCCTTGTCGGGCTCGGCGCCCCTGGCATTGCTGAGATCGACCTGCCATCCATGATAGGTGAAAACGAGCGGATCGGCCGCTGCCGCGATAGGCATGACCAGAGCGGCGCAAAACGCCAGAATTGTCGAAATCCTCCGCACCGGCCCCTCCTCGGCATGTCACGCCGACGACTGTCGCACAGGCGGGATAGCGGCACAATTGCCGCATCGGCATCAGCCAAGATGCGAGCCGACAGAGGGCCCTTTGCCGGTGCCGTCGACGCAAACCTCCGGGCCTACGCCTTAACCGTCGTAATGACCCGAAAGCGCTGCCTCCGCCGACTTCACGACCACGGCGACATTGACGCCCTTGGTCACGACTGCGCCGGTGGCGCGAAGATCGGCGACCGCCTGCAGGCCGCCGGATTTCGGCGCCGCGAGAGGCTGCACGGTCTTGGCGTCGAGATCCGCCACCCAAAGATCGTCTTCGCCTTCAATACTGATGACTACAACTCTTGCCATGCTTTGCCCTTCCAGTGATTGATACTTAAAATCCAGCTTTCTTCAGACCTTCGCGATAAAGATCCTTATGCCATTGCTCTTTACTCGGAACTGCCGACAGCCACTTATCCACATCGAAGTCCGGATTGGCTTCGCGAAACCTGCGCACGAACACCCGCGCCTTGTCGTGGCGGCCCAGCATCGCGCAGCTTGCGGCCGACAGCCTGTCCGCCAGGCTGGGATCCGCCATCTGCCCGATGTAATCCAGTGAAGATTCGAATTCGCCAAGGGCGTAGTTCGCGCCCGCCGCAGTCCAGAAATAGGTGTCCGGGGCAAGCGGATTCAGCTCGATCGCCCGCTCGATTTTCCTGAGCGCCATGGCCGGAAGCGAGCAATGAACCAAAGTATCCGCATAGTCGGCGATCACGTCGGCATAATGCGGAGCAAGGTTTTCCGCCACCTCCATCGCCTCGGCGCTGTCGTCGAACGCACCTTGCAGCAGCTTGGCCACGCCGAATTCGCGATAGCCGTCGGCGAAGTCGGACCGCTTCTCGATCGCCTGCCGCGACGAGGTTTCCGCCGTCTTCAGCAATTCGATATCGCCGCGCGCGGTCAGCAGCCATTCCTTCGAATAGGTCCGCGCCATCGAACTCAGCGCCGGCGCGAAATCGGGGCTGACGCTGAGCGCGGCCTTCATTTCCTTGCGCGCCCGCCTCAGATTCGGAAGGGTCAGCCGCGCCAGATGCCGCCTGCCGACGAGATAGCGATGATAGGCGACCGGATTCAAATCCTCGCGCAGCGCTTCATGGCGTTCGATTTCACTCGATACCGAAAGCGCGATCTGCCGGGCGACCGCTCGCCTGTCCTTCAGCAGCTCCATGTGATCGAGACTGAACCTCTCGGCCCAGACGATCTGGTTCTGGTCGAAAAAGATCAGCTGGGCGAACAAAGTCACCTCGTCGCCCGCATTGCTGATCCTGGTATCAAGGATGTAATTCACCCGCTGGCGCTCGAAGAAAGCCTTCTGCGTCTCGGTCTGGTGGCCGATCTGGACTGCCGAATAGGGCGCTATGACCTGCAGGCTGTTGAAGGCGCAGAAACCGATGGTGATGTCCTCCACCAGCGACGCCGCGAGAAACCCGGCCTCGGGCCGGATCGACTGGCTTTTCGGAGGAAGCAGCACCAGGCGCGGAATTTCGAGCCGGATCCTCTCGGCCTCCAGGGAAAGAGCGGCTTCCTGTCCTTTGGCAGTCGCCGGCGCGGGACGGGAAGAGCTATCGTCACCGCCATTTGCGCCGTCGAGCACGGCGATCCCCCGCAGAATGGAATTCTGCCGCTTCTCGAAATGATCGCGAAGGTGCTCGACCTCATCCTCCGCCTGGAAGATCGGTATGAGCATCTGCAACGTATCCGGATCCTTCGGTTCGGTGCGAAACAGGATGACCGCAGCCCTCCTCAGGAGTTCGGTTTCCTTTCGCGACCGCGCCAGCCCGGAAGCAGCCCTCAGCGTGTTTCCAAGAATCTCGACATGGCAGCTTTCGCGTTCCGCCAGCCACCGCTGAAACTCGCGGCTATGGCAGTTGACCGGCCCGAGAAAGGGCTGGTTCATCAGCTTCACGACATGCTCCAGCCGGACGAGCGGCTCGCCATCCTCCGCCTGGCCAGGCTGCAACAGATCCGAAGACAGGGAGTCCCGGTTCAAGGAAACCAGATTGGCCTGCAGCGAGAGCAGGTTCACGCCGAGCTCGGTCTGGCGGGCATTGATCCGCGAAATCACCTTTCGCAACGTCGAAAGCGCGACACCCTTGTCGGCCTCGCCCCAGAGGAAACGGGCCAAGGTCGAGCGGTCCGCCGAGCCTTGATCGGCGGTGAACAGATAGGCGAGAAGCAGAAGCCCCTTCTCGGGAAAGGCAACCGGATTTCCGCTCCGGTCAACGAGCTGCAAGCTGCCGAAAGTCTTCAGAACGAAAGTCATTTTGCGTCTAAGTCACCACACGGGGATGTAGTTCGCGTCAAACAGGAATGTGCGATACGCAACAAGAGGAGGCGCCAAGTCTAACCGGCCGGCACTCTGTCTGAACCTCCGGGGAAATTCAACACGCTTGTGCCGCGCAAACTTTGCTTATGTTTTTACACCGATCCAATGAATTTCCGGATGCATTCGCAGCCGGTTTTACCTGCGCCGGCGCGCCTTGCCGGCCGCAGCCGCGGAGCGATCCTCAGACCTTTTCTTTCTTCCTGGTCTTTTCCTTGGGTTCGACAGGCGCATCCGGCGTCGGCGCCAGAAGCTTGCGCAGGGAGGCGATCTTGTCCTTGACCAGCGGCCGGAAGCGCGTCGCGCGATAGGGCATGTCGGCCGCACCATAGCCTTCCGGCCCGTCATCATTGCCGCGATGGATTTCCGCAAGCTTCACGCCGATAAAGGTGCCGTCGACATAGTGCGTATATTCGCCCACCCAGCGGATCGTGTAGATCTCGCCCTTGCGGATGAGCTGATCGATGCTGACATGCTTGAACGTATCGTTGATGCAGACGACCTTCTGGCCGACGTGGAATTCATAGCTCATGGATCAAACTCGCCAAAGCGTGTCGCGCAAAAGTGTGTGCGGTTTTGCGATAACGACACGCGTAAAAACCCTTTAACGGCAATCCGCCTCGCCCTTCTATAGCGCGCCCGGCCGCCGGGATGAACCCTTTTTCAACGGCCTTGCCGGATCGCTCCGGCAACCCCGGTCAGTTGCAATAGACCCTGCCGCTCTTGCGGGAGCGCAGGTCGAAGTGGAAGTGGTTCCAGTGCTCCGGGTTGCTGCCCGGCCCGAGCACGGTGTTGAAATAGCGGCAGCTGTCGCTGCGCACGGCCTTCAGCAGCCGGCCTTCGCGGAAGGAGAACAGGCCCTTCTTGCGCACGTCGATCGCATGGCCGTTCTTCAGCACGAACTTGCCGACATCGATGGCGTTGCCGCGGGCATGTTCCGACATCGGATTATACCGCTGCCGGCTGTTGTTCATGCGGCGGCAGGAATAGCCGCCGAGCGGCTGGATGGTCCGGATGCCGCTCCAGTAGCGGTAGCGGGCCGATGGCGCCAGCTCGTTCTTCACCCATTTGGCGAAGGCGAGCGTCACCTGGCAGTTCAGCGTCACCGCCGGCTTCACGCCGATATTGCCGGAAAGCCCCTTCAGCGACACCGGATAAGGCACCTGGCAGGCCGGCCCCTGCGAGATCGGCGGCTTCTCGTCGAAGAGCACGCCCATGCGCTTCAGCTCGCGCCGGCAGGCAAGCTCGGAGGCCGGCATGACGCTCGGGTCGACCGGTGCGGCCGGCTCGCTCATCATCGGGTTGTTCGGCCGCAGCATCGCGACTTCCTCGGCCTCGTCCTCTTCGGGAACGCGGGTCGGCGCCACAATGGGGCTGCCGTCGCTCCAGGTCGGCGCCCGGCTCATCTCAGCTTGCGCTGCCGGCTGCGGCACGATCTGCCGCTCTGGCTGGTTCAGCTGGGTCGGACTATCGGTGCCGATGCCGTCGACGACCGGCTGGGTGGCATTGCCCTCGGCGATCTGCTGCTGTTGCTCCTGCGCCAGGCCGACGACCGGCTCGGCCCCGAGCTCGTCATCCATGTTGACGCCGCCGGAAGGGATCGCAAGGTTCTGCGTACCGCCCCAGTTCCCGGTCTGCTGGCCTGCCGCCATCGCCTCGTCGCTGTCGATCATCGGCAGCCGGCGCCCACGCGCTGCCGGCTGCGCGGAGGCGGCGTGACCAGTGCCGGCAAGGTTCGGCGTATCGAGATAATCGACGGAACTCTGGCTATTGCCGACAGGCGCGCTGGAAACGGGATAGGAGGCTTGGCTCTCCACGGGCGCCATGCGCACCGCCGGCGCCATACGCGCCGCGCCCCGCGCCGGCGAGATCGAACTGACCCTTGTGCCGCTGTCGACATTGGCAGGCGGCACCAGCCCGTCGCTGATCGAACAGGTCGTCAGCGCCACCGAAAGCAGCACGGGCAAAAGGGAACGCCGAGGAAAGGAAACAAACGCCATACTCTTATCGCTTCCGCAGGCCGGCAGTGCAGTGACCGAAAAAACTCGGTCCAATTTTAATTAAAAACGGTGAATGAAAACTTACCGGCACAATCTGAAGGCGACGGAAACGAAAAAAGCCGCTCTCGCGGATCCGGGATCGGCGCCGGATGCAACTTTGACTCGGCGCAAGCACGGGATGAGGAATGAATGATACCGCTGCGGCGAAGACGCCGTATTCTTTGAATTATCGGTGGCTCAGCAACAGACGAGGCCGCCCGATCAGGCCGCCAGCCAACGCCGCGCCGTCAGAATCCAGGACAGGCTTCCGAGCCGGGATATTGCCCAATTGGCCGAGACCCCGACAGCGACACCGCCTGCGATCGCCACGATATCGAAGGCCGGTGAGGCAAGCCCATCGAATGCCGGCGTCATCAACAGCTCCGGTACGAAACGATGCAGTAGATAGATCGGAAAAGCGGATGCGGCAATCACCGTGACAAATCGGCTCAAAGCAGCAGGCAGGCGAAGATGCGGCTTGTAGAGCAGGACGAGGAGCGCGGCCAGGATGCTCATATATTTCATCGTCGTGCCGATCCAAAGGGACTCGCCGAAGCCCAGATAACCCAGCATCGCGATCGCCATGCCGGTAACGGCAAGCTTCTTCTCACGAGTGTCGGCAAGGCCGGCGCACCAGCCGAAAACGCAAATATGGAATACCCAATAGAGCGTGAATATCTGCCGCTTGCCCTGACCGACGAGGAGCGGCATCGAAAAGCGCGCAGCGATCGCGAGCCCCAAGAGTGCAAGCGAGAAAGCAAAAAGCCGCTTCGCCGCGAGGCTGCGCGCGAAAGGTATTGCGAAGATCAGCGAAAAGACGAACAGCGTCTGCGCATAGGCCTCGATGAACCAGTAGAGATAGGGGATCATTTCGTGGCGTTCCGGCTCGGCATAGCCGAAATTGCCGGTGAGCGTCAGCGAAGCCCAGGGCATCGTCCGCCAGACGAATGCGTAAGCCGCGACGATCAGAAAATAAGGGATGAGGACGTTTCCCGCCGACCGCAGCGTGTGATGGAACCGGCCAGCGAGAAGATGGTCGGACTGGAAGCGCGCCAGGCTGAAACCGACGAGCAGCATCATGACGCCCGATCCGCCTGGAATGGGCCACAGCATCTGGTGATGGACGACCACCATCATTATGGCGATTGCCCGCAGCATCAGATCGGACGGCACGGACACCGCCTCGCCTCTCGCCGGAGGCCGCGATATTTCCGGGCGAGCGCCGAGCTCCGCAAGCCGCATACGCTCCCAGCCTTCGGGCAGGACGAGGCCGAGCCGGTCGAGCTCCAAGGTTAGTTGCAGGAAGCGAAGGGAATCGCCGCCGAGCGAGACGAAACTGTCATTGCGCCCGACGGGAACCGGGTAGAAAACCGCAGCGAAGGCTTCGATGAGGCTATGCGCCTCGGACTGGCGCCGGGAGCGGGTTTCCAGCATCTCTTCGGCAAGCCTGGCGTAATCGATCTTGCCCGAGCCAAGCCGGGGAAGGTTTTGCCGGACGGACACGGAGATGAGATTGGCCGGAAGCCGGCTGGCTTCGACAAGGACGTGCCTCGCCTTTTCAGCCAGCGCCGCATCCTCGACGTAGATCTGGAGCCTCGCATCGTCGCCCAGCACCGCCGCGGCAATGTCGTGGCGCGCCAGCGCCTGCTCCATGATGTCGAAGCCGATCCTGAGACCGGCGATCTTGGCGAAGCGGGCCTTGCGCCCGACAATGCGGAAAAGACCGCCTTCACAGCGCATGCCGATATCGCCGGTTCTCAGTTCATGGACCTCGGCGCCGCGCGCAAGATCGGCGCGCCGCTCGCCATAGCCCATCATCACATTCGGGCCGCTATAGACGAGCTCCCCGGTAACACCGGCGTCGACAACGCGCCTTCCCTCGTCGTCGACGAGATCGAGGGAGCCGCCTGGAATCGCGATGCCGATGCGCTCCTCATTGTCGGACAGGCATTCCGGCGGAATGAAGGCGATGCGAGCCGTCGCCTCGGTCTGCCCGTACATAACGAAGAACTGGCCTCCGCTTGCATGCATGCGATCGCGGTAGAGGCGGATGAGATCGGGACCAAGCCGCCCGCCCGCAACCGTCATGAAGCGCAGGCCATCGGGCATTGCCGAGCGGAAGCCCGATTTTTCCATGAGTTCGTAGGAATAAGGGACGCCGGAAAAATTGGTGCAGCCGTTCTCACCGATGGACCTCGCGAATGCGCTGTCCATCACCGACATGCCGGGAAGGAAAATGCTGCCTCCGGCGACCAGATGCGAGTGAAGGACAGACAGGCCGTAGGAATAGTGCAGCGGCAGCACAAGCGCGGTACGGTCGCTTGGCGAGAGCTTCAGATAGGCTGCAATCGCCCCCGCATTGGAATCGAGATTGGCATAAGACAGGCGCACCGCCTTTGCCGCGCCCGAAGTGCCTGATGTCATCAGCAGCAATGCAAGGTCGGGATGCAGCGGCGGCCCGACGGTATCCGGCTTAGTTTCCGCAACCAGACGCCACCGCTGATCCACTTGCCGAAAGGTGAAATCCGGCTGGAAGGCGGCTCGAAAATCATCCCACAGCCGCTCGTCGCAGGGCGGCAGCATTGCGACCGCATGCCCGGCCCGCAGCGCGCCGAGATAGGCGACGATCACATGCTCCGAGAGGTCGGCGGCAATTGCCACGAGCCGCTTCCCACCGCCCAGCCGATCGGCAAAACGCTGCATCCGGCTGTCGAGCTCCGCATAGGAAAGCGCATGTCCATCGGCAAACAGAAGTGCCGGCCGCTCTTCTGCGCGAGCGATCACGGACATGAGGTCGACTGCGGTCATAAGGTAAAGCTTGAGAGAGATCGGAGATAGCGAGGCGCCTATAATCCTTGAATGTCAAAGTCAACAAATTATGTCGCCCGCGGAGAGCCGTGAAACAGTCGAGACGAGCAAAATCAGCCCGTCATCCGCAAGAAACGAAAAAGAGCCGTCGGGACGGCTCTTTTCCAGGCATTACGATTTGGAAGCAGATCGTCACGCGGCCCGTGTGTATCTGGCCTCGGCCTGCCGCCCGGCCTCGCGCAGGCGGAAATTTGCGAGCAGCGACTTCAACTGCGTGCTTTCGTCGGCGAGCGTGCGGCTTGCCGCCGTCGTCTCCTCGACCATCGCCGCATTCTGCTGCGTCATCTGGTCCATGTGATTGACGGAGCTGTTGATCTCGTTCAGGCCGGTCGCCTGTTCGCGCGCCGCCGTCGCGATCGAGGCGACGTGATCGTTGACCTGGTTGACCAGCGCCTCGATCTCCAGCAGCGCGTCACCCGTCGAGCGCACCAGCGCGACCCCGCCCTCGACTTCCGTCGCCGAACTGCTGATCAGTGTCTTGATCTCCTTGGCCGCATTGGCGGAACGCTGCGCGAGTTCGCGTACTTCCTGGGCGACCACGGCAAAGCCACGGCCCGCCTCGCCTGCCCGCGCCGCCTCGACGCCGGCGTTCAGCGCCAGAAGATTGGTCTGGAAGGCGATCTCGTCGATGACCGAGATGATCTGGTTGATGCGGCTCGAGGATTCCTCGATCCGGCCCATCGCGGTCACGGCGTTGCGGACGATATCGCCGGAGCGCCCGGCGCTCGCCTTGGTCTCGGCCACCATCTCGCGCGCCTCGTTCGCCCGCTCGGATGCGGTCTTGACCGTCGCTGTGATCTCGTCGAGCGCGGCCGCCGTCTCTTCGAGAGCCGCCGCCTGCTGTTCCGTGCGCTTCGACAGGTTGCCCGTCGCCTCGCTGATATCGGATGCGCTGTCGTTGACGACGCGGCTCGATTCGGCGATCGCATGGATGACGCCGTTCAGCGCATCGACCGCGGCGTTGAAATCGCCCCGCAGCTTCGCGTAATCCTCGCCGATATCGCCGATCGACACCGTCAGGTCGCCGCCTGCGAGCTTCTCCAGGCCGACGCCGAGCGCCTGCATCGCCTGGGTCTGGCGTTCGGAAGCCGAACGCAGGCTCGCCTCGTTGCCGCGGCGCTCTTCCTCGATCTGCCGCTGCCGCTCGTCTTCCCGGCCGCGCAGCGCGCTGCGCTCGTCGACGGAGTCGCGCAGCACCAGCAGCACCTTGGCCATCTGGCCGACTTCGTCGCGGCACTCGCTGCCGGCAATCTCCACCGATGCTTCTTCGGCGGCGATCGCATTCATCGCCGTCTTCAGCCGCGCGATCGGCGCCGTCACGCTGCGCACGATGGCGAAGGCGATCGCGATCGTCGCCAGCGCGCCGATCAGGCAAACCACGGCGGCCCACATCGCATTCTGGCGATAGAGCGCGGCAAGGTCATCGCCATAGACGCCGGTGCCGACGATCCAGCCCCAGGGCTCGAAACCGGCGACGTAGGAATATTTCAGCACCGGCTCATCGGCGCCCGGCTTCGGCCAGTAGTAATCGACGAAGCCCTTGCCGTCCTTTTTCACCTTGTTGACGAACTCGACGAACAGGAACTTGCCGTTCGGATCCTTCATCTGGGAGATGTCCGTGCCGTTCAGCGCCGGCTTGATCGGGTGCATCACCATCTTGGGATGCATGTCGTTGATCCAGAAATAGCCATCGGCGCCGTAGCGCATCGCGCCGATCACGTCCTTGGCGGCCGTCTGCGCCTGCTCGCGGGTCATCGTGCCCGCCTGCTCCATCTTGTAATATTTGTCGAAGATGCCGAGCGCCGTCGCATCGAGCTGCGCCAGCCCCGCCTTCCGCTCCGCTTCCAGCTCGGAGTAGGAATAATTCAGAAAGAAGACCATCGTCGCCGTGAGCACGGCAAGCGTGAAGCCGACGAGGCAGTAAAGGCGGGTGGAAATCTTGACGTTGCGCATGAGGTTCCCGGCGATTCTTATGAGAGATCGGCGCCATACTGCACGACCGGAATTACTGGAGCGTAAAGCTTAATTAGAAATCGATCAAATAACGTAAGGTGAGGTATCGGTTGTAAAATTCAACCAATTGAAATGGCGAGGAATTTAGATTGGCGTCACCTGTTATTCACCGTTGATCGCAGGATGTGCCTACCGGCTTTTCTACCGGCGCCGGGAAAATCGCTGACACGTCTCGCCTTCATGCACTAGGGTGATCTCGGTGAATCGCCGGCCCCATGATCAACACCAGATGGAGAATCCTTGATGACCGATGCCGCCAAGCCGAGAGGCGAACTGACGCTGCGCACGCTCGCCATGCCGGGAGATGCCAATCCTGCCGGCGATATCTTCGGCGGCTGGGTCATGGCGCAGATGGACCTTGCATCCGGCATCCGCGCCGCCGAGCGCGCCAAGGGCCGCGTCGTCACCGCCGCCGTCAAGGAAATGGCCTTCGAACTGCCGGTCAAGATCGGCGATACGCTGTCGGTCTATACCGATGTCGAGCGCGTCGGCCGCACCTCGATCACGCTGATCGTCGAAGCCTGGGCGCATCGCTCGCGCTACGCCAAGATGGAAAAAGTCACCGCCGGCACCTTCATCATGGTGGCGCTCGACGAGGAGGGCAAACCCAAGGCCGTCCCCGCCGAGTGAGACGCTCGAAACCCGAGGGATAAGGCATGGAAACGGTCAGCTCACCGGAGGTCTTCCTTCACATCAAGGTGGTGATGGGCATGGTCATCAGCCTCTCGCTTGCGAGGCTCCTGACCGGCGTCGCCGGCATCGTCCAGCATCCCGCCAAGGCAAAGGTCTATCCCGTCCATCTCGGCTGGGCGCTCTCCCTGTTCCTCTTCATCATCCATATCTGGTGGTGGGAATACCGCCTGCAGGCCGTGCCGGTCATCGGCTTCGGCATCTATCTCTTCCTCATCTGCTTCTGCAGCCTGTTCTTCCTGCTCTGCGCCCTGCTCTTTCCCGTCAGTCTCGACGAATATGGCGGCTACGAGGAGTATTTCATTTCCCGGCGCAAATGGTTCTTCGGCATCCTCGCCCTGATCTATGCTGTCGATATCCTCGACACCGCGATCAAGGGACCGGAGCGCATCCTCTCGCTCGGCTGGGAATATCCCGCCCGCAACATCATCTACATCCTGCTCTGCGCCATCGCCGCCTGGACCCCGAACCGCCGCTTCCACACGATCTTCATCCTCGCCAACCTGGCCTACCAGATAAGCTTCATCTTCCGGCTTTACGATGTATTGGAGTGAGGCCCGATCCCGCGAAGCGGGAGCGATCGATCCTGTGAATCGATCGCAGGGCCGAACGCCCTGAGCCCTAGCGAAGGGCCAGAGTGGTCGGGCGCAGCCCGAGCAATCGATCCAGTGAATCGATTGCAGCAACGAACGCCCTGAGCCCGAGCGAAGGGCCGGGCAGCGGCAAACTCCATCCCCCACTAAACCGTTTCAACATCACTCTCCTGCCCTCAGGCAGCGACCATCTGAAGATCGTAATTGTATATTCCGTTTGGGTCCTGCGGAGAAAGAAAAGATTTAGCGGCAGACATAGCCTCTTCTGGCGTCTTGGCGTTGATGAAGTTGAGGTGCCAATGCGTTGAAAGATGGTGGTGGTTGGCAACTCTAAAACTTACCCGTACGACCATGTCGACCTCCAAGATATCTGCACTGAAAAGACGTGGGGTTCGAGTGGGGGCTGATCAAGTCCTCAGATACTCATAACGCCTGCATACGGGGTACCAAGCTATCGACATTTTCGCGGTACTCGGTAATCTCGCCGCAAAGTGGGAGATGGTCTAATGCGGGTATCGAAGGTTGTCTGTTGTTGCGCATGTCTTGCGGCCTGCACGCCTTCGACCAATGGTGAATGGCACCGCGCCTCATCAACCGAGCAATCACAGCTCGAGCGCGCGAAGGCAATTTGCAATGGTCGAGCTTCTCAGACACAGGTGTCGGCCGGCCGTTTATGGATCGCTGGGGCGGTTGCGTCGGATAACGTCTTCAAGGCGTGCATGGCCGAGTTGGGCTATGTGCAGTAGCGGTCGCCCAGCCCTCACCGACCCAACCGACCCGGCTTTGCGAAACCAATCACTCAAACCTTCAAAAACTGCGACCCCTTGTCAAACCCCAGCCCCGGAAAGATCTTCCCCGTCAGATCATCCACCCCGACATCGAACTGCCGGTAGAGCATCGCCGCAGCCAGCTCCCGCACATCGGCCGTCGGCATCAAATCGCGGTCGTCAAGCAGTTGGCCGTCGCCGAGGCCCGGCCACTTGCCGAGGATGCGGCCGCCGTTGATCGCGCCGCCTGAAAGCAGCGCGCAGCCGCCGGTGCCGTGGTCGGTGCCGGCGGAGCCGTTCTGGCGGACGGTGCGGCCGAATTCGGTCATGGCGAGCACAACGGTCTTTGCCCATATCTCCGGCCCGAGCGTCGTCTTCAGCGTGTTGATCGCCTGCGCCAGATCCTGCGCCGGCCGCTTGAACTGGCCGGCCTGACCGATATGCGTGTCCCAGCCCGATATCGAGAAGCTGGCGATGCGGTAGTCGCCCTTCAGCATGTTGGCCGCGAGCGCCGCCACATCGGCAACCCTAGCGCCGCGCTGGCCGTCCGGCTCGATCATCATCGAAGCGGTGTCGGCCCGCGTCGCCTCGGCAAGTGCCGCGGCAAAGGGCGGATCACCGGCATAGAGCCGCGCCAGGAACTGCATCTCGTCGCGCGCCGGCGCCAGATTGGAATCCGACGCCCAGACGTCGACTTCGTTCGGCCCGGAAAGGATCAGCTCCGTCGAAGTATTGACGTCGATCGCCTTGCGCGCATCCGAGCGCGGGATGACGGCAAGGGCCCGGTTCAGCCAGCCGGTCTTTTCCTCGGCGACATGCTCGCCGCCGGATTCCAGCATGTCCTGCCCGTCGAAATGGCTGCGCTGGTCGCGATAGGGCGTCGACACCGCATGTACGAAGGCGAGTTCCTTGTTCTTCCACAGCGGCATCAGATCGGCGGCGGCGGGATTGAGCCCGAAATGCCCGTCGAGATCGAGCAGCCCGGTCTCGGGCGTCAGCGCCAGCGTCGGCCGGAGCGCGGCAAAGCCGGCATCGCCATAGGGCTGCACCAGATCCAGCCCGTCCATCGCGCCGCGCAGCACGATGGTGACGAAGCGCTTGTCGCCAGGCATGGCCGCGAAGGTGACCGGCGTGAAGATCGGCGCGGCGGCAAGACAGCAGGCCGAGGTCAGAAAGCCGCGGCGGGAAAGCGAGATCCTGTTCATCGACAGCGTCATGGGCGAGGCCTCCTGAGCAGGTTCCGGAAAAGTGTCCAGCGGTTTTCCGGTCAGAACCTGCGACAAAACAAATGAGCTAGGCAGACGAAGCGTTGACTTGCCAACGAACGTCTGCTTAGCGGCGGTTGAATTCGGGCGATGCCAGCACCAGCGTCAGGCCGCTGATCTTGTTCGGCGCCTGCGACACCACGCGGATCGTCTCGTCGCGGGCCGCATCGGCAAGCGTCGATTTCAGGAATTCGCGCGGGTCTTCGTCGCGGCCGAACTGTGCCGCGGCCCGTCTTGCCCAGGCCAGCCGCTCGGCGAGCTGGCTGCCGGTGATCCAGGCGGAAAAGCCCTCTTCGAAACCGGCCGGGCTCGGCGGCAGCCAGGTCGGCTGGCCCATGCGCTTCAGCGCCCCCTGCCCCAGCGCCCGCGCCGTCCGGAAGGCCTTGAGCCGCTTGTCCCTCGCTTCGCCGGCCGGATCCGTCGTCACCGGCGCTCCCGCCATGCCGGGCGTATTCGCCGCCATGTCGCCCTCATCGGTGCCCTGCTGGTTGGCCGCCAGGAAGCTACCGACGACGCCGTTGACCGGCCCGGCATTCAGCGCCCTGAGACCGGCGACGACATAGTCGAAGGGCTGGCGGGCCTTGGCGCCTTCGTTCTGCCAGGCGGCGGGATGGTCGAGCATGGCGGTGTAGACGGCAGTGAGATCGCCATCCGTCTTCTTCCAGGCCGCGGCCATGTCGGAGACCATGCCCTCGTCGGGCTGGTCGGAGACGAAATGCACCGCGAGCTTGCGGCTGATATGCGCCGCCGTCTTCGGATGGACGGCGAGATCGTCGAGCATGTCGAGATAATCCTCGCGCGAGCGCCTGCGCCCGCCATAGCTGACGCCGAGCACCTCATGCGTTCCGGGCTCCGATATATTCGGCCGGAAGGCGATGTCCATCTCCTTGCGGTCGATGGTGAGCCCCGTCAGCACCATGGCGGCGGCCGTCACATCCGCCTGGGTATAGCCGCTGCCGGCGCCAAGCGTGTGCAGTTCCAAGAGTTCGCGGCCGAGATTTTCGTTCAGCCCCTTGTTGCGCTTCATGCCGCCGGCCGAATCCGGCCCGAGCGAATCCGCCTGGTCGAGATAGATCAGCATGGCGGGATGGGCCGTGGCATTGCGCAGCAGGTCGCCGAACCTGCCTGCAATAAACGGCCGGATCGCCTCGGCCTCGTAGAGCGGCACGATGAGGCGCATCGGCAGGCTCTTGTTGGCGCTGGTGGAAAAATGATCGGTCCAAAAGGTCGAAAGCCGCTCGTAAAAGCCGTAGGGCGACAGCACCGCCTGCATCAGCCTCAGGTTCACATCGTGCTGGAACTGCTGCTGCGCCTGCCGCTGCACACCCTTGCGCATCTCGCGCCGCGCCGGATCGTCGGTCACGGTCTTGGCGTCCTCGCGGATCTGCTTCAGCTGCTCCTGCAGGCTGAGGATCGCCCGGTGGCGCATGTCGGGGCCGCCGAGCGGAAAGTCCGGCGTCGCCGCCACGCCCTTGCCGACCTGCCCGATCAGCTCATCCTTGTTCTGTGGCGGCGCCTCGCCCGGCCGGAACCCATATCCGAACCGGATCGCCGCCATCGTCGGGAAAGAGAGGCTCATGGCCGGTCAACTCCTGATCACGTGGTAGTGACAGGCTGACAGCCGAATGCGACGCCAATCTGTAGGAAATGTGGCGTTATCAAGACATGGACGATTTGTAATCTGTTGAAAAAGCTGAGATTTACGCCCGGAAAATGAAGGATGCGCCGATTGCGATCAGAGCGAAGCCAATGGCATGGTTCCACGTCAGGTCCTCGCCGAGCCAGAAGATCGAGAAGCCGGCGAAGACGAGCAGCGTGATCACCTCCTGCATCGTCTTCAGTTGCGCCGTCGTGTAGACCGCCGAGCCGATACGATTGGCCGGCACCGCCAGGCAATATTCGAAGAAGGCAATGCCCCAGCTGACGATGATGGCCAGGAAAATGGCCGTGCCCTTGTGCTTGAGGTGCCCATACCAGGCAAAGGTCATGAAGATGTTGGAGGCAAACAGCATGACGACGGGCCAGATGGCGGCGGGAGAAAATGACATGGAGCAACTCGGCTGTGGAGGAAACGGTCGATCCGGCGAGATGCCGGCGCGCCTTCCTAACACGCCGCCGCTCGACGGCAAGCCCCAGAGCGCGGACCGATCGTCTCAGGTGTGGCAGGCTGGCGCCTATTCGCGGTAGCCGCCGCCGGAGGCGAAGGGCATACCTGAGAGTACCGTATTGAGCAGCGAATAGGAGGCCGCGCCCTTGGCGCAGCCTCCATCGAAAAGAAGTCAGGCGCTGTGCATCGCGCCCTGCGGCGCTTCGCCCTCCTCCGAGCCGAAGCGCACATCCTTCTTCTCGTAACCAAAGCCGGCGAGCAGGGCGACGACGAGCGCCACGACAGCCGCGACGATCAGCAGCGCATAGGCGTAATCGCCATCCCAACGGGCGGCGAGGCCCGCCTGCAGCGTCGCGTTGCCGGAGGCGAGCAGGTTGCCTAGCTGGTAGGCGAAGCCCGGGAAGGTGCCGCGCACCTCGTCCGGCGACAGCTCGTTCAGATGCACCGGCACGATGCCCCAGGCGCCCTGCACGAAGAACTGCATCAGGAAGGCGCCGATGGCGAGCAGCACCGGCCCCGGCGCATAGGCCCAGAGCGGCGCGACCGGCACGGCGATCAGCGCGGCGGTGACGATCGCCCGCTTGCGGCCGATCCGCTGCGACAGCGCCCCGAAGAACAGGCCGCCGCAGATCGCGCCGATATTGTAGACGATGGCGATGGCGCCGACCGTATGGGTCGAATAGTTCCGCTGGGTCTCGAGGAAGGTCGGGTAGATATCCTGCGTGCCGTGGCTGAAGAAGTTGAACGCCGTCATCAGGAGCACCGCCCAGATGAACAGCGGAATATTCTCCCGCAGCACCGCCAGGAACGGCCGGCGCCCCGCCGCCTGCCGTTTGAGGAAGGCCGGGCTCTCCTCGACATTGCGCCTGATGTAGAGCACCAGCAGCGCCGGCACCGCGCCGACGAAGAACATGCCGCGCCAGCCGATGACGGGAAAGAGCAGGAAGAACACGATCGAGGCGAGGAGATAGCCCGAGGGATAGCCGGCCTGCAGGATGCCCGAGACGATGCCGCGGCTCTCCTCCGGCACCGTCTCCATGACGAGCGAAGCGCCGACGCCCCATTCGCCGCCCATGGCGATGCCGTAGAGCGCCCGGAGCACCAGGAACATGGTGAGCCCGGTGGAGAAGCCGGTCAGGAATTCGAACAGCGAATAGAGCAGCACATCGGCCATCAGCGTGATGCGCCGCCCGTAGCGGTCGGCCGCCAGCCCGAAGATCAGCGCGCCGAGCGCCCGCATGGCGAGCGTCAGGAAGATCGCCACCGAGACGGCGGGAACATCGGTATGGAATTCCTCGGCGATGTATTTGAGAACGAAGACGAGAATGAAGAAATCGAAAGCATCGAGCGTCCAGCCGAGATAGCTGGCGATGACGGTGTTGCGCTGCTGCGGCGTCAGCCGGCGCAGGCTTTCCAAAGCGGACATATGAATTCCTCCGTCCGAAAGCGGCGGCGAGGCGGTCAATTCCGGATGCCGTCGGAAGGGGTGCCCGAACCAGGCGGGTTGCGGCTGTCAGGGGCTGCGGTTGCGGAAAAGCGCATTCGCAACCGGAGACAGCGGAAACAACGGCAGCGATGCTGGCAGAGTTCCATCACGTTTGTCGTGATCGGCTGGCTAATTGGAGGCAGCGCCTCGCAGTGCCTGTCCTTTGGCAGCAACGCCCGCGGGTCCGCCCAACTTCCCTTCCCTCAACGCGCCCAAGTCCTTGGGCGCAGAAGACTTTTCAACTGTCGGATTGAGTCATTCACCGCGCGGACGCGCGGTGGCTGGATTCCTGTGACGAGCACAGGAATGAGGGAGCGTAGCGTGTATTGCCGCCAAAGATTTGCCGTCGAGCAAGATGAAGCACAACTGTGCCCACGCTCCTCAATCACCGGCCACCAGGCCTAAATATCTCAAGCCACCCTACCCCGGCACGCCCAAGCCACGGACGCAAACGACCGTGGCCCATCCGGCTCTCCTGCCTCGTAAGCCGCCCTCATTGCCGCATCCAACGCCTCCCGCTTGCCAGGCTCCAGCCCGACGACATACCTGCCGAGCGGCCCCTCGCCTGCAGCGATCGGCTGCCAATAATCGTCGAAGGAAAGGTAATCCATCCGGATCAGCAGCGACGTCTCCTCGACCTCGGCCAATCCCTGCGCGATGAAGCAAGCCTTCATCTCTCCCGGCCGCATCATCGGCTGGAAACAGTATTTGCGGCGCAGCGGCAGCGCGTCTTCGTCGAGCATGACGGCCGTGTCCCACATCATCCTCATGTTGGACATGCCGCCGTAATGATCCCAGACGGCGGCGGCCACCACCCCGCCCGGGCGCACGACACGCGCCATTTCGGCCACCGCCTTGGCGGCCTCCGGCACGAAATGCAGCACCAGCAGCGACATCGCCCTATCGAAACGATTATCCTCGAAGGGCAGCGCGCAGGCGTCGCCCTGCTGGATCGTGATCCGCGGATCGGTGTTCGCCCGCTTCGCCGCCTCGACGAAAACAGGCGAATAATCGATGGCCGCTATCTCCCTGAGATCCCGCCTTTGCGCGAGCGTGAACGTCAGGCTGCCGGTGCCGCAGCCGACATCGAGCACCCGATCCCCATCCGCAAGCCCGGCGAAATCGATCAGCATCGGCGCCAGCCGCTTGCTCCAGCGCCCCATCAGCCGCTCATAACCATCGGCACTTTCGACATGGAAACTCGACGGCATGGAAACCTCCCTCTTCAGGAACGATGGTCATCGCCACAGAGCCGAGCGATCCGTCGCCGTGCGCAAGGGTTCGGGCTCTCCGTCGTCCTCGGTTCCGGCCGGGGACGGCGGAGAGTGTATCAGGCGGATGCCTTGCCGAGAACGCTCCAGTCGAAGCCGCGCGCCCAATCGGCATAGCTGTGCCAGCCGACATCGGGGAAATCCCGGCGCAGGGCAGCGATGTCGACGTCGTAACCGGTGTGGTCGAACCATTCGAACATCAGCGCCGCGTCCTCGCTCTGCTGCCGCATCGCGGCGATCGGCAGTTCCTGGTAGCGTATCGGCCGATCGAGCGCCTCGGACAGGAGCTTCGCCTGCTGCTCGCCGGACAATTCGTCGCCGGCAATATCGAAACGCTTGCCGAACACCTGTTCGCGCCGCTCGGCCAGTGCTGCGACGAAAGCGCCGATGTCCTTGATGGTAATCTGTTGCAGCAGGCGGGTTGGCGGCAGGGCCGCGGCATAGACGCCTTGGCGCAGCCCGTCGATCGCCCAGGGGGCCACCGTGTTTTCCATGAAGGCGACGGGCGCGCTGATCGTATAGGGAATGCCGAGGCCTGCAATATGCTTTTCGACGAGGTACTTGCTGTCGAAATGCGGAATGCCGGTCTTCTTGTCGGCATCGGCGACCGAGGAATAGATCAGGTGGCCGATGCCCGCGGCCTTCACCGCATCGGCAACGGTGATACCCTGGCGTGTTTCGGCCTCCGTTCCGGACTCGTAGCTGTCGCCCATCAGGAACATCGTATCGACGCCTTCAGCCGCCCTCTCCACGGATGCGCCATCGTTGAGATCGCCAGCAACGACCTCGACCCCAGCCGAGGCCAGCCGTTTTGCGCCCTCGCTATCCGGCTTGCGCGAGATCGCCTTGACCTGGTGTCCCCGCGCGATCAGGGCGCGAACGACCGCGCCGCCCTGCTGACCGGTGGCGCCCGTGACCAGAACTCTTCTCATGTCGCTCATCTGTCTGCTCCTTGTTTGTGACCGATGGAGCAAAGTTAGGGCCTGTCGCATTGAACCATAATAGCCTATAGTTGAGAAACATCGTGCCATTTTAGGATACAATGCTCGACCTCAACGATATCGTGATCTTCGCCCGCGTCATTGAAGCCGGCAGCTTCACCGCCGCGGCGCGCCTGCTCGGCATGCCGAAGACAACGGTCAGCCGGCGCATTGCCGCTCTCGAGCGCGAACTCGGGGTGCGACTGCTGCAGCGCACGACCCGCAGCCTCAGCCCGACGGATGCCGGCCGCCTCTATTACGAGGAAAGCAGCCAGGCGCTCCGCACGATCGAAGGCGCCAACCTGCGTCTTGCCGAAGCAAGGACGGAGCCCGCCGGCACGATCCGCATATCGGCGCCGGTCGGCTTCGGTGGCCACTTCCTGCAGGATGCGATCTTCGATCTTCTGGCGACCTACCCGAAGTCGAGGGTCGAGTTGCGGCTGACCGACGACAGGCTGAATCTCGTCGAAAACGGCATAGACCTCGCCTTCCGCACCGGCATTCTGGAGGATTCGACGCTGATCGCCCGCAAGCTCGGCTCTACCCATCGCTTGCTCTGTGCGAGCCCCGACTATCTCGCCCGCTGCGGCGCGCCCGATCGCCCAGCAGATCTCGTCCGCCACGACTGCGTTGTCGCCGGCCAATCCACCCATGCGCAATGGCTGCTTGAAGGCCCGCACGGACAGGAAACGGTCTCGGTCTCGGGGCGCTTCGCCGCCAATGAAATGCAGGCGGTCATGGCCGCAGCGATCGCCGGTTATGGCATCGCCCGACTGCCCCATGGCGTCGCCAATGCCTTCATCAGGGATGGGCGGCTATGCCGCGTTCTCGACGGTTACACGACCCCGGTGGGCGGCCTGCACGTCGTCTATCCGAGCAGCCGGCACCTGCCGCCTCTGGTCAAGATCTTTATCGACCTCGCGGCCAGACGGTTGAACGCGGGAGCCGATGGCAGCGACGACTTCGCCATCATATAGCGGTATATGCCTTGACACGCTGTACGAACTTATCGAGTGCGGCGATTGCAGTACAGGAGACGCACACGCTCACTGCCACAGAAAATCCGGCCCCGTAGTCTGCATCGTCAACTTCAGCGTCCCGTCCGGCTGGACGACGTAGGTCTCGAACACGCGGTAGCCGAAATCGCCGAGGAAGGTGTTCTTCACCACCGTTCCCGGCCGATAGGGCGAATGGACGACCTTGCCGCCATAGGTGAGGCTGCCCGGAAGGGGCTCGGGCTCACCGGCGCTGGCGCAGCCGGCGAGGATGAAGAGAATGGCGATGAGCGCGTGCTTCATCTGGACGAGCGTCCTCCGGAAGGCGCCAGCGGCCCGCTGCCGCCAATCCCCTTTTATCATAAAATCGCGGCAACATCAGAAAACGGCGTTGCGGCCTTCGAAATCCCGGCGAAGGGCCTGCGCCCGCGACAGCGCGCCGGCGATCCTCTCGTCGGTGAAAGGCTTGGGGATCACGTCGAGCGCGCCTTCGATGCCGTTTCCGACGCTCTCCGGACTGCCGGTCACGAAGATGACGTCGACGCCGTAGCGGTCGATCAGCCGGCGGGCGAGCTGGGCGCCGCTCAGCCCGTCGGAAAGGCTGAGATCGACGAGCGCGACCTCGCTCTTCGGAGCATAGGCCAGCGCCTGCTCGATCGTCGAAACCGGCCCGACGGTCTGGTGTCCGGCATCCTGCGCGATGCGCTCGAGCTCCATGGCGATGAAGTTCTCGTCCTCAACGATCATGACTTTCATGGATAATCCTCCTCCCATGAGCAAGCGGGCCGGCGGGCGCACCGGCGGCAATCGGTAAACGCAACTTCCTCTCGAATGTTTCCGCTCCGAAAGGAATACGTGTCGAAAATGCTAACTGAATTCCTTGCGCCGCCGGTCGCCGTTGCGCCGAACCTTGCTCGGAACCGAATAGGAAGAATGGCAGCGGCCGCCCGCGCCCATGGAAATCAAATGGCTCGGCGACGGGTGCGGCTGCGTGAAGGGCGGCATCGGCTTCTCCTGTAAGCCGACCTCAAACGAAGCGGACGCGCCAAAATTCCTGCCGCATCCGGCCCGGTACGATAGCGAACGGTGGTCTTCATTTTTGGAATAGCCGATCGGCCTGCCGATCACGGATCCCTGTCGAGGAACCAGCGGATGGCGGCGTCGTTCCGGCACCGCGAGAGCGGCAATTGCCGCACGGAATGAATACGGGTGATCCCACCCTCGCCGTCCGTGTCGACGTCCATGCAGGCGCAGCCATAACCATGCGTGGCATGGGTGTAGACATATTCGCCGGTCGTCAGATCCGGGATCTTGTCCATTCCCTCGGCCTTGTAGCCGCTGCCATTCTCCATGATGGTCCAGCCGCCGCCGGCATCCATGAGCGACCAGTTGGCCGTCGAGGGATTGTCCAGCCAGCCGCAGCGCCGTTCGGCATGCGCCGCGGCGGGCGCGAGAAGCATCATCAAAACAAGCGCATGCAATCTGGTCATCGGCCCCTCCGCGTCGCCGGCCACTATGCATGGTCAGCGGCCGGCAAGGCAACAGAGCTTATTCCAGATGCTTCCATCTGGAATAAGCTCCAACCGGCGTCCAGTCCGGCTACGCGGCCAACAACGTAGGCCTACGATTTCGCCTTTGCGCTTTCCTCCCGGAACGCCGCCTCGCCGGCATCGGAGACTTCGACCCATTTCTTGTCGGGCTCGGCGTCGGCGGTGTAGGCATCGTGCCAGTTCCACCATTTGTAGGTCGGCGTCTGCGGATAGCCCTCGGGCGAATCCTCCCACACTTCCTGGCGGCCGAGCGGCGTGATGTCGAGATAGTTCCAGGTGCCGCCCATCTGTTCGTCGCCGCGATTGTTGACGAAATAGGTGCGGAAGATGCGCTCGCCGTCGCGGTAGAAGACATTGGTGCCGTGCCATTCGCCGACCCCGAAGTCCCAGTCGAAGTCGTCGGTGACGGTCACCCACGGCATCGTCCAGCCCATGCGTTGCTTCAGGCTGGCGATATCGGCCTGCGGCGCGCGCGAGGCGAAGACTAGGGTCGTGTCGCGGGCGTTGAGATGGGCGACATGGGCCACCTGATCGGCCACCATCGAGTAGCCGCGGCAGGCATGCTCGGGCCAGCCGTAGACGCCGGGCTCGTAGAAGGCGCGGTAGACGATCAGCTGGTGACGGCCCTCGAACAGGTCGAGCAGGCTCATCCTGCCCTGCGGCCCTTCGAAGACATAGTTCTTCTGCACCGCCATCCACGGCATGCGCCGCCGCTCGGCGGCAAGCGCGTCGCGGGCGTGGCTATGCGCCTTTTCGTTGACCAGAAGCTGCTTATGGGCCGCTTCCCAGGCCTCCTGCGAAACGACGGGCGGCGTCTTCATCGCCTGCCCGCTTGCTCCATTCTCCGTTGCTGCAGTCATCGCTTCGATCTCCTCTTTGGGGCGAATCCCCGCCTCCATCGTCGAAAGTCGGTTCATCGCGCATGGGTCGAAGATAGTTTCGCATCTGATATCGTACAGTGGGAGTAACAAGTGTGACCGTCAGAGGACTTCGGCCATTGTCAACTTCAACAATCAGCACGGTTGCCAAAAACCCGGGACTGGCGGAAGCTTCTCTCCGGCGCAGGCAACGGATTGTTCGACATGACGACAGCCACCACTTCCACCATGCCCAGCCACGGCAGCGCCAGGATCTGCCGCGGCTGCTGGGACCAGATGCATATGCCGATCCCGATCGGCGGGCCGCTGGCGCTGCCCTTCCGCGCCTTCGGCATCACCCGCAGCAAAATGAACCCGGATATCTGCACGATCTGCGAGCGCTCCTTCCAATATGTGAAGAAGCAGCGCCAGATCACCGTCGGCGCCACCATTCTCTTTGCCGACATCAGGGGCTTCACCGATCTTTCCGAGCGCATCGAGGCGGTGCGCTTGAGCGAGATCGTCAGCCAGTTTCAGGATCGCTGCGCCCAGGCGATCTGGGCGCATGACGGCATCGTCAACAAGCAGATGGGCGATGGGCTGATGGCAATCTTCAATTTCCCGATCGTCAGGAAAGATCATGCCGCCGCCGCCATCATGGCCGCCCGGGAGATCCAGCGCAATTGCGCCGCGGCGCTGAGTGGCATGGCGCCGGATGCCCTGACCGGCCGTCCCTTGGGCGTCGGCGTCGGCATCCATACCGGCGAGGTCCAGATCGGCGAATTCTCCAGCTTCCGCAGCGATTTCACCGCCATCGGCGGCGTCGTCAACCAGGCCGCGAGGCTGGAATCCCAGGCCGCCGCCGGCGAGATCCTCGTCTCCGCCGAAACGGCGGCCGAGGCCGCCGCACTCGTTGCCGGAGCGCAAGAGCGCACGCTGACGCTCAAGGGCATCGAGCAGCCGGTGCAGGCGCGCGTGCTCGTCAAGCACTGAGCGATTGCGCCTGTGCGCCATCATGCCGCCCTCAAAGGCGCGGCGGAATTTATCGCGCTCCGATTGCTGACGAATCGCCTTGCAATCGACTAATCTCAAAAAAGCGTTCATTGAACCATTTAAGGCTGGGGGTATTTCATGGGCAGTTTTTCTCTGTGGCACTGGCTGATCGTCTTGATCGTCCTCGCCGTGCCGTTGATCTTCATCTTCAGGAAACCGCCGGAGGGGCCGAACCGCTTCGGCGGCCCGGCTGAGCCGATGGGTTTCGGCCAGGCGATCGGCAGCTATTTCAAGAACTATGTGAATTTCCGCGACAGAGCGAGCCGGTCGGAATTCTGGTTTTCAACGCTCTTCGTAGCGCTCATCGGCATTGCGTTGTACTTCGTCGATAGCACCGAGATCTTCAGGACGATCTGGTCGCTGGCGACGTTTCTCCCGTCGATCGCCATGGCGGCCCGGCGCTTTCACGACATCAACCGAAGCGGATGGCACCAGCTTCTCGGAATGCTCTTTCCCATCGGAACGATTGCCGTCCTCGTATGGTATTGCAAAGCGCCCACAGCGGATCAGTCCAGGGCGTCCGTTTTCTGAGGAATGAGCATGGGGATAGTTCTGGCGGTTTGAGCAGGCACCGGTGCCGCTGAAGCACCGGGCGGCCGCGCCGCCAGGCCAGGCCCTCCATTTGCACGCATGGCGCGATTGAGGCAGGATGCCGGCATCGAACAGCAAGCCGGAGAAACCCTCATGCTGATAGGCGCATGTCACTGCGGCAAGACGGGCTGGACGCTGAAGGGCGATCCCGGCTCGATCACCGCATGCAACTGCACGCTCTGCCGGCGCTACGGCACGCTCTGGGCCTATGATTATGAAGGAGAGCGCATCGCGCTGAGCGGCGAAACCGCCTCCTACACCCGCTCCGGCCGTGACACGTCCTCGCTCGAAATCCTGTTCTGCCCGACCTGCGCCTGCGTGCTCAGCTGGCGCGGTCTGCGCCTGCAAAAGGACGGCCGCCGCCGCATGGCCGTCAACATCCGCCTCGCACCGCCGGACCTTGTCGCCGACCTGCCGATCGACCATTTCGACGGGCTGGAGAGCTTCGACGACCTGCCTGCCGACGGGCGGTGTGTGAGGGATATGTGGTTCTAACAACGTCTGACAGGTCGCCGGTGACCGGCAGATTGCTCAGTACGCCATGTTCCGCAGTTCCGGAAAATCATAATAACGCAGCCGCTTATCGTGGCAGCGATAGTCGTTCTTTCTCAAGTATAGTATCATGTTATGCTGCAAGCCGAGGCCGATATAGGACCAGTTCGGATAGGCGCGTTCCGTCGTGCGCGTGCAATAAGCATATATCTGCTTTTCCGGATTCAGCAGAACCACGCTCGAAATCTCGGCCTTCTGGAAGTTCCCCGCTTTAATGGTTCCCCTGAGAGCATCGACATACTCGCGTCGAACGGCGTTGGAAGGCGGCCGCTGGGAATCCGCGACGGATTGCGGCACAGGTGTCTGGCAGCCAGCGAGTGCCAACAGGGCAGCGCAGGCAAGGAATTTGCTTTTCATTCGGTTGGATCTTTCGCTTTGAAAATCGATGGACCGAGCTTCCGGATGGCGCCACTCCCACGAGGCCGGAGGCATGTCGCGCCGCTCGCCAAAGCAGGAACGGCGACGCGGCCTCAGCCCGCGCTCCCGCGTCAGGTCTTCATGCCGGTCAGCTCATTAAACGGGTAGTAACGCAGCCGCTTGTCTTTGCAGCGCTGGTCATTCGCCGTCGCACCGAGTATTTTGCCATCCGTGAAGGAGACGCCGAGATAAGCCCAGTCTCCCCAGCTGCGCTTGGGCACTACCCGCACGCAATAAGCATAGATCTTCTTCTCGGGCTCGATCAGCACCACGCTCGAAATGCGGGCCCAGACGACTTCTCCCGCTTCGTGCCGGTAACTTCTCTTGAAGACGATGTTGATGAAGTTCTGCCGGACGTCATTCGAGGGAGGCCGCTGCGAATCCGCTACGGATTGAGACACGGGAGCATTACAGCCGGCCAGCATCAGCATGGCAGCGCAAGCAAGGAGTTTTATTCTCATTCAGATGGATCTCCAAGAATCGCAGCGTGATAACGCTGCGCATTCCTACAAACATAGCGCGAACAATATTTGCAATACACGAAAATAAACATTGTCGATGCCGCGCGTGTCACCGCGTGACACCTCGATACGGACTATGTCCGTCCCTCTATACCTGGGGGTTTGAAACCGAACTCGCGGTCCCATTCTCATCATCGGCGATCGGCACGCCGGCCTCCAGCGCCGCGAGGATGAAGGCCTGCCGCACCGTCTCCGCCGGCATCCGCCCGGCAAGCCAGGCACGGCAGAAATCGATCGCCCGCTGCTGATGAACCCCGCCATTGATCGGCCAGTCGGACACCAGTGCATACAGCGCATCCTGCGGTGAGCGGAGAACCAGCCGTTCGCCGGTATCGAGGTTGATGGAGATCGGTTTCTTCCAGAAGGCGGAATGGTCGCTAATGGCAGTCGCACCTGCAGCTGAATGGACTGCAAAAGTAACTGCGGAAAGCCGATCACGGTTCCACTGCGGCTCCGGTGGCAGCACCCAAGAGAGCCTCATTCTCAGGCACGGAAGCCGAAGGCTGGAGCCTCGAAGGACGAGGTGGGGGTGCCGGGTCGCCTTCTGTCCTTGTCGACAAGCGTCGCTTGCCCTTCGCTTGCGCTCCGTGCACTCGCGGCTTGCCACTCGCCCCCTCATCTGCCTGCCGGCATCTTCTCCCCGCTGGGGAGAAGCGGAATCGTGGCAACGCCTCGCGTCCTTGAGACCCTTACGGCGGGAATGGCGACAGCGCGTCTTGGTCTCTCTTCTCCCCGCCGGGGAGAAGATGCCCGTCAGGGCAGATGAGGGGGTGAGCGGCAAAGCCGCGAATGCACAGAGCGCAAGCGAAGGGCAACCATAACCGGCTGCCACCTGCGCCTCACACGACCACATCCCTGCCGCACGACAAGCTCAGCCTCTAACGGCATCAACTATTCACCACCCCGAACGATTCATTCGTTTCCCTTTTGTACTCTTTGCCTCTTCCCTTTCCCGATGACTCTCTCCATATTCGCGCCATGGCCAGATCTCCGAAAAAATCTCCGACCTCGAATGGTTTCGAGGAAGCCCCGCAATCGTCCTTTGAAGGCGCGCCGCTTTCCGGCTCCGTTGCCGACTGGGTGAAGCAGCTGGAGGCCGATGCGGAAGCATCCGGCGTCGAGAGCCAGCGCGACATCGCCTCCAAGGCCGGCAAGCACCGCAAGGCGGTGGAGAATGCGGCGCGCAAGCATTCCGAAGCCGTCAGCGTCAACAAGAAGGCCACCGTCGGCAAGACCGCGCGCGGCGTGTCCATCGGCGGCTCCAGCGACCCCAAGACCCGAGCCGCCGCCGGTCTCAACCCGGTCGCCGGCCTCGACATCTCGCTCGAGGATGCCGACAAGCTCGCGCCCGGCGGCGTCACCGCCACTGTCGAGGCGCTGTCGAAGCTGATCGAGAGCGGCAATCCGCTGCACAAGAACGGCAAGATCTGGACGCCGCACCGCCCTGCCCGTCCGGACAAATCCGAAGGCGGCATCACCATCCGCATGGACTCCGAATACAAGCCCGCCGGCGACCAGCCGACAGCCATCCGCGATCTCGTCGAGGGGCTGGAGAATGGCGACCGCAGCCAGGTGCTGCTCGGCGTCACCGGCTCGGGCAAGACCTTCACCATGGCCAAGGTGATCGAGGAAACGCAGCGCCCGGCCGTCATCCTGGCGCCGAACAAGACGCTGGCCGCCCAGCTCTATTCCGAATTCAAGAACTTCTTCCCCGACAATGCGGTGGAATACTTCGTTTCCTACTACGATTATTACCAGCCGGAAGCCTATGTGCCGCGCTCCGACACCTATATCGAGAAGGAAAGCTCGATCAACGAGCAGATCGACCGCATGCGCCACTCGGCGACGCGCTCGCTGCTCGAACGCGACGACTGCATCATCGTCGCCTCGGTCTCCTGCATTTATGGTATCGGCTCGGTCGAAACCTATACGGCCATGACCTTCCAGATGTCGGTCGGCGACCGGCTGGACCAGCGCCAGCTGCTGGCCGATCTCGTCGCCCAGCAATATAAGCGCCGCGACATGGATTTCACGCGCGGTTCCTTCCGCGTGCGCGGTGACACCATCGAAATCTTCCCCGCCCACTTGGAAGACGCGGCCTGGCGCATAAGCATGTTCGGCGACGAGATCGACGCCATCACCGAGTTCGACCCGCTGACCGGCCAGAAGACCGGCGACCTGAAATCGGTGAAGATCTACGCCAATTCGCACTATGTCACCCCGCGCCCGACGCTGAACGGCGCCATCAAGGCGATCAAGGAAGAGCTGCGGCTGCGCCTCGCCGAGCTCGAAAAGGCCGGCCGCCTGCTGGAGGCCCAGCGCCTGGAGCAGCGCACCCGCTACGATATCGAGATGCTGGAAGCGACCGGCTCCTGCCAGGGCATCGAGAACTATTCGCGCTATCTCACCGGCCGCAACCCCGGCGATCCGCCGCCGACGCTGTTCGAATACATCCCCGACAACGCCATCGTCTTCATCGACGAAAGCCATGTCACCGTGCCGCAGATCGGCGGCATGTATCGCGGCGACTTCCGCCGCAAGGCGACGCTGGCCGAATACGGCTTCCGCCTGCCCTCCTGCATGGACAACCGGCCGCTGCGCTTCGAGGAATGGGACGCCATGCGCCCGGACACCATCGCCGTTTCGGCCACCCCCGGCGGCTGGGAGATGGACCAGTCCGGCGGCGTTTTCGCCGAACAGGTCATCCGCCCCACGGGCCTGATCGACCCGCCGGTCGAGGTCCGCTCCGCCCGCACCCAGGTCGACGACGTGCTCGGCGAGATCCGCGAGACCGCCGCCAAGGGCTACCGCACCCTCTGCACCGTGCTGACCAAGCGCATGGCCGAAGACCTCACGGAATATCTGCATGAGCAGGGCGTGCGCGTGCGCTACATGCACTCCGACATCGACACGCTGGAGCGTATCGAAATCATCCGCGACCTGCGCCTCGGCGCCTTCGACGTGCTCGTCGGCATCAACCTCCTGCGCGAAGGCCTCGACATTCCCGAATGCGGCTTCGTCGCCATCCTCGACGCCGACAAGGAAGGCTTCCTGCGCTCCGAGACCTCGCTGATCCAGACGATCGGCCGCGCCGCGCGTAACGTCGACGGCAAGGTCATCCTCTATGCCGACCAGGTGACCGGCTCCATGCAGCGCGCCATGGACGAGACCGCGCGCCGCCGCGAAAAGCAGATGGCCTACAACCTCGAAAACGGCATCACCCCGGAATCGGTCAAGGCCAAGATCTCCGACATCCTCGACAGCGTCTACGAACGCGACCACGTCCGCGCCGATATCTCGGGCGTCTCGGGCAAGGGCTTCGCCGATGGCGGCAACCTCGTCGGCAACAACCTGCAGGCCCATCTCAACGCGCTCGAAAAAAACATGCGCGACGCCGCCGCCGACCTCGACTTCGAAAAAGCCGCCCGCCTGCGCGACGAAATCAAACGCCTCAAGGCCGCCGAACTGGCCGTCATGGACGATCCGATGGCGCGCGAAGAATCGAAGGCGATGGAAGGCGGCCGAAAGAAGACGGGTGCCGCAACCTCGACAGGCTCCCTCCCCCCTGTGGGGAGGGTTGGGGAGGGGAAAGCCGCGGATGCCGCCCCCTCCTACTTCGCCAAGCCGACCCTCGACGAAATGGGCCACGACCCCACCACCCCCGCCGGCAAGAGCCTCTTCCGCAAGAACGACCTCGACGAGATGACGGTCGGCCGCACCGAAAAACCGGTGATCGGCCAGGTGCCGGAAAAGCCGGACGCCTCAAAGGGCACGAAGCGCTTCTCGCCGCTGCTGGAGGGCCAACCGGACCGCGACGACGACGTGCGGCCGGTTGTGCGCGGGCGGGTTGGCGCCGGGAGCTATGAGGAGCCGAGCGAGCAGAAGCGCAAGGGCAGGACAAAGGGTAAGACTGGGCGGCCGGGGCGATAGATACTTTATTTAATACAGCCGCATTATTTTGTTAGAAACTTACGCTTCATTACGATGACGTGTTTTCTCTGGTCCCGACGCGAGATTTTGGTATGCAAAAGAACAATACCTCATGGGTTACGGTGATTTCTATTTTTTTGGGAACAGCCGTTGGTACGCTGGTGTTCTTGAGCAGCGCCGCCCTGCTGGTTGGCAATCCCATTTCCAAATCGTTAGCATCCATACATGGAATTCTAGTAAAGGATCGACTTAGCGAACTCAGCACCGAAGAGACGGCGACAGTTTACAAATTACTCCGAAATGGAGGCTTAATAGATGCGAACTCATTTTTGTCATCCATAAATGGATTTTACTCAACTACTGTTCAAATACTTGTCTCAACATTTTTCGTTTTCGGCGTAATTTCATTTTTTTTAATAAAACAGCATTCCACAAATCAAGTCGAATCAGCCGTGGATGAGCTTACTGCGAAGCGTTTTGACATCTATTTGAAGTCGATACTTTTCCATGAATTAGTACGGAAAGAGGTTTCTCTCGCCAGCGAAATTGAAGCCGAAGCGATCCAGGAAAGGCTGGAGAGTATTGGCGATATCGCAGCACGACTTGAAGAGGTAGAGTCTCGATTGGCAGCCGCAAGTGACCAGGAAGAACAATAATGGCAATTTTGAAAAAGTCCGTTACGGCTCCGCGCCCCCCCGAAACATACAATACATCAACGGCCGCACGCGATGCACTTCGTCTAGCAGAGGGTCGGAATTTACGGATGCAGCCCTTGGATGTTGAGGGACTCGCCACTTCTATTGGCCTTAAGATATCTCTAGAAAGCCTGCCTAATGAAATATCTGGCTATCTCAAAAAGAAGGACGGATACTGGATGCTTGGCGTCAATGCGCTGCATCACCCGAATAGACGTCGATTTACTATAGCCCATGAGCTTGGACACTACTTCTTACATCGTCATCTAGGGAATTTTGAAGACAAGGCGATATTTAGGCGCGATCAGCAGGCAAATCCGCGAGAGTATGAGGCCAATGAATTTGCCGCCCGCTTATTGATGCCAGAAGATCGGTTTCTCATGGTGAAGCAAGAATATGGCGACAACGTCAGCGCTATTGCACGCGAATTTGGTGTTTCCGAATTGGCAACCCAATTTAGGATTGATAACGTAACTCGTCACCTTGAGATTGATTGATGAGTCGGAAATACGTTCCAGTCCTAAAAACTACCGATTCCGAGTTGCGCGCTCTTAAATTTCTTACGAGCGAGATTAAGTCTCATATTTTACCAGCATTTGAGTTGACGCGTTCGCGAAAAACAAAGGGTCTCCCAGACGGTTCCGCGACTAGGAGAATGGAGCAGGTTATAGAGGTTTATGGAAGAAACAATTTTATATTGGATCTTTCAACAGAGAGCGATTTGATCAACGAAGAAATTATTTCTTTTTTTGATCAAGATGATGGTTACAGAAACTGGATAAACTTCCTTTCCGGCTATGCAGAATATCCGATAATACCCTGCGCGCTATATGAAGAAGACGGGACAAAGGCTGATTTTTGCGCTCAAGTTAGTAGCCTTGTATCAAGCTTTGGAAAGATCTGCATACGTGGCGGCGCAACAGATGCGATATTGATAAGACAACTAATGATTTGGGCGCTAGAAGCAACATCCCCAGACAATATAATTGTTGGCGGATCGATATATTTTATTCCTCGGGGCATGTTGCCAAACTACGAGGCGATAGCTTCACAGTTTATCCAAGACACTGTCGGAAATTACGCGCCACATACGCTTTTTGTTTCTTCATCAGCGTACCCTAAGTACGTCGTGGACACTGGGTATGGTACAGATTCCGCCGGAGCATTTGACGCAACTGAATTTGCCCTTACCGATAACCTTGTCCGAAGATTTCCTAATTTGAATATCGCTCACTCTGATTACGCATCAGTGCATCCTATTAGATATGCCACTAATGCGCGGGGATGGGTGCCAAGAGTAGATGCCATTACAGATCGCTATAGCTTCAGACGATATCGTGAAGCAGATGGAGGCTATGCTAGGGCGGCGCGTGAAATTTATTCTGCCAGCGGCACAAGCTTAGTGGAATGCTGGGGCACCGATCAGATAAGAAATGCAGCACTTAATGGTCGCTTAGGCGGACGCAGCCCAAGCTTTTGGATTTCAGTTCGTATAAACCAATGGATTTCTCGGGCGGTGAGCCGATAGATTAGATTTGAAAAATATTGAGATACTCGCCCAAACGAAGCGAGGCGAAAGCAGGCCAACCTGGCCGCCTCACCCACGCAGTTGCCAAATTCCACTCACCCACCACCAATCCTCTCCACACCCCTCACCAGCGCAAAATAAATCCGCTCCACCCGACACGCCGCACTCCGCGCGCTCGCCTCGTACCCCGCCGCCGGCCAGCCGCGCCGGGGGCTACCGTCGGCTGATATCAGCCAGTACCAGCGCTCCTCATATCCCGTTAGCTCGATCTTGAAGATCCGCCCCATGCAGGCATCGCCGTGGAAACCGATGAAATCGTCGCCGGGTTTTTCCTTCCAGGCGTGGCGCCATTTGCCCCTAGGTGCCTCATCGCTGAGGATCATCTCCCAGCTCTTCCAGCCATTATAGTCGGACTTGGCCGTCAGGGAGCCATCATAGGGCTTCCGGTCGATCGTCAGGCAGGCTTCCAGAAACTCCGCCACAAGATCGCAGAGGGTCCGCCACCCCTCGTCACTGCGCCGGGTCAGTCTGTAGGCAAGCTCGTCGGAAACATTCCTGAGGGCTGCCGCGACGGCGGAAGCGACGCCTTCCTTGCTCGCCGGTTCGCCGCGCAGGCTGATGCAGAGATAGGTGCAGAGAAATTCCGCCGTATCCCGCGCCATCGGTTCGATGATGTGAAGATTGCGGCGCTTGCCGATATCATAGCCGCCGAAATCCCGGATGCGGCGCTGTGACTGTTTGCGCAGGGCATTCTTGAGGAACGACCTCAGGAGCGTTCCAATATCGTCTTGCATGCGTTGTCCTCTCCTCGTGAGGATGTGTTTGCCGCATGGTTTCGTGAATGGCTCCCGCCCGAGCCGGTGAATGGCAGAAGATTCCGGACGCAAGGCCGCCGCCGCCACGGCCGGAATTGCTCTAGATCAGCGTCGGTTCCGGATCGTCCTCGACTTCTTCGATGATGTCGGGCCTGTCGTTCTTCGGCGAGCCGACATCCCGGCCGATCTTCCACATCGTCATCAGTTCGGCCGGGAAAGGCTTCATCAGATCGTGCGGATCCGGCTCGGGAGACAGCCAGCGCTCGTAATCCTCGCGATGCAGGATGACGGGCATCCGGTCGTGGATGTCGGCCATCATTTCGTTGGGCTCGCAGGTGACGATAGCGAAGTTGCGGATCGACACGCCGTTCGCGTCCTTCCACGTCTCCCAGATGCCGGCGAGTGCGAAGGCCGAGCCGTCCTGCATGGCGATGGCATAGGGCTGCTTGTTCCGGCCGGTGCCATGAATATCCTTCCATTCGAAGAAGCCGTTGATCGGCACCAGGCAGCGGCGCGAGCGATAGGCCGCGCGAAACATGCCGTTGCCGCTGATGGTCTCGCAACGGACATTAACCGGCGGAGGCCTGCCGCCTGGCTTGGCCCAGGACGGCATCAGCCCCCAGCGCGCAGCCACGAAGATCGGGCCCGTCGTATCCGGCTCGCGCACGATATCCCTGATGATGATGGGATAATCTTGCGACGGCGCGCCATTCCAGCGCGGAAAGCGGTTACCAAGCCCGTCAATGTCTCCGCCCTTCACCGCGAAGGGAAAATTGCTGATCAGCTCGTCAAGCGATGTCTTGACGAAGATGCGTCCGCACATGGGCTCTCTCCGCAGCCGAATATTAGATGTTCTGATTATGTTCTATGGCGGAACCGAGTCAACAGCGCCTCAGTTGTGCCCTTGCGGGAATGCGCCTGGGCATGTTTTCTCGTGTAGCAAGCGTCCGCTGACGTGCGACACCAACTGGAAGACCACCATGCCCGAACTCCGCATCGACCCCTTCCCCTCGCCAGCCGACCTCAACGCCCTCTGGTCCGCCGCCTGGAACACACCCCAGGCACCCGACTTCTCCCGCATCCTGCCCCGCAGCCTCGCCCATATCGGCGCCTATCACGAGGGCAGGCTCGTCGGCTTCGTCAACGTCGCCTGGGATGGCGGCATCCATGCCTTCATTCTCGACACCTGCGTTCACCCGGACATGCGCCGCCAGGGCATCGCGACGCGGCTGGTCAGGGAGGCCACACGGATCACCCGCGAACGCGGCGCCGAATGGCTGCATGTCGATTTCGAGCCGCACCTAGCGTCCTTCTATCGCGCCTGCGGCTTCCGGCCGACCGAGGCCGGCCTCATCAAGCTGGCCTGAGGCCTGCCCGTCATTGATCGGCAACAACTCGTCCTAGCTTGAGCCCGAAAAATGCCGCTCCACCCGCCCGCGCGACTCCGGTATGAATAATCTCTCGCAAGGAGGAGCCCGCATGCGCCTGTCCAGATTCATCCTCGGCCTCGCCCTCTCGGCGCTCATCGCCTTGCCCGCTCTGGCCGAGACCTACAAGAGCCCGAAGGCGCTGCTGCGGGCGCTCTACAGCTTCGATGCCGCAAGCGCCGATGACGACGGCCCCTCGCCCTATTCCGCTTTCTTCTCCGACCACCTGAACGGGCTGCTGCAGCAGGATCTCGACAACACGCCGGAGGGCGAAGTCGGCGCGCTCGATTTCGATCCCGTCATCTCAGGCCAGGATGGCGAGGCGAGCGACGTCGAGATCGGCCAGCCGATCCTCATGGACGACCGCGCCGAAGTCGAGGTCGAGTTCCGCAACGGCGAAAAAGTGACGCTCTATTACACGCTGGTCAGGGAACATGGCGGCTGGAAAGTCGACGACATCGCCAACCAGCAGGGCGAGGCGCCCTGGAGCCTCGGCGCATTGCTCGGCGACGACAGGTAGGCAACCGCCGCCGGCTCTCCCCTGCGCCCGAGCGCAGCGGGCGCCCACACTCCTTCTTCAGCCCGGCGAGGATGGCCGCTCTATGCGGCAACGCGGCCGCACGCCGGCCGAAATACTTCCACATCTATACCGCGAATTATATGTGTCATTTCGGGACATAAATTAAAAGACTAAAATACGACTTTTGGTTTGCAAATTCAAAGTCGTTCCGCAGTATTTCTGCCTTACTTTTTCGTTAAAAAATCAAGAAAAAATCACAATTTTTCATTGAAAACTTGTTTACAGATTGGCATAGATCCCCGAGGGGTTGTCGACCGTCGGGCCAATAAACAGTTCTTTCGGGGATTTCTCATTTTTCAGAGTACAACGCATCTATTGGGGGCAAGTTTATATGGCCGTGAATATTCTGGACACCAACGGCGCAACAATAACCAAGACCGGCGCCGAGTTCGAAGCCTACGACGTCATCCGCAACTCCGCAGCCAATCCTTCCGCGCCTGTCACCCTCGTTGTTTCCGATGCCGGCGTGGTGGATCTGGCCGATGAACTCGGTTCGGTTTCGGCGAACGTCGCCGGCTCGAGCGGCGACAACACGATCACCACGGGCGCCGGCAATGACATCATCAATGGCGGTGACGGCAACGACACGCTGAATGGTGGCGATGGAAATGACACCATCTATGGCAATGCCGGCAATGACAAACTGATTGGCGGCGACGGCGATGATCAGATCACCGATGGCGGGTTCAACTTCGGCCCTGACGGCTTGCTGCCGGAGATCCTGGACATCGACGCCGGCAAAGGCGACGACATCATAACCATCGACAGCATCGCCGCATTTACATCAGGAACGATCGACGGCGGCGATGGCGTCGATGCGTTGCGAGCCCGGTCGCTCCACGGCCTGACGCTCGAGAACGTGGAAAATCTTGAAACGGCGGAATTTCAGATTAGCGGCTCGAGTGCAGAGTTCGAGAGCTTTGAAAGGATCGTCAGATCGACCGATCCGTTCTTCAGTTTCGATCCCTCGCTAGTGGTAACGGACAGCGCCCATCTCGATCTTTCCGACGAACTGCAAGATCTCGGGACTCTTGTCCGCGGCTTCTCCGGCGTTGACGTCAAAACCGGCGACGGCAACGATGAGTTCGCGGGCAGCGACGTCAACGACATCTTCGACGGCAGCGGCGGCAGCGACCTCATTAATGGCAACGGCGGCGACGATAGATTGACCGGCGGTGCCGGCAACGACACCATCAATGGCGGCGCGGGCATTGACACGGCTGTTTTCGCCGGCAATTTCGTCGATTATTCCTTCGCGGTCGACAATGGCAGCCGCGTCGTGACAAGCGCGCTGGAAGGCACGGATAGACTGACAGACGTCGAATTCGCGCGCTTTGCCGATGGCGTCTACGACTTCGCGACGGAAACCTTCACGGTCAACAGCACCGAGCCGGGTACGCCGCTGAATATCCTGAACACGAACGGCGCCACGATCACCAAGACCGGCGCTGAGTTCGAGGCTTACGATGTCATCCGTGATTCCGAAATCAATGCTCTCGTCCCGGTCAACCTGGTCATCTCGGATTCCGGCACGGTGGACCTTGCCGACGAACTGGGCTCCGGCTCCGCGAACGTGACGGGCTCAACCGGCAACAATGTCATCACGACAGGCGCCGGCAACGACACCATCAATGGCGGCGACGGCGCGGATACGCTGAACGGCGGCGCAGGAAACGATGCAATCCAGGGCGGTATTGGCAATGACACGCTGAATGGCGGCGATGGCAATGACAATATATCCGGCGGCGTCGGAAACGATGTCATCAAAGGCGGCGCGGGCAACGACACGATCGACGATGGTGAACTTTTCGGCACGACCGCGGAGTTTATCGACATCGATGCCGGAGACGGCGACGATTCCATAGCCATGGAGACATTCGCTCCAGAGAATTCCGGAACGATGGACGGCGGCGCTGGGCTGGATACGCTCCGCGCGGCCTCCCTCCGGGGCTTGACGATCAAGAACATCGAAGTTCTTGAAACCGCTGGATGGTCTGTCGCCGGATCGAGCGCGCAGTTCGAAAGCTTCGATAAGATCGTCTGGTCGACCGATCCGTTTGGCGATTTTCGCGCCTCAATGGCACTCACGGACAGCGCCCACCTCGATCTCTCCGACGAACTCGGAAATCTCGGATCGTTCATCGCCGGCTATGCCTTCGGCATTGACGTCAAGACCGGCGGCGGTGACGACGAATTTACCGGGACCGACGGCAACGACATTTTCGACGGCAGCGGCGGCAACGACATCCTGAATGGCAATGCCGGCGACGACAAATTGACCGGCAGCGCAGGCAACGACACCATCGATGGCGGCGCGGGCATTGACACCGCGGTCTTCTCAGGCAATTTCGCGAATTATTCCCTGGCGTTGAACAATGGCGATCACGTCCTGACCAGCGCCGAGGAAGGTGTGGACACGCTGCGCGACATGGAATTCGCCAAGTTTGCCGATGGCATCTACGATTTCGCCACGCAGACTTTCAAACTCAACAACACCGCACCGACCAATATCCAGCTCTCGAAAACCGCCCTCTCCGAGGACACTCCGATCTGGACCACGGTCGGCCTGCTGAGTGCACGCGATGCAGAAGGTGACAAACTCACCTACAAACTCATCGACGGCGCCGACGATCACTTCCGGATCAACGGCAACCGCATCGTCACCTCCAAGGCTCTGGATTATGAGACGGCGAAGTCCCACACGATCAAGGTCGCGGTCTCCGACGGCAAGGTCACGGTCGAGAAGGACATCACGATCAGCGTTCTCGACGTCAACGAGGCGCCGGTCAACAAGGCGCCTGTCAATCTCGCCTTCTCGCGCAGCTCGATCTCCGAGAATGTCGCGATCGGCACTTCGGTCGGCCTGCTGACGGCCCGCGATCCGGAAGGCGGCACGGTGAAGTGGCGGCTGTCGGATGATGCCGACGGCATCTTCAAGCTGGTCGGCAACAAGATCCAGACGAAGGCTGCGATCGACTATGAAAGCACCCACAGCCTGACCTTCACCGCCGAAGCCTATGATGCGGCCGGCAACGCCACCAGCCACGACTTCACCATCGCCGTGAAGGACGTCTTCGAGCCGTCGAGCCTGCTGCACGACGCTTTGATCTAGCCGCGTCTCCTGATGACGCAGACTCGCGTCAGAAGAGCTTCGATATCGAGCGCCGCGTCCCCTGGGATAGCGGCGCTCTGACTTTGCGAGCACGCCGTTTGCCGGCACCTCGAAACTGCGTAACCGCTGTCCTGATCCCACCTTCCGCGTCATCGCTTGATCATCGATGTTCAGCCTCAGCTGGAAATCAGTGCTCACGTCACCAATGCAAACCTCATTTGAACCGAAGTCTTTTGACGACCTGTGCCCACCTCATTCGCAGCGAATTTGGCTCAAGTTCAGACCGGGTTGCCAGCATGAAATCAGGCAACGGTACGTTTGGCATGTTGTCGTAGGCTTTAAGGATGGTCTCCAGTGGCGTCAGGGTCTGGTCGCGGTCCCAATAGACGATCTTCAACCATGTGGCCGCACGCTGATATTGGCCGCCTCCCAACCATGTTTCCTCGAGATTGGACCGCAGCATTCGCTGCCCGGCCTCCAACAGGTCATTTTCGCCAAATCGCGCCCGCCCTAACTTTTTTAGACAAAGCGCATAGCCAAACGCCCGCGGTTTTAACGTTGTTTTGAGCGATGGGTTTTTCGGCTTCAAGTGTCGCTCATATTCCTCGACTGCGGTGTCGTACTGACCAGCCTGGAGGCTGAATGCCATGAAATCGTCAAGAGTTCCGTCGACGAGCAGCCTCCGTGAACTATACGGCAGGCCCTTGATTTCCTGAGGAACGAAACGTTGGAGCTTGTAATCAAACTTGTCGACACCGACTACCTTGGTAAAGCCGGTTCGCATGTATTCAATCTCCGCATCTTGTGCGGTTTTCCACGATGCTTCGTCGTTTCCTTTTCCGTGCATCCATTGGCCGAGGGCCTTAGCCCAGTGCAAAGTCCTGCGGTGGGAACAGGGAAAAGGACCAAACCTTTCCTCTTCTTTTCCCTCGATGGCCCTGTCCAACCATTGGAGCGCACGCGGAAGAACGGATGTTACTTGCTTGTCATGACGCACCAGCCAGGCAGAGATAACATCGTTAATGTCATGCGCCGCAAAATTCCCCATCGGCTTGGCGGGATCGTATTCGGTACGAAGTACGCGGGCGATGGTCTCTCCAATCACCTCACGCGTTCGAATGGGGTTGAATTTTTTCAAAGCTTTCTCCGCCTATTGGGAATGAAATTCGAACCTTCGCTGGCACCGAGTTTTTGGGGTAACGTTGCCCTGCTCCCATGCTGACGAGGTTTCTCGTTTGAGGCCGAGGACTGGAGCCGCGACAACGACGGCTCTTCGCCGTGCGCACGAGGTCAAAAACCTTGACGAGTTAAAGCGCTCAACGGCAACCTCACACGGTACTTGAGACATCCATAAACGCTGGTCGTTTTTGGCGGGTTAAAACGACGGATCAAATGTCGGGGGAAGTCCGCTCCGTGCCGGATAGAATCCTTTGAACGCATATTGCCGTGCCGGGTTCACCAAGCGGCGACTTGCCAGCGACGCGGGCGCAATGATGGGCCGGCCAAGTCCGCATGTCGGCAATCATTGGCGCTGATCGTGCCTGCCTTCCAGCAAGGCGAGCTTCAGGGGAGAGACCACGCAGCTCGGCTTCGATGCGATAGAGTTCGCCGATCCGCTTCAGGCCCTCCTCACCTCATTCACCTTCGCACCGGGTCGAAGGCTTTCCGACACCATCTGCGCCGTGACCTCCTTAGGCCAACGCCGGTGAACCTCACGTCCAGACTTCCTGGTTGTGAGAAACTCCAATGTATTCTCGATGGAGAAACTCCCGTTGCTCATCCATGGAAAGGCGATCACAGATCAGGGCATGAAGGACAACGTGGGATCAGCACATCGGTTACGAAACTGGGGCCACAGCTTGCGCAATCCCGGCGGGCGAATCAGGCCTGCTCGACACCAGCCCGCACGAAAGCGTGTCGCGCAAAAGTGTGCGCGGTTTTGCGATAACGATGCGCGTAAAAACAAAGACCTAAAGCGCGGCGAACGAATCTGAAAGATCGCGAAGGGCTTCAGCAAACTCGCCTTCAATGCGACTATCTTTCCGCATCAACTACTTCCGAGGGAATCCGCGCCGGCGCTCAAAATCCGCCGCTCGCACCATTTCGGCACGCAATCCCGATATGGCACAGGCGTGCAAGCATTCGCTAACTTTTCGTCAAGTATCTGAATCTTCGGCATTTCCTGTCACAATAACCGCCATGCCACAATAATGCCGCTTGCTTTTTGCCCGAAATGCTGGCACGAATTCATCCACTCGGGCATTTGCATGCCGGTGACTGGACTGATGTGGCAATCCCTTCTTCGCGGAAGGGGGCGCGGGACGACCCGCCTACGTAGACGTTCTTTCCCCGTACGTGACTTCTCCGACTGACCCTTCGTCCCCCAACCCCAAATGGGACGAAAGCTAAAGCCGTCCGCTTCCTCTCGGGGGCGCGGATAAACACAGACTAAGGGAAAAGGACTATCCCAATGGCCACCAAGGGCACCGTAAAATTCTTCAACCAGGACAAGGGTTTTGGTTTCATCACGCCGGACGGCGGCGCAAAGGACGTTTTCGTTCACATTTCTGCGCTGCAGGCTTCTGGCATCCAGTCGCTGCGCGAAGGCCAGCAGGTCACTTTCGACACCGAGCCGGACCGCATGGGCAAGGGCCCGAAGGCCGTCAACATCTCGGCTTCTTAAGTCAGAATATCGCTTCGGCGGCAAGAACGGCGCTCCGCAAGGGGCGCCGTTTTCGTTTGCGCTTGCCCAGTTTGTCGATTGCAGCGGCAGGTGTTATATGCGCGCTTGATATGAGACCGCCCGGGCAGCGATGAGCGGCGCCTGATCTCGGCGCCACCAGACAAGGACCAATGAAATCTCGATGACGCAGAAGCCGATATTCGCGGTTGCCCCGATGATCGATTGGACGGATCGGCATTGCCGGTATTTCCACCGTCAGATCAGCCGGGAGGCGCTGCTCTATACCGAGATGGTGGTGGCCGATGCGATCATCCATGGGCCGCGCGAGCGGCTGCTCGGCCATGATGCGGCCGAACATCCGCTGGCGCTGCAGCTCGGCGGCTCCGACCCGGCGAAACTTGCCGAGGCGGTGCGGCTCGCCGAGCCCTATGGCTATGACGAGATCAACCTCAATGTCGGCTGCCCCTCTGATCGCGTTCAATCGGGCACCTTCGGCGCCTGCCTGATGCTGACGCCTCAGACGGTGGCCGAATGCGTGGCGGCGATGAAGGCGGTCGCGACCGTGCCGGTAACGGTGAAGTGCCGGATCGGCGTCGACGAGCAGGAGCCGGAAGAGGCGCTGCCCGCACTGATAACCCGCGTGCTCGATGCCGGCGCCGACGCGATCTGGATCCACGCCCGCAAGGCCTGGCTGAAGGGCCTGAGCCCGAAGGAGAACCGCGAGATCCCGCCGCTCGATTACGAGATCGTCTATCGGATGAAACAGCGCTGGCCCGACGTCTTCATCGGCATCAACGGCGGCATCCGCACGCTCGACGAGGCCGAGGCCCACCTCGCCCATATCGATGGCGTCATGCTCGGCCGCGCCGCCTATCAGAATGCGGCGATTCTCGCCGACGTCGACCATCGCTTCTTCGGCGCGCCGGCGACCGAGCCGGACTGGCAGGCGCTCTGCGACCGGATGATGGCCTATGCCGAACGCCACATCGCAAGCGGCGGCCGGCTGCAGCATGTCGCCCGCCACATGGTCGGCCTCTTCACCAGCCTGCCCGGCGCCCGCCGCTACCGCCAGATCCTCTCGACCGATGCCACTAAAACCGGCGCCGGTCCGGAAGTGCTCGCCGCAGCCTTTGCGGCGGTGGATTTTTCGGAGACGGAGCAGGAGGCGGTAAGCGCGTAACGTCCTCAACCTGAACAGAGGTTCAAGCTGTAGAAGGCAAGGGGCTTCTTCTCCCACCCAAGAGGTCGGAAGAACAAGCTGAGCCCACAGCTTGTTCCCTCTTCTCCCCTCGGGGAGAAGGTGCCCGAAGGGCGGATGAGGGGGCTGCACGGCGCGCCTTTCATGATTGCCCTTCGCTTGCGCTCAGTACACTCGCTCCTATCGTCGCTCGCCCCCTCATCCGCCTGCAGGCACCTTCTCTCCGCTGGAGAGAAGGAGATATGCTGCCGCCTCTCCGTCCCCCGCCAACGTCTCACGCGAGACCTCGCCGCAACAAGCGGGAACAGGTTTAGTGAGAACAATCTTCGGAGCTCTTCATCTCCATGTGCAAAGCCCCCGCTCACGCCACCTTCGCCAACGCCTGATAAGCCGCAGCCCGCTCCCTGTTCCGCCGCGCCTTCAACACCAGCAGCCCCGCAACCGCCACAACGACCACGACAATCCCCGCAATCAGCAGCCAATTGATCTCGCCGCCGGCCGCCATGTTCGAGCCGGCGCCGCCGGTCGCAAGCGCTGTGGTTCCGCCGGCAGTGCGCCGCTGCTTCTTCGACACCGCATCGGCCTTCTCCGCTTCCTGCGACAGCGCCCCCTTCGGATCGGCATGCGCCGACGCCGCAAGCCACATGGCAACGCCCCTCGCCTCGACATCGGCGACCCGCTTCGACCATCCGCCGCGGAAGGTCGCCCAGGTCTTCAGCCCCTGGAGAAAACCGAGCCGCCGGGCGCAGAGCGACTGGATCACCCGCTTGACATCGCTCATCGCCGCCTTCTTCAGCGTCTCGCCGCCGACCACGCCATCGGTCGCCGCGCCAACCACCGCCTGCAGCGCCTTTGCCGCCCGCGCCGTGCCGGAATTGACGCCGTAATCGAATGTCACCAGATCGAGACCTGCCGGCAAGGCTTCAGCGCCGAGCGGCCGCCAATAATTCCGTTGATAGATCGGCGTCACATCGGCGATCGTCAGCCGTGATATATCGAGATTGGGATAGCTCGCGGCGGCGATGCCGTATTTCGTGCCTTTCAGCGTGCCCCTGCCGACGGCGCCGCCGGTCCAATTCCCCGGATCGCGCCTATCGCTGGTGAAGCCGCCCTCATAAGCCAGCGTGATCGGCAGGCAGGCGGACATATTTCCCTTGGCCATGACAATTTCCCTTCGGATGAAATCGCCACAACCATTGCCGATGAAGAGTTGTCGGGATCGAACACTTCTGGCCATCGGTGGGGAGGTTAGTGGCCGCCCCTCGCCCTTCGAGGCTCCGGCCTGCGGCCTGCGCGGTGAGGGTGAGAAACGGTCCGCGCAGCGGAGCAATCGATCCAGTAAGTCGATTGCCGTGACGAAAGAAGGGCCGTCTTGAACCACGAGGGCGGCGTGGAACCTCCCATCTCTAGAACACCTCCTCCCCCTCGGCAGCAAACGACGGATTGCGAAACACCACGCGGTCCTCCCCGCCCCTGCGGTCGCGGCTGGCGGTCCAGCCGAGTTTCTTCATGATGCGGCCGATGCGGCCGGCGTGGCGCCAGTCGGCGTCCTTGGGCGAGATGCCGAGGCTCTTCAGAATATCGAACTGGGAGACCGATCTCTGGCCTTTCAGCGTCGGCGCGATCACCTCGACCCAGACATCGACATCCGTGCGCTTCTCCTGCTCGGCGACGAGAGCCGGCTGCTCCTCCTCCTGCACCCACCAGGGCGTCTTTGCCCTGTAGAGCGCCACGGCCTCCGCCCAGAGCTGGTCGCGATCGGCGGCGATCGCCTCGATGTCGATGCGTCCGACGGTCAGCGGCCAGAAGCTTCGCCCGCCGGTCATATCCTTGAGATAGGGGTTGCCATCGGGATTGATCGTGCCGCAGAGGCAGACGCGGCGCGGCGCCTCGACGACCGACCGGCCGTAGGGCGGACGGAAACGATCGGTCTGCTTGCGCAGGAATTTCTTCACCGCGCTGGTTTCCGAGGCGTTGAAGCGGTGCATTTCCGCAACCTCCAGGCCCCAAACGCCCTGCATCTCCATCATCGCATCCTTCGAGCCGATATCGGAGAGTTCGTCGGTGAAGAAATCATCGCCATAGAGCATGCGCACGGCGGTGGATTTCCGCGCGCCCTGCGGCCCTTCGAGGATCGGCATCGTATCGACCTTGCAGCCCGGCTGCAGCCCGCGCGCCACGCTGGATATCAGCCAGCGCATGCCGACCGTACGGGCATAGGGCGTATCCTCGATGCCCATATAATAGGTCAGCCAGTTGTAGAGCCGCGGCTTGCGATCCCAGACCAGGCCTTCGAGATAGTCGGTCAGCCGGTCGAAGCGCGCATGTTCGGCCACCGTCTGGATCACGGGGGCGATATTGGCGACCTTCGGCGTCATGTCGTTGGCTTCCAGCCACATGACCGCCTCGCTGTAATCGCGATCCTGCAGCGCCCGCTCGCGCCAGCTGCCTTTGACCGGCTCCCAGGGCGGCCGGCGCACCAAGACGACGCGCATCCTGAAAGCATCGAAGGCGAAGACGCCGGAAAGATCGGGGTGACGTTCGAGGAACAGCGCCCAGTTGCGGGTGGCGCCCGGCTTGATCCTGCCCTTCTCGCCGCGCAGCAGCTCCATCTGCCAGTCATCACAGGCCATGGCTTTGCCGGCAGCCGCAGGCCGCGCCTTGCGCACCGTCTCCACTGCCGGCGGCGTCCATGGCCGCGCTGCATCCCACAGGAAGCCGGACAGCTCGTCCTCGGTCCAGCCGTCGGCGACGGCATCGGCGGCATCCCAGCCCTTCGGCGGCGCGCGTCCGGAGAGCCAGTCGGCATGGAGATAGGGAGGGGATGGCATGAGTGCTGCGCGCCGCCTTACCGAACGACGTCGAGGACGCGGTAGCTGCAGCCGAGGCCGGTGAGGATCACGCCGATATCGTTGGCGGCCTTCAGCCCGGATATCACGCTCGTTTCCGGATGCGGCCGGTCGGCATCCGGCCACATCACCACACTGCGGCCGGCAAGCGGCGACCAATCGGCATGCTTGACGCCCTGGACGCCGCCCGGCCAGGAAATAACGGTGCGCCCGGTCGCCATCGAGAGCGCATCGCGGCACTTCTCCCCCTCGACGACGATCACCGCCCTCGCCTCGCAGAGCCTGTCGAGGCCATAGAGCGGGCGCGGCTTCGGAAAGGGAAAACGACACCATGCCTCGCTGCCGTCAGCCAGCCGCACCCACATGACCATCGGCGTCTCCTTGCCGCCCCCGCCAAGCTCGTGGCGCAGAACATAGCCGATCAGGCCGCCATCCTGTCCGCGATGGGGAAAGACCATGGACGGCGCGAAGCTTCCCCATTCGGACCGCTCGCCCCCGCGCTTCGGATTGTAGAGACGCACCGGCCTGCCGCATTCGATCGGTTCTGCAGGCGGCGCCAGCGGCACGATGCCGGCATAGGGATCGAGCATCGGCGCCCGCGCAGGCGCAGGATCGGGCGCGGCGGCCCGGCCGCCGAGCATGCCGAGCGCTTCCGTGAGATCGACGCCTTTGATCTTTCTGACGAAATCGATCACGTCGCCATGCGCGCCGCAGCCGAAGCAGTGGAAGCGCTCGACATGATCCTTTCCGGGAAAGATGGTGAAGGAGGGCGTCGCCTCGGCATGGAAGGGGCAGCAGGCGACGAATTCGCGCCCTGCCCGCTTCAGCGCCACGCCGTGGCGGGCCGCCACCTCGGACAGGCAGGCCTCGCGCCTGATACGTTCGACTTCGGTCATATCCGACCCCTGATCTGGTCGTTGTGATCGTCACAACTTTTGGCGGAAGCAAGCTCGGGCGGCGGATTGGGCTCTCGTGCCCGCCGTCAGCTGCGGCGAGCGGGCGTGATCTCGCCGGCCATCACCAGCCGGTATCCCTGGCGATAGCCAACATTCTCGATGCCGATGCCGGAACCTTCCAGCCGGGTGCGGAGATGGCAGAGCGCCACCTTGAAGGCGGCATACATGCGCGTCGGCGACGGCCCGCCATCGGCATCGTCGACATACATCGCATCGAAGATCCGCTCGGTCTGCACGGGCATGCCCTTGCCACGCCAGACAGCACCCAGAATGCGCGCCTGAAGCGGCGTCACGCCATAACGGTCGACGACGATCTCGAGCGTGGGCGCCGCCACCGGCTGCTTGCAGCAGGGGCAGTTCATCGGCTCCATCGCCGCCGCTCCCGCTCCCTCCATGACGCGTTCTTTCCGGGCCGGTTCGACCCTCTCGCCTGAAATCGGCCGCTTCAGCGCGGCCGGCGCCAATCTGACTTTCCTGTCCACTGCCGTCATCGGAGTCACCATTCCTTTCCGTCTGTTCGCCGTCCCGTTCGTCCGGCCTGTCGCTTCTTCGAAAACCTGCATCTGCGCCATCGGGCGGCGCGATCATGAGCCGGCGACCAGCCGCCGGATCTCGTCCTCATAAGGCGCCATGCGCCATAACCGGCGCGCCAGCGCCTGGAGCTCGCCCACCTCGGCGCGGGTGATCGTGACGAGAGCCTCGCCAGCAGTCGCCCCGCCGCGCATCAGGCAATGGCCGACGAGACCATCGAGCAGTTGCGCCTGCCGGAGAATGCTGGGCGATGCCCGCCCGCTCATCGCCGCTCCGGCATCATTTCATCGGCCGAAAGCGCGATACCGCGCTCGCGCGCCACTTTCATTAGGAGCAGCTGGTCACGGCCGCTAATCAGCCCATCGTCATCGCCGAGCGCCCGGCTGATCTTCGAGCGATGGCGGCCCATCGCTCGCGCCAGTTCCGCGGCGGAAAGGCCAATTTTCTCGTGAACCTTCCGCCATGGCGTCTTGTCGTCCTTACCGAGCCTTTGCACGTCCGCTCCCCGATTGATGCGATAATAGCAACATATAATGCGATATCAGCACCGTCAAGCCTTCCCGAACAGAAGATGGGATTTTATTCCGGAATAAAAGCTCACCATAATTTCAACCCAGCCATAGAAAGGAATATTTTCCTCTTCGATATTGACTCCGGAGGTGAATGTCAATTATCTAGGTTGCAGAACGAAGGAGAAACAACGGGAAACCCAAATCCGCCGGACGGCCGTGGTGCCCGTCGGCGCAGCACCGCGATCATGCAATTCACGCAACGTGATGCGGCAATGCCGCATCCGCTTGCCGTTTGTTGCGAAATCTGCAACAACTCGGTTCCGCCAAATGATCTTTGAGGAACCGGGATGACCGAAATCGATAAGAAATGGTTTTTCCAGAAGCTGGACGAACGGCAGAAATCTGTCAGGAGCCTTGCGCGGCATCTCAGCATAGATCCTTCCGCCGCGTCGCGCATGCTGTCTGGCACGCGGAGAATGAAGATGGAAGAAGCAAATCAGATTGCGTTGTTCCTGGGCGTTTCGCTCTCGGACGTTCTCAATCATGCCGGCGTTTCGGTCGAGCCTGACGGCACCCCCACCCGCATCCTGCTGGCGGCTGTCATCAACGAGGCGGGCTCGGTCGAGCGGCTGAAGGAGCCACGCCCGCTGCCGCAGACCGTCATCGACCGCGCCAAGGCGGCCGTCCGCGATCTTGTCGACGGCCAGGTCATCGCCGCCCAGGTGCGCGCGGCCTCCGGGCCGCTGTCGATCTGGGACGACGCAGTGATCCTCTTCGGCCATACCGACGAGGTCGAGACGGCCGCGATCGGCGTCCTCTCCATCTGCCGCACCCGCGATGGCGATCAGATCATGGCCAAGGTCGAGCGCGCGAGAAAGACCGGCGAAGCCCGCATCCAGACGGCATCCGGCGCCACCGAGGAAACCCTGCTCGACACCGCCACCCCGGTGCTTGCCGTCATTCCATAAGGCCGTGCACACACGATGTCGGTGCCTCACCGGATACCACCAATCCGCCTCGTCCTTCGAGGCACTTCAGGATAAGGCTCTCGCGAACGCGGAACACCTGCAGGCGCGCCCAAAGCTTGACCGCTTTTGAGCGTTCGCACGGGCATCCCCGATTGCCGCTATCATGGGCGCGGCATCCTCCAACCTCCCTCATGCTGAGGTGCGCAGCCCGAAAGGGCGGAGCCTCGAAGCACGCGTTCCAACGCTACTTCTTGCAGATCTTACGATCGGAACGCGCGCCCCGCTTAAGCCCCTCAAGCTGAGACTTTCCTGGACGTTGCGCCCGTCCCGTCGACTCCATAACGCCGAAATCGCCCCGCTTAGGACCGCGCCATCGGCACTAGGCTCTTCTTCTCGATCAGCCCCGCGACCGAGAACACCAGGATCTCGGTCTCCCTGCCGATCCTGCTGCCGTCCATCAACCTGACGATGTCATCGACGCCGCCGACCGGGCTGCCGTCGATCGCAAGGATATAATCCCCTTCCTGCAGCCCGCCCTTGGCCGCCGGCCCGTCCGGCTCGACACGCCGGACGCGAACCGAGGTCGTCTGCGCCATGCCCGCCGCAAGCGCGACCCGGCGCGGCAGCACGATCGTATCGCCTGCTATGCCGATGAGGGCGCGCCTGACCTGGCCGTGGCGGAGAATTTCCGAAACCACGAAATTGGCCGTATTCGACGCCACCGCGAAAGCGATGCTCTGCGCGCCCTGGATGACGGCGGTGTTGACGCCGATCACCTCCCCGCCGGAAGAGACCAGCGGCCCACCCGAATTGCCGGGATTGAGCGCCGCGTCCGTCTGGATCACGTCCTCCATCAGCCGCCCGCTCGCCGCCCGCATCGACCGGCCGAGCGCCGAAACGATGCCGGCGGTAACGGTCCATTCGAAGCCGAGCGGATTGCCGATCGCAATCGCGATGTGCCCCCGGCGCAGGCGCTGGGAATCCCCGAGCTTCGCCCAGGCGCCGGTACCGGAATTGGCGCGGATGAGCGCGATATCCGTATCGACGTCCCGGCCGAGCACCCGTCCTTCGGTCACGAAACCGTCGGGCGTGGTGATGCGCACCACCTTGGCATCGTCGACCACATGGCTGTTGGTGATGATGAGCCCGTCCGGCGAGATGGCAAAACCCGACCCATGCCCCTGCCGGCCGCCCACCCTCTCGATCCGGCTGACCGCCGGCCCGACCCTATCGACCGCCGCCGCAATCGATTGCGAATAGGCATCGATCAGCGCCCCATCACTCTGGGGCACGATGTCCTTATCCATATAACCCATAATCTGATCCTCAGGCGGCAGAACGGCCGCCCCGCCGCCGGCGAAGCAATCACGATTGCAACCGTCCGCCATGGCGCTGCTTATGAGGATTAGATGGTTGGGGTATGGGTTGGGTTCAAGTGAGGGTGCCGCAGGCCTGCGGTATCGTGTCAGCGGGCAATTCGCCGCGCGATCAGCGCGCCAGCATCGCCGATCACAATAGCGGGAACCAGAACTAGAGCGTCGGGCGCGATTTTTGAATCCTGCTCGAT
>NZ_NWSX01000039.1 GCF_002531825.1 Rhizobium sp. J15 | reverse complement strand
CGAAAACCGCTCACACTTTTCGGCATCATGCTCTAGCCCACGCAGGTCGACTTTGCCGCGTCCAGGCGAACGTTCTGCACGAATACCTGCAGTGCTGGCCACATTTCCCAATAGTAACGATTCAGCGCTGGATCAACATGGTCGAGAACGGGGCGAGGCTGGCCCAGAATCGCGGCCATATCGATTTCAAACGCGCTCATGTCGCCGAACGGTCGCTTGAAATTGACCACGGGCGCGGGATAGCCTTCACCGGCGACGGTCGAGATGATCTGGCTGTCCGGCCACTCGAATCTCAGGTGGTGCAGGAGTTGGAGATGCTGGCGGGTGAATTGAAAATAGCCATCTGGCTCAAGGCGTGGCATTTCTGCCAGATATGCACTAATCCGTGCGCCCGGCAATCCGGCGAGATCGTTCCGAAGCCGGCGTTGCATCGTCGCATTATCGAGATGGTCGAGGTGATATTGTCCGTCCGCTAGCCCGCAATTGGCAAGAGCCCAAGTCAGCAGCGTCGAGACCTCGCGGTGAAATCGGGCGATAGCAATTCGATCACTCGTGCCGATGATCGGGCCGAGGTCAGCGGCCATATCGTCGCTGCCATATGGAGCGAGTGGATTGACAACAGGCCCCCCGCTTTCGATCGAAGTGTTCCACGCAAACTGCAGTTTCCGCAATGCCTCGATGTGCTGAGGTGTGATGGTCAGCGCGGGGTCTTCCGGATCGGCGTAGATCTGATGTTCGGCATGCCACTGCCAAGCGATCCAGGCCGGCCAGGAAAGCACAGCCACGATCAGAGCGAGCCAAAAAAGCCGCCGCTTGAATGCCATTTAAGAGTTCTCCCGGTATCAATACGCAGAGATCATGACGTCTTGGCTATCGGGTCTTGGTAGGCTTTGGCAAGTTCGGTATGCGTGTCGCTCTGCTTGCTGCGGCAACTTCCATGCGCTGACACGCTCACGTCACGATTTGCAGCGGCAGAGCGGTCGTCTTCTTGATCGTCTTCAGGACGATGCTCGATTTGACCGAGGCCAGATTGTCGGTGACCCGGATCATTCGTTCGAGAAACTGGCTGAGATGGTCGAGGTCGCGCGTCATCACCTTCATCAGAAAATCGGCGTCACCCGTCTGCGAATAACATTCGAGAATCTCCGGCGCGGTCTCGATGAAGCGATGAAGCCGCTCGTTTCCGCCTTCCGTATGCGCGCGCAGACTGACGAGCGTATGGGCGACGACGCTGAAACCCAGTTTCGCGGGATTGAGGATGGCCACGACGCTCTGGATATATTGCTCCTTGCGCAGCCGTTCCAAACGGCGCGCGCATTGGGTGGCGGAGAGATTGACCTTCTGCGACAGCTCGCCCTGCGTCATCTCGCTGTTTTGCTGAAGCGCGGCGAGCAATTTGATATCGAACTGGTCAAGCATGGATCACCCGAAATGAGGGGAATTTCGGCATAGTATAGCCATCTGACGCATAATGTCTGCATGGATATGTTGAAACAGGAAGATAATCGCAGAAATTCGCCACGGAAGATCAGTTAATCTCCAGCCTTGGATAAACGGAGGTGGACCTGTGTTTGAAGAACTGAATAGCCGGCCGGCCGACAGCCTGCTTGCCCTCATCAAGGCCTTCCAGGCCGACGAACGAGCCGGAAAGATCGACCTCGGCGTCGGCGTCTATCGCGACGCCATGGGCCGCACGCCGGTCATGCGGGCCGTCAAGGCAGCGGAGCAGTTTCTTCTGGAGACGCAGGACAGCAAGAAATATCTCGGCCCGGAAGGCGATCTGCAGTTCGTGCGTCTGCTGCAGCCGATCATTTTCGGGACATCCCCGGCCTTCAGTGAGCGTCTCGTCGGCATTCAGACGCCGGGCGGCAGCGGTGCGCTGCGTCTCGGCGCGGAACTCATCCAGACGGCAAATCCATCGGCGAAGGTTCTACTGGGAGCGCCGAGTTGGCCCAACCACGCTCCGATTTTCGGTTCGGCGCGGCTCACCGTAAAGGAATATCCCTTCGTCGACCTCACCTCGCAGCAGGTGAAATTCGAAAGCGTGGTCGCGGCCCTGTCTTCTGCCAAAGAAGGCGATGTCGTGCTTCTTCACGGCTGCTGCCACAACCCGACCGGCATCGATTTCACCATGGAAGAGTGGCGCCGGATTGCCGAACTGCTCGTCGCCCACAAGCTTGTGCCCTTCATCGATCTTGCCTATCAGGGGCTCGGCGACGGTCTCGAACAGGATGCAGCGCCGACGCGCATGATCCTCGATGCAGTCGACGAGGCGCTGATCGCCTATTCCTGCGACAAGAATTTCGGCCTCTATCGCGAGCGTGTCGGCGCGCTCTATGTCATGACCCGCAATGCCGATGACATAGGGAAAGCCGAGAGCAACATGGCCGCGCTCGCCCGCGTCAACTGGTCCATGCCGCCGGATCATGGCGCCGCGATCGTCAGGACCATTCTCGAAAGCCCCGAAATGTCGGCAATGTGGCGCGCCGAGCTCGAAGAAATGTGCGAGCGCGTCAACGGCAATCGCGCCGCACTTGCCGCCGCCGCACCGGATCTCGCCTTCATCAGCCGCCAGCGCGGCCTGTTTTCCAATCTCTCCATGTCGAGGGAGACGGCGGCGGCGCTTCGAGCCAGGCACGGCATCTATATGGCCGATTCCGGGCGCATGAACCTTGCCGGCATGCAGCCGGCCGATGCCGGCGCCGTCGTCACAGCACTCCGCGCCGAAGGCTGCCTGAAATGAGCAAGAACGAAACGACCGGCCAGGCGATCACCCGTTCGCTCGTCGCCCATGGGATCGACACCGTCTTCGGTATCCCCGGCGCCCACATGTATGATTTCAACGACGCGCTTTACGGCGCCGGCGATAAGATCCGCTTCATCCACACGAGGCACGAACAGGGCGCCGCCTACATGGCCTATGGCTATGCCAAGTCCACCGGCCGGATCGGCGCCTATACCGTCGTGCCCGGCCCCGGCGTGCTCAATTCCGGCGCGGCTCTCTGCACCGCTTACGGCGCCAATGCGCCGGTGCTCTGCATCACCGGCAACATCATGTCCCACCTGATCGGGCAAGGCAGAGGACAGTTGCACGAACTGCCGGATCAGCTCGCGACGATGCGCGGGATCACCAAGATTGCGGAGCGCATCAACCACCAGTCCGAAGCCGGCCCCGTCATATCAGAGGTCGTGAGCAAAATGCTCTCCGGCCGCCAGGGTCCCGGAGCGGTCGAAGCCCCGTGGGATGTGTTCGGACAATCCGGCCCGGAAACCGATCTGCCCGTCGGCACGAGAGCCCCTCATCCGGCCGTCAATCCCGACCAGATCGCCGCCGCGGCGGCGCTGATTTCGGGCGCTCGCAATCCGATGATCATGGTCGGGGGCGGCGCGGCGGAGGCCGGGGCGGAGATCACAGCACTTGCGGAGTTGCTGCAGGCGCCGGTCACCTCCCATCGTTCCGGCAAGGGCATCGTCGCCGACGACCATCCGCACTATCTGAATTTCGTTGCCGCCTACGAATATTGGAAGAAGGTCGACGTACTGATCGGCATCGGCAGCCGGCTCGAATTGCAGTTCATGCGGTGGAAGTGGCTGCCCAAGGGCCTCAAGATCATCCGCATCGACATCGATCCCACCGAGATGGTCCGCCTCAAGCCCGATGTCGGCATCGTCGCGGATGCGGGGGATGGAACGCGGGCGCTGATCGATGCGCTGGCAGGCGCCAGCCGCGAGAATCGGAGGCGCGAATTCGCCGCGCTGAACGAAGAGGCCAAGTCTCGTTTTTCGGCGGTGCAGCCGCAGCTCGCCTATCTCGACGCCATCCGCGACGCTCTGCCGAGAAACGGATTCTTCGTCGAAGAAATCAGCCAGATGGGTTTTACCGCCCGCTTTGCCTTCCCGGTTTACGCCCCGCGCCAATATGTGACATGCGGCTATCAGGATAATCTCGGTTTCGGCTTCAACACGGCGCTCGGCGTGAAGGTCGCCAATCCCGATAAATCAGTTATCTCCGTTTCCGGCGACGGCGGCTTCATGTTCGGTGTTCAGGAGCTTGCCACCGCCGTCCAGCACAAGATCGCCGTGGTCGCCATCGTCTTCAACAATTCGGCCTATGGCAATGTGCTGCGCGACCAGAAGCAGGCCTATCAAGGCCGCTATCTCGGCTCGGAGCTCACCAATCCGGATTTTGTCGCCCTCGGTGAAAGCTTCGGCGTCCGATCCTTCAAGGCGGCGAGCCCCGGCGAATTGAGAGAGGTTTTGCAGAAAGCGCTCTCGCTCAATGAGCCCGTGCTCATCGAGGTTCCGATCGAAACAGGATCCGAGGCAAGCCCCTGGCCTTTCATTCATCCGGCGCCGCACGCCGAATAAAGCCTGTCAGGGCAACGGTCCCTTGAGGAAGACCGTCGCCAGCGGCGGCAGCGTCAGCGACAGGGAGACCGGCCTGCCATGGGCGGGGATGGGTTCGCTCGACACTGCGCCGTTGACGAGCCCGGAGCCGCCATATTCGCGTGCATCCGTCGTTATCCGCTCGATCCACACGCCATCATCGGGCACGCCGATCCTGTAGCCGTGGCGCGGCACCGGCGTGAAATTCGAGACGACAAGGACGGATGAAGAACGGTCCTTGGCATAACGCAGCATGCCAAGAACGGAATTGACGCTATCGTCGGCAGCCGCCCATTCGAAGCCCTCGGGATGAAAATCGCCGAACTGCAGTGCCGGCTCGTCCCCGTAGAGGCTGTTCAGATCCTTCACCAGGCGCTGGATGCCGGCATGCGCCGGCCTGTCCAGCACATCCCAGCTCACCGAAGCGTCGTGGTTCCATTCGCCCGGCTGTGCGACTTCGCTTCCCATGAACAGCAGCTTCTTGCCGGGGTGGCCCCACATGAAGGCGAGATAGCTGCGCAGATTGGCGAATTTCTGCCACTCGTCGCCCGGCATCTTCGTCAGCAGCGAGCCTTTGCCGTAGACCACCTCGTCATGGGAAATCGGCAGCATGAAGCGTTCGGAATAGGCATAGATCATGCCGAAGGTCATCGTGCCGTGGTGATAGCTGCGATAGACCGGGTCCTTCTCGATATAGCTCAGGCTGTCATGCATCCAGCCCATGTTCCATTTGATGTCGAAGCCGAGCCCGCCCTCTTCAGGCGGCTTGGTGACGCCGGGCCAGGCCGTCGATTCCTCGGCGATCATAATCGCATGCGGGCAGCGTTCGTGGATGATGCTGTTCAGGTGCTTGAAGAATTCCACCGCTTCCAGGTTCTCGCGGCCGCCATATTGGTTGGGAATCCAGTCCCCCTCATTGCGGCTGTAGTCGCGGTAGAGCATCGAAGCGACGGCATCGACGCGCAGCCCGTCGACATGGTAGCGCTCGAGCCATTCGAGCGCGCTGGCGATCAGGAAGCCCTTCACCTCGTTGCGGCCGAGATTGTAGATCAGCGTGTTCCAGTCGCGGTGAAAGCCTTCGCGCGGGTCCTGATGCTCGTAAAGCGGGCTGCCGTCGAAGCGGGCAAGCCCCCAGACATCGGTCGGGAAATGAGCCGGCACCCAATCGAGGATGACGCCGATGCCGGCGCCGTGGCAGCGGTCGACGAAATAGGCGAAATCCTCGGGCGTGCCGTAGCGGCCGGTCGGGGCGAAGAGGCCGAGCGGCTGGTAGCCCCAGGAACCGCCGAAGGGATGCTCCATGATCGGCAGCAGCTCGATATGGGTGAATCCCATCTCGCGTGCATAGGGAACGAGCCGCTGGCTGAGCTCGACCCAATCGAGCGACCGGTTGCCGTCCTTCTGATCGCGCAGCCAGGAGCCGGCATGCACCTCATAGACGGACACCGCGCCCTCCAGCCTTTCCTGCCGGGACCGGCCTCTCATCCAGGCATCGTCGGTCCAGCGAAACGGCGTCGACGAGGCGACGATCGAGGCGGTGGACGGAGCGGCTTCGCTGGCGCGCGCCACCGGATCGGCCTTCTGCGGCAGGCAGGTCCCATGTGCGTCGACGATTTCGAATTTATATCGTTCGCCGGGCGCCAGCCGGGGAACGAACAGCTCCCAGACGCCCGCCGATGGCCTCAGCCGCATCGGGTTCCGCCGCCCGTCCCAGGCATTGAAATCGCCGACCACCGAGACGCGGCGCGCATTCGGCGCCCAGACGGCGAAACGCACACCCGCGACGCCGTCGATCGACATCGCCACCGCGCCGAGCGTCCGGCTCAGGCTGTAGTGGGTGCCTTCCGATATCAGGTGGAGGTCGAGTTCTCCGAGCAGAAGACCGAAGCTATAGGGATCCTCGGTGACCTGCTCGCCATCGGGCCATTGGATGCGCAGCCTGTATCCCATTCTCGAAGCCGTCGCCGCCGCAAACAGGCCGGAGGGATGAGCGATGCTGAAAGGCGTCACCACCCTGCCGCTCGCCGCTTCGATGAGATCGACCGCGTCGGCGCCCGGCAGATAGACGCGCACGACCGTCATGCCGCCCGCCTCGTGCGGACCGAGGATCGAGAAGGGATCGCCATGGCGCCCTTCGATCAGGGCCCAGAGCGCATCGTGTCCGATGCCTGAGAGAAGTTCCGAGCGTTCGACATTCATGCATTGACCCCCGCTAAGCGCGATACGATTTCGGTAAGGCCGGCGAGCGGGATCGGCAGCCACTTCGGCCTGTTGCGGGCTTCATAGGCGATTTCATAGGCGGCCTTTTCGAGAAGAAAGGCATCGAGAACCCGCCTGCGTTGATCGGGCGACATGGCGAGCGCCCTGGAGACGGAGACCGCCTGCCAATAGGCATCGAGGAAGGCCGCCTCGGCATTGCGCCCGAAACGGGCGATGGCATCGCGGCGCACCTCGTTCTCATGTTCGGTGACCGCGTCATTGTCGAGCTGGGCGGTGGCGACGAGGTAGCTCAGCGACCTCAGAAGCCCGGCGACGTCACGCAGCGGAACCGTCTTGGCGCGGCGCTCGGCGAGATTTTTCGCGGGCTCGCCTTCGAAGTCGATGATGACGGCGTCGCCTTCGCTGACCAGGATCTGGCCGAGATGGAAATCGCCATGCGTCCGCGTCATCAGCGTGCCGCGGGCGCTCTCGGCCAGGCTCGCGCCGAGTTTGACGAGTTCGGCGCGGCGTTCGAGAAGCGGTGCGGCGAGCAGATCGACCGCGGGATCGACATTCTTCTCGCGTTCGGCAAGCTTCGACATGGCATAGGCCACTTCGCCCGCCACCGCCTTCTTGATCGCCTCGACCTCATCGTCGCCGGCGACGACAGGGCTGAAAGCCGCATCCGCGTTCTCCCCGGCGAGCACCCCATGCAATTCGCCCAATCTCATGCCGACCATCGCGACGAAGCTGATCAGCGACCGGAAGACGTCATCGCCGGGTTCAACCGCCGGGTCGGCCAGCACGAGCTCGTCGGCGGCGCGGCGCAGATTGTTCAGCATCCAGTTCCAGGCGTCGCCCTGATTGCGGATCGCGCCCTGGACGATGATCAGGGTGGAGCGGCGCCCGCTGGAATCGGTATGCGCGACCTCGCCGAGCAGCGGCGCCGTGTGGTCGTAGCCGGCGCGGGTGAGGAACCGCGTCATCTCCACCTCAGGGTGGATGCCGGGGAAGATGTGCCGGATCAGCTTGATCATGGCGATGTCGCCGACGATCAGCGAACTGTTGGATTGCTCGGCCGAAAGCCAGTGGACCGGCATGTCGTCGCTGACAGCAAGCCGGTCGAGCCGCTCGGTGCCGAGAAATTCCAGCGTGCCGGTGCGCCCGGTGATGCGCGAGCGGTCGGCAAGCCCACGCAGGATGCCGCGCGCCATCGGCTCCACGGCAAACCCATCCGTCAGGAAGCCGACCCGCCGGCCCTGGCGAACCCGCCCGAGCGCAAGCTGCTGGGTCAGCGCCGAAGGCTGGGCATCATCCCAGGCCACCGTCAACGGCAGCTGATAGGATTCGGTATGGTCAGGCAGCACCACCTCCAACTCGCCGAGAACGACGCCGTCGGCATAGGGGATCGGCGTTGCCGAAATCAGCCGCGCGGCCTGAAGCGGCTGGTCCTTCGCTCCGAACCAGCGCCGTCTAGCGAGATAGGCGGGAAGGATTTCGTTGGTCAGCACACGCGCATGCGCGGGCTCATCGACGAGATCGAGCAGGCCGCGGCGCATGACCATCGTCACGAGATCGGGCAACTGTTCGGGCGGCGCCGTGCGCCATGCCGGCGGATCGGCATCGGCCTCCAGCTGGAACCAGAAGAAGCCGTAGGGCGGCATTGTCAGGAGATAGGTGAGCTGCCCGATCGGCGGAAAGGGCGACATGCCGGTCAGCTCGATCGGCACGCGGCCCTCGAAGGCCGAGAGGTCGAGCTCGACCGCCTGAGGCAACCGCGAGAGATTGGCAACGCACATCAGCGTCTCGCCTTCATATTCCCTGAGATAAGCGAGGATCTTGCGGTTTTCGGGCGAGAGGAAACGCAGCGAGCCGCGCCCGAAGGCCGGGTGCCGGCCGCGCAGCGCCAGCATCTTGCGCGTCCAGTTGAGCAGCGAATGCGCGTCGGTGCTCTGCGCCTCGACGTTAACAGCCTCGAAACCGTAGAGCGGATCGGCAATCAGCGGCAGGACGAGGCGGGCCGGATCGGTGCGGGAGAAACCGCCGTTTCGGTCGGGCGACCATTGCATCGGTGTGCGCACGCCGTCGCGGTCGCCGAGATAGATGTTGTCGCCCATGCCGATCTCGTCGCCGTAATAAATGACAGGCGTTCCCGGCATCGACAGAAGAAGCGCGTTCATCAGCTCGATGCGCCGGCGGTCGCGCTCCATCAGCGGCGCCAGCCGCCGCCGGATGCCGAGATTGATGCGGGCGCGCTTGTCGGAGGCATAGGTCTCCCAGAGATAGTCGCGCTCCGCATCCGTCACCATTTCGAGCGTCAGCTCATCGTGGTTGCGCAGGAAGATCGCCCACTGGCAATTCTCGGGAATCTCCGGCGTCTGGCGCAGAATGTCGGTGATCGGGAACCGGTCTTCCTTGGCGATCGCCATATACATGCGCGGCATCAGCGGGAAGTGGAAGGCCATATGGCACTCGTCGCCCTCGCCGAAATATTCGCGCGTATCCTCCGGCCACTGATTGGCCTCGGCCAGCAGCATCACGCCGGGATGGGTTGCGTCGAGGGCGGCGCGGATGCGCTTGAGGATCGCATGGGTCTCGGACAGGTTCTCGTTGATTGTTCCCTCGCGCTCGACGAGATAGGGGATGGCATCGAGACGGAAACCGTCAATGCCGGTTTCCAGCCAGAAGCGCATCACCTTCAGCAGTTCCTCCATGACGAGCGGGCTGTCGAAGTTGAGGTCGGGCTGGTGGGAATAGAAGCGGTGCCAGTAATAGGCGCCGGCCACCGCATCCCATGTCCAGTTGGATTTCTCCGTGTCGAGGAAGATGATGCGCGTTTCCGGAAATTTCTGATCGGTATCCGACCAGACATAGAAATCCCGCTCGGGCGATCCGGCCGGCGCCTGGCGCGCCCGCTGGAACCAGGGATGCTGGTCGGAAGTGTGATTGATGACGAGTTCGATGATGACGCGGATGTTGCGCTGGTGAGCGGCGTCGACGAAGGCGCGAAAATCCTCCACCGTCCCGTAGTCGGAGCTGACATTGCCGTAATCGGCGATGTCGTAACCGTCGTCGCGCCGCGGCGAAGGAAAGAAAGGCAGCAGCCAGATCGCGTTGACCCCGAGAGCCGCGATATGATCGAGCTTGGCATGCAGGCCGGCGAAATCGCCGACGCCGTCGCCATTGGCGTCGTAGAACGACTTGATGTGCAGCTGGTAGATGATCGCATCCTTGTACCAGAGCAGCGGCTCGGTGTTACCGGGGTTCATCGTGTCCATTCATGCCTCCGCGGCGCGAACGCGCCAGATCGCAAAGGGCAGGACCTGCGGATTGAGCGCGACGGTCTGCCTTTTGCCAGTCCATTTGAAACGATGCCCGCCGACCAGATCCTCGGCGTCGAGCACGCCGCCATCCCCGAGCGACCATTTCCAGAGCGGCAGCTCGACGTCGCTTTGCTGGAAATTGTGGGGATCGAGGCTGATCGCGATCAGCAGGACATTGTCGCGGGCGCGGCTCGCCTTCTCGAAGAACAGGATGTTGTCATTCCAGGCGGGGAGCAGCGTCAGGCCGAGATGCGAATGCAGCGCGGTGTTTTCATTCCTGATGCGGTTCAGCATCCTGATTTCGGCGATGATGTTGCCCGGCCGGTCGTAATCCCAGGCGCGGATCTCGTATTTTTCGCTGTCGGCATATTCCTTGCGCTTGGCGTCCGGTCGCCCTTCGCACAGTTCGAAGCCGTTATAGACGCCCCACAGGCCCGAAAGCGTGGCGGCGAGTGCTGCGCGGATGAGGAAGGCCGGGCGCGGCGCGTTCTGGAGAAAATCCGGATTGATGTCATGGGTGTTGACGAAGAAATGCGGACGGAAGAATTCCTTCGGCGCCGTCTCCGTCAGCTCGCGCATATATTGCTCGAGCTCCCATTTGGCATTGCGCCAGGTGAAGTAGGTGTAGGACTGGGAAAAGCCGATCTTCGCCAGCCGGTACATGACCTTCGGCTTGGTGAAGGCTTCCGAGAGGAAGACGACGTCGGGATGGCGCGCCCTGATATCGCCGATCAGCCATTCCCAAAACGGGAAGGGCTTGGTGTGCGGATTGTCGACGCGGAACAGCTTGACGCCCTGGTCGACCCAGAGCTGGACGATATCCCTCAGCTCCACCCATAGGGAAGGCACGGCGTCCTTCGTGTAGAAATCGACGTTGACGATGTCCTCGTATTTTTTCGGCGGGTTTTCGGCATATTTGATCGTGCCGTCGGGCCTCCAGTCGAACCAGCCGGGATGCTCTTTCAGCCAGGGGTGGTCGGGCGAGGCCTGGATGGCGAGGTCGAGAGCGATCTCCAGCCCGTGCCGTCCCGCCTCCTCGACCAGCCGGCCGAAATCCTCGAAATCGCCGAGTTCGGGATGGATGGCGTCATGGCCGCCATCTTCCGAGCCGATGGCATAGGGGCTTCCGGGATCGCCGGGCGCGGCTTTCAGGCTATTGTTGCGCCCCTTGCGGTTGGTCGTGCCGATCGGATGGATCGGCGGAAAGTAAAGTACATCGAAGCCCATGCCGCGAATATCGGGCAGTCTCGGGATGACGTCGTCGAAGGTGCCGTGCCGGTTGGGATCGCCGCTCTGCGAACGCGGGAATATCTGATACCAGCTGGCGAAGGCCGCTTCCTTGCGTTCGGCATCGACGGCGCTTGTCGAGGAGCGAAGCCGGAACGGCCGCCTGTCGGCCCGGTTCATCAGCTCCGACGTCTCGGGATCGAGCAGGATCGCCGTGCGCTCGGGATCGGAAGCCTTTTCGAGGTTGCCAATGAGAGCCTGCAAGTCGGCGCCGAGCGCTGCCGGCGCTTGCGCCTTTGCGGTGCGAACGAGGTTCAGCCCCTCCTGAAGCTCCAGCTTCAGGTCCAGCCGCGCATCGTTCTTCTTGGTCAGCTCGTAACGAAAGATCGCGAAGGGGTTCTTCCACGCCTCGACCGCGAATTCGTAGCGCCCCATGCGCTCCAGCAGGAATTCGGCACGCCAGCGGTCGTTCTCGACCAGTTGCATCGGCGTCTCGTTCCACTCCGCCATGGCATCGTGCGGCCGCCAGAGCAGGACGGCTGCAAGCGGGTCATGACCGTCGGCGAATATATCCGCCTCGACGGTGACGGTCTCGCCGGCCACGCGTTTGACCGGAAAGCGCCCGTCATCAACCCGCGGCGTGATGTTTTCGATGGCGAGCCGCGGCGATGCCGTCGCCTGCTCGATGTCGAGAGCAGGCCTTGAAGTGATCGGCTCCGGCGCCCTGGCTTCGATCACCCGGGTCTCCCCTGCCCGCAGACGCAGGGCCGCGCCATCGGCGACGGGAAGAAAACCGGAGGCGGCCTCGCGAAGCGCCGTCACCGGTGCCGCGGCACTTCGCCGAAGGTCTCTGTTCAGCAGGATGAAGCGCACATCGGAGGCGCTGCGAAGATCCCGCCCCTCGGATTGCACAAGCGCCGAAACTGGCCCGCTAGCGTTGCGGACCAGGCGAAGCGACGGAGCGCGCGCATGGCCGGCCTTGCCGATCTCGCTATTGGCCACGCGGATTTCGGAGGAGATATCGAAGGCGAGATCGTGGCGAAACTTTCGCAGGCCCGAGCCGTCGCCATGGGTGGGGTCGAGCGGCGTCGCCGCGCCATATTCGAAACCCATGGGAACCATCAGCCCGCCGCCGAGCGAGGCGGCAAGACGCAGCGCCCTGACGGCGCGCCGCTCGAGGATTTCGCGGCTTTCGGTTCCGTGAGCGATCCGCCTGGCGAAGGGCGGCTCGGGAAAGGCGACCTGCCAGCCGAGCGGCTCCTGGAGGCGATGCTCCTCGACGAACCATCTCTCGTCGAGATCCCACCAGGCCATCGATGAAAAACACCCCATGAAACCCGCATCGGCGATGGCGCGTCTAACTGCGAAATCGGTGCCGGGCGTCCAGGCGAAGAACTGCACCTCGGCCTTTTCGCACGCGGCTGCAATCAGCGATTTGAACAGCGCCGGCGCCGCCCGGTCGATCCCAAGCACCCGATAGCCGGAAAGACCGGCGGCGGAGAGACGCCGCAGCCGTTCGGTCCATTCCGACAGCAGCTGCGATCGCCACTCCGCTCCCATCATGGTCATCGGCTCAGCCGGATCGAGCGGCGAGCGCCGGGGATCGACGGGATGAAAGCCTGCTGGCGGGTTCTGCGCTTTCCCGTCGAGCATCAGATCCATCATCAAGCCGACGCCGCTCTTGCCGGCGGCCTCCGACAGGCGGGACACGCCCTCCTCGACCGCGCTTCCAAGCTCCAGCTCAGGATCGAGTCGATCGAAGTCATGAGAGGTAAAAACGCTGTAATCCCCGCCCCGGTCGAACAGGGGCGCCGTCAGCACATGGTCGAAACCGGTATCCGCGGCATGGTCGAAAACCTCGCGCCATGCATCGATGCCCTGGAGAAGTAGCGGATTGACATAATAAATTCTGGGTGGGGTGCTCACCGCACCCTGCTTCGCAGATAACAACATCGGCCGCCGCCTCGAGTTTGCTTTTCAGGCAAACTTCCTTTGGCGGAGGTTGTTCCACTCAACCCGTCAATTCACGGCTGCATGGGACATTGCGGGCAGCATCTAGTGCGAGCCTGCTCAACCGCATCGATGCCGCCTGATTTGCCGGTAGCGATATTCTCACCATACGATAAAAGATCCTCTGACTCTTCCGATCCGGAAATTTTCGAGCGCTGGAGAGCCGGCAATGCTTCGACCGATATTCTTCATCGCGACCCTGCCGGTCTGCGTCGCGTGCCTCGCCGCCTGGAGCATCGACACCGATCGCTCGACACCGGACAAGCACGGCCTCTTCGAAATACGCGAGGAGGCCAGGCGCTTCATCGCGCAGGAAAACGCCAAAGGGCGCGAGCAATGGGACGTGCTGGAACCCAATGCGAAGGTGCTGGTTCCCCGTTGCGCGGTGCCGCTTCTGGCGCAATGGACGCCGAAAAGCCTGGGCCGCTCGAAACCCAGTGTGATGGTGATGTGCGAAACTGCCGTGCCGAACGCAGTGATGAAGCGCTGGGATGTGCATGTACCGGTGGAGCGGAGACGGAGGCCGGAGTGAAACACATTCATTATTATATTGAAAAATTTTGTAATTTACGTATTTTACACGTAATCATGGAGACAAGGAATGGCCACGGCAATAAGAGTGCCCGCAACAGTATTTTCCCGTAGCTTCGCGCGGTATCAGGATGAGGCAATGACCGGAAAGGTCATCGAGGTCACCAGCCATGGGCGAGTCATCGGCGGCTATCTTTCTGCGAGCGAGCTTGAACATTACATAAACCTGAAACGCCGGGAGCGTGAAGTTCTCGTTGTCGGAGAGTTGGACGACGAGACCATTTCAGACATTGAAAATGCTCAATACGGCGTGGTGCCTAAGTGAAGCTTCCCGCACCTGCGCCCGGCTTGGTGGTCAGATACTCGTTTCTTTGGAAAGAGGATTACGACAAGGGAAAATACGAAGCGTCCAAGGATCGGCCTTGTGCGATCGTTCTTGCGACGAAGGTGAAAGACACGGCGGCGATTCAAGTCGTCGTCGTACCGATTACGCATTCTGAACCCAACCAGCCCGACGACCCGGCATCACTCGAAATACCACCCGCAATCGCAAAATCGCTCGGCTTGGACAACGGGCGGCATTGGCTGCGGCTAACCCAGCTGAACCGCTTTATCTGGCCCGGTTTTGACCTGCGCCCGCGACCCGACGACCCCAGTCGCGTCGAATACGGGTTTATTCCCGAGGAATTCTTCAAGCAGATCAAAGCTGCGATCCTTGCCGAAAACAATAGGAGAAAGCTGTCGTTTACGCCGCGGGACGAGTAGCCTTACTGCCCTCAGGAGGCCATGACGTGAACCCATCGATAGAATTGTGCTCCCACCCCGGACTCGACGAGCGGATCGTGATCGTCAGGGCGGGTGACGAAGTGGATGCCGTGTTTGTCAGGACCGAGAGGTTCAACGTGCTGATCGATACGCTCGGCACGCCCGAGCTTTGCAGAACGGCCTTGGATCTGCTGGAAGAAAAGGCCGAGGTCCGCCCGCTGATCGTCGTCAATTCGCATATGGATTGGGATCACTTCTGGGGAAATGCCGCCATTGCAGGGCGTGCTCCGATCATTGCGCATGCCGCGGCCCTCGACCGCCTGCGCGATCCCGCGACACGGCAGGTCCTGCAGGACAAGGCTGGCGAGGAAGCGCGGTTTCGCGATGTCGAGCTCATCGGCCCCGACATCACCTTCTCCGGATCGATGGTTCTGAACGGCGGCGATCTGACGCTCGAACTCATTCATACGCCGGGGCACACGCCCGACCATCTCGCCGTCTGGATTCCCGAACTGCGCGTCTGCCTGGCCGTCGACGCCGTCGAATATCCCGTTCCCGAGGTCTGGAGCAGAAGTGCGGATGATCTTCGCCTGATCCGCGCCTCGCTGGAGCGTATCCGCGACCTTGATGCGAGACTGGTCATCCCTGCGCATGGCGGGACGTGCTCTCCATCGACGGTCGCTAAGAACCTCGCTTATTTCGAGAGTCTGGCCGATCGCGTCGGTCGTTTGGGCGGGAGCCGGCTCGCGGACCCGGAACTCGGCAATGCAAGCGGGTTCAGGCTCGAAGACTTCGTCGCCATTCCCGGCGACATGCCTTCGGATACCCTGGCGTTCTACCGGAACTGCCATGAGACAAATCTGGGCGCCACGGTTCAGGCGCATGGCGAAAAACTGAAATCCGCATAGAGCAGTCGCACTGGGAGGCATGACGTGAAGCAGTTGGAGGGCGGGCGGACCGGGCAGATCTGGCGCGACGGCAATAGCGTGATCAGACCATCGGGCGCTTGGACGCCGACGGTGCATCGGTTCCTGCGCCATCTCAGGAATAGAGGCTTCCGCGCAGCGCCGGAGCCCATCGCAATATCAGCCGAAGGCCAGGAGGTCGTGGGCTACGTCGCCGGGCGCGTCTGCGAAGACCTCGGCGATCCCTTTGTCGGATCGGAGCGGATGCTGATCTCGGCAGCGAGGCTGCTGCGCGATTTTCACTCGGCCTCCGAAGGTTTTCTGGAAGCGGATGGCGAGATCAACACATGGATGCTGCCGCCGCAGGAGCCAAGGGAGATCATCTGCCACGCCGACTTCGCGCCCTATAACGTCGCCACCATGGATCACGAGGCTGTCGGGATCATCGACTTCGACACTTCCCATCCCGCGCCGCGCCTGTGGGATCTCGCTTATGCGGTCTATCGCTGGGCGCCCCTCTCCGATCCCGCCAATCCGGCTGTCGCCTTCGGACTCGAAGAACAGTTGCGACGGGCGGAAATCTTCTGCACCGCCTATGGGGCGACGGTCGAAGAACGCCAACAGCTTCCGGAGATGATCCGCAGACGGCTTCAAGCCCTTGTCGACTTCATGTTGGCAAATGCCGCCGCTGGAGACGAGACATTTGTCGAGGATGTCGCGACGGGAGATGCGAGCCTCTATCTGAACGACATCCAGTATATCGGCACACATCGAGATCGGCTGCTGAAGGCGCTCTCCTGACTAAAGCCACTTCCGCCGGCGGAAGAAAGTGAAAAGGCTGAGGCAAAGGACGCTGATGACGCCGAGCACGAAGAAATAGCCATACTGGAATTTCAGTTCCGGCATATCGTCGAAATTCATGCCGTAGATACCGGCGATCGCCGTGGGAACGGCGAGGATCGCCGCCCAGGCGGCAAGCTTGCGAGCGATCGCCGTCTGTTCCGTCTGGCCGATCATGACACTCGCTTCGAAGGCGAAGGCGAGCACCTCGCGCAGCGCGTCGATATCTTCCTGAACCCGGCGCACGTGATCGGTTACATCGCGAAACAGCGATTGCAGCGTCGGGTCCATGCCGGGAAGATCGATGTGCTCGTATCGTCGGCAGACGTCGACGAGCGGCACCACGGCATTGCGCAGCCGCAAGAGCTTGCGGCGCAGCAGATAAAGCCGCTCGATATCGGACTTGCCCAGCTGTTCGCGCAGCACCAGATCCTCGAGCTTCTCGACCTCCTCCTGCACGACCTCGATGACAGGCATGTAATTGTCGACGATGAAATCGAGGATCGAATAGAGGATGTAGTTCTCGCCATGGGCAAGAGCGGCGGGCGTCGCCTCGCACCGCTGCCTGACCGCCAGGTAGGAAGAGGATTCTCCGTGGCGCACGGAGACGACATAACCGCGGCCGACGAACAGATGCGTTTCGCCGAAGATGATCTCGCCATCCTTCATATGGGCGGTGCGGGCGACGATGAACATCGCCTCCCCATAGATCTCCAGCTTCGGGCGCTGGTGGGGTTGCGCCGCATCCTCGATCGCCAGCGGATGAAGGTTGAACTCCGCCTGGATCTGATGCAGCAGCACTTCATCCGGCTCATGCAGGCCGATCCAGACGATGGCATTCTCGCGGTTTCGCCATTCGCCCGCCTCCTCGATCCTGATGTCGCGAATGCGCTGCCCATGCTGGTAGACGGCGGCGGCGACGACACCCCGCCGCTCATGCGGCTGCGATGCCGAACCGCTGCCGGCGGGCGCGGAAACACTCTCCAGATCCTTCAGCCGTTCCAATCCTGCCGTCCTCCCACTCCCGCGGACCATGCATCCGCCCCCAACGCCGGCCAGGCGTTGCGCCGATCATAATGCCATTTCGTAAAACATGCATCCGTCTCGGTGCGGTGCCGGCTGGCGAAGCATCACCGCCATCACGTATCCGTGGAAATATCGTCCCAGTCCTGATCCATGTAGCCGATCAGCCAGTTGAGGGCGTAGTGGCGCTCATAGACCACGCCCTTGTCCAATCCGGCGGGCGGCTCTTCGCCCTTCAGCCTGGCGTTCACGGCGGCCCAATCGTAGCGGTAGATCAGGTCGGCGGCGTCGAGCAGTTCGGCCTGCGGGCGCAGCTTGGCGCGGCGCATCAAGCCGTCCGTACCAAGTTCGCGCAGCGTGTTGGCGATGAACGGCACGTCGCAGATATGGTCGGGTCGTTCGAGCTCCGGCGTGATGCCGAGCGCCCACAGCATGACGTATGCGCCTTCGTAACGCCAGGTGAAATTGGTCCGGTCCTGATCGGAAGGATCGGGGTCGTCCATGAAGGCGCGCTCGTCCGGAGTGAAGAAACTTGCGGCGTCGAACTGCCGGATCAGGGCCTGGCCCATCGTATGGTCGCCGGTCTCGCCTTTGACGGCGACGATCGCCAGCGCGATGGCGCGCTGAACCACCGCCTTGGTATTCCGCCGCGTACTCGTGCGCTCGGGCTCGATCGCCGGCAGGTGATCGATAGTCGGAACACCTTCCGATTGAAGCAGGGCGACAGACCTTGCCTTGCGCGCCTGCGCCTCATCGGCGGTTTGAGAAACGGCGGCCTGCACCGGAATGATCAGTGCGAGAAGAGTGGAGAATATGCGCTTCATCATGTCCGGCTCCTGTCATCGCGGCAACGCGACCAATAGGCATTTTTCCGTATCAGCGGGATTGTCGGCCCGAAAACAAGGGCGGCTTTTGGCGGAATTGGTAAACGCGCCTTTACCCACGGAACAAATCGTTAAATTTTTTTCGCTACAAAATACCTTGGCCAGCCCGGTCTGCCGCCGGCGCTCGATTGAGGGCTTTTTCATGCACCGTCCAAACATCAAGTCCAGTTTGCTGTTGATTTTCAGCGGCATCGCCGTTCTCTTCGGCCTCGTCGCCTATCTCGCGGTCGACGGGCTTCGAAAGACGAACGGCTCGACGGAAGAAATAGCAAACCACTGGCTGCCGAGCGTGCAGGCATCGCAGGCGATCAACCTCGATATGACCAATTTGCGCCTCGCCTATCGCGATCACATCATCGCGCAGTCGGAGGTGGAAAAGAAAAGCCGGGAAGAAGCCATCGCAGCCGCCGAAGACAAGGTCCGAAAATCGGTGGATACCTATCTCTCGCTGGCTATTTCCGACCATGAGCGCGATTTGATCAAATCGATAAAGGAGAGCGTCGGCGGCTACATCGCCAGCAGCTCGCAGCTGCTCGTTCTGTCCCGCGCCAACAAGACCGAGGAAGCCGGGCAATATCTGGGCGCCGATATGCGCTCCTATTCGGACAAGCTCAAGGAAGCCACGACAGCCCTGGTCGCACTTGACGTGGAGGGCAGCAGGGAGGCCGCGGAGCTCAGCAAGACGACCTTCGCCTCGATCGAATTCTACCTGCTTGCCGCAATCGGCTTTGCCGGACTGCTGGTTCTCGGCGCCGTCGTCTTCGTGCTGAAAGGCATCGCCAATCCGATTACCGGCATCACCGCCGCAATGCGCAGGCTCGCCGAGGGCGACACGAGTTCGGAAATTCCCTTCTCCGACCGTGCCGACGAAATCGGCTCGATGGCGGGAGCGGTGGAGATCTTCCGCCAGGCCGCAATCACCAACAAGCGCATGGCGATGGAAGCCGAGGAAAATCGCAGCCGGGCAGAGGCGGATCGTCTTGCCGCCCAGGCACAAGCGGAAGCCGAAGCCTCGGAGCGGCTGCGCATCGCCACGTCAGGCCTTGCCGGCGGCTTGAAGCGGCTCGCCTCGGGCGATCTCGCCTTCCAGCTCAACGAGGCCTTCGCCCCCGATTTCGAGGCATTGCGCCATGACTTCAACCAGTCCGTCACCCAGCTCGGCGCGACCCTGAGAGCGATTTCCGACAGCATCGGCACGATCGACGAGGGCACGCGGGAAATCTCCTCGGGTGCGGGCGATCTTTCCAGGCGCACCGAGCAGCAGGCCGCTTCGCTGGAGGAAACGGCCGCCGCTCTGGAAGAGATCACCGCCAACGTATCGAACTCCACCAAACGGACCGAGGAGACGCGTAAGGTCGCCACGGAGGCAAACCGCAGCGCCGTCAGCTCCGCCGACGTCGTTTCCCATGCCGAAGAGGCGATGGAGCGCATCGAGACCTCGTCGCAGCAGATTTCCAACATCATCAGTGTCATCGATGAAATCGCGTTCCAGACCAACCTTCTCGCGCTCAATGCCGGCGTGGAAGCGGCCAGAGCCGGCGAGGCCGGCAAGGGCTTTGCGGTGGTCGCCCAGGAGGTGCGCGAACTTGCCCAGCGCTCGGCAAGTGCCGCCAAGGAAATCAAGAGCCTGATCCAGAATTCTTCGAAAGAAGTGGAGGGCGGCGTCAAGCTGGTGCGCGATACCGGCCAGGCGCTGAAGACCATCGGCGGCTTCATCACCGAGATCAATCAGCACATGGATTCGATCGCAACCTCCGCGAAGGAGCAGTCGATCGGCCTCAGCGAAGTCAACGGCGCGGTCAACCGGATGGATCAGACCACGCAGCAGAACGCGCACATGGTGCAGCAATCGACGGCGGCATCGGATTCGCTGGCGCAGGAAGCCCAGAAGCTTCGCGAGCTCGTCAGCCAGTTCCGCCTCGACGATGCGGCTTCCGGCCAATCGGCGGCGCTTCGCGCGACGGCGCGATCGATCACGCAGCCGGCGGCTCGCGCCGCCATCCATGCGGTTGCCGCACGCGGCTAAGGGCTGCTCTCGCGATCTCCCGGGTCAAGCTCGCCGCACATTCTGCCGGACGATAGGACGCGTCCGGCCCGCTGCCAATCGCGCCATCACGAACACCGATGGCGCGTTTCGCCTGTCGTTCGGCGCATATGAGGTTGTCTCGCCGGAGCAGTCGCTTCACCATAAAAGCGATTTCAGCTCCGAAAACAGACAGGCAGGCCATGACAGATATCGCGCAGATGCAGGAACAGCGATTGAACGCCCTTCGACAGACCGCGTCGGGCGCGCCGAAACTGCCGTCCAACCCGTTCTTCGGCGTCGGGCCGATCACCGATGCGACGACCGACGAAGTGGATAGCCGCCTGCGGCGGATCGCCTTTGACGCCTGGATCGAGAAAACCTATCGCAAGTTCGACGACCGTGGCAACGATATCGGCGGCTTCACCACGGCCGAGATTTCCCGTAGCATGCATCGCGGCTATCCGGCCGACAAGATCCTGACCGACATGATGCGGGCGATCCATCGCTATTTCGGTTTCCCGAAGGAGAACCGCATGGCGGTGGGGCTCGGCGGCGGCCATAGCGGTTTCACCGTCTGCATCCAGCACCTGATGAATGCCAACGACGCCGCCCAGCGCGTCTATGTCGATACGCCGCGGCCGGAGAGCGATCCGTCCAAGGCCGCCGGCTTCTTCCGCCAGTCCTGGGCGACGCAGCTGATCGAGATGCAGCGCTTCGCGGAAAAAGGCTGCGAGACCCGCATCCATTTCGCCGCCTCCGAAGGAGTGATCCCGACGGCGGCCGAACTGTCCAGCCTCGGCGTCTCGATCTTCGTCGGCGTCGGCCATGAGACGACAGGGGCCAATGCCTATACCAGCGCCGAGATCCACGAGCTGTTGAACTGGCTCGACGGCGATCCGGCCAACCGCCATGCCGTATTCGACGCCACCTCGATGCTCGGGGCCATGCCGTGGGAGCCTGAACTGGTCAGCGCCGTCATGGCGAAGTGCTGCCTGTTCATGCCCTTCCAGAAGGCGATCGGCGGCATCTCCGGCTATTTCGTCGCCTCCTTCACGCCGCATGCTCTGGCGCTGATCGAGAAGAACCAGCAGGATCCCGCCTGGGCGATCCCGCGCCAGCTGAAGATCGCGCCGCCGATCGATCCCCGGCAGCCGTTCTCGGCCAAGCGCTCCGTCGATGCCGGCCCGTTCTACGATGCCGGCGAAGACCGCATGCTCGGCGGCGTCATCAACACCTACAGCGCGCTTGCCTTTGCCGAGACCACCTTCGGCTTGCTGCAGTCCGAAGCCCGGGTCGGCTCCGTCGTCGATCTCAACCGCCGCTCCGCCGCCAACCGCGCCGTGATCGACGAGTGGGTCGCAGCCCATCCGCTGCTGTCGCTGACCGTCACCGATGCCGAGCGCCGCGGCGCGGCCGTGACGCTGCTGAAGGTCGAGGACGACGGCATCACCGATGCCGGCATCCACGCCCGCATCATCGCCCGCTCCAAGCAGCTGCTCGGTTATGAGGGCATCACCCATCCGAACGGCGAATACGAGCCCGGCCTCGATGCGGCCCGCTACGTTAATGCCTTCCCGGGCACGCCAGGCGATTACCGCGCCTGGGTCGGCGGCATCCGCGAGCCCGAAGATGTCGTGGCACTCCTGGAAAACCTGCAATACGCTTATCTGCGCGCCAAGATCGTCGTGCTCGAAGAGGAGCTCGCAAAACAGGGCGTGACCTTCGAAGCCCCCGTCAAGGCCGATGGCGCCGTCCGCAAGGACGACCCGAACCGCGCCTATACGGTGCTGATCGCCGATCTGGTGGGCCTGCGCTTCGGCGCCGATGGCGAGCCCGATTACAGCGAGGTGAAGGCCTATATCGAGGAAAAGGGCGGCAGCTTCCATCTCGGCCCGCTCGGTGATCGCGCCAGCCTCGAAAAGGGCCGCATCCATTTCTTCTATCAGCCGAACCTTAGCACCGAGGCGGAGATCCTGCCGCAGACCGACAAGGGCCAGTATGATGCGCTGATCGCGGCTGCGACCTTCATTCCGAAGGGCTCGGTCTTCCCGCTCGGCGGCGTGCGCATCGGCGCCGGCACCGGCAATATGGGCTCGGCCTCCTGGGGCGGCGGCAATGGCGAGGGCGGCACTGCGGCCCTGATGAACACGCCCGGCATCAACAGCCGCGCGACCGCCCAGATGGCCGTGAAGGCGATCCTCAAGGTCGTGCCCGACCTGCCGGTCGATCGGCTCCACCGGATGGTCGCCGGCGGCGATTTCGATACCGGCCGCCAGCTCAAGGATTTCCCGACGGCGAAACTCGAGGGCCGCAAGCTTGCCGTTCTCGGCTACGGCAATATCGGCCGCGAAGTCGCCAAGCTCGCCAAGGCCTTCGGCATGAAGGTGGCAATCTATGCCCGCGAGCATCACAAGCGCTGGATCGAAGCTGAGGGCTTCGACTATGCCGCAAGCCCGGTCGAAGCGGCAAGCGGCGCCGACGTACTTTCCGTCCATATCGGCCTCGGCCGCCTGGATGCCGCGACCGGCACCTATTCCAATGCCGGCACCGTCGATGCGAAGGTGCTCGGCGCCATGAAGGATGGCGCGATGCTGGTCAATTACGACCGCGGCGAAGTCGTTGACGCCGGCGCGCTCGATGCAGCGCTTGCCTCCGGCAAGATCGCCCATGCGGCGATTGACGCCGATCTCTTCAGGGATGCCGCGACCGGTGCGCTCAGCGGGCCGATGCTGCCCTACCTGCCGCTCGAAGAGCGCCACAAGGGTAAGCTGGAGCTCCTGCCGCACGCCGCCGCCGACACCGACCACCCGTCGCGGGTGACCGGCGCCAGGCAGGCGGTCGACCAGATCTTCGACGTCATCCGCTTCAAATCGGTCGTCAATCTCAAGGGCGACCTGCCGGAAGGCTACGTCTCCGGCGGCAGCCGCACGCCGGCCGGCATCGGCAAGGTGACGAAGCAGGTCGTCGCGGAAGCCGGCCGCAAGTCGGAGCTTCTGGAAGAACTGCGCCAGGCTTCAGAAAAGATCGCCGCGATCACCGGTGCGCTCTCGGCCGTTTCCGACCAGGATCACCGCCAGCGGATCGTCGAGCGTTATACCAGCCTGCTGGTCGAAAATGCCGACCGGCAGCGCGCGCTTCTCGAGCAGCTCGGCCTCTACGGGCCGGCGCAGGGGTAAGACTCTTCGACGGGTTCTGACCGAGCCCAAGACCCCTCCCCACCAAGGTTACAAGTGGGGAGGGGCAGTCGTCGGTCATGCCGGGCGTTCGCGTTCGTCAGGACGCGAAGGCGGGATTGCGCCGGGCGCCCATTCTCAGCACGAAATAGATCGCTCCGCCGATGGCGACGCCGAAGAACCAGCCGTAGGTGCCCCACCAATCCGGCAGGATCGAGGTGAAGGTCGGCAGGATCGAGGAGAAGAGCGCGCCCACCGCGAATGCGATGAAGGCATTGCCGTGCCACCCGTTCTGGAAGCGGAACTCGCCGCTCTCATGATAGAGCGCTTCGACGTTCAGCTGGCTCTTTCTGATGAGGTAATAATCCACCATCATGATGCCGAAGATCGGCCCCATCGTCGAACCGATGAAGTTGACGAAATGCGCCGCACCCGTTTCCCAGGGTGCAAACGGATAGAGCACGAGGGCGATCAGCGCGGCGATGTATCCGCCGCGCTTGAAGTTGATCTGGCGCGGGAAGACGTTGGCGAAGTCGAAGGCGGGCGAGACGAAGTTCGCCACGACGTTGATGCCGAGCGTTGCGACCGCGAATGTCAGCGCGGCGAGCAGCGCCAGGAACCAGCTGTCGAATTTCGCCGAGATCTGTTCGGGATGCAGCAGCACCTCCCCATAGACCGTAAAGGCGGCCGTGGTGGTGACGCCGGCGACGAGGCAGAAGGCCAGGAGGTTGATCGGCAGGCCCCAGAGGTTGCCCTTGCGCAGCGCCTTTTCACTCGTCGCGTAACGAGAGAAATCGCAGAAGTTCAGGTAGAGCGCAGCGAAATAGGTGATCCAGGTGGCGGCAACGGCGGCAAGCGCTGCGATCGAGCCGGGTTCGCCCGGCACGCCTGCATCCTTGGTCTTTTCGATCAGGACGTCACGCGGGATTTCCGAACCGAAGGAGAAAGTGCCTGATTTAACGACCAGATAGACTGCGAGGATCAGCATCATGATCCAGACGGCCGGACCCGCCCAATCCTGGAACTTGCGGACCGTTTCCATGCCGCGCTGGATGATCAGCAGCTGCAGCGCCCAGACGATCACGTAGCAGATGAGCTCCAGCGTCGAATGGCCGAGCATGTGGCTGTTCTGGTGAAAGGCAAGCAGGCTCTCGTTGCGGATCAGCAGGGCGACGATGGCGCCGGATGCGGCGGCGGTCTGCGCGCCGTACCAGAAGCAGGCGACCACGGCCCGGACCAGGGCCGGAACGTTGGCGCCGAAGGTGCCGAAGGAGGCGCGCGCCAGCACCGGAAAGGGGACGCCCGTGCGCACGCCGGCATTGCCGACCAGGCTCATCAGGAAGAAGATGACGAGAGAGCCGATGCCGATGGCAATGACGAAATTCACGAAGCTGCCGCAGAGCAGGAACAGGCTCGCCGCCAGATAATAGCCCCACAGGCTGTGAACGTCCGACGTCCAGACGTTGAAGATGCTGAATGCACCCCATTTGCGTTCTTCGGCGGGTGCAAGATCCTCGTTATATAACGAGGGAGACGGATTTCGTATGCTCATGAATGCCCTCCCATATCCCCAATGACCGACTCGGCCACGGATGGAAGTGTGCTCTTCATTTAGGCATATGACAATTTAATAGTCATATTGTACACAATCTTGAATGCCCGGCTGTACAGACTCCGGCTATTGTGAGCGAACGACACGCCCGGCCAGGCGAAACGGGCTTGCGACCGCAGCACCGGCGGCATCGAAGACGAAGGCGCCGACATCGCCGGCGCTCGAGCGCCTGCCGCTCTCGAAGGAGGCAAGCTGGGCGCCGAACTTGGCGAGCGATGCATAACGGTCGTGGCCCAGCCCGTCGGATGTCTTGATCGACGTGATGTCGATGACCCGAAGCCTCGCCTTCAAGGCCGCCTCCTCGATGAAGGGATCGTCGATATCGAGCCGCCCGACGCGCGGCCGTTCTCCGGCGATGAAGCTGGAGGCCACCAGCGCCCGGTCGTCCTTGGAAACCAGGAGCGAGATCGGGATCGGCATTGGCCCGATATCCTTCAGCTGCGACCGGAAGACATCGACATCGATATCGGGTGCGGCGAGCACCACCGCCAGCTTGCCGATGACGGCGTCGCGATGCTGCAGCTTGAGTTCCCGCACCGTTTCCATCACCAGGAACCCGCCCATGCTGTGCCCGAAGAGGATGATGCGCTTCACCCTGCCCGATGCCGAGAGCGACGTGACGAGGCCATCGAGCTCGCTGCGCGAGGAGAGCGCGGCATCGCGGTCGGCGACATATCCGGCGACGGAAGCGGCCGAAGGCCAGGAGAACAGGATCGGCGCGCCTGGAATTTTCGCGTCGGCGGCGATCTGGGCGGTGCGATAAAGCGCCTCCTGATAGCTGTAATTATAGCCGTGGACGAAAATGCCGACGGTGCCGTCGGGCTGCACGGAGGCGAGCGCCTGCTGCACGAAAGCGTCCTTCGGAAGTTGCTTGCGTTCGACCACGGCAAATTGCCGCTCCGGATCGAGCTTGGCCGTGGGATAGGTAATGGCGGCATCCTTCCTCCCGGAAGGGACCGAAAAGGCGTATTGCTCGTAAGTGAGCTTCTCGGCCCACGCACTGCCGAAGCCGCCCCGCATGCCATCGGGGGTTCTGTTGGTCGCAGCGAGCACGCTCACCCTGTCCGGGCTCGTTTCGGAATGGACCGCCTCGCTCAGACGGACGGGCGTCAAGACCTCGGGCGACGGTCTCGTGGTGCAGCTGGCAAGCATCGCCAGCGCGATCGCGACGATAATCGCCGGAGCAGCCTTCGGCAGGGTTTGAGGACCTGCCTTCGGCAGCCCTCGGGAATATCGTTCAGCCATCGGTCCTTTTCCCTCAAGGCATATGCGCGCTGTGGGATGGCATCGCCTGCGCCATCCCACCCATTTCATCGCGGCCGGTGTTGCAGCGGCCGCAGCGGCGGCGGCCGTAGGCGATGGCCGCCGAAGGCTGTCCTCATGCCTCTGCGGCGGTTTCGGCCCGAACGCCTTCATCCCTCGGGATCCTGAACCAGGCGACGTAGAGCGCCGGCAGGAACAGCAGGGTGAGCGCGGTTCCGACGACGATGCCGCCCATCATGGCGTAGGCCATCGGCCCCCAGAAGATCTCGCGCGAGATCGGGATCAGCGCGAGCGTTGCCGCCGCTGCCGTCAGCATGATCGGCCGCATGCGGTGCTCGGTCGCCTCGATGACGGCCTGCCAGGGCGCGACACCTTCGGCGCGCAGATGCTCGATCTGCACGACCAGGATGACGGAGTTTCGGATCAGGATGCCGATCAGCGCCAGCACACCGAGGATGGCGACGAAGCCCATCGGCGCATTGCTGAGCAGCAGCGCCGTGACCACGCCGATCAGCGCCGTCGGGGCCACCGCGAAGACCAGGAAGAGGCGGCTGAAGCTCTGCAGCTGGATCATCAGGATCGTCGCCATCGTGAACAGCATCAGCGGTGCGACGGCGGCGATCGGCCCCTGGGCGTCGGCGCTGGATTCAACGGCACCGCCAATTTCCACCTTGTATCCCACTGGCAGGTTCTTCTGGAACGCCTCGACCTTCGGCTTCAGTTGGTCGACGATCGTCGCCGGCTGCGTCGAACCGATCACGGCTGCCTTGAGCGTGATGGTCGGCTGCCGGTCGCGCCGCCAGATCGTCGGCTGTTCGAGCTCGTAGCGAAAATTCGCCACCGCCGAGAGCGGCATGACCTTGCCGCTGGAGCTGGAGAGCTGCAGGTTTTCGAGCGTCTGGATGGAATCGCGCTCCGACGCCTTGGCGCGGCCGATGACGTTGACCAGGTAGATGTCGTCACGGATCTGCGTCGCCGTCGAACCTTCGACGATGCCGTTGAGGGCGGTGGCGATATCCTCCGAGGAGATGCCGAGCTGGCGCGCCTTGTCCTGCAGCACATCGACCTTGACCACGCGCGAGGGCTCGTTCCAGTCCAGCACCATGTTCGACAGCAGCGGATGCGCACCGACGATGCCGGCAAACTGCTGGGAGATATCGCGCACCTTCTGGATATCGGGACCGCTGATCCGGTACTGCACCGGCTTGCCCACCGGCGGACCGATGTCCAGAAGCTTCACGAAGGCGTCGGTGCCGGGGAAGGTCTTGGTCAGATAGGTCTGCAGGTCCGCCCGCACCTTGTCGCGCACATCGAGCCCCTTGGTGACGACCACCGTCTGTCCGAACGAGACATCGGGCGTCTGCACGTCGAAGGAAAGGATGAAGCGAGGCGCGCCCTGGCCGACATAGGTCGTCCAGTGATCGATGTCCTTGTTGCCGGCCAGCATCTCCTTTTCGAACTTGGCCATCTGCCTGTTGGTCTCGGCGATCGAGCTGTTGTGCGGCAGGTTCCAATCGATGATGAGCTCGGTTCTGTCCGAATTGGGGAAGAACTGCTGCTGCACCAGCCCCATGCCGCCGACCGAAAGGCCGAAGACGCCGACGGTCAGAATGATGGTGATCCAGCGCCAGCGCATCGCCAGCCCGAGAAGCCAGGAGAAGATAGCGGCGAAGCGCCCCTTCTTCTCGTGATGCGATTTCATGGTCTTCGGCAGGATGGTGACGCCGAGAAGCGGCGTGAACAGCACCGCCACGATCCAGGACACGAGAAGCGACACCGCGATGACCACGAAAAGCGTGAAGGTGAATTCGCCTGCCGCGCTGCTGTTGAGACCAACGGGAATGAAGCCCGCGACGGTGACGAGCGTTCCCGTCAGCATCGGGAAGGCCGTCGATGTGTAGACATATGTGGCGGCCTTCTTCAGATCGTCACCCGCCTCCAGACGGGCAACCATCATCTCGACGGCGATCATGGCGTCGTCGACGAGCAGCCCGAGCGCGATGATCAGCGCGCCGAGCGAAATGCGCTGCAGGGAGATGCCGGAATATTCCATCACGACGAAAGTGATGGCGAGCACGAGAGGAATGGAGATCGCCACCACCATGCCGGCGCGAAGGCCGAGGCTGATGAAGCTGATGACGAGCACGATGACGATCGCTTCGAAGAGCGCGCGAGTAAAGCCCGAGACGGCCTCGTCGACGACATGCGGCTGGTCGGATACGCGGTGGACATCCACACCGATCGGAAGATCGGCGACGACGCGTTTCATCTGCGCGTCGAGCGCTTCGCCGAAATGCAGCAGGTTGGCGCCCTGCTTCATGCCGATGGCAAGCCCGATCGCCGGCTGGCCATTGAAGCGGAACAGCGCCGAGGGCGGATCGACATAGCCGCGCTTGATGGTGGCGACGTCGGTCAGCGGGAAGAAGCGGTCGTTGATGCGAAGGTTGATCGACCGCAGGCTTTCCTCGGAGGTGAACTGCCCGCTTACCCGCAGAGCGATGCGCTCCGGCCCGGCATCGACGAAGCCGGATTGCGTCACGGCATTCTGGGCCTGCAGGGTCTGGATGACAGACTGCTGGTCGATGCCGAGTGCTGCGATCTGGCGCGTGGAGAATTCGAGATAGATCGCCTCGTCCTGGGCGCCGATCACGTCGACCTTGCCGACATCCGGCACGGTCAGGACCTCGGAGCGGGCGTCTTCCACCAGATCGCGAAGCTGGCGCTGGGTCAGCCCGTCGCTGGTGAAGGCATAGATGTTGCCGAACACGTCGCCGAAGCGATCATTGTAGAAGGGACCGACGACACCGGTCGGGAAATCGCCCTTGATATCGGCGATCATGTTGCGGATGCGCAGCCAGGTCGGGGCAACATCTCTCGCTTTGGTCGTCGGCAGCAGTTCGACGAAGACGGTCGTCTGGCCGGCAACGGTCTGGCTCTTGGTGTAGTCGAGCGATTCCAGCTCCTGGAGCTTCTTCTCGATCCGGTCGGTCACCTGCCGCGTCACCTCCTCAGCGGAAGCGCCGGGCCACTGGGCGGTGATCACCATCGTCTTGATCGTGAAATTCGGGTCTTCCTCGCGGCCGAGGTTCAGGTAGGAGAAGGCGCCTGCGAGAATGAAGACGATCATGAAGTACCAGACGAGCGAACGGTGTTCGAGCGCCCAGTCGGAGAGATTGAAGGACTTCACTGGCTGATCTCCTGGTCGATCCTGATGGCCTGGCCATCCTGAAGTTTATGCACGCCGGCCACGACCACCCTGTCTCCGGGGGCAAGCCCTTCGGTGACGCGGACGGTGCCGCCGTCGGCGAGGTCGCCGTCGATCTTCACGCGGCGGAACGAGACTTTCCTGCCGGGCACGTCGACGATCCAGACGCTCGTCTCGTCGGTGCCGGCGAGGATGGCCGAAGACGGCAGCAGGATCTCGGGATCGGCGGCGATGGTAGCTGCGGCCGTGATGACGGAGCCGAGCCGGAAGGCTTCGGGCGGATCGGTGAGCGCGATCTTGGTCCGGCTCGTGCGGGTGGCCGTCTCGGCCTCGGGCGCGATCTCACGCACGACGCCTGACGTGCGGATCGTCGGATCGAGCTGCAGCGTCACTTCGAAGGGCGCGCCGATCTTCAGCTTCTGGGCGGCGGCCTGCGGAATGTCGACCACTGCGTCGCGCTTGTCCGGCCGCGCGATGGTCACCACCGTCTGGCCCGCCGATACGACCTGCCCGACCTCGGCCGATGTCGCCACCACCACCCCGTCGAATTCCGCCCGGAGCTGGGCGTAGCCGAGCTGCTCCCTGGCCTTGTCGAGATTGGCCTGCGCCTTGGCGACGGCGGCGGCAGCCGTGCGCCTTGCCTGCTCGGCCTCTTCGAGCGAGGCCTCGGTGCCCGAGCGCGACTCCACGAGCGCCCGCTGGCGCTGTTCCGTGGTCACCGCGTTTCTGAGCTGGGCGTCGCTGTTTTCCACGTCGGACTGCGCGTTGCGCACGGCAAGCTCCAGCGCCACGGGATCGATGGCGGCGACGACGTCACCCTTCTTGACGATATCGCCGACATTGACGTTGCGGGCGATCATCCGTCCGAGAATCCGGAAGCCGAGATCGGTCTCGATCATGGGCTCGATGGTGCCGGTCAGGCTGAGGCTCGAAGCCGGCGTCTGCCTGACCGTCATCGACAGCACCGGACGGGGCGCTTCCTCCCCGCTCTCTTCTGCCTTCGGCGAGCAGGAGGCAACCAGGGCCGTGCCCAGCATCAGTGCGGCTATCTTGAGACGAATACTCACTTGGAAGCTTCCTTGAGATAAGACACGATTTCACCGGGCCTGAGGAACTTGGTTCCGTCGGTCACCACGACCTCTCCTGTCGTCACACCCGATTTGACGATGAAGCTGCCGGTCTCGTAACCGGCGATCTCGACCGCCCTGACCGAAACCGCCGATGTGGCGGGATCGACGATCCAGACGGCCGGCTTGCCGTCCTTGGATGTCATTGCCGACCAGGGCAGCTGGATGACGTCCTCAGGGACGTAAGTGAAACGCCCGACGACGGGAGCGCCGAGCGGAATGGGCGCGTCGCTCGATATGGCGAGCTTTACCTTGATGGTGCCGGTGGAGGAATCGATCGTCGGCGAAATTTCGCGAACCTTCGCCGTGATTTTCTGCGCGGGGTCCGAGAGCAGGGTCACGGTGCCATCGCCGTCGACCGGACGCAGGAAGGCGCTTTCGACCACGTCGAAGACGGCATCCCGGTCGCCGTCATGGGCAAGGGTGAAGACGACCTGGGCTGCCTGCGCCACCTGCCCCACCTCGGCGTTGCGGGCGGTGATCACGCCATCGGCATCCGCCTTCAGCTCCGTATAGGACAGCGTATCCTGGGCGGTTTCCAGCAGCGCCTGCGCCGACTTCGTCGATGCCTGCGCGGTCAGAAGCGCCTCCTGCGCCTGGTCGAGCGCGGCGCGCGTCGTCACCTGCGTTCGAAACAGGCTCTGCTGGCGGTCGAATGCAAGCTGTGCCTGGGTCTGCTGCGCTTCAGCCGACTGAAGATTGGCGGCCGCCACATCCAGATCGGCCTTCTGCTCTTCCGGATCGATGCGCGCCAGGACCTGCCCCGCCTTGACGGACTGGCCGACCTCGGCGAGCCGCTCGATGATCTTGCCGCTGACGCGGAAGGACAGATCGGTCTGGATGCGTGCCCGGACTTCTCCCGTCAGCGCCCCGCCCTCGGCCAGCGGCTCGGACTTGGCCGTGACGGCGCCGACTTCCCGCGGGCTCGGCTCGGTCGGCCCGCCCCCGTCGCTGCATGATCCCAGACCGATGGCGCATAGGATCGCCGTGGCGACCAGAATGGTTCTCATAGTTGACCTCTTGCTCTCAACGGCAGCTGCTATATAATTGACTGACGCATTAGTCAATGAAACTTTGTGCTGCGGGGAACGAGGACCGGCACGACAGGGAGGCGAGGAAAAATGGCAGCAATGAAGAAGCTTACGCGCGCGGAACAGAAAGCGCTGCGCCCCATCCAGATCCTGGATGCCGCCTTCGAGGAATTCGTCAGATGCGGCTTCGCAGGCACGCGCGTCGAAGACATCGCCGACAGGGTCGGCGTCACCAAGGGCACGGTCTACGTCTACTTCGAAACCAAGGAAAAGCTCTTCGAAGCAATGATCAACCACTTCTCCGTGCCGTTCCAGGAACTGCTGGAAGTGGCCGGCGGGCTCAGCGGCAAGGCCGCCGACAGGCTGCCTTCTCTTCTGAGCCTGCTCTATGAACAGATCGCCGAGGACCGCACGACCCGCGAACTGATTCGACTCGTCATTGCCGAAGGGCAGCGGTTCCCCGACCTGATCGATCGCCACCATGACGAGTTCATCGCGCCGATCATCGCCAAGATCGACGCACTCATTCTGGAAGGGGTCGAGTCGGGAGAGTTTCGGAAAATTCCGGTGGAATTCTCCGACCTCGTCGTCGCGCCCATCCTGACGAGGACGGTCCTGCGGCTGATATTCGACGATCGCCGCGAGCCTCCGCCCAACAAGGAGGCCTTCCTCAAGGCCTATTTCGACTTGCTGATCAATGGCCTGCTCGCCAAACCTCACTGATTGCAGAAGGTTTCGCGCGGCCGATTTTTCCGCCATGGAGGTTTGGAAGGACGTTTTTAAGGAGGCCCAACATTTTTAAAAATGCGCGAACGTCTGCCGCGCCATCCATTTTTTAAAATGTTGACCTCTCTTAAAAACCCCTTTGCCACTCTTAACATATTGAATTCATATGGTTTTAGTGACAAAGAGGTTTTTAAGGACCCGATTTTTCAGAAATTTTGCCGATCATTTTCGCAGAGCCGATGCGGGCTCTGCCATGGAAATCCGATGGTGTTTTTCGCCGCTTGCCGCTCGGCAGGGCGCTGTTTCGGCGGAATGACGAAAAATACCGCGACCGCACATGGATTTTCTGAAGTCTTTATGTGAAAACATCGAGTTAGCTGAGCCTTCGAAGGCACGGCCTCAACTCGTGACGGATTAAAGTGGAACGCAAAGTCAATCTCAAGGATGTCGCGCGCGATGCGGATGTGTCGCTGAGCACGGCTTCGCACGCGCTGAACGGAACCGCACCGCTGACGATCGAGGTGCGCGAAAGGGTTCTCGATTCGGCCAAACGGCTCGGCTACCTCGACCGCCGCCGCAAGAAGGCGACGATTGCGGCGCTGCGCGTGCTGCTTCTCGCCATTCCCGACGACGCCGCGCCGGAGAGCGACCTCAACCTCGTGAGCTGGACGATCCTCAACGGCCTGCGCCGGGAATGCGAGCGCCGCGGCATCCGCATCGTACCTTACGTCAGCACCGGCCGGCGCATCGACGGCGCCGAGGTCCGGCAGATCGCAATGTCCGAGCGTGCGGACGGCATCGTGGTCTTGAACGACGATCAGCCGGAACTCATCCGCAGCCTCGCCTCATCAGACATGCCCGTCGTCATCGTCAACGGCGAGGACCCGGCCATGCTGGTCGATACGGTGACGCCCGAAAACCGCTTCGGCGCGCGCCTCGGCATCGAGCACCTGCTGGGGCTCGGCCATCGCCGCATCCTGCACCTGACCTGGAAGGGCCGCACGACGATCCAGCGCCGCTATGACGGCTTCTCCGACGCCTATTTCGCCGCCCGGCTTCCCGTGCCCAAAGACATGATCGTCGCGGCCGAGGGATATGAACCGAGACATGGCGAGGCCGCCATCAACGCGCTGCTCGACCGCGACCCGACGCTGAAAGGCGCCACCGCCGTCTTCTGCGCCGCCGACAACCTCGCCCTCGGCTGCCTCAAGGCGCTCGCCGACCGCGACATCCGCGTGCCTGATGCAATCTCCGTCCTCGGCTTCGACGACATCGTCCCCGGCGAATTCAGCCGCCCGCCGCTTTCGACGGTGAGCGTCCCAACCGACAAGCTCGGCGCCGCCGCACTCGCCCTCATCGAACAACGCCTGATCGCCAACGACCCGCAACGCCCCGCCCACCGCCTCGAACTCGGCTGCCACCTCGTGCTGAGGGGCAGCATCGCGCCGCCGCGTTGATGCCCGAGCATGAAGCCGGAAAGTGCGGCGGTTTTCGCGCCACATCATGGCCTCGCTCCTTGCGGCGCTTACGTTGTCGAAATGAGCGGAAGGTTCTTCGCCATGACATAAACCGCGACGGCGAGCACGAGCGCAGCGAATATTCGATTGAGGGCCGCCTTTCTGGCAGCGAGGCTCATCGCAAGAAACATTCCCAGGCCGCCCCCGATGACGCCCCCCAGAATGAACTCGATGGCCAGCGGCCAATCGACCAGCCCAGCGCCGGCGTAAGTGATCGCCGTCGTCAACCCGAAGGTTCCCACGGCAAGCAGCGAGGAGCCGATAGCGCTGATCGTCGGCATGCCCGTGGCGAAGATCAGTGCGGGCACGACCAGGAATCCTCCCCCAACCCCGAAGAAGCCCGAGGCCGCGCCGGTGACGATGGCCGCCGTGGCGGTCACGAGGCACATGCGGAGATCGACCGACCGTTCCCGGCCTGCCTGATCCCGACGTGGCCGCATCATCAGGAGACCGACGGCAACCATCACCAGCCCGAACAGGAATAGCAGCTTCTTGCCATCGACCAAAAGACCAATGCTCGACCCCATCATCGCGCCCATGATGCCGACCAGCGCGAAGAGGATAGCGCAACGCCACCAGACATGGCCTTTACGGGCGTGACCGACGAAGCTCGCATAGGCGTTCACCGAAACCGCGAGCGCCCCAGTACCGATAGCGACATGCGGATTGGCAACGCCGACGACATAAAGAAGAAGCGGCGTCGCCAGTATCGATCCGCCGCCGCCGATCAGCCCGAGAATGAAGCCGACCAGACCACCTGAGCCAAGCGCCGCGACGAGTGAAACCGTCATCTCAGCACCCTTTCCAGGAATCGGTCATGCAGGATCATGCCTGCCGCCATGGCCGCCACGAACAGCATCACGAATGGCAGTCCCATCGAAAGGGCAGAGACAGCCGGCCCCGGGCAGAAGCCCGCGAGGCCCCAACCGGCGCCAAAGATCGCCGAGCCTGCCAGCAGGCGCGTGTCGATTGCCGTCTTGTGCGGCAAATAAAACTGCTCGTCGAAAAAAGGTTTTGTCATTCGGCGCTGGAGCATGACACCCGGCGCTGCGACAGCCACCGCGCTGCCAAGGACGAATGCCAGGCTCGGATCCCAGTTGCCGCTGACAAGGTCGAGAAAACCAAGCACGCGGGCGGGGTCGATCATCCCTGAAAGCGACAGCCCAAAACCGAAAATCGCACCCGCAACGACGGCCGCGACAGGGCGCATAAAAGCATGACCGTTCATTGCAGCATTCCCATAACGGTTGCCGTCGCCATTCCCGCGGCGAGGAAAGTGGCGGTTGCCGCAAGCGAGCGTTTGGAAAATCGAGCAAGCCCAAGGATGCCATGGCCCGACGTGCAGCCGGATCCCATCCGGGTGCCGATGCCAACCAGAAGGCCGGCTATCAGCACCGGCTGCCAGGCCGTCACCGCAGTCACCGCCGGAAAGCCGCCATATGCCGCGGCATAAAGCAGGGGGCCCATGAGGAGGCCGATGACGAAGGCGAGGTTGACCGGCGCCATACTGCCTTGAAGGAGGCGACCGAGGATGCCGCTGATACCCGCAATTCGTCCTGTCGCGATGAGCAATACAACTGCGGAAAGCCCAAGCAGCATCCCGCCGAACAAGGATGGGAGATAGGTCGTCATCTCCGTTCCCCCGGACGACAGAAGATGGAATAAAGCGCCTGGATGAGCTGGGCCGCCTTTTCTTCCGTCAAACGATAGAAGATCTGCTTCGCATCGCGACGGGTCTCGACTATCCCGGCCTCGCGCAGCACCGCGAGCTGCTGCGACAGGGTTGGCTGATGGACATCGAGTTTCTCTTCCAGCTCCCCGACCGAATACTCGCCCTCGGCCAATGCGCAGGCGAGCATAAGTCTTACCGGATGGGCCAGCGTCTTCAGGAGCGAAGCGACTTCGCCTGCCAAATTCGACATTTCTTCGGGCGGCACGGTGGCGCGCATCGGCTTTTCGGTTTCCATCACCATGCCGCTCCCTCTAGGGCGTTCAGCGGAAACTTCAGGTAGCGCCGGCCGTTTTCCTCGGGCTCCGGCAGCCGGCCGCCACGTATATTCACCTGAAGCGCGTGCAGAATCAGCTTCGGCATCGGCAGTGTCCTATCCCGCGCCTCGCGCAGAGCCACGAAACGCTCTTCCGTCATGCCGGCGAGATGCGGATTGGAGCGCTTCTGCTCGCCGACCGTGCTCTCCCATTTTGCATTGCGCCCAGCCGGCTCGTAGTCGTGGCCGGTGAAAAGCCGGGTTTCGTCCGGAAGCGACAAAATTCGCTGGATCGAGCTCCAGAGGACCGCAGCACTGCCACCGGGAAAATCGGCGCGGGCCGTACCGGAATCCGGCATGAAGATCGTATCGTGGACGAAGGCTGCATCGCCAATGACATAGGTGATCGAGGCGAGCGTGTGGCCGGGCGAGAAGATGACCCGCCCTTCCAGCGTACCGACCTTGAATATATCGCCTTCCGAAAACAGCCGATCCCACTGCGATCCGTCCACCGCAAGCTCCGGCCAGTTATAGATGCCCTTCCAAAGCTTTTGCACATCGGTGACATGTGATCCGATGGCCGTCGGCGCGCCTGTCTTCTGCTTCAGGTAGTGAGCGGCCGAAAAATGATCGGCGTGAGGATGGGTATCAAGGATCCATTCGATGCTCAAACCCTCGGTTCGCACATAGTCCAGGAGCGCATCGGCATGGGCGGTTGACGTCGATCCCGATTTCTCGTCGAAGTCGAGAATGGGATCGATGACGGCACAGCTCTTTGTCGCCGGATCGGTGACGACATACTGAATGCTGCCCGTGCGGGCGTCATGAAAGCCCTTCACATACGGCGCCTTCGCTTTGTCGCGATCGAGCCAGCGCACAGCGCCCGAAAGGTCGATGCCATGGACTTTGCCGAAGGCCAGAACCTCGTCCTGCTCCATTCGCCCTTCCAGCACTTCGCCGAGTACATGCAGCGTCAGTGCGCGCGTGCCGCTCTTGCAGTGGGCAAGGATTGGCCCCCTTGCCTCCTCCCTCGCCCTCTGAAAGGCGCGAATATCGGCCTCGGTGATTGCCGAGCCCGCGACCGGCACGAAGGCATAGTCAAGTCCGCCCGCCTTTGCAGCGGCAGCCTCGGCCGCATTCCCCGGTTGGCCTGCCTCCTCACCATCCGGCCTGGCATTGATGACCGCGACAACGCCCTTCCTCGCCAGATCGGCGAAGGCGGCCAAATCCGGCTGACCCGATACAATCAGGTGATCATCGATCTCCACCAAGTCCATGAGGATGCACTCCCGCTCTACATCAATATATATTTTCATATAATGTATATTGATGTAGAGTCAAGACGCATGGGAAACTCCAGCGGATGAGCCGAAGGCTTCCACTCAACATCTCGGGGCAACATGCTCCGGCTTCCGCAAACACAAATGGAGCGGCTCAGACGATGAAGCCTGAACCGCTCCAATCTAAAACGGGAAGGTCGAGCTCCGCCCTCCAGGGCCGAGATCAGAACTCGGACCATTCCTCCTGCTTTACCGCCAGATTGCCGCGCGCGGCGGGGCGGCTGGCGCCGGCGTTCCGGGACGGCGAGGCCATGGACGTCGCGGTCTTGCGCAGGGCGGCGGCCTGGGAGGCGCTGCTGTCGCCGAGCTGGAAGCGGCCGATGAGGTCGCGAAGACGGCCGGCCTCGCCGGCGAGCGTGGCGCTGGCGGCGTTGCTTTCCTCGACCATCGCCGCGTTCTGCTGGGTCACCTGGTCCATCTGGTTGACGGCGGTGTTGACCTCCGAAAGCCCGACGGACTGCTCCTTGGCGGATGTGGCGATCGCATCCATGTGCTGGTTGACCGTGACGATATAGTCCTCGATCGTCTTCAGCGCCTCGCCGGTTTCGCTGACGAGCCGGACGCCGCTTTCGACCTCGACGGAGGAGTTGCGGATGAGGTCCTTGATCTCCTTGGCGGCCTGCGCCGAGCGCTGGGCGAGTTCGCGCACTTCCTGCGCGACGACGGCAAAGCCCTTGCCGGCATCGCCGGCACGTGCGGCTTCCACACCGGCATTGAGCGCCAGGAGATTGGTCTGGAAGGCGATCTCGTCGATCACGCCGATGATGTTGGACACCTGGTTCGAGGACTGCTCGATCTTCTGCATGGCATGAACCGCATCGGCGACCACCTTGCCGGACTGAACCGCGCTGGCATTGGCCTGGACCGCCACGGCGCGGGCCTCATCGGCGCGCTTCGAGGAGTTCGAGACATTGGCCGTGATCTGGTCGAGGGCGGCTGCGGTCTCCTCCAGAGAGGCGGCCTGCTGCTCGGTGCGCTTGGCGAGATCCTGGGCGCTGGTGCTGATTTCGCGCGTGCCGCTGTCGATCTGGCCGGTCGACTGCGCGACGGCTCTCAGCGTCTGCTGAAGTTGGTTGACGGCAGCGTTGAAGTCGCCCCGCAGGCTTTCGAAATCCGGCGCGAAGGACTGGGTCAGCTGGTAGCCGAGATCGCCGCCGGCAAGATGCTTCAGGCCATCGGCAAGGCCCGACGTCGCCTGCGCCATCTGCTCGGCGCGCAGCCTCTCGGCCTCCGCTTTCTGGCGGCGTTCCTCTTCGGTCATGTTGCGGTTGGTGGCGGCCTCTTCCTCCAGCCGCTTGTTGGCGAGCGCATTGGCCCGGAAGACTTCGACGGCGGCAGACATTTCGCCGATTTCATCGCGGCGGTCTGCGCCGGGAATATCGAGGGCCAGGTTGCCGCCGGCGATGGCGCCCATCGTTTCCGTCAGGCGGCGGATCGGCCGGACGATCTGGCCAAGGCTGACGGCTGCCGCGATCGCCAGGGAAGCGAGCGCAGCGAGCACGAGCACGATATAGCTGGTCGAGATTGTTGCGTTGGTCACGGCGCTCGCAGCATCGTTCTTCCGCTGCATCTCGGCCTTTGCCCAGCTGTAGAGCTCGGTTGCATCCGCATCGAACTTCATTCTCACCGGCTTGAAGCTTTCGGTCGCCAGATTGAGCGCCGTGGCATTGTCGCTTGCCATGGCCGCCTTTGCGATGGGAGGGGTCGTGGCCTGCAGCGCGCGCAGATCCGCTTTCAGCTCGTCAAACCGCGTCTTTTCGCTGGGATAATGGCTTGCGGCATCATCGATGAAGCCGGCCGTCTCATCGAATACCTGCGCCAGCTCGCCCTCCGACTTCTTCATGCTGTCCACGTCCGGCTCGGCAATGAGGCGGAAGAGAACGCGGCCGATCGAGTCGGAATTGCCGGTGATTTCCGCAAGCTTGTTCGTCCCGCTCGCATCCACTGCCAGCAGCGTGCTGTAGGTATCGTCGATCGACCGCAGCTTGGAGGAGACATAAACGCTGACGCTGACCCCGACGACGACAGTGAAAACCGTCAACCCCAGCAGTTTCGGGCCTATTTTGAGAGACTTCAGAGAGATCATGTATTGTTCCAGCCTAATGTGCTTACGAATTTGAAATGAAATCCGGAATCGTATCTGTTCCGATGTTCCCGTCAGCCAGGCGGAAGTGCGTATTCTCGCGCCAGAAGCAATACACCGGCAAATTCTTGAAATATCAGAATGTCAAATCTCGGGTCTTGTTTATGAAAGGCACTCACCGCCCCCAGTAATCCGATAATCTATACTTACGGCTTCGGGAAAATGACGGAATTTCTTCGACCCATCATGGCCGGATTATTATTGTTTCCGCCTCATGCAAGAAATTGCACGCGGAAATTAAGATGGTGTAAACGATACAATCACGTTGCCGCGGGCGCGCGCAATTCTGCGCATTTCGGATAGTCATGTCGAAATTGTACAGAAAGAGCCGACAATTCCGCCCAGAAAACAGGCACCGATCCGGCAAGCCATGCAGCCGAAGCGCGCCGCACGGATCAGCTCCGATGCGGCGCGCTCTGCCGGCGCGGTAGACGTGGACGCTGTTTGCAACGCCGGGAGGGCTTTCCACGTCTCGACCCCGATCTCCCGGGAGTCATGCGCCGGGTTTGTTTATTTCATTCCCGTTCCGGCGATGCCGGTCGTGATGTATTTCTGCAGGAACAGGAAGACGACGGTGACAGGCAGCAGGCTGAGGAAGGTCATCGCCAGGATATAGTGCCACTGCACCGAGAACTCGCCCTGGAAGGCGTTGAGGCCCACCTGCAGGGTGAAATTCTCGCGGCTGTTGAGGACGATCAGCGGCCAGAGGAAGTCGTTCCAGCGCCAGAGCACGGAGAAGATCGCGAGAACCGCCAGAGCCGGCGCCGTCAGCGGCAGGATGATGCGCCAGAAGATGCAGAATTCACTCGCGGCATCGACGCGCGCCGCCTCGATCAGCTCGTCCGGAATGGTCAGCATATATTGCCGCAGCAGGAAGACGGCTGTGGGAGACGCGATGGTCGGCAGGATGACGCCCCAGAGATTGTCGGCAAGCCCGACGCCAACGATGACGAGATAGGCCGGCACCATGACGACGGCGAGCGGGATCATCAGCGTCGAGATGATGATGACGAAAACCGTCGTGTCGCCGCGGAATTTGTATTTCGACAGGGCAAAGGCCGCCATGGCGTTGACAACAAGCGTCAAAAGCGTCGCAACGATGGTGACGAACACCGAGTTCTTGAGGAAGGTCAGGAAGTTGAAGCGCGTCAGCGGATCGGTGTAGTTCTCGGTGGCGACGGTCATGTGCTGCACCGGGGTGATCCCCTTCACGTCGACGCTGACCGGCTGTCCCGGATTGGCGGGATCGACCATCTGCGCCTTGAGGCCGATGCGCCGGACCATCGCCATTTCACGCGCCTGGCCGTCGATCGTCACCTGCCAGAGGCTGAGCGGCTTGTCGAAGCCGGGCACGGTTTGCTCCACCGCGGCGCGCGGCAGCAGCGTCGGCGGAAAGCGGGTGATTTCGGCCGCCGGCTTCAGCGAGGAGAGGCCGGCCCAGAGGACGGGAACGAGCACGGCGAGCGTGCCGCCGATCAGCCAGACCCATGACAGGATATCGGTAATGTCGATGCGTCCGGCCCGGCGCGTGCGCGTCATGAAGCTGATCGGGTTCATAGAGCTTTTCATCTCAGGACTCCATTCGCTTGCCGAGGCGCAGCTGTATGAGGGTGAGAACCAGAAGCACCAGCCCCATCAGAACCGAGGCGGCCGAGGCAAGGCCGAAGAGGCGAAGATCGCTGCTGAAGGCCATCTGGTAGATATATTGGACGATGAAGCTGTTGGCCGTGCCCGGGCCGCCGCCATTCGTCAGAACCCAAGCCTCGTCAAAGATCTGCACGGACTTGATCATCAGCAGGATGAATACGACGAGCAGGTTCGGCGCAAGCAGCGGCAGCGTGATCCTGAACAGCGTGCGGCGCGGCGAAGCGGCGTCGATGGAGGCGGCCTCGTAGAGTTCCTTCGGGATCGCCTGGAGGCCGGCGAGCAGGATGAGGGTGTAGAAACCCATGTGGAACCAGACCGAGACCACGACGACGAAGAAGCGCGACCAGCCGACATCGAGCAGGAAGATCTCAGGGGGAACGCCGAGCATCTGGAAGAAGGCGTTGAGCAGCCCGTTGCGATCGAGGAACCATTTCCAGATCAGGCCGATGACGACGGGCGACAGCAGAACGGGATAGAAGAACATCGCCCGGAAGAAGCCGCGCGCAAAGATCGCCCGGTTGAGGATCAGCGCCGTGATCAGCGCCACCAGCAAGGTGGCGGTGACGTTCAATGCGACGAACCAGAGCGTGTTCCACACCGCCGTCCAGAACAGCGATTCCTGGCAGGTTCCCGGCTGCAGGTAATTGCCGCAGGAAAGCAGGGCGCGGAAATTGTCGAAGCCGACGTAGGGCCGCTCCGAGACGAAGAGATTGGTGCCGCCGGTGAAGGCGTAACCGACCGCGATCGCGATCGGAAGGAAGGTAAAGATGGCGAAGAGAACGAGGTTCGGCGCCAGGAACAGCCAGGGCATGCGCTTGCGGCCGAAGAGGCGCTCGAACGCATTCATCGGCGCCTCGACCACCTTCATCGCCGTGTCGCCCGCCTGGGAGAGCAATGCAGCAGCAGCCATGGTCAGCGCCTCCCCTGCCCGGAGCGGCGGGCAAAAGCCAGGCCGCTTTCGGGATCGAACAGATGGACGCGCGCCGGATCGGCATCGATCATGATCCGGTCGCCCTGAACGGGCGCGAAATGACCGGCTTCATGGATGATGATCTGTTCGTCCTGCCCGGCAAGATTGCCGTAGACATAGGTCTCGGTGCCGAGGCCTTCGTGATACTGGACGATGAACGGCAGGCCGTTTTCGCCGGAACGGGAGAAATGCGCGGGCCTTATGCCGGCGAGAACCTCCTGCCCCACCGAAATGCCCTTGGGACCGGCATCGCTGACGATCCTGCCGCCGCTGGCGACATCGATGGCAATGCCGCTTTCGGTGATGGCGGCGACCTTGCCCTTGATGATGTTCATGCGCGGCGAGCCGAGGAAGCCGGCGACGAAGAGGTTGCGCGGATTGTCGAACAGCTCCAGCGGCGCCCCGACCTGCTCGACGCGGCCGGCGCGCAGCACGACGATCTTGTCGGCCATGGTCATCGCCTCGACCTGGTCGTGGGTGACATAAATCATCGTCGTCTTGATCTCGCGATGCAGCTTGGTGATCTCGGCGCGGGTCTGGACGCGCAGCGCCGCATCGAGGTTGGACAGCGGCTCGTCGAAGAGGAAGATGTCGGGCTCGCGCACGATCGCCCGGCCGATCGCCACGCGCTGGCGCTGGCCGCCCGAAAGCTGCTTCGGGCGCCGGTCGAGATAGGGTTCGATCGCCAGCATCCGAGCGGCCTCGGCAATTCGCGCCTCGATCTCGGCGCGCTTGAACTTCAGGTTCTCAAGGCCGAAGGCGAGGTTCTTGCGCACGCTCATATGCGGATAGAGCGCGTAGGACTGGAAGACCATGGCGATCTTGCGCTCGGCCGGCGAGAGCGCGCTGACGTCGCGTCCGCCGATCGCGATCGTGCCCGCCGTGACCTCTTCGAGGCCGGCGATGACGCGCAGCAGGGTCGACTTGCCGCAACCGGACGGGCCGACGAAGACGACGAATTCGCCGTCCTTGATGTCAAGTTCGACGTCATGCAGGACTTTGACCGTGCCATACGCCTTGTTGACGGTGGAAAGTTTCAGTTCTGCCATGCCCCACTCCCATCAGGTGCCGCCGTTTCCATGACGACGTCGTTTTCGTTCCAGCCTTGCGGCAACGGTGCCGGTCTCGTAATCCGCACCTCGTTCATCATGATCCCGGCGACGCCGGCCACATAGGCGGCCGGCATTCCGCCGGGATAGTCCTGCAGGCCGATCACCCGGCCGTCCGCGCCGCGGGTCCAGGCATTGGCGCGGCCGCCGCCATCGGCCTTCGGCGCGAGATCGGCATTGGTCGGGCGCAGGTCGTAGGTCCGCCCGGTGCCGAGCTGCCCGGGCTGCTGATCGATGGCGATCCGGGCAAGCGACACGTTGCGGATGCCCGCCGGCGCGGCCGCGATGATGGTGATCGCCCCTTCCATGCGGCCGGTCACGTCTTCGACGACAAGATTTTCGACGGCGCCCGCAGGCCGTTCGGCGATACGGTCGACGACATTGACGGTCAACGCCTCGCCCGAGCCCCAGAAACCGTCCGGGGTCTCGCGGCACTCTACGGCAATCCTGGAGAACCTCACATTCGATATCCGGCCGCCGTCGCGGGAGAATATGCCGAGCGCCCTGTTGGAAGAGGAGACGCTGCAATCCTCGAACACGACGTTGCTGACATCGCCATGCGTTTCCGTGCCGATCTTCAGCGCGCAGCTGAGGCTCTGAACAGCGCAGCGGCGCACGAGAATGTTTTCGCATCGCCCGATGGCCACACCTTCGGGACCGATGCTCGTCTTCAGGCAGATGCCGTCGTCGGCCGTCGATATGCTGCAATCCTCGATGACCGCGCCGCGGCAGGCGTCGAGCACGATGCCATCGGTATTGGGAAGGCGGCGGTCGTTTTCGATCGTGACGTTGCGGACCGCAAGATCGGTACAGCCGACGAAATGCAGCGTCCACATCGGCGAGCGGCTGATCGTGACGGTACTGATCTCGACCTCGTCGCAGCCTTCGAAGACGACGACGCGCGGACGGAATTCGGCCGGGATGAAGGTGCCGACGGTCTCGTCGTCCCCGATGATGAAGCTCTCGCAGCCGGCTTCGATGCGCCCTTCCCCCGTCAGGCCGATCCGCCGCGCGCCCTTGGCGACGATCATGCCGCGATCGGATTTTTCGGCGATCACCGAAACCGTCGTATGCGCATAGGCCGCATAGTCGGGGATGGGACGCAGGATCGCGCCGGCAGCAAGGTGCAGATCGACGCCGGAGCGCAGCCGGAGCCCCTGGCAGAGGTGGATGCCCGCCAGGAGTTCCAGGCGTCCGCCGCCGGAAGCCGAAAGGGTGTCGATCGCCGCCTGCAGGCGATCGGTATTATCGCCGTCGAACGCTTCGATCGCGACGCGGGAGGTGGCACTCATTGGCGTCGGCCGCTCTCGATGAAGACTTCCGTCAGCAGCAGCATGGTCAGCGCCTGGCCGTAGGGCGTCGGCAGGTTCGGGATGCGCCGGTAGAAATCGAGGTCATGGCCCATCGGCGTGCCGTCCGAAACGCCGTGGACGACGCCCTCCTCGTCGATCTGCGCCAGCACGGCCTTCAGCGCGCGCTCGGCATGGACCTTGTCGCTCTCGCCGAGAATGCCGGCGTCGATGGCGCGCAGGATGCCATAGGCGATGCCTGCGGTGGCCGAGGTTTCCAGCGGCGAAGAGGGATCGTCGAGCAGCGTCGTGAACATGCCGTCCGGCCGCTGATATGCTTTCAGGGAACGTACCTGGCTGACGAGGACGTTCGACAGGAAACGCCGGTCCTTTTCGCCGAGCGTCGGCACGAGATCGAAGAGTTCGGGAATGGCGACGGTGATCCAGGCATTGCCGCGGGCCCAGAAGGCATTGGCGAAATTGTGCCGGCCGTTGAAGGTCCAGCCGTGATACCAGAGCCCGCTCACCGGATCGGAGAGATAGCGGGTGTGGATGACGAACTGATAGACGGCCTCGTCGATCCAGTCGTTGCGCTCGCAGAGCACGCCGGCGCGCGCGAGGAACAGGCAGGCCATGAACAGCGTATCGTCCCATAATTCGCCGTCGTTGAGGCGTTCCTTGACGACGTGCTGGAAGCCGCCGTCTTCGGTCTTCGGCAACTCCTTGACGAGCCATTCGGCCCAATCCTCGACGAGGGCGCGGAAATCGGGACGGTCGACATGCTCGACGAGGATCGCAAGCGGCAGCATCGGCGCCGTGCTGTTGATCTGGCGCGGCGGCAGACCGCGGTCGATCTGGGCGCCGTACCAGGCGACGAGCTCCTGCAGCGCCTTCTGGTCGTTGGCGGAAATCGCGCGGCGCAGGAAGCCGTAAAGGCCGACGCCGACTTCCCAGTCCCATTCGTCGAACTGGATTCCCGAGGCGGCATTGTCGGTCACGAGACCTTCCTTGATGCCCCTGAGCCGGCTGAAAGCCGTCGCCACGCGATCGATCGTCGTCAGGAGAGCGGCGTTGTCGACAGATGCTGTGTTCATGCTGAAATCCTATATTCTCAGGAGTAAAACGGCCCGTCAGCGGCGGCGGTAGCCGCGCTGTCGTGAGTGAGGATCGGGTGCGGCTGGTCATGCGTGAACGGCCGAGGCTTGCCGGCGATCGAAAGACCATCGGCATAAGAGAGGGAGATCGCCGGACCGCCCGGCGGCGTCAGGGAAAGACGCCGAAGCGCGGGATCGAAAGAAACCGCCGTCTGGGACAGGCGCTCGAGAAAGGCCTTGAACTCATCGCCATTGCCGCATGCCGCGATGGCCGCCCAGCCGCAGAGTGGTCCATAGGAGCGCGCCTCGCGGCCGGCCGTCGGGCCGTCGGTGACCAGCTCCAGGCCGTTCGACGCCCAGAGGGCGGCAAATCCCCTGCCCGACCGGGCAATCAGCCACTTGTCCTCGACGATCAGGTCGTCGAGGCCGTCGCGGCCGATATAGGCATGCGTCCAGGCGTGCCGTGCGTCACCCGTTTCCTCGATCAGCAGGGCGACATCGCGATGCTGGGCGACACGCGGCAGGATGCCGTTTCCGGCCCAGTAGGACGGTCTCTGATTGCCCCACGGGTCGTCTTCGCCGGGATGGTTTACCCACAGCCTCGCCATCGGATGGCCGGCGAGCCGGATATCCAGAACGTGCTGCTGGTGTCCCTTCCGGCCGGTCTTGTGGTCGACGACCGTCGAAAGCTGCGCCGCCTCGTTCTTGAAGAGCACGAGCTTTCCGCTCTCCAGCCCCTGGCTGTAACGCGCCTCGACGCTTCTTCCCCGCGACAGCGAAGCCAGCTCGGCGAGATCGGCCGGCGGCTCATAGTCGCCGGCGCAGAACATGGTCAGCGCCGCAACGCCGTTGTTCAGCCAACCGGTGCCGAAGGCGACCTGGGCGAAGGGCGCCAGCTCGGTGAGCGGGCCGGCGCGCAGCTCCTTGTCATAGGCGCGGCCCTGGGAGCCGGCGGGAACGCCCGCGAGCGTGTGGAGGGCGATCATGCGGAAGATGAGGTCGATCTGGCCGCGGGCGCGATCGGCGATCCCGCTGTCTGCCCAGCGCTCCAGCGCGAGCAGGCCGATGAAATCGATTGGGTAATAGGCGGCCGAATTCCACTCCGCCAGGCCATGGGCCTCGACGCTGTCGAACCAGCGCCCGAGCCGCTCCACGGCGAGTTCCGCCTGCTGCCGCCCCGTGCGGCCCGAGGCCGAAAAGATCGCGTCCGGCAACAGAAGCCCGGCCAGCAGCTGGCTCGTATGGAAGCAGAGCACATGGTTCTCGCTCCAGAACCACATCGCGTCATTACCCGGCTCGTCGACCCAGTAGCGGTAGGAGAGGACGGAATGGCGGATGCGTTCGACCGTTGCCTCCGGCATCCGGTCGCCATAGGCGCCGAGCAGCCACAGGAGCGGCACCATGATGAAATCGGAGCAATCCTCGCGCGCATCGATGGAGGCAAGCGTCGCATCGACGATGCGGTCGAAGCTTTCCTGGTCGAGATGGCCGGTTTCCATCATCGCGATGAGACGCCCGGCGCGGTTGGCGCCGAAGCGGGCGCTGTATTCCAGCGCCTGCCGCTTGCGGCCCGCAAGCGATGCCTCTGCCGGCAATGGCGCGATGCTGCTCATGAAGGCGGCATCGATGACGCGGGTGACGGAGCCGGGCCCGGAGCCGATCGTCATGTGGATGCCGTGATAACCGTCAGCAATGCCGCGGACATCCTCGGCGATCAGCAGGCCCTGATGGGCGTGAAGGGTCAGTTTCGCATGGGCGAGAACCGGCCGTTCATGGCCGTGGCCGACGACCTTGATCTCCACCGGCAGGTCGCGCTCGGGCGCGGTATCGAAGACGATTTCCAGCGGCTCGTTGACGAAGACGTCGCGCGCCGGGCGCACGCCGCGCGAAAGCGCCTCCAGTTCGCGCACCTCGTCCTGATCGAGCGCGACCGGCAGCAGAACCGAAAGCGGCTCCCTGTCCAGCATTTCGAGCTCGAAGAACCAGGTCGTATCGCGTTCGGCGAGGTCTTCGGTATGGACGAGAATCTCGTTGTCGCCGGCGTCGAGCGGCAGCGCGATCTCGGTTGCGCTTTCGGTGTTGCGCTTGAACGGCTCGAAACGCACCGCCTCCTGGCCATTGACCCATATGCGAACGCCGCCGCAGGTCTTGAGGGCGAGGTCGAGCGTGCGGGGAGCGTCCGTCCTGAACGTGCCCTTCAGCCACCGGCTGACATGTGTCGGCACATGCCAGAAGCTGGTGAATTCGACGCGGCGGTTCGAGCCGGGAAGATAGAGGCTTTCGGTCGGCCAGGAGGTGTCGGGGGCGAGATCGCGACCGACCATGGTGGACCAGAAAGCCTTGCGGCACGGCAGGTCGCCGACATCCACGAAACCGTTGATGAAACGATAGTTGACGCGATCTTCGGCCGGGGCCGGCTCGCCGGGAAAATAGCGCTCGATGAGGGCGGAAACGGCCCATGCCGTGATCGTCTGCCCCTCGGCCACGCTGTAGGCTGGCGCCGTGTCGTCCGGCTGCTTGATGCTTTCCGTTTTCACAGATCGCCTCCTCCGCAATCCAATGAAAATATTTTCATTAGGTGATTTGGGTGCGTTATTTTTGAAAAATGCTCAAAAACATCGCTATTCGCTTAGAAAATAGCTTGACGGAACGAATGTCAAGTATATGAAATTCACTTATCGATGGCTGAGGCCGCGATTGATGAAAATGTTTTCATGGGAGGATGAAAATGAAAACCTATCTCTCAGGGGCTTTCGCACTGGCGCTGGCCACCGTTTCTTTCGCCTGGTCCAGCGTGGCCATGGCCGAAACCCAGACGATCACCTTTCTCTTCACCGACGACGACCAGGCTTATGTCGAGCGGATGGAAGCGCTGAGCAAGGAATTCGAGACCGCGCATCCCGACATCAAGGTGAACTTCGTCTCCTCGGGTTATGATGCCGTCGCCAAGCAACTGCCGGTGCAGCTTGCCATCGGCGAAGGTCCTGATATCGCCAAGATCACCGACTGGCAGCTCGCGCCCTATTACCTCGACATGCGCCCGCTGATGAAAGACCCGGACGGCTTCGCCAAGCTGCACGGCGACAGCCTGAACACGCTTCGTTTCCCCGGCGTCAACGATCCGAACTCGATCAACGGCTATGTCGCGTCACAGACCTTCAATCTGCCCTTCGTCAACAAGACGCTCTTCGAACAGGCGAATGAACCGCTTCCGAAGCCGACCGCCACGCTGAAGGAGATCGTCGAAGCCTCCGCGCGCGTCGCCAAGGCGACCGGCGCCCAGATCCCCTTCACGATGGACCGCTCGGGCCACCGCTTCTCCGGCGCGGCCTTCTCCTACGGCTCGAACTACGTCAAGGACGGCAAGTTCTCCTTCCCCGACGATGCCGCCAAGCGCTACATCACCGATCTCTACAACTGGACGAAGGACGGCTCCTTCCCGAAGGAAATGTGGGGGGCGGCCGGCGGAACCCAGTACAAGAACATGGGCGACGAATTCGTCAACGGCAATGTCGTGACCTATCTCGCCGGCAACTGGATGGTCAATCCGTTCCAGAAGAAGATCGCCGACGCCTTCGACTGGACGGCGATCAGCGCGCCCTGCGGCGATGCCGGCTGCTACGCGATGCCGGGCGGCACCGCGATCGTCGGCTTCAAGCGCACCAAGCACCCTGAAGCCGTCGCCGCCTTCATCGAGTTCCTCGGCTCGGAAAAGATCCAGCGTGAAATCGCCGAAAACTACGTCATCCTGACCGGCGCCGACATCAAGGATCCGCAGTACAAGCTCGACAGCAAGAACGCCAAGGACGCCATGTCGGTCTTCCTTTCGGCCCGCAATAGCGCGCCGAAGGCAGCCCGCGACCTCGAACGCCTCAAGGGTTCGTCCGCCATCTATCAGCTCATCGTCCAGCGGATGAGTCAGCTGATCGTCGGCGAGCTTTCCCTCGAAGACACCTTCAAGGCCATGAGCGCCGACGTCGAAAAGGTCAACGTGGCGCTCGCCGCCAACAAGTAACCGGCCGCGCCTGTCTCCCACAGATTGCGCGCTGCATCAGCCACGACCTCGCAACGGGCCGTGGCTGATCGTTTTTTGGGGCCTTGCCCGTGCGGCCATCCCGCCACTTCGATCGGCGGCGGAAACTCAGGCCTGATAAGCGGCCGGATGATCCGCGGATACACCGAGCAGCTTCATGATCGAAACCTTCACCTGCTGCGCTGCCTTGGAGAGGCCATCCTCCCGTTCGACCAGCTGAATGCAGCTCTCGGGAAGTTCGGGAAGACCGGCCTCCCTCTGCAGGACGGAGAAACCATAGGGCACGATTCCTTCGGCCATCACCGTTATCGCGGTGCCGGAGCTGACCGCACTCTTGATCGCCTCGCCGCTTCCTGTGGTCAGCACCTCGCGATAGGCATGGCCCTCCCGTTTCAGCGCCGCTTCCGCGGCCGCGCGAAATGCGCAGCCTTCGGAATAGAACGCCATCGGCCACGGCTTTTTCCTGTCGACGACGTAATCGCCTGAGGAAACCCAGACCAGCTTCGGACGGCTCAGAAGCGTCGAGCGCTCCCTCTGATTTGGCAATGTGACGATCGCCAGATCCAGCTTCCGCGACTCCAGCAATTTCTGAAGCCTGATGCTCATCGCGCATGTCACGTTCAGTTCGATACCAGGGAACGAACTGTCGATAACGCGCATGAGACGTGACAGGAACGGCTCGCCATAATCTTCGGCGATGCCGAGGCTAACGCTTCCCGCCACTTTCCCGCTCCTCATCTTGTCGAAGAGGGCATCATGGTGGTCGAGAATGATCTGCGCGTGCGGCAGGAGCTCCTTGCCCGCAACGCTCAGTTCGACGAGATGATAGCTCCGGTTGAAGAGCTTTCGCCCGAGGATCTCCTCCAGGCTCTTGATGCGCAGCGACACGGTGGCCTGCGAGCACGCAAGTCGCTCGGCGGCGCGGGAGAAATTCCTCTCCGTCGCAACCGAGACGAACGACCGTAGCAGCCTCATATCGAGATCGATCATTATTAAGATATCCAATTATACCTATAGGTACTTCTCATTTTACCAATAGCAAAGCTGCGGTCTAGTCTCTTCCGAGGACATGCATCCGGGAGGATTAGATGAAAGTCGGCTTTATCGGGCTGGGAACCATGGGCAGCAATGCCGCGAAGAACATCATTCGCGCGGGGTTCGAGACTTGCGTCTTCGATCTCAGGCACGAAGCGGCCGCCGACCATGTTGCGATGGGCGCCACCTGGGTCGGCAGCCCGGGCGAGATGATCAGCCGTGTCGACTGCGTCGTCTCGATGGTCTTCGGCCCGCCGCATCTGGACGCCGTTCTCAACGGACCGGAAGGGCTGCTCCGCGGCGATTGCCGGGGGAAGATCTGGATCGACATGACGACGTCGTCGCCGCGCTTCATGCGCGAGCTGATAAAGCCCTTCGTCGATGCCGGCGGCCGGCCCGTCGATGCACCCGTCACGGGGTCGGTCGACGCAGCGATCCGCGGCGACATGCCGATGTTCGTCGGCGGCGCGGATGCGGACGTCGAGGCCGCCCGTCCTGTGATCGAAGCCATGGGCGAGTTGAGAAAAGTCGGGCGGTACGGCAACGGCTACGTCGCCAAGCTGGTGAACAACCAGCTGTGGAAGGTTCACGCCGCGGCGATCGGCGAGGCGATGGTTTGCGCCAAAAAGGCGGGCCTCGAACCGGATGTCTGGTGGAACGTGATGAAGGGCGGTGCGGCCGACAGCTTCGTGATGCAACACGATGTCCCGTCGATCTTTGCCGGCCATTACGATCCTTCATTCCCGCTCAAGCTTTGCCTCAAGGACCTTGGGCTGATCAAGGAATTGCTTGACGACACCGGCACGCGATCCGACCTCCTCGATGCCTGCCATGCGCGTTTCCGCGAGGCGGCCGAACGCTACGGACCTGATGCCGGCGAGATGACGGTGTGCAAGGTCGTCGAGGACGACGCCGGTATCGAGCTTCGCGTCAACGGCGACTGGGTGGCGCCGTGGCTGGTCACGCACCAGGCCGCCGAATAGCCGCCGTTTGGCGCGGCCGATCCATGGTCATGGCAGCAGACAAGAAGGCAGCCATCGCTGTCCGACCATGTAGGAAATTGTCGGGTGGCGACATCCGATGGCTGCTCCTCCCAACCGGAAACCATAAAAACCAACGGAGTAAGGAACATGAAAACTATCGCACTTGGTGCGGCCATCGCACTTCCGCTCGTCGCATTTGCTCCCGCCGCCAGGGCGGATTGCGGTGAGGTATCCATCGCCAGCATGAACTGGCAGAGCGCGGAAGTGCTTTCGAACGTCGACAAGATCATTCTCAACGACGGGTATGGCTGCAGCGCCGATATCATCGTGGTCGACGCGGCATCCGGCATCACCTCGCAGGTGGAGAAGGGCAAGCCCGACATCATTCCGGAGGCCTGGGTCGATCTGTTTCCCGAGCTGGTCAAGGGACCGCTGGCCGAGGGCCGCGTCGTCGCCCTCGTGCCCTCGCTGACCGATGGCGGCCAGGCCGGGTGGTTCATTCCGCGCTACATGCTCGACAAGAACCCGAACATCAACAAAATTGCCGAGATACTCGCTCATCCGGAAGCCTTCCCGTCGCAGGAGGATCCCTCCAAGGGAGCGATCTTCAATGGCCCGACCGGCTGGGGTGGCACGATCGCCACGAACCAGCTCTCGAAAGCCTTCGACGTCAAGGGCAAGGGTTTCGAGGTCATCGACACCGGCTCCGCGGCTGCACTCGACAGCTCCATGGCCAAGGCCTACGAGCGCAAGGAGCCCTGGCTCGGCTTCTATTGGGAGCCGACCTCGCTTCTCGGCATGTACGATATGGTGCCGGTGGATTTCGGCGCGCAGCACGATGCGGCCGAATGGAAGCGCTGCACCTCCGTCGATACATGTGCGGACCCCAAGCCGAACACGTTCCCGAAGGACAATGTCCTGACGCTCGCTTCCAAGTCCTTCATCGAGCGCACCGATCCGGCCGCCGTCGACTACCTGAAGGCGCGCAGCTGGAACAACAAGACCGTGAACGCGCTGATGGCGTGGATGACGGAGAACCAGGCGACCGGCGAAGATGGCGCACGCCATTTCCTCTCCGAGCACCCGGAAATCTGGACGAAGTGGGTTTCGCCAGAGGCCGCGGAAAAGATCAAAGCCTCCCTCTGACCGAAGCTTTGAAAAGGGGGCGGCCCTGCCCGCCCCTCAATACCAAACCTTTGCTGCCAGGAGATCTTCCGTGCCGACATTTCGCGCTGAAGGATACGACTACATCATTGTCGGTGCAGGAACGGCCGGCTGCACGCTTGCCAGCCGGCTCAGCGAGGACGAGAGCGCCTCGGTTCTCCTCCTGGAGGCCGGCCCTTCGGACCGCAGCTGGATCTTGCGAATGCCCGCCGGCCTTCGTTCGGCTTTCAAGCCGACCAGCACCTATAATTACTGGTTCAAGACGACCCCGCAGCGCTATCTCGATAATCGCGAGATCGACCAGCCGCGCGGCCGCGTCCTTGGCGGCTCGTCATCGATCAATGGCATGACGTTCCTGCGCGGCAATCCGCGCGACTTCGACGACTGGCGTGACAGGGACGGCTGCGACGGCTGGTCGTTCGCCGATTGCCTTCCCTACTTCAAGCGGTTCGAGCGTCTGGAAGGCGCACAAGGCCCTTTCCGCTCTTCCGAGGGCAAGGTGAAAGTCAAGCGTCAGGAGCATCTCGGCGCCTTGAACCAGGCCTTTCTCGAGGCAGGCAAGCAGGCCGGCCACGAAGAGGTCGCGGACTTCAACGGCTATCGCCAGGAGGGCGTCGGCCGCTTCGAGATGAGCGTTGGGCAGGGCATTCGCTCAAGTTCCTCCACCTCCTACCTTCACGCGCAGCCGACCCGGCGAAACCTGCATATCCACACCGGCTGCCAGGTTCTGAAAGTCCTGTTCAAGGGCAACCGGGCGATCGGCGTCCGGCTCCGCCGTGGGTCGGAGACCGTCGATGTTTTCGCCGCCCAAGAGATCATCATGAGCTCCGGGGCTTTCGGCAGCCCTCAGATCCTGATGCTGTCGGGAGTCGGACCTGCGGACGATCTGAAGAGACTGGGGATCGAGCCCCTGATCGACGTTCCGATGCTGGGACAGAATCTCCAGGATCATTTCGAAACCCACATCCAGGTCGAATGCGATCTCAGATACAGCCTCAACCAGTATCTCCGGCTCGACAAGATGATGCTGGCCGGCATCCAGTGGTTCGCGTTCAAGGGTGGCGTTGCGGCCGTCAACCAGTGTCATGTCGGCGCTTTCATGCGCAGCGACAGCAGCGTGACGCATCCGAACCTGCAGATCCATTTTTTCCCGGTCTTCTTCGGACCCAACTGGATTCCCGATCCTCGCGTCGGCGGCTATCGCCTCGGCGTCGGTCCTATGCGGCCGGAAAGCCGCGGTTCGCTGCGCCTTCGATCACCGGACCCGGCCCAGCCGCCTCTGATCGATCCGAACTATCTGGCGACCGAACGGGACAGGAAGGAGACCCTCCTGGGCCTGAAGCTCGGCAGGGAGATCCTGGCCCAGCCGGCATTCGCACCCTACCGGAAGCGCGAGGATGCTCCGGGCGAACGATGCAGGAGCGATGCGGAACTGGAGGCGTTTATCCGGCAGGATGTAACGAGCTCGTTCCATCCCTGCGGAACCGCCCGGATGGGCCGGACAGGCGATTCCCGCTCGGTCGTCGATCTCGAACTTCGTCTCATCGGAGCGGAGAGGCTGCGTATCGTCGACGCCTCGATCATTCCTTCGATCCCAAGCGCAAACATCAACGCCACGACCTTCATGATCGCGGAAAAGGCATCCGACCTCATTCGGGGCCGAACGCCGCTGCCGGCAAGTGAGATCGCCTACTACAAAGCCCCAACGGAAGGACATCGTGACCATGCAGTCGGATCGTAATTTTCAAACGGATCGGGTCCAGCGAGATCGCGCAACGCCGGAAATTAAGAAGAGGGTCGCATCCTGGACGGCATGGGAGGCGGACGCGAGGGAGCCCTTCGAGATCCACTATGACCGCGCGGTGTCGTTCTGCGTCATGGAGGGGCGGGCGGAAATTGCCTTCACCGATGGCACGAGGCTCGCCGTCCAGAAAGACGATTTCGTGACGATCAAGCCTGACATCAAAGGTGTCTGGACCGTGCTGGAGCCGATCACCAATCTCTATAGGTACCATGACACCGGATCGCCGGCGTAATTCACGCGTCCTCTCGTTGAAACCTCTCCCGCTCATTTCGTTCCCAAGAGCGGCACTTGCCTGCCCGCAAGGGCGGGCTCTTTTATCCACGTCTTCCAAGAGTCGCCGGCCTCTGAACATCGAAAAGGAGTGACAAATTGGAGCTCAAAGCCCAGCCGACAGCCTCGCACTTTATCGACGGCGAATATGTCGAGGATACCGACGGCACCGTCATCGAGAGCCTCTATCCCGCCACCGGCGAGGTGATCGCCCGGCTGCACGCGGCAACGCCTGCGATCGTCGAGAAGGCGATCGCGGCGGCCAAACGCGCCCAGCCGGAATGGGCGGCGATGAGCCCGATGGCGCGCGGGCGTATCTTGAAACGCGCCGCCGAGATCATGCGCGAGAAAAACCGCGAACTGTCCGAACTGGAAACGCTCGACACCGGCAAGCCGATCCAGGAAACGATCGTCGCCGATCCGACCTCCGGCGCCGATGCCTTCGAATTCTTCGGTGGGGTCGCGCCGGCCGGGCTCAACGGCGCCCATATCCCGCTCGGCCAGGATTTCGCCTATACCAAGCGCGTGCCGCTCGGCGTCTGCGTCGGCATCGGCGCCTGGAACTATCCGCAGCAGATCGCCTGCTGGAA
>NZ_NWSX01000038.1 GCF_002531825.1 Rhizobium sp. J15 | reverse complement strand
TTCGCGTCTGCGACGCTTACGGCACCGGCTACTTCTATATCCCGGGCACCGAAACCTGCCTCAAGATCGAAGGCTACATCCGTTTCCAGGTTAACGTTGGCGAAGACGTCGGCGGCGACTCCGACTGGGACGCAGTGACCCGCGGTCAGGTTCAGTTCACGGCCAAGAGCGACACCGAGTACGGTCCGCTGACCGGCGTCATCGTCATGCAGTTCAACGCTGACAATGCCTCCGACCAGGAAGCCATCCTCGACTCCGCTTACCTCGACGTCGCGGGCTTCCGCGCCGGTCTGTTCTACAGCTGGTGGGACGATGGTCTCTCCGGTGAAACCGACGACATCGGTTCTGTCGTAACGCTGCACAACTCCATCCGCTATCAGTACGAAAGCGGCGACTTCTACGCTGGCCTCAGCGTCGACGAACTGGAAGACGGCGTTTACAAGGTCGGCGAAGAAGCTAACAACGTTGGCGTTGCCTTCGGCGTTGGCGGCACTGCCGGCGCATTCAGCTACCAGATCACCGGTGGCTGGGACTTCGACAACGAAGACGGCGCTATCCGTGCAATGGGTACGGTTGAAATCGGCCCCGGCACGCTCGGCCTCGCTGGCGTTTACTCCTCCGGCCCGAACTCCTACTACTCGTCGGCTGAATGGGCTGTTGCTGCCGAATACGCCATCAAGGCAACTGACAAGCTGAAGATCACCCCGGCTGTTCAGTACTACGGCAACTACTTCGGCGGCGACAAGGTCGTTCCGGATGACTTCGACGGTCTCGGCGATGCCTGGAAGGTCGGTCTGACGGTTGACTATCAGATCGTCGACAACTTCTACGCCAAGGCTTCGGTTCAGTACCTCGATCCGGATGATGGCGACGACTCCACGACGGGCTACTTCCGCCTGCAGCGTTCGTTCTAATCTGCCTACTGATGCTCCCGGTTTTCGCCGGGAGCATTTCAAATCAGTTTCTGATCCGAGTGACCTCCGATCAGCTACGGGGACGGGTCCGGTCTTCCCTGCCGGACCGTCCTTGCAGCGTTTTTCCCCTACGGTTTTCAAGGCATCCTTCAACAGAGCCTTTGCAGATGAGCCGAACCGGCACGTGGCGTATCGCACGTCGGCATCATCCTTGCCCTCAAGACCCGCCTCTTTCTAATTTCGAAGCGATAGCGTCACTGTGCCGGAGGAGGCTGCCGAGCGGCGTGCCAATCGCTATCTGCTGGCTTTGCCGCAACAGGTCGCCAAAAGAAAATTCAATGCCGACAATGTGATGACAGCTTTTCCCGGGGATAAGGCGCGGCGCATCCTCGTTGCAAGCCCCTCGCTGATCGAGCGCGTCGGCGGCATAAGCGACGTGGAAGAGCTCGCCGATCTGCCGACCCTGGCGATGACGTCATGGGTATCGTTCCACACTTGGGAACTGATTGGCCCGAATGGCGCCAAACAGGTGATTCGGCATCAGCCGCGACTCACCTGCCGCAGCATGACCGCCATCCTCGACGCGGCCCGCGCCGGCCTCGGCTTCGGGCTTTTGCTCGAAAGCGCCTGCGAGAACGACCTTCAAGCCGGCAAACTGGTGCGGGTGCTGCCCGAGTGGCAATCGGAGGAGAGCGAGTTCTACATCGTCTTCACCACGGCCAAGGGCATGCCGCCGGCGGGGTGCTGATCGATTTCCTCGTCGAAAAATCCAGGCCTCATTGAAGAAGAGGTGGGGAGGCCTCGGCATTGGCCCTAGAGTGTGTCGCGATCTTTCAGATTCGCTCGCCGTGCTTCAGGTCTTTGTTTTTACGTGTGTCGTTATCGCAAACCGCGCACAGTTTTGCGCGACACGCTTTATCTCAGCCGCGCCAGCAGCTTTTCGTCGCCGAGCTCCCTGACGGCATCCTTGCCGATCCAGCGGGCAGTTTGATCAGGATTTTCCGCCAGGAGCTTCGCGAGCGCCAGTGCCGGCGCGTGGCAGGCGAGATTGCGCTTGCCGATGCTGCGCAGCGCCCAGTTGACGGCCTTGCGGACGAAGTTGCGGGCGTCGTCCGAATGGGCTTCGATCAGCGGCATAAAGCCGAGGACGGCAGCATCTGACTCCTTCTTCCGGTGGACGGCAGCGCCGGCGATCATCGCGAAGGCAGTGCGGCGCACGAATTGGCGCTCGTCGGCGGCGAATAGCCAGATGAGCTCGTCCAGCCGGGCCTCGACGAAGAGGTCGGCGGCACAATCGACGATCTCCCAGGAATTGAAATCATCGGCCCAATGCCTGGCTTCTGCCGCCGTCAGGCGCCTGGGCTCTGAGGTGTAGAGAGCGAGCAGACGGGCTTCGCGGATGTCGCTTCGCCAGAGCTCCATCGCCCTGAGATGATCTTTCTTTGCCTGCCTGGCGACCGCCCGGAGGTCGGGATTGGAGATGCCGAGGGCGCGGTCGGTAACGATACCGAAACGCGCCATGGCGGCGACATTCTCCTCCGAGCGCAGCGTTTCGAGATGCGCGATCAACTCGGCTGCACTGGAGGAGGGGCCGATCATTTCTCGAGACGGGCGAGCAGCGATGACGTGTCCCAGCGATTGCCGCCCATCGCCTGAACATCGCCGTAGAACTGGTCGACGAGAGCCGTGACCGGCAGCTTGGCGCCGTTGCTGCGGGCTTCGGTCAGCACGATGCCGAGATCTTTCCGCATCCAGTCGACCGCGAAGCCGAAATCATATTTGCCCGCATTCATGGTCTTGTGGCGGTTTTCCATCTGCCAGGAGCCGGCCGCACCCTTGGAGATCACCTCGACGACCTTTTCGATATCGAGGCCGGCGCGCTTGCCGAAATGCAGCCCTTCGGAAAGCCCCTGAACGAGGCCGGCGATGCAGATCTGGTTGACCATCTTGGTCAGCTGGCCGGAACCGGCCAGGCCCATCAGGCCGACCATGCGGGCATAGGCATCGATCACCGGCCGGGCGCGTTCAAAGACGGCTTCGTCGCCGCCGCACATGACGGTCAAGACGCCGTTTTCTGCGCCAGCTTGGCCGCCGGAAACCGGAGCGTCAATGAAATCGACGCTTTTTTCCTTGGCGGCGGCGTAAAGTTCGCGGGCGACCTCGGCGCTGGCGGTTGTGTTATCGATCAGCACCGAACCGGGCTTCATGCCGTGCAGGGCGCCATTTTCGCCTGATGTCACCGAGCGGAGATCGTCGTCATTGCCGACGCAGACGAAGACGAAATCGGCGCCGGCGGCGGCCTCGGCCGGGGTGGAGGCTGCCTTGCCGGAGAATTTTTCGGCCCAGGCGGCGGCTTTCTCGGCCGTGCGATTATAGACGGTGACATCGTGGCCGCCCTTCGTCTTCAGATGCCCTGCCATGGGGAAGCCCATGACGCCGAGACCGATGAACGCGACTTTTGCCATATGTCCTATCCTTATCCTGAGTGTGAGGACCTGAGGATTAACCGAAACGGCGGAAGCAGAAAAGGCGGGAACACGGACTTCCTTCCGATTGACGCCTGTGAGGCTGGTCAGCATTCGACCGAGCCCTAGATGGGACAAGAGCATGGTTGGTTCCGAGGGGGAGATGAGCGAAATTCCGACGATCAAGCCACGGCGCAAAGGCCGCAGCGGCATGCAATCCATGCTTATTCCATCCGAGCAGATGGTCGCAGCGCAGATCCGATCAGCGCCTGAAGGTGTCTTCACCGAAGCCGGCGTTCTCCGCCGTCAACTCGCGACCAAATATGGAGCGGACGCCTGCTGCCCGGTGACGGTGCAGCGGCATTTGCGTGCGATTGCAGAATTCTCTTTCGGCGCGCTGGAGAAGGGCGAACCGGCTTCGACGGTGACGCCTTATTGGCGCATGGTCGATCCGGCGAGCCTGCTGGCGAAACGGCTGGCAGGCGGTCCCGATTTCATTCGGGAGCAGTTGGCCGCCGAATGCCGGGAGAAGTAGCAGCAGGTCGCGAGCTCTGTTCGCTGGCGATTCCGGGCTCAGTTGCGCGCAGCGGCATGCGGCGATCCCTCATGAGATCAAACGGGAAAAATTATTCCGCCAAGCGTATGAGAATGGCAAATTGATATTATCGATATAATCTGTAGTCTATGTCAGTATTTCAGCGATCGGAGGCAGGCTCTGGATGAACCTCGCAGCTGCCGTCGACCGACAGGATATTTTCAGATGCTCACGCGCAGACAGGGATCAGACATTCTCCACGCCGCAACCGAGCCGGCGGCGTGTGGGCATCTCTTGCCGCATTTTGGTCGCCGAGAGCCGGCTTATCGCGCGCACTGATCCTCGAATTTCGCAGCAAAGGACCGTTTTCCATGACCGCCACCTCCGATCCCATCAATTTCCTCTGGTTCATCCCGACATCGGGAGACGGCACCTATCTCGGCTCCTCGGATCTCAACCGGGCGCCGGAGATCGGCTATCTCACCCAGATCGCCCAGGCCGTCGATCGGCTTGGTTATTCTGGCGTGCTGCTGCCGACCGGGGTTGCGTGCGAGGAATCCTTCGTGACGGCCGCGGCCCTTGCCGCCAAGACCGAGAAGCTGCAGTTCCTGGTCGCGATCCGTCCGGGCACCGCATCGCCTGCCTATTACGCACGCCTTGCCACGACGCTCGACCGGATTTCCAACGGCCGCCTGCTGCTCAATATCGTTGTCGGCGGCAGCCCGGCCGAGCTTGCCGGCGACGGCATCCATCTCGAGCATGACGAGCGTTATGCCCATGCGGAGGAGTTCTTCACCGTGTTCGAGGAGTTGCTGGACAAGGGAACTGCAAGTTTCGACGGCAAATATATCAAGGCGACCAATGCGCGCCTTGGCTTTCCCTCGGTGCAGAATCCGCGCCCGCCGCTCTATTTCGGCGGCTCGTCGGATGCCGGCATCGATTTCTCCGCGGGCCGGGTCGACAAGTACCTGACCTGGGGCGAACCGCCGGCGCAGGTGGCCGAGAAGGTCGCCAAGGTACGCAAGGCCGCCGCCGAGCGCGGCCGCGAGGTGACGTTCGGCATCCGCCTGCATTTCATCGTTCGCGAAACCGACGAGGAGGCGTGGGAGGCGGCCGAGCGGCTGATCCGTCATCTGGACGACGACACGATCCGCGAGGCGCAGGAGCGTTTCGTCCATGAATCCGACTCGGTCGGCCAGAAGCGCATGGCCGCCCTTCACGGCGGCCGCCGCGACAAACTCGAGGTGTCGCCGAACCTCTGGGCGGGCGTTGGCCTGGTGCGCGCCGGTGCCGGCACGGCGCTGGTCGGCTCGCCGAAGACGGTGGCCGCGCGCCTTGCCGAATATCAGAAGATCGGCATCGATACGGTGATCGGCTCCGGCTACCCGCATCTCGAAGAAGCCTATCGCGTCGCCGAACTGCTGTTTCCCGAACTCGGCATCACCCGCGCCCAGCAGCGCCTAGCCTTCAACAACGAATTCGGCCGCAAGCAGGTCTTTGCCGGCGGCAGCCATGGCGGCAATCTGAAAGTCGTCTCCGGTTCCTGAAATCGAACGAAACTGCAGAGCCTGACATAGCCGGAAGCCGCCTGCGGCTTTCGGCGTTTTGTTGTCATGGCATGGTACGATAAATCTCATCCACATAGCCGACGAGCTATGCCTGTCCCGCACATTCCGGATCGTAGCATCCGCTTGCAAGCAGGCTTTGCGGTTTGGTGCTTGACTCATTCATAGCTCCGTGGGTATGCGTCTATTCATAGCTGAAGAGGTATGAATTCCAGATGTCGGATGCTCATGACGTGCTGTTCAGAACACTTGCCGATCCGACCCGGCGGGCGCTTTTTGAGCGGTTGTGCCGGGAAGGGGAGAAGACGGTAGGGGCATTGACGGCGCGCGCCGGGGTTTCACAGCCTGTCGTTTCGAAGCATCTCGGAATCCTGAAGCAGGCCGGGCTGGTGCGCGATCGGCATGAGGGCCGGCAGACGCACTATAGCGCGCAGCTCGGGGCGCTGGCGCCGCTGGTCGACTGGACCAGCGAAATGGCGAGCTTCTGGCAAAGCCGTTTCGATGCTCTCGAAGATTTGCTGAAGAGGATGGATCAATGACCGATATCTCGACTGAAACCCGCTCCGTCGTCATCGAAAGGGAGGTTCCGTTCCCGGCCGAAAAGATCTGGCGGGCGCTGACCCAACCGCATCTGATCGCGGAGTGGCTGATGAAGAGCGACTTCAAGCCGGTCGTTGACCATCGCTTCAACTTCAACGCCGAATGGGGGTCTGTCGATTGCCGGGTGCTGGAGGTCGAGCCGAACACGACGCTGGCATATACATGGGGCGCTTACGGGCTCGAAACCATCGTTACCTGGACGCTCACGCCGACGAGCGCAGGCACGCATCTGCGCATGGAGCAAGCGGGCTTCCGGCAGGATCAGCGGCAGGCTTATGGCGGCGCCAGGAGCGGCTGGCCGCAGTTCTTCGACAAGCTGGAACAGGTGCTGGCGCGGGTGGAGTAGACCTTAGCCGGCAGGAGGCACGCCGGCTGATTTTTGAGGAGGAGGTTTCGTTGAACTGGAACAACTGGTTTCGGCAGGTCCACCGCTGGCTGTCCATTGCCTTTACGCTGGCCGTCATCATCAATATCATCGCCATGCTGCAGGAGAGATCGGCCGTCTGGGTTGGAGTCCTGGCGCTGCTGCCGCTTGGCCTGCTTCTCGTTACTGGTCTTTATTTGTTCGTGCTGCCCTATGCCGCGAAGCGGCTTAGCATGGGACGCACTGGCGGATAGGAGGAAACGCTATGGCGGGCAGAGTGCCGAAGACCGCGGAGAAGGTCGCGAAAGAGACGGTCGCCAAACAGGCGGCCGCGCAGCCAAGGCTTCTTTCCGGCGGAAACCCGCAGATCCCCAAGGGCTATGGCGAAGCGCCCGTGCAGGCCTATATCGCCGCCATGCCGGGCTGGAAAAGCGATATCGGACGCCGCCTCGATGCACTTATCACCCGTACCGTGCCCGGCGTCTCCAAGGCGGTCAAATGGAACTCGCCCTTCTATGGCATGGACGGCGAGGGCTGGTTCCTCGGCATCCATTGCTTCACGAAATACATCAAGGTGGCCTTCTTCAAGGGCGCATCGCTGGATCCTCTGCCGCCAGGAGCGTCCAAGCAGAAGGAGGTGCGATACCTCGATATCCGCGAGGACGATCCGTTCGACGAGGCGCAGATCGCCTCCTGGGTGGAGCAGGCGAGCCGCTTGCCCGGCGAGCGGATGTGAGCTCTCGATGGCGAATGACGGGAAGCGATAAGATGAGGAAAGCGATGGCAACCGTGGTGAAGACCGAGTCCGGCGACAAAAATGGGGGAGCTACGCCCTCCCAACTGATCGATGCGAGGATCGACGAACTCAAGGATTGGCGCGGTGAAGTGCTCGCCCGGGTTCGGGCGCTCGTCAAGCAGGCCGAGCCAGAGGTGGTCGAGGAATGGAAGTGGCGAGGGGTTCCTGTGTGGGAGCGCGGCGGCATCATCTGCACCGGCGAAACCTACAAGAGCGTGGTAAAGCTCACTTTCGCCAAAGGTGCTGCGCTGGAGGACCCCGCAGGGCTTTTCAATTCCAGCTTGGAAGGCAATACCCGGCGCGCCATCGATTTTCATGAGGGCGACGAGATCAAAGAGGATGCGTTGAAGGCGCTTATTCGCGCCGCCGCGACACTGAACATGTCAGCGAAGGCTGGCAGCGCGCGGAAGAAAGCAAGCGGCTGAGATTGTCGGTCTAAAGCGTGTCGCGCAAAAGTGTGCGCGGTTTGCGATTACGACACGCGTAAAAGCAAAGACCTAAAGCACGGCGAGCGAATCTGAAAGATCGCGACGTGCTTTAGTGGATCGGGCTCGTCTCGCGCTCGAGAAAGATTTCGAGATTGTCGAGGCCGATCTCCGTGCCCTGGAGGCGGGCGCCGTTGTCGGCGTAGCCGTCGAGGAAGACCACCTGCTCGGTGAAGACCATCCTGGTGCCTTCGGCTTGGGCTTCGAAAGCGACGGTGGCGAGCGAGGCAGAAATGCGGGTTTCCCCAAGCTTCATCTCATAGGCATAGATGATGCGGGTATCCGGCACGATATCGATGTAATGGGCGTCATAGGCGTGCAGAAGCCCATCGGTGTCGGCGACGTGGTTTCTTTCCGCGCCGCCCGGTCTGAAATCGAGCGTGTATTCCAGCGGCGTCCAGTCGCCGTGGCAGGCGAACCATTGACGCTTGGATTCCGGCATCGACCATGCGCGGAAGACGCGGGCGACGGGCGCCTTCAGGCGGCGCTCGATGACGAAGGTGGTGTGTTCGGCGGAGCGGGTCGTCATTCGGGAAGGGTCTCCGTTTCATCGGCGAGAAATTGGTCCAGCCTGTCGAAGGCGGCGTTCCAGCGAGTCCTTCGCTGTTCCACCCAGCGCTCGACGGCGGCAAGCGCATCCTGCTGGAGACGGTAGGTCCGCACCCGGCCGGATTTTTCAGAAAGCACGAGACCGCTTTCTTCCAGCACCTGCAGATGTTTCATCACCGTCGGCAGGGCGACGGCGAGCGGCGCGGCGAGCTCCGTGACGGAGGCCGGACCGCGGCCGAGCCGATCGATCATGCCGCGACGGCTGCGGTCGGAAAGCGCGTGGAACATGCGGTCGAGATCCGCCTGGCCGTCGATCATCCCGCGGCATCCCGGAAGCGGGCGGGCAGCCTCTCCTGATAGGGATAGAACTTGAAATAGGGGCGGGCCTCTTCCAGTGCCCTCGCAAAGGACGGGCGGTCCAGCAGCCTATCGTAATAGGCGCGAAGCTTCGGCTGATCCTCCAAGAACGGGACCAGCGTCTCGGCGTAGAAGAGGGCGGGGGCCGCGGCGCAATCGGCCATGGTGAAGGCTTCGCCCGTTATCCATGGGCTTTCGCCGAGCTGCTTTTCGATCATCGCATAGGCCGTGGCAAGCGTCGTCCTGCAGGCGGCGACCTCGATTTCATCAGCCTTGCCCTTGGGACGCCTGTGATGGCTGACAATGGTCTGCATCGGCACCTGGACATAATTGTCGAAGAAGCGATCCCAGAGGCGGACCTGCAGCGCCCGGTCGATTTCCAGCGGCAGCAGGGAAACGGCGCCGGGATAATAATGGTCGAGATATTCGATGATGATCGACGTTTCGGGAATGGTGCTGTCACGCGCTTCATCCCTGAGCAACGGCATTTTGCCAAGCGGCCAGAAGCGGAAGAGATCGGCGCGCGAAGCCTCGTCGGAAAGATCGACGAGACGATTTTCGAAGGGCGTCGCGTTCTCATAGAGCGCGATCAGCACCTTGTGGCAGAAGGAGGCGAGCGGATGCCCATAGAGCACGAGCGACATGCGGCGGCCTTTCCTGTTGATCGAAAAACTTTGCTGATCGACTAAGTATCAGATCAAGGTGTGTCGCGCAACAAATACTTTGCCGATCGGGAAACTATTCTATCAGCCTATGTATCGGGCAATCACCAGATGGCCGGGCGTCGGATGGCCGTCTTCCATGCGCACGTTGATATCCGAAATCTCGACGAGTTCGAAACCGGTGGCGGTCAGGCGTTCCCTCACATAGGCATCGGCATGGGCGAAGCGCTGATGCGGGCCGACCATGTAGGCGCGGCCGGCGAGGATCTCCTCGGACAGGGTTTCGGAGGAGAAGATGAACAGGCCGCCGGGCGCCAGGTTTTCGGCGGCGCCGAAGAACAGCGGTTCGAGCGCGCCGAGATAAGGCAGCACGTCCGTGGCGGTGATGATGTCAAAGGCTTCCTCGTCGTTGTCGTCGAGAAAATCCTCGACTTCGGCGACGAAGAGCGTCTCGTAGAGATCCTTCTCGTGCGCGATCTCGACCATCTTCTCGGAAATATCGATGCCGGTCATGTCCTCGCAGAGGTCGCGCAGCACGCCGCCGGTGAGGCCCGTGCCGCAGCCGAGATCGAGCAGCCGTTTGAACGGTCCGAGCTTCAGCGCCTGCAGGCGCTGGCGCACCAGCATCGGCACGTGATAGCCGAGCTGCTCGACGAGCACGTCCTCGAAGACTTCGGCATGCTGATCGAACAGGGTCTCGACATAGGCATCGGGCGCCTTGACCGGGGTTTCGCCGCGGCCCATCGCGGCGATGCGCACGGCGGCACCGCCATGATCGTCGGGATCGATCGCCAGGACTTCCTCATAGGCTGCCACCGCCGCGTCGACGTCGCCGGCCTTTTCCAATGCCAGCGCGCGATTATAGGCCTCGCCAAGGGCTTCTTCGTCGATCTTCTTTGCCATAGCGGTCCATGTCCTTCTGTTTCAGGCATGGCTCTAAGACGGCTTTCGATGTTTTGCAATGGCGCGGCGACGGGCGCAGAATGGCTGAAAAGAAGACGAAGGGAGAAATGCCATGAAAGTGGAGGAAGACAGAACGCCATCTGCATGGGAGGGAGAGGGTTCCCGCCCCTTGCTTTTGCCCGGTACGCCGGGCGAGATCACCAATACGCTCAGCCATTATTACCGCGGTGAACTCGGGCGGATGACGAGCTGGCGCGACCGCATCGACCGGACGTCCAACTGGGCGATCACCGTCGTGGCGGCGTTGCTCTCGGTATCGCTGTCGACGCCGACCTCGCATCACGGCGTGCTGTTGTTCGGCATCATGCTGGTGACGCTGCTTCTGATGATCGAGGCGCGGCGCTACCGCTTCTTCGATATCTACCGTGCCCGCATCCGCCAGATCGAGCGCAGCTATTTCGCGCAGATCCTGGCACCCGACGCCACGGCCGGCGGCGATTGGGCGGCGGTGGTCGCCAGCAGCCTGCGCAAGCCGCGTTTCCTGCTCAGCTATCATGAGGCCATGCACCGCCGGCTCAAGCGCAATTACGGCTGGATGTATTTCATCCTGTTTCTGGCCTGGTGTCTGAAGATCACGACGCCGAAGCTGCAGACGGAGGGCATGCCCGCACTGCAGGCGCAGTCATGGACCTATGTCATCGACAATGCGGTGCTCGGGCCGGTTCCCGGCCTTGCCGTCATCATCGGCGTCGTCATCTTCTACCTCGGCATCCTCGTCTTCGCGCTGCGCCCGGACCGCGACGAAGGCGAATTCGGCCACGGCGAAGCGCATGTCTGATGCGGGCGCATCAGTGCAGGATGAACTCACCTTTCAGCGCCCGCCACTCGGTTGCCGAGATCAGCTTGCGGTGAACGTAGCGTACCGAATGCAGCGGTCCGTCGAGCTTTTCCTGCCAGAATTTCAGGAAACCGCGCATCTCGGGAAAATCGGGGGCGAGGTCGTAATCCTGCCAGACGTAGGTTTGCAGGATCGCCGGGTGGTCGGGTAGGTGGTAGAGGATCTGGGCGGTCGTCAGACCGTAACCCTGCAGTTGCTTTTCCATGTCCTTGTGCATCGTATTTAGCTTCTTCTCGTTCCCACTCGCGCTTTATTAGCGCTAGGTGAAATGGAAACATGCTAATAGTTAACGCAAGCTTAACAGATGGACTCGGGAGGGGATATTCTTTTTAGTTTCAATGGCTTGGCAGCATCGTAGGGTGAGTGCTGCCAGCCCTCTTAGCGTTTCAGGTGCCGTGTCAGACGGCGCTCGATCCACGCCCAGAGATGGCGCAGCGCCTCGACGATCGTGAGGTAGAAGATCGCCGCCCAGAGATAGGTCTGGTAGTCGAAGGTGCGGGAGAAGGCGTAGCGGGTCTCGCCCATCAGATCGAGCACGGTGATGATGGCGACGACCGCCGAGCCCTTGATCAGCAGGATGATCTCGTTGCCGTAGGGGCGAAGCGCGACGATGAAGGCCTGTGGCAGGATGATCTTGCGGAAGGCAATGGCCTTGTGGATGCCAAGGGCTGCGGCCGCCTCGCGCTGGCCGTGCGGCACGCTTTCGATCGCGCCGCGCAGGATTTCCGCCTGATAGGCCGCGGTGTTGATGGTCATGGCGAGCAGGCCGCAATACCAGGCGTCGCGGAAGAACCACCAGAGGCCGACGGCTTCCAGCTGCGGCCGGAACACGCCGAGGCCGTAATAGACCAGGAAGAGCTGGGCCAAGAGCGGTGTACCGCGGAAGAAATAGATATAGCCGTAGGAGAGCCAGTTCAGCAGCCTGTTCTTCGACAGGCGCGCCATGGCAAGCGGCAGCGACAGCACGGCGCCGCAAACGACCGAAATGGCAACGAGGCTCAGCGTCACCCAGAGACCGTGCAGATAACGCGGCCCGTAGCGAGTGAACTTCTCCAGATCCCAGCCATTGATGACGGTGAAGATCAGCAGCGCGGCAAACGATGCCCAGACCGCCACGAAGATGTAGCCGGCGAGGCGCGCCGCCGTCATCGGCTTTGCCACTTCGCGGGGCGCGGGCTGGGGCGGGATCAATGTTTCGGCGTAGCTCATCGGCGGACCTCCGAACGTTTGGCCCAGCGGTCGACATAGGCGAGCAGGAAGGAGGAGAGGATGGCAAGCACCAGATAGAGACAGCAGGCGATGCCATAAAAGAAGAAGGGTTCCTTGGTCACGCGCACGGCGACATTCGTCTGGCGAAGGATATCCGCCAGGCTGATGATCGAGACGTAGGAGGTGTCTTTCAGAAGCACCATCCAGAGATTCGTCAGGCCGGGAAGCGCAATGCGTATGAGCTGCGGGAGAACGATGAGGCGCAGCGTGCGGCCGCGATGCAGGCCGAGGGCGTCTCCGGCTTCATACTGGCCCTTGGGAATGGCGCGGAAGGCCGACAGCAGCACTTCCGAACAATAGGCGGAAAAGACGACCGACAGCGCGATGACACCGGCGAGGAAGGCATTGATTTCGATCGGCGGCCCGACATAACCGGCAAGCTCCAGAAGAGACTGGATGAGCATCTGCATGCCGTAATAGATGATGAAGAGCGTCAGAAGTTCCGGCAGGCCGCGGAAGATCGTCGTGTAGATGCCGGTGGCTAGCCGCAGCGGCTTTTCTTCCGACTGCTGGCCGAGCGCCACGAGGAAGCCGATGACGAGGCCGATCGGCAGGGTGACAATCGCCACCGATACGGTGACCTGGAGACCAAGCGCTATCTCATCGCCCCAGCCGGTGTCGCCACAGGCGAGGATCGTCGACTGCCCCAACCAGGTGAAGATGCCGACAGGTCCGCATAGCGGATCGAAAATGTGCACAAGTGAGCTCCAGAAGGAGCCAAGCGCGGAAAACAATCCGCCCATGCCGGTATTCCCCTCACGGCTTTTGCCGTTTTGATCTTGCCACCTTTGTCAAACAAAAATGGCGGAAGAGCAAGCCTTCCGCCATTCGCTTGATCGGCCAGATACCGAATTTCTCAATCGCCGTAAACGTCGAAATCGAAGTACTTGTCCTGGATCTTCTTGTACTCGCCGCTGGCGCGGATCGCAGCGATCGCCGTATTGAGCTTTTCCTTCAGCGGATCGCCCTTGCGGATGGCGATGCCGGCGCCTTCGCCGTTGATTTCCTTGTCGACCGGCAGGGTCGACAGGATCTTGCAGCAGGAACCGGCGTCGGACTTGACCCATTCGGAGAGCACGACGACGTCGTCGATGACGGCATCGACGCGGCCGCTGGAAACGTCGAGCTTATATTCGTCAGCCGTCGGATAGAGCTTCAGCTCGGTATCGGCGAGGTGCTTCTCGGCGTAGTTGGCATGCGTCGTGGAAGTCTGCGCGCCGATCACCTTGCCCTTGAGGCCGCCGACATCCGTGATCGTCGAATCCTTCGGCACGGCAATCGCCGGCGGGGTGTTGTAATACTTGTTGGAGAAGTCGACGAGCTTCAGGCGCTCGGGCGTGATCGACATGGACGAGACGATCATATCGAACTTCTTGGCGTTGAGCGCCGGGATGATGCCGTCCCAGTCGGTGCTGACGAAGGAGCATTCGGCCTTCATCTCGGCGCAGAGCGCCTTGGCGATATCGATGTCGAAGCCCTGAATGGTGCCGCTGGCATCGACGAATTCGAAGGGCGGGTAGGTCGAATCGGTGCCGATCACATACTTCTCGCCGTCGGCCATGGCCGAGCCGGCAAAGAGGGACATCGCCGCGATGGAGGCTGCCGCGATGATACGGGTGGAGATTTGCATGAGGATCCTCTCTGTTGGTAGCCGTCGCGCTTTTTTCTCTTGGCTGACGGCTGCTGTTCAACGGTGCCGGGGCACCGCCTTGCGGCGATAATCAGACTTTTTTTCATGGAAATGCAACAGAAATTCCCCGGCAATTTTCGATGCCGACAGCGCGCGAGATGAACGGCGGCAGACTGCAACATTCACGTGAGGTTAATCCCCGGCTTCCTAGAACCGGAACAAATCGGCGGCTTGGCGCTTAGCCATTTCGCCGTTTCGCCTCAATGCGACGCTAGGGGCGGAACCAGGGCCTGTCGGCCTTCAGGAAGCTCAAACAGGATCGAGGAAACCCGATGGGCAAGAAGTCAAATCTATTCGCGAGCGCAGCTTTCCCGCTGCTTTCCCTCACGCTGGCCTTCCAGCCGGCCACCGCGATGGCTGCCGCGCGCAGCGTCGGGACTGAGCCTGCGGCCGTGCGGCAGATCGAACAGGGCAGCTTCGAAGTGGCGCAGGACGCGCCTTCCGAGGAAGAGCTCTTGAAGAAGAAGCGCAAGCAGAAGGAGGAGGCTCCGGCTGAGCAGGCGCCGGCCGCGGAACAGCCGAAGGAGGCGCCCGCCGAGAAGCCGAAGGCCGAGCGTAAGGAAGCGCCGGAACCCAAGGCAGAGCCGGAGCCGCCGAAGGCCGAAGCCGCGCCGAAGGAAGAGCCGGCACCGCAGGCCGAAAGCAAGCCCGAGCGCAAAGCCAGGAAGGAAGCCCAGCCAGAGGCGAAGCCGGAAGCCGAGCCCCAGCAGGAGCAGCAGCCGGTAACGCAGGAAAAACCGAGAAAGCCGAAGAAACAGGCCGAGCCGGAGGCCCAGCCGGAGCCTGAGCAGCAGCCGGCCGCCAAGGAAGCCCAGCCGGAGACGGAACAGGCGCAGCCCGAGGCGAAACCCGAAGGCGGCAAGAAGGGCCGAGATAAGGCCAAGGCGAAGACCGAAACTGCCGCTCCCGAGGCGGTCACGCCGGCCGAGGAACAGGCCACGCCTGAAACCAAGCCGGAAGACAAACCGGAGGTAAAACCCACGGCGGAAGCACCTGCTGCGAAGAAGCCTAAGAAGGGCGAGGCTGCCGCACCCGCGGAGAAGGCAACCGAAGACAAGGCGGCGGCCCCGGAAGCTGTGCCCGCCGACGGCACGGCCGCAAAGCCCGCCGCCGAGCAGCCTAGTGCCGAGCAGCCTGCCGGCGAAAAGCCGGCTGCACCCGCCACCGACACCGCCCAGCCGGCACCGGATGCCAGCGGCGGACAGCAGGTGGAGCAGGCTATTCCGGCACCGGAAAAGGTTTCTCCCGAGGAACTCGAGCGCCGCAAGAAGATCGCCGCAGATCCGGCCAAGAGCAGCGAAACCGTCGTGCTGCCGGTCGAGAACGGTGCGGCCGTGCTCGACAGCGACAAGGATGCCGACCGCAGCAAGGGGCGGGAGGGCCGCCGTGACCGCGACAAGCTGCGCGCCGAAAGCCAGGAGGTGAAGCTGCCGACCTCGGACGCCGATGCGCAGGCCGCTGCCGCCGCTGCGGCGCCGGCGATCAAGCTCGAGGCTGTGACCAGCGAGAAGGGCACGAGGCTCGACACGCGGCCGCAATTTGCCCGTCCCGAAGGCGCACGCATCGACGGCCGCACCGACGACAGCCGCGTGATCATCCAGTACAACAATCAGGTGATCGTGCGCAGCGACGACGACAGGCGGTTCTTGCGCGACGGCGAGCGGCCGATCTACGAGGAACTGTCCGGCGATCGCTACCGCGAGACCATCACGCGGCCGGAAGGCTATCGCATCGTCACGATCCGCAACCGCTACGGCGACATCATCCAGCGGTCGCGCGTCGATGCCCGCGGGCGTGAATATGTGCTCTACTACTCGCCCGATCTCTACGAGGATCCGGATCGCGACTACTTCGAGGATCCGGGCGCCGATCTGCCGCCGATGCGCCTTCGCGTGCCGCTCAACGATTATATCATCGATACGAGCAGCGATCCGGACCGGGACTACTACGAGTTCCTGAGCGAGCCGCCCGTCGAGCAGGTGGAGCGTGTCTATTCGCTTGACGAGGTGAAGTATTCCGCCCGTATCCGCGACAAGGTGCGCCGCATCGATCTCGATACGATCACCTTCGCCACCGGCAGCGCCGAAATCCCGATGACCCAGGCGCGCACGCTGCGCAAGGTCGCCGACGCGATCAACCAGGTGCTGGAGAAGGACCCGAGCGAGACCTTCCTGATCGAAGGCCATACGGACGCGGTCGGCTCCGACCAGAGCAACCTGGTCCTCTCCGACCAGCGGGCGGAATCGGTCGCCAACGTGCTCTCCGACGTCTACGGCATCGCACCGGAAAACCTGGCGACGCAGGGCTATGGCGAGCGCTACCTGAAGGTCAACACCTCGGGCCCGGAACAGGAAAACCGCCGCGTCACCATCCGCCGCGTCACGCCGCTGGTCCGCCCGGTCGCCGCCAAGCAATAAATGACGTTGCCCCTCTCCATTCGTGGAGAGGGGCGATTGGACTGGCTGTCCCAATACTCGATGGGGACAAAAGTTGATGGGGACTGCATGCGGGCTTCGAGACCTGCCGCCCCCATCCTGCCGCTCCTAGTCGCCGGCTTTTCTGGCCGCCTTTTCGATGACGTCGGCGACTTTTTCCGGTTGGGATGCGAAGACGGCGTGGCTGGACTTGATCTCCGTCACTTCGCTGCCGGCGCGTTTGGCCATGTCGCGTTCGAGCTCGGGGTTGATGGAGCGATCCTCGGTGGCGACGATCGACCAGCTTGGTTTCGTGCGCCATGCCGGCTCCGCGATCTTGGCCGCGAAGGCCTGTTTCGAGGCGAAGACCTGCGATTTTGCCAGGAAGTCGGTCTCGGCTTTGGGCAGGTCGGCGGCGAAAGCCGCCGCGAAGGCGGCGGGGTCGAGATAGAGATATTTACCGTCCTTCGTTTCCTTGATGTCCATGCTGCCGGCCGGCTTCGAGCTGGCGAGGCTCAGCAGGCTTTCGCCCTTGTCGGGCTGGAAGGCGGCGACATAGACGAGGCCCGCGACATGGGGATCGTTGCCGGCCTGCGTGATCACCATGCCGCCATAGCTGTGGCCGACGAGCAGCGTCGGTCCTTCCTGGAGGTCCAGAACCCGTTTCGTCGCCGCCACGTCGTCATCGAGCGAGGTGAGGGGTTCCTGGACGATGGTGACGTTGAAGCCGCGCTTTTCCAGAATCTCGGTCGCCTTGCGCCATCCCGATCCGTCGGCCAGCGCGCCGTGGACGATCACGATGTTCTTGACCGCGGCGGCCTCGGCTGCGAACGCGATTCCGGCGGTGGCAAAGGCGAGAGCTGCGATGAAAGTCAGATGTTTGTTCATGGGGGCACTCCTTATGGTCGATGTTGAAGGTCTGGATGGAGAACGGGCTCAGCCGAAGGTGAAGGCGTAGGCCTGGACGCCGGGATCGAGAAAGCGGATCTCGAAGTTGCGGGCCGTGACGGTGCCGGACTGGCGGACGAGCTGGTAAAGCCTGGTCGCCGCGACCGTGCCGTTGCCGTCGGCATCGATATCGGAGCCGTGGTCTGCACCCGGAACCTTGCCGTCGATCTTCACCTGGAAGCGGACCGGTCTGCCGTCGTCGCCGGGGCCGAGAACGAGATGCAGGTCACGGGCGCTGAAGCGATAGGTGATGCCGCCGCCTGCCTGGTCGAGCCTCGCCTGGTCCCTGCCGACAGTCCAGGTTCCGGACAGGCCCCAGCCGTTGAGGCCTGGCTCGGCAATCGAATAGTTCTGCGGGGCGTTCGCCTGCAGCCCTTCGGGAGAGGAGAAATTCGTCGCCTGCTCATAGCCGAGATAGGTCTCGCCGGAGCGGATATTGCCGAGATCGGGACCGGCTTCCACGCCCTTGGCATCGGGCGTGACGGGCGCGCTTGCCTTCATTTCGCTGCCGGCTTCGCGCAGCAGGTCCTGAATGGCCTTTTCCGTTCTGCCGTAGTTGCCTTCGCCGAAGTGATGGTAGCGGATCTGGCCCTTGGCATCGATCAGATAGGCGGCAGGCCAGTAGCTGTTCTCGAAGGCGCGCCAGATCTTGTAGTCATTGTCGACGGCAACGGGATAGCCGATCTTGAAGTCGTCGATTGCGCTCTTGACGTTGTCGATCTTCTTTTCGAAGGCGAATTCCGGGGCGTGGACGCCGATCACCACGAGGCCCTGATCGGCGTATTTTTCCGCCCAGGCCCTGACATAGGGGATCGTGCGGATGCAGTTGATGCAGGAATAGGTCCAGAAGTCGACGAGGACGACCTTGCCGCGCAGCTCTTCGGTCGTAAGAGGCTTGGAGTTCAGCCATTCGACCGCGCCGTCGAGCGAGGGCGCAGAACCCTCGACCGGCAAATCGCTGCGGAAGGGCTTCTGCGCATCGGCCGCGGCGATCGTGGCGTCATTGCTTGCGACCGCGGAGGAGGCGCCGGCGAGCGGCTTTGCATGCAGCCGGTCGAGCACGGCCTGTTCCAGAGACGCGGTGCTGGCATAGGAGAGACGGGCGAGCAGGCTGGTATCGAGGCCGAGCGCGATGACGGCGACGCCCGCCAGCACGGCGGCCCCGAGTGCCTGGCGAATCCTATCGCCGAAGCCGAGCGAACGCTTCATGGCGGCAAATATCTTTCCGCCGACCGATAAGGCGACGGCAAGGGAGGTCGCCGCACCGGCTGCATAGGCAACCAAAAGGAAGCTGGTCTGCAGGTTGGCGCCCTGCAACGCCGCGCCCGTCAGGACCAGGCCGAGGATCGGCCCGGCGCAGGGCGCCCAGAGCAGGCCGGTGGCGACGCCGAGAATGAGCGCGCTTCTGACCGTCGGGACGGTGCGCCCGCCGCCGCTGGCGTTCAGGAGGTTGTTGCCGATATCGACGATCGGCCGGGCAAGCGTGCTTGCGAAGCGCGGGGAAAGCAGGCTGGCGCCGAAGAGGGCGAGCAGGACGATCGCGGCGAGCCGGCCATATTCATTGGCGCGGATGGCCCAGCTGCCGCCGACCGCGGCAAGCGTGGCGACGAGCGCGAAAGTGGCGGCCATGCCGGCCAGCATCGGCAGCGTGCTCCGGACGAAGGGCTGGCCGGCGCGGGCGAAGACGAAGGGGAGGATGGGCAAGATGCACGGGCTGAGGATGGTCAGCACGCCTCCGAGATAGGCAATGATCAGAAGTGTCATCATCGTTTCCTTTGAAACCGATTGATCGGGCTCTGGACGGCGATGGGCCTGAACCAGCAACGGCGCGATGTAGCCGGGCGGAGGTATCTCCGATGTGTCTGGTTTGGCGGGAAAATGTACCGAACTACTGCGCTGGAGCGCCTGCGATACAAAAGAATACAAATGGCCTTATCCGCAGAGGCGGCGGCACGCCGCAATGACCGGCCTGATGCAGCGCAATTGTATCAGAATGTATCTCGGCGGGCGGAGCTTACATTCGCATTCAAAAACCGCGGCTTGTGACATACGGGCGATACAAGCCGAACGTCTTTTGAGCGCCGTGATCCATTCGACAGGAGAGACCGATGTCCGAGCAAATCAACCATGAACGCCGCCGCTTTTTCGGCATGACAGCCATCGCCCTCGCGGCGGTCGAATTCGGCGTGGCCGGCGCGGCCGCTGCCCAGACCGCGCCGGCTTCGGCTGCGGCCTTGCCTGATGTAAAGCGGGGAACCCATACGTCCTTCGAAGCGCTGAAGCAGATCAAGACCGATGTGCTCGATATCGGCTATGCCGAGGTGGGAAAGGCGGACGGTCCTGTGGTGCTGCTGCTGCACGGCTGGCCCTATGACATCTATAGTTTCGTCGATGTCGCGCCGCTGCTTGCCTCGGCCGGCTACCGGGTGATCATACCTTATCTGCGCGGCTACGGCACGACACGCTTCCTGCATGACAAGACCGCGCGCAACGGCCAGCCCTCGGCGCTTGCCGCCGATATGATCGCCCTGCTCGATGCGCTCAAGATCGAGAAGGCGGTGATCGCCGGCTACGACTGGGGCGGGCGCACCGCCAACATCATGGCTGCGCTCTGGCCGGAGCGCTGCAAGGCCATGGTATCGGTCAGCGGCTACCTGATCGGCAGCCAGGAAGCCAATGAGAAGCCGCTTCCGCCGAAGGCCGAACTTGCCTGGTGGTACCAGTTCTATTTCGCCACCGAGCGCGGCCGCCTGGGCTATGCGAGCAATACTCATGACTTCGCAAAGCTCATCTGGCAGACGGCTTCGCCGAAGTGGAATTTTGACGATGCGACCTTCGACCGATCCGCCGCCGCCTTCGAAAATCCGGATCATGTCGACATCGTCATTCACAATTATCGCTGGCGCCTGGGGCTCGCCGAAGGCGAGGCGAAATACGACGCCTATGAGAAGAAGCTTGCCGCCTTGCCGATGATTTCGGTGCCGACGATCACTATGGAGGGCGATGCCAACGGCGCGCCGCATCCGGAGCCCTCCGCCTATGCCGGAAAGTTCTCCGGCAGATACGAGCACCGCACCATCGGCGGCGGCATTGGGCACAACCTGCCGCAGGAGGCGCCGCAGGCCTTCGCCCAGGCGGTCATCGACGTCGATCGCTTCTGATCGATGGCAGAGCCTCGTTGCCCGGGCCAACGGAATATGCGTAGGTCGCGTCTGGCGCTTCGATATCGTGAACGAGGCGGTGGGCGCGGCCATAGCGTTGAGGAATAGCAAATATGGATCATGTCGATCACATCCTGATCGTCGACGACGATCGTGAAATCCGCGAGCTGGTTTCGGGCTATCTGCAGAAGAATGGCCTGAGGACCAGCGTTGCCGCGGACGGGCGTCAGATGCGCAGTTTTCTGGACGCCAATGCCGTCGACCTGATCGTGCTCGACGTAATGATGCCGGGCGACGACGGGCTGGTGCTGTGCCGCGAACTGCGCGCCGGCCGGCACAAGGCGATCCCGATCCTGATGCTGACGGCCCGCACCGACGAGATGGACAGGATCCTCGGGCTGGAGATGGGCGCCGACGACTATCTTGCCAAGCCCTTTGCCGCGCGCGAACTGCTTGCCCGCATCAAGGCGGTGCTGCGGCGCACGCGCATGCTGCCGCCCAACCTGCAGATCAGCGAGGCGGGGCAATTGCTGACCTTCGGTGACTGGCGGCTCGATACGGTCGCTCGCCACCTGCTGGATAAGGAAGGGACGGCGATTGCGCTCAGCGGCGCCGAATACCGCCTGCTGCGCGTTTTCATCGACCATCCGCAGCGGGTGCTCAACCGTGACCAGCTTCTGAGCCTGACGCAGGGCCGCGACGCCGAGCTCTTCGATCGCTCGATCGATCTCCTCGTCAGCCGTCTGCGGCAGCGCCTGGGAGACGATGCGCGCGAGCCGACTTACATCAAGACGGTGCGCAGCGAAGGTTATGTCTTTTCGGTTCCGGTCGAAATTTCGGAACCGCGCCAATGAGGACGACGATCTCCAGGCTGCCGGGCCTGATGTGGCCGAGAACGCTGCGGTCGCGGATCTTTCTCATCCTGCTGATCGGCCTCGCGCTGGCTTATGGGCTCTCCTTCAGCGTTCTCTACATGGAGCGCTATATGTCGGCCAAAGCGGTGATGCTCGGCACGCTGGAGAACGACGTCGCGACATCCGTTGCCGTTCTCGATCGGCTGCCACCGGAAGAGCGCCGTCACCTCGTTGATTGGCTGAGCCGCGGCAACTACCGTTTCGAGCTTGGGCCTGGCCTTGCCGGCGTGCCCGACACCTCCAGCAAGGGAAGGGAGATCGCGGGAAAGATAGAGGCCGCCGTCAGGCACCGCTTCCCGATCCGCGTCGAACGGATTCCGGGCGAGGTGAACCGGCTGCAGGCGCATATGACGCTGAGTGACGGCAGCCCGCTCACCATCGATGTGACGCCGAGAGGCGTCATGCCGATTGCGGAATGGCTCCCTTATGTCTTCGCCGTCCAGATGGCGCTGCTCATCCTCTGCGCCTGGTTCGCGGTGCGTCTGGCGATCCGGCCGCTCGGAGAGCTTGCCGCCGCCGCCGACGCGCTCGATCCCGATAGGAACGGCCCTGGTCTGAGCGAGACGGGGCCGAGCGAGGTCGCGCATGCGGCGAGGGCGTTCAACGCGATGCGGGAGAGGATCGCCCATTATCTCGAAGAGCGCGTCCAGATACTGGCGGCGATCTCACACGACCTTCAGACGCCGATCACCCGCATGCGGCTGCGCGCCGACATGGCGGAGGATTCGCCCGAGAAGGACAAGCTGGTGAGTGATCTCGCCGAGATCCAGCGCCTCGTGCAGGACGGCATCGCCTATGCGCGCAGCGCCCACGGCAGCGGAGAAAAGAACGCTCGGATCGATCTCTCCTCGTTCATCGACAGCATAGCCTACGACTATCAGGACACCGGAAAGGCCGTCACTGTCGTCGGGCTGGTTGAGGGCGCAGCCTTCACCAGGCCGCATGCGCTACGCCGCATCCTGTCGAATTTCATCGACAATGCCCTGAAGTTTGCCGGCTCCGCCGAGATCACCGTCGAGCACAACGCCGAAAAGGCGGTCGTCATATCGGTCATGGATCGCGGGCCGGGAATTCCCGATGATATGCTGGAAGCCGCCATGCAGCCGTTCTTTCGGCTGGAGCAATCCCGCAACCGCGAGACCGGCGGCACGGGCCTCGGCCTTGCGATCGCCCAGCAGTTGACGGCCAAGCTCGGCGGCTCGCTCAGGCTCTACAATCGGCTCGGCGGCGGCCTTGCGGCGGAAGTCACCCTTCGGTGATCTCGGCGCCGCCGGAGATTTTCCGGCGGTTTGTATGCAAAGATGTCCCGGATACCGGATGCTACGTTTTGTGACATTTCGGCCGATTTCGGAAACATGCAGGATATATCGGCCGGTCAGAACTTACTTCGTCAACCCGGTCGCAACAGCGATCTCCTCGCGTCAGCGACCCATATACGGAGTGTTTCCATGACAAAGATCGAAAAGGTTCTCTATACCGGCAAGACCCGCACCACCGGCGGGCGCGACGGCGCTTCGCAAAGCAACGACGGGCAGCTCGACATCAAGCTCTCGCCTCCCGGCAGCGCGCGGCCCGGCACCAATCCCGAGCAGCTTTTCGCCGCCGGCTGGTCCGCCTGCTTCATCGGAGCGATCGGCATTGCCGCCGGCAAGCTGAAGATCAGGATTCCCACGGAGACTGCGGTGAATGCCGAAGTCGATCTCGGAACGACGGACGGCGATTATTTTCTGCAGGCCCGTCTCAAGGTCAGCCTGCCCGGAATCGAGCCGGATGTCGCCAAGGCGCTTGTCGACGAGGCGCACCGGACCTGCCCATATTCGAAGGCGACACGCGGAAATATCCACGTCGAGCTGAGCATTGCCTGAAGCGGCAGAGGAAAGGAAACAGGCGAGGCCCGGCCGGGCCTCGCCGACGGAGGCTTCAATGAGATTGATGATTATATCCGTTCTGGCAGCTGCGGTCTTCACCGCCCCATGTATCTACGACGTCAGCTCGCACGAACCGTCGCCGCTGGCGGGCCTGGTAACGGCAGCAACCGCGGTTGCTTCCGCGCATGAGCAACCACTTTTCTGAATTCAGCCGGGAGAATGACAGTGAAACTCTATCAGAACGAAATTTCCTCTGCGACCTCAAGGGTCCGGATCGCACTGGCGCTCAAGGGACTGACGGCCGAGGCGCTGCCGGTGAGCATTCTCGGCGAAGATGCCGAAAGCCGGCAGGCCGGATATCGGAGCGTCAACCCGCAGGGGCTGGTGCCGGCCTTGCTGACGGACAGTGGCCAGCTCATCACCCAGTCGCTGGCGATCATCGAATATCTCGACGAGGTTCAACCGGAGCCGCCGCTGCTGCCCGATACGGCGGAAGGCAGGGCGCAGGCCCGTTCGATTGCGCTCGCGATCGCAGCCGAGATCCATGCGCTGCTGCCGCCGCGGATCGGCCTGCATCTCAAGGCGGCCTTCCAAGCCGACGCCGATGCCGTTGCCGCCTGGAGCCGCCATTGGGTCGGCGAGGGATTGACTGCGGTCGAGACGATGATTGCCGGCCGCAGGCAAGGCTCCTTCACCGTCGGAGACCGGCCTGGCCTGGCCGACATCTTCCTCTTTCCGCAGGCGATCAGCGCAAGACGCATGGGCTTCGATCTCGGCCGATGGCCTGATATTGCGGACATTGTCGGCAGGCTGGAGGCGATACCAGCTTTTCAGGAGAATGCGCCGGCGCCGCGGAAATGATCCGACTGGTGAAGATGCGGCCACAAAGGGTTTTGTTCTCCGCTCTACGTTATCCTCAGCCTTGTGCCGAGGATCTGCTGCCCTATCGACCCGGGCAGATGCTCGGGACAAGCCCGAGCATGGCGGAAGGTTATCTTTAGCGATTAACCCTTGCCTGCAGATGCGGAGGGTAACGATCGCCTTCGACCTTGATGGTGGCCAGCGCGCTTTCGATACTGGCAAGGTCATCGGCGGTCAGTTCGACATCGGCGGCTCCGATATTCTCCTCGAGGCGGTGTGGTTTGGTGGTGCCGGGGATCGGCGCGATCCAGGGCTTTTGCGCCAGCAGCCATGCGAGCGCGACCTGGGCCGAGGTGGCTTTCTTGCGTGCGGCAATTTCCGACAGCAGATCGACCAGCGCCTGATTGGCCCTTCGCGCTTCCGGTGAAAAGCGCGGCACGATGTTGCGGAAATCCTTGCTGTCGAAGGTCGTCGTCTCGCTGATCGCGCCGGTGAGGAAGCCCTTGCCGAGCGGGCTGAACGGAACGAAGCCGATGCCGAGTTCTTCGAGCACCGGCAGGATCTCCTGCTCGGGCTCGCGCCACCAGAGCGAATATTCGCTTTGCAGCGCCGCCACCGGCTGGACGGCATGGGCGCGGCGGATGGTCTGGACGCCTGCTTCGGAGAGGCCGAAATGCCGGACCTTACCCTCCGATATCAGTGCCTTGACGGTGCCAGCGACATCCTCGATGGGAACATCGGGATCGACGCGGTGCTGGTAGAACAGGTCGATGACATCGGTTTTCAAGCGCTTCAGCGCCTGATCGGCAACGGCGCGGATCTGCTCCGGGCGGCTGTTCAGGCCGCTCTGGCCGCCATTGGCATCGAAGTTGAAACCGAATTTCGTGGCGATCACCACGTCGCTGCGGAAGGGCGCCAGGGCCTCTCCCAGAAGCTCTTCGTTCTTATAGGGTCCGTAGGCCTCGGCGGTGTCGAAGAAGGTGACGCCGCGTTCGAAAGCCTGGCGGATCAGCGCAATCGCTTCCCGCTGTTCGGTCGCCGGGCCGTAACCGTAGCTCAGCCCCATGCAGCCGAGACCGATGGCCGAGACCTGAAGTCCGCTCTTTCCGAGTTGACGCTTCTGCATCGCCGTTTCCTTTCAGCCTTGATATTCCGGGTCGGTGACATGCTCCATCCAGTCGACGACCTTGCCGTCGAGCTGTTCCTGGATGGCGATGTGGGTCATTGCTGTCGTCGGCGCTGCGCCGTGCCAATGCCGCTCGCCAGGCGCAAACCAGACGACGTCTCCCGGGCGAATCTCCTCGACGGGGCCGCCTTCGCGCTGGGCGCGGCCGCAGCCCGAGGTGACGATCAGCGTCTGGCCGAGCGGATGGGTGTGCCAGGCGGTGCGGGCGCCGGGCTCGAAAGTGACGCTGGCACCGGCGGCGCGTGCCGGACGGGTGAGCGAAAACAGCGGGTCGATGCGCACCGTGCCGGTGAACCAATCCGTCGGCCCCTTGGCCGAGGGCTGCGAGCCGTTTCGTTTGATTTCCATGATCGTGCCTCTTGTGCCTACGGTTGCGAACGGGATCGTCCGGCTTGGTTCAGAATAGTTAGTGCGCGGCTTCAGCCGCGATTAGATGGCAGCCGTGGCAAGGACCTATGAGAAATTTTCATGAGTGCCGCGTCCTGCCGCGCGCGCTTCAGCGGCCTTTGCGGTCGTCGCCGATGCGCTTGGCTATCGCGGATAACGGCTTCTATTTCGGCCTGCCGCCAATCCATTGAGGCAGCGCGAAATCATACTGCGCAGGCCATTTGACATTCCTTCCTTCGCCACTAATTCAAAATTAAAACTGAAGGAAACGGTGAATGAATACTGCTATGCCTGCCACGAAAGCTCGGACCGGAGTGTCCGGTTTGGACACAATTCTGGCGGGCGGTCTTTCGACAGGCCATGTGTTTCTCCTGGAGGGGAATCCAGGAGCCGGCAAGACCACCATCGCACTGCAGTTTCTGATCGAAGGCGCGCGGCTCGGCGAGCGCGGGCTCTACATCACGCTTTCGGAAACCGAGAGCGAATTGCGGGCCGGAGCCGCGTCGCACGGCATGATGATCGACAGCAATATCGAGGTCTTCGAGGTCGTGCCTCCGGAAAGCCTGCTGGATTCAGATCAGCAGCAGAGCCTTCTCTATTCGTCAGACCTCGAGCTTGGGGAGACCACCAAGGAGATCTTCGCCGCTTTCGAGAGGGTCAAGCCAAGCCGCGTGGTTCTCGACAGCCTGTCGGAGATAAGGCTGCTGGCGCAGAGCTCGCTGCGCTACCGCCGGCAGATCCTTGCGCTCAAACATTATTTTGCCCGGCAGGGGGCGACGGTGCTTCTGCTCGACGACCTGACCTCCGACGTGCTGGACAAGACGGTGCACAGCGTCGTGCATGGCGTCATCCATCTCGAGGAACTGGCGCCGGGATACGGCTCGGAACGGCGGCGCCTGAGGATCATAAAATATCGCGGCCAGGCTTTCCGGGGCGGCTATCACGATTTCACCATCCAGACCGGCGGTGTCGTCGTGTTCCCGCGTCTGGTTGCCGCCGAGCACAGGACGAGTTACGACCGCGACGACGTTTCCAGCAATATTGCGGAACTCGACCTTCTCTTGGGAGGCGGACTGGAGAGGGGCTCCAGCACGCTGATCCTCGGTCCCGCCGGCACCGGCAAAAGCACTTTCTCGTTTCAGTTCCTGGCGGCGGCGATCGCGCGCGGAGAGAAAGCGGCCGCCTTCATCTTCGATGAGGAGCTCGGGCTGCTTTTCGGGCGGCTCAAGGCGCTCGGAATCGATCTCGAGGCGATGAGGGACGCAGGTGTCGTTCACATCGAGCAGGTGGATGCCGCCGAACTATCGCCCGGTGAATTTGCGCATCGCGTGCGGGACTGCGTCGACAAGTCGGGCGCCAAGACCGTCATCATCGACAGTATCAACGGTTATCAGGCTTCGATGCCGGACGAGAATTCGCTGATCCTTCACATGCATGAGCTGCTGCAATATCTGAACAGGCAAGGCGCCAACACATTTCTGACCGTCGCCCAGCACGGGCTGGTCGGCGATATGAAGGCTCCTGTCGATGTCACCTATCTTGCCGACACCGTTATTCTGCTGCGCTACTTCGAGGCAGCGGGAAGGATGCGACGGGCAGTCTCGGTGATCAAGAAGAGAACCGGCTTCCATGAGGACACCATCCGAGAATATCGGATCGATGCGGCAGGCCTGACATTCGGGGGGCCGCTTGTCGGATTCCAGGGAGTGTTGCGCGGCGTTCCGGAATTCGTCTCAGACAGCTCGTCACTCCTGTCGCGCGATGGCGGGGATGGCGGCAATTCCTAATTCCGGCAAACCAAAGGCGTTGATCTATACGCCCACCGGCCGCGACGCTCTGGTGGCGGTATCCCTGGTCAAGGAGGCCGGCGCGACATCGATTACCGCGCCCGACCTTGCGATGTTCGCGGCCTTGCTCGATGATGACGTCGCTTTCGGCGTCCTGACGGAGGAGGCGGTTCGCTCAAGCGATTTGAAGCCGGTCGCAGCCTGGATTTCGGCGCAGCCGAGCTGGTCCGATCTGCCGTTCATCGTGCTCACCACGCGAGGCGGCGGGCCGGAACGAAATCCGGCCGCTGCCAGGCTTTCCGAGGTTCTCGCCAACGTTACCTTTCTGGAACGGCCTTTCCACGCCACATCCTTCATCAGCATTGCCAGGACCGCGCTAAGGGGACGTCTGCGCCAATACCAGGCGCGCGCCCAGCTCGAGGCGCTCAGTGAAGGCGAGCGACGGCTGCAAACGGCGCTTGCCGCCGGCCGCCTCGGTGCGTGGGAGCTGGAATTGTCTTCGATGCGGCTATCCGCGTCCGATACCTGCAAGGCCGTCTTCGGCCGGGGGCAGGACGTGGAGTTTACCTATAATGATCTGGTTGCCAGCATCCATCCCGATGATCGCGGCCTCGTTCAGGAAAACCTGGACAGGACGATCGAGACCGGACGCGATTATTCGGTCGAACACAGGACGATCTGGCCGGACGGATCGCCGCATTGGGCGGAGGTGCATGCGCAGCTCTATGCCGACAGATATGGGTCGGCGAAGAAGCTCGTCGGCGTTTCCTCCGATGCCACGGCGCGCAAGACCAGCGAGGAGAACCTCAGACGGCTGAATGAGAGCCTCGAGGAGCGGGTGCGGGAACGGACGGGCGAGGTTCATGCAGCTCACCAGAGCCTGCTCGAGGAGGTCGCCCAACGTGAAAAGGCGGAGGAGCAGCTTCGCCATTCGCAAAAGATGGAGGCCATCGGCCAACTGACCGGCGGCGTCGCGCATGATTTCAACAATCTGCTGATGGTCGTTCTCGGCAATCTCGAACTGCTCGGCAAGCATCTAACGGGAGACCGGAAGGCAACGCGGCTGGTCGATGGCGCCCTTCAGGGGGCACGCCGCGGCGCGGCCCTGACGCAGCGTCTGCTGGCTTTCGCCAGGCGGCAGGATCTTCAGGTGAAGCCGGTCGATCTGGCCGAGCTGGTGTCGGGCATGAACGATCTGTTGCGTCGTTCCGTCGGATCGTCCGTCAGCATCGAAACCGCGTTTGCGCCGGCGCTGCAGCCGGCATTGGTCGATGCCAACCAGGTCGAGCTGGCGCTGCTCAACCTTGCCGTCAACGCGCGCGATGCGATGCCTGATGGAGGAGCCCTGCGCATTTCGCTGCGCGAAGAACAGGTCGCCGTTGGCGGCGGCGATCTCGACGCGGGGACCTATCTCGTCCTCGGCGTTACCGACACCGGCACCGGGATGGACGCGGAGACGCTGAAGAAAGCCGTCGACCCCTTCTTCTCGACCAAGGAGCTCGGAAAGGGCACCGGCCTTGGTCTATCGATGATCCACGGCCTTGCCGTTCAGCTCAATGGCGCGCTGCGCCTGACGAGCAAGCCCGGCATGGGAACCACTGCCGAATTATGGCTTCCCGCGACCGAACGGCGCCCCGAACAGCCAGCTGAAACCGATATGCCGCTTACGCAAGGCGCATCGAAGCTGAAGATCCTTCTGGTCGACGATGATACCTTGATTGCCATGAGTTCCGTCGAGATGCTTGAAGATCTCGGCCATGATGTCGTCGAAGCGAATTCCGGCTCGCAGGCGCTGGAGCTGATCAGAAGCGATGGACATTTCGACGTGATGATCACCGACTATTCGATGCCCGGCATGACCGGCGCGCAGCTTGCACAGGCGGTGCGGACCATTCGACCGGCGCTGCCGATCGTGCTGGCAACGGGTTATGCCGATCTTCCCGCCGGCGCAGAGGTCGATCTTCCAAGATTGGCAAAGCCGTACAACCAGGCCCAGCTTGCAAGGGAAATTCACAAGGCATTGGCAAGCGAGACGGATCTGCCCCTCAAATCGGCAGGCTAGGATCGAGCCTCAAGCCCGACAATCTCGGCGATGAAATCGGCGATGGCGGCGGTGTCGTCGAGATCGAAGACGGGCAGGGCCGTGTCCGGGACGGGATGATCGGCGGCGATGGCTGCGATGTGGGGATCATCCGGCGCCAAGGGCGTCCGGTTTGCGGCTTCGAGGCGGCGAGCCTCGATCTTCGGGATCGGTTCGCGCTTGTAGCCCTCGATCAAGACGAGATCGCAAGGAGCAAGCCGGGCGAGGATCTCCTCGAACTCGGGTTCGGGAGCGCCGCGCAGCTCGTGCATGATGGCGTAGCGGGTGCCGGAGACGATGGTGACCTCGTGGGCGCCGGCCTGGCGGTGGCGGTAGCTGTCGGCCCCGACCTTGTCGATGTCGAAATCATGATGGGCGTGCTTGATCGTCGATATCTTATAGCCACGGTGGGTGAACTCGGTCACCAAACGCACGGCAAGCCCTGTCTTGCCCGAGTTCTTCCAGCCGGCGATGCCGAAGACTTTAGGTGCCGTCATGTGCGAAGGGCCTCCAGCCAGCGTTCCGCCTCGGCGAGGTCGTCGGGCGTGTTGATGTTGAAGAAAGGGTCGAGCAGACTGGCGCGGGTCGGATGCAGCGGAAAGGCCACTTCCGTAACGTCATGCCGCAACAGGAAGTCGCGCACGCGGCGCTTTTCGTCGGTGGCGATCCAGGCTTCGAGATCGGCCGCCAATGTCACCGGCCAGAGACCGAAGACCGGATGGCTGCGGCCTTCGGAAGCGGCAATAGTGATCTGCGACGGGCGATCGACCGCTGCCGCCAGCCGGCTAACGAGATCGGCCGGGAAGAACGGGCAATCCACAGAGACGGTGACGACATGGGTGACCGAGGGGATGCCGGCGGCATAGACCATGGCCGCATGAATGCCGGCCATCGGGCCGGCCTTGCCGGCAATGTGGTCGGGAAGGACAGGCACGTCTTCGGCGGCGGCATCGGCATTGACGGCGATGGAGGAAACCTGCGGCGACAGGCGGGCCAGCACATGGCGAAGCAGGCTGTCGGTCCCGAGCATGACGCCGGCCTTGTCGCGGCCCATGCGCTGCGAGCGGCCGCCGGCGAGCACCACGCCAGCGATCTCGGATTTGTCCAAGGAGAATTCAGCCATCATCTGCCTCGCAATCATGCGTCACACCGGCACGCGCGGTTCGGATTCCTGCGCGATGGGCGAAACGTGACGCTTGGCCTCACGATAGAACGTATAGAGGCCGGAAGCGATGACGATTGCAGCGCCGATCAGCGTCCATTGGTCCGGCACTTCGGCGAAAAAGACAAAGCCGAGCAGCGAGGAAAAGATCAGGCTCGTATAGCGGAAGGGTGCGACGAAGGAGATTTCGCCGGTGCGCATGGCGAGGATGACCGACTGATAGCCGACGAGCACCAGCACCGAGGCGAGCAGGAGGTGGCCGAGCGAGGTGGCGCTGACCGGCTGCCAGCCGCCGAGCACGGGGATCAGGAGCGCGCCGAAGAAGGCGGCGGAGGAGGCGGTGATCACGGTGATCATCAGCGAGGGTATTTCCGGATCGATCGAGCGCGTGGCGAGATCGCGGCCGGCCGTCGTCAGCACAGCGCCGACGCAGAGAAGGGCGGCGGCGGTGAAGCCTTCGGGGCCGGGACGGATGATGATCATCACGCCGACGAGGCCGACGAGGATCGCCGACCAGCGCCGCCAGCCAACGGGCTCGCGGAAGAACAGCGCCGCGCCGAAGGTGACGACCAGCGGCAGCGACTGCAGGATCGCCGAGGCATTGGCGATCGGCATCATGCCGAGCGCGGTGATATAGGTGACTGCGGAAAGTATCTCGCAGACGATGCGGAGAATGATCAACGGCTTCAGCACGACACGCCAGGAGCGCAGCGCGCCCATTTTCCAGGCGATCAGAAAGACCAGCAGGCTGGTGAACAGGCCGCGCAGGAACATGATCTCGCCGGCATTCATATAGGCGATCACCGATTTGGAGAGTGCGTCGCTGGAGGAAAAGCCGGCCATCGCCATGCTCATATAGATGGCGCCCTCAGTATTGCGTGACCGCGGCATGAAGAGATTCCCTTTACCTGTGCATCCCTTCTTAGTCGGGAAGATACATGAAGGGAATCGGATGAATGTCACACCCGGGATAAATCGATGATGCGGTGCACAAGGGCGCTTACGTAACGGCAGGAGCCTCTGTGAAAACCGTGGCAAATGACCGTTTTATTTGGCGAATCTTCACTTCGATTCCAACTCGGTTGCGAAACTGAGCGCTGCCAAGTCATCCGTCCATCGTCGGCTTTTGTTTTTGCGCGCGGGAAACGGGTGGCTGCGCCGCCTGATGTCTGAGATTTGGGATGCCTCAATCACTGAGGAGAAACGGACATGACACTTCTGAAGGACAAGATCGCAATCGTCACCGGCGCAAGCTCCGGCATCGGCCGCGCTGCGGCGAAAGTCTTTGCACGGGAGGGCGCGAAGCTGGTGATCAACGGAAGGCGAGAGGATGCGCTCGACGCGGTCGTCGCCGAAATCGAGGCGGAGGGGGGAGAGGCCGCCGCCGTTGCGGGCGATGTCAGGGACGAGGCGCTGCAGGCAAGGCTCGTCGATATGGCTCTCTCGCGCTTCGGCAGGCTCGACATCGCCTTCAACAATGCCGGCAGCATTGGCGAGATGGGGCCGGTCTCCGGTCTGTCGCTGGAGGGCTGGCGCGAAACGATCGAGACCAATCTGACCGCCTCTTTCCTCGGCGCCAAACATCAGTCGGCGGCGATGGGCGAGGGCGGCGGATCGCTGATCTTCACCTCCACCTTCGTCGGCTACACCGCCGGCATGCCCGGCATGGGCGCCTATGCGGCGAGCAAGGCCGGTCTGATCGGCCTCGTGCAGGTGCTTGCCGCCGAGCTCGCATCGCGCAAGATTCGCGTCAACGCCCTTCTGCCCGGCGGCACCGATACGCCGGCCAGCATCACCAATGCGCCTGATGCGACTGCGGAAGTGCTCGCCTTCGTGGAGGGGCTGCATGCGCTGAAACGCATGGCGCAGCCGGAGGAGATCGCCAATGCCGCGCTTTTCCTGGCGTCCGACCTGTCGAGTTTCGTGACGGGTACGGCGATGCTGGCGGATGGCGGGGTTTCGATCAATAGGACGTAGGTGAGGGCGTCGGTTGCCTTTCGCTTACCGCTCAAGGCGTTCGTCGCTAGTGCTCCTCACCCCCTCATCTGCCCTGACGGGCATCTTCTCCCCGCTGGGGCGAAGAGGGAGCAAGACGCACCGCGTCGCCCCAAGCCAAAGCATAAAGGGAAGCGAGCGGCGGCTGCGATTCCGCTTCTCCCCGGCGGGGAGAAGATGCCGGCAGGCAGATGAGGGGGTGAGCGGCGAAGCCGCGAATGCTCTGAGCGCGAGCGAAGGCAAGGCAGCGTTTTATACAGTTTCAGTGGCGCTGCTTGCCATCTACGACATGATCAACCCGCCATCGACATTGATCGTCTGGCCGGTGATGTAGGCGGCGTCATCGCTGGCGAGGAAGGTGACCAGGCCGGCGACGTCCTCGCCGGAGCCGGCGCGCTTCATCGGGATGCCCTCGACCCATTCCTTCATCAGTTCGCCGGGGCCGTAATTGCCGAGCAGCTTGCCCCAGGCCTGGTCGTTATAGGCCCACATGTCGGTTTCGATGATGCCGGGGCAGAAGGCGTTGACGGTGATGTTTTCGGTCGCGACTTCTTTCGCCAGGCTCTGGGTGATGCCGACGACGCCCATTTTCGAGGCGGCGTAATGCGGGGTATAGATGAAGCCGTCGCGGGCCTGGCCGGAGGCGGTGTTGATGATGCGGCCGCCGCGCTTGTGCTTGCGCATTCTCGAAATGGCCTCCTGGGCGCAGAGGAAAACGCCCTTGGTGTTGACGGCCATGACCTTGTCCCACTCGTTTTCGGTGAGATCCTCGACGCGGGCGATGGTGATGACGCCGGCGTTCTGGATCGAGACATCAACCGTGCCGAATTCCTTTTCAGTGGCATCGTAGAGCGCCTTGACGCTCGCCTTGTCGGTGACGTCGCCGATGAAGGAGATCGCCTTGCCGCCTTCGGCCCTGATGCCTTCGGCAACGCCGTGGACCAGGTCCTCGTTGGCCGAGACGACGAGATTGGCGCCTTCGCGCGCAAAGCGCCTGGCGATGGCAGCGCCGATGCCGCGGCTGGCCCCGGTGATGACGACCGTCTTGTTTTCGAAGCGTTTCATGGTCTTTCCTTTCAGCTATCCCACGAGCGCCAAGGGCGGCGTCCGGGGCATCAGCTCGTTCTGTCGGCGGGAAGGGCGGGCGGACGACGATATCGCGCCGTCTTGCCCGTTGGTCCCTTCAGCGCCTCGATCTCAGCCAGGGAGGAAGCGAGATCGGTTCAGGTTCTAAAATCAGCGTTCCGATCGCATCACCAGCAGCAGAAGCCGCCGTCTACGAGAAGATCGACGCCGGTTACGAAACTTGCTGCATTCGACAGCAGGAACACGGCCGGACCGACCATCTCGTCGACATCAGCCATGCGCTGCATCGGTGTCTGCTCTTCGAAAAGCTTGGTCTGATGAACCATCTCCGGACGGGTGTTCATCGGCGTTGCCGTATAGCCGGGGGAGATGGTGTTGACGCGAATGCCGCGGCCGACCCATTCCATCGCCATGGACTTCGACATATGGATCACGCCCGCCTTGGAGGCGTTGTAATGCGCTTGGCTGAGGCCCCGGTTGACGATGACGCCCGACATGGAGGCGATGTTGACGATGGAGCCGCGTCCATTCTTCAGCATGGCGCGGGCCTCGGCCTGGCAGGAAAGGAATATGCCCTTCAGGTTGATATCCATCAACGTCTGGTACTGATCCTCCTCCATATCTTCCGCCGGGTTCGCATTGGCGATGCCCGCAGCGTTGACGGCAAGCCTCAAGGCGCCGAGGTCCGCTTCGGTTCGTGCGACGGCGTCTGCAAGCGAAGATTTGCTCGTCACGTCCGCTGCGATCTCGATCGAGCGGCGGCCTGCGGCGCGAATATGTTCGGCTGTCTTCGCCAGTCCGTCGTCGGTCCGGCGGTCGAGCAGCGCAACGTCCGCGCCGCATTGCGCAAGGCCGATGGCAATGCGCTGCCCGATGCCGCTCCCGGCTCCGGTTACCATGGCAACCTGGCCGCTGAGGTCGAAAAGCTTCGGGGCGTTCAGAGTGATGTCGGACACCGCTCTTCCTTTCTCTATCTGTTTAGATGGTCGCTAACTCCATGACCGAGACGTCATTGGCCTGGTCACGATCGAGAATGCCTGCCTGCTTGCCCTGGGCAAGCACGAGAATGCGATTGGAAACGCCGAGAACTTCCTCGAGGTCGGAGCTTACGACGATGACCGCCACACCCTGTTTCGCAAGGTTGACGATGATGTCGTAGATGCCCGCGCGGGCGCCGACGTCGATGCCTCTCGTCGGTTCGTCGAGGACGACGACCTTGGGATCGCGCAAGAGCCACTTGGCGATCACCACCTTCTGCTGGTTGCCGCCGGAAAGATCGGAGGCGAATTGCTCGGCGCGGCCCTTCACGCCGAACTTCGCAACCGCCTTTTCCGCGAAGGAGCGCTTGAGGCGCGGCGTTATCCAGCCACCGCCGAGTTTATCCAGATTGGCGTAGATAATGTTTTCGCTGATCCGGTGGCCGACGATCAGGCCCTGCTCCTTGCGGTCTTCCGGAACCATCACGATGCCCTTGGCGATGGCGTCGGCCGGATCGCGCAGCCTGAGTTCCTCGCCTTCGAGCTTGATCGAACCCGCACTGATCGGATCCGCTCCCGAAATCGCGCGCACCAGTTCGGTGCGGCCGGCGCCGACCAATCCGGCGATGCCGAGAATTTCTCCGGCCCGCACCTCGAAGGTCACGTCACGAAACGAGTCCTCGGGCGAACTCAGTCCGGACACCTCAAGGACCGGGCGGTCCGTCGGAACCGGCAGGGTAGGGAACAGGCGATCAAGCGGGCGCCCGACCATGCTCTCGACAATCGTTCGCACCGGGGTGGCGCTGTCCGAGAATTCCTGCACCCGCTCCCCGTCGCGAAGAACGACGATCCGGTCGGTTATCTGCTTGATCTCTTCCATGCGGTGGGAAATGTAGACGATGCCCACACCTTCCGAGCGAAGCTTGCGAACCTGTTCGAACAGAGCTTCCGTCTCGGCGCCGCCAAGGGCGGCTGTCGGCTCATCGAGGATCAGCAGCTTGGCGTTGAGAGCCAGCGCCTTGGCGATCTCGATGAGCTGCTGATTGGCGGTGGAAAGGCCGGCGACCATCCGTGTTGCCGGTATATGAAGGTTCAAACGCGCGAGCTGGTCCTGGGCCCGGCGAACCATTTGAGCGCGGTCGACGACGCCGTTCTTCATCGGCCAGCGACCGATGAAGACGTTTTCGGCGATCGACAGCTGCGGCAGCAGTTGCAGTTCCTGATGGATCAGGACGACGCCCTTGTCGATCGCTTCGCGCGGGGTGGCCGGGGCATAGGGCTGCCCCAGCCATGTCATCGATCCCTCGGATGGTGTGCGTGAGCCGGCAATGATGCCTGACAGCGTCGACTTGCCCGCTCCGTTTTCGCCGAGAAGTGCCACCACTTCCCCGGGATAGACGTCCAGGCTGACATTCTTCAGCACCTGGAGCGGCCCATACCACTTGGATATGCCCTTCAGGGAAAGAACTGGATCAGTCACGGCACACCTCCTCAAGACTTCGGCTTCATTAGAGCGCCGTGCATCCTTTCGGACGCACAAAGGACGCTCTAACACTTTGAATCTACGCATCGTGCTTTCCGAAAATCGTTCCCGATTTTCGGGTCGATGCGCTAGGGATGGTTGGCGATGAAGCCTGCGACGTTTTCCTTGGTTGTCAGCGTGGCATCCAAGAGCTGTACCGGCGGTACTTTCTCACCGGCGACAAGCTTGGCGGCGTTTTCAACCGCATCGCGGCCCATCTTCTGGGTCTGCTGGGTCGCCGTCACATCGAAGACGCCCTTGCTGAGCGCTTCGAGAGCTGCGGTGTCGCCGTCAAAGCCGCCGACCACGATTTTCTGGGAAGGTTTCGCGACCTTGATCGCCTGGGCAGCGCCGAGTGCAAGAGCGTCAGCCTGAGCAAATACGATCGAGACATCAGGATTTGCCTGCAGCATGTTCTGCATGATCTGGAAGCCTTCGTCCTGGCTCCAGATGTTCGAATATTGCTCGGCGACGACCTTTACATCCGGATAGGCCTTGAGCGATTCAGCGCAGCCCTTGGAGCGGTCGACTTCCGGGGTCGTGCCCTTCTGGCCGTGGATGATGACCATCTTCCCCTTGCCGCCGCCTTCCTTCAGGATGTAGTCGCACACGGCCTTGGCGGAGGCGACGGAATCCGTTGCAAGGAATGTATCGCCCGGCGCGCCCTCGGCGTTGCGGTCGACGTTGACGACCGGAATGCCGGCGTTCTTCGCAAGCTTGACGGGAACGGTCGCAGCGGCGGCGCCTGCCGGAATGTAGATCAGCGCGTCGATTTTCTGGGTCAGAAGGTCCTGGATCTGATTGACCTGCGTCGGGCCGTCGCCCTTCGCGTCGACCGTGATGACTTCGATGCCGCGCTTCTTGGCTTCGGCCTCGACCGATTGCTTGATCTGGTTGAAGAAGTTTGCCTGAAGGTTGGCAACGGCCAGGCCAAGCTTCTTCAGTTCCGCCGCGTGGACGGGGCCGAGCATGAGGCCAAGCAGTGCAGCGGACGCGAGCATGGTGCGCGCAATTTTCATTGTAGTTCCTCCGTTTTTTGATGGAACCCTAGGGTATGTCCTCCCCCTCGGGTGATTGATCCGCCCCGAATTTCCGGGACGGAATTCCGTTTCCGCCAACGCGGCGGACGATGCGCGTCAGGCGCGACGCCGGCGAATGGTTTCTGCGCCGACCGCGAGCACGATGACGACCCCGATGATCACCTGCTGCAGGAAGGGCGAGACGTTGAGAAGGTTGAGGCCGTTGCGAAGCACACCGATGATCAGCACGCCGATCAGCGTTCCGCCGATGCCGCCCGCGCCGCCGGAGAGCGATGTCCCGCCGATGACGACCGCGGCGATGGTGTCCAGTTCATAGCCCAGGCCGCTGGACGGCTGGACGGAATCCAGGCGGGCGGCGAGCACGATGCCTGCGAGCCCCGCAAGGACGGCGCTCACGACATAGACTGATATCGTCACTAGCGGAACGTTGATGCCGGCCAGGCGCGCGACTTCAGGATTGCCGCCCACCGCGTAGAGCATGCGGCCTTCGGACCGGAAGTGCAGGAAGAGCCACGCCGCAAGAACGACCGCGAGCATGAGGAAGACCGTGGCAGTCATGACGCCGAAATGGCGATCGATCGCCAGCATCATGAACCAGTCGGGGAAGCCGACGATCTGCTGGCCGTCCGTGATCATGTTTGCAACGCCGCGCGCCGCCGACATCATCGCAAGCGTGGCGATAAAGGCTGGAACCCGGAACTGCGTCACCAGAAGCCCGACGATGAGGCCTGATACCGCCGACGCGATCAGCGCGAAGGCGATGCCGACGGGCAGCGGCAGGCCGGCGACATTGGCCGTCCAACCCATGACCATCATCGCCAGGGCGAGTGCGGAGCCGACGGACAGATCGATGCCGCCGATCAGGATGACGAAGGTCATTCCGACCGCCATGATGCCGAGGACGGTGATCTGGTCGAGGATGTTGAGGCCGTTTCGAACCGAAAGAAACGTGTCTGTGCTGAAGCTCAGAAAGATGCACAGCGCGAGCAATCCCACGAGCGGTCCGGTGGCTCCCTTGAGCTTACCGAGCCAAGCGCCGGACGAAAGCCTCTGTTCATTGATATCGAGCGCCACCATTGCTCCTCCCTATGCCTAGGCTTGTATCCGATATTTGTGCAAGCTAGAATAATTATTCACACTTGCTGGAAAATTCATTAACAACTTGCTTTCCGGCTGTCAACAAGATTTGCTTCAGGCATATCGTCATCGGCACGTCGTTTGAAGGCTTGACTAATCGGCATGTTATGCAAAAATATTGATAAGTGAATATTTATGCATGATGAGGAACCCATGGATACGACAGAACTTGAGCGCATCGCCCGCGAGATCCGATTGCGTGATCTGCAGGCGGTCTTTGAAGCGGGCGCCGGCCACATCGGCGGGGAGATGTCGGTCATCGACATTTTGACGGCGCTCTATTTTCGTGTGCTGAATGTCTGGCCGGACCAGCCGAAGCATCCCGACCGCGACAGGTTCGTTCTTTCAAAGGGACATACGGCTTGCGCTCTCTACGTGACGCTCGCAAAGCGCGGCTTCATCCCGGAGGAGGAGATTTCCACCTTCCTGCAGCCGCATTCGCGGCTGAACGGGCATCCGAACTGCAACAAGGTTCCGGGCGTCGAAACGAATACCGGTCCGCTCGGCCACGGCCTTCCGGTCGCTGTGGGCATGGCAAAAGCCGCCAAGCTCTCGGGCGCTGGATATCGCACCTATGTCGTCACCGGCGACGGCGAGATGCAGGAAGGGTCCAATTGGGAGGCGATCATGGCGGCAGCTCAGTTCAAGCTCGATAACTTGACCTTGATCATCGATCACAACAGGTTCCAGCAGGGCGCAGCACTTGCCGAAACCAACGATCTCGCTCCGCTTCGTCCGAAGCTCGAAGCGTTCGGCTGGGAAGTCACCGAGATTGACGGCAACAATATGCGCGAGATCGTTCCGGCTCTCGAACATCGGGGGTCAGGACCGCACTCCATCGTCGCCCATACCAACAAGGGCCACGGAATCTCCTTCATGCAGGACCGGGTCGAATGGCACCATAAGGTCCCGAGCAAGGAACAATACGAAATCGCATTGGCAGAATTGTCGGAGGCACTGTAATGAACGCGCCAGTAAACCCACCCAAGCTCCACGATTGCCGCGACGCATTCGCCTCTACGCTCGAGCGGCTGGCAGCCGAAAACGAAACGATCGTCGCGGTCTGCAACGACTCGGTCGGTTCCTCCAAGCTCGGCGGCTTCAAGTCGAGATTTCCGGAGCGCCTCGTCAATGTCGGCATTGCGGAACAGAACATGGTCGGCGTTGGAGCGGGCCTTGCCAATGGCGGACGGCTGCCCTTCGTGTGCGGTGCTGCTCCGTTTCTCACGGGACGGTCGCTGGAGCAGATCAAGGCCGACATTTCCTACTCGAACGCCAACGTCAAGCTGGTGGGGATCTCGTCCGGCATGGCTTACGGCGAACTCGGTCCGACTCATCACTCGATCGAAGACTTCGCCTGGACGCGCGTCCTGCCCAATCTTCCCGTCATCGCGCCCTGCGACCGGATCGAAACCGCGGCTGCCGTTGCCTGGGCGGCGACCTATAGCGGGCCGTGTTTCCTGCGTCTGTCACGGGTCGGAGTGCCCGACCTTCTTCCGGAGGGGCACGCGTTCGAACTCGGCAAGGCGAATCTCCTGCGCCAGGGTTCCGACGTCACTCTGATCGCCAACGGCACCTTGACGCATCGCATCGTGAAGGCTGCCGAGATTCTCGCCGGCCGCGGCATCGATGCCAGGGTGCTCAACCTCGCCACGGTTCGTCCGATCGATGAGGAGGCCATCATCGCCGCGGCGAAGGAGACCGGAGCGATCGTCACGGCCGAGGAGCATTCGATCTTTGGGGGGCTCGGCTCCGCGGTCGCCGAAGTGGTGGTCGACAATGCCCCGGTGCCGATGAAGCGTCTCGGCGTTCCCGGCGTCTACGCGCCGACCGGCTCGGCAGAGTTCCTGCTCGACGAATACGGAATGTCGCCGTCCGCAATCGCCGACGCCGCACAGGCGCTGATCAAGCGCAAGTAACTGGGGATCGCGTGAAGCGGCCGGGGCGCATTTTGCCGCCGCGGCCGCCGCCTGATCCGGGGAGGATAGAATGCGGGCAATTCTGGCAATCGACCAGGGCACGACCAATTCAAAGGCCGTTCTCGTTTCCGAGACGGGAGAAATTATCGGCAGAGGTTCGTCTCCTGTCGGCATCTCCTATCCGAGGGAGGGCTGGGTCGAACAAGATCCGCGCCGGCTCTACGCATCGGTCTGCGAAGCGATCGATGCCTGCCTGAAGGCCGGCCCGGACGTGACTGTCGAGGCCATTGCCATTTCCAATCAGCGCGAGTCCGTCACCGCCTGGGACGCCGAAACAGGAGACGCGCTCGGACCGGTGGTCAGCTGGCAGTGCCGTCGAACGGCACGGGATTGTGAACGTCTCATTGCCGAAGGCCGCCTCGACCGTGTGCAGGCGCTGACCGGCCTGCCGCTGGATCCGATGTTTCCGGGTTCGAAATTCCGATGGCTGCTCGACCGGATTCCGGCCGGGCGATCGGTGCGGCTGGGAACGGTCGACAGTTGGCTCATTCACTGCCTGACGGGCGGGCGCCGGCATGTCTGCGACGCTTCGAATGCCGCCAGGAGCCAGTTGTTCGATCTCAGCGAACAGAGATGGAGCGAGGAACTGGGCGAGATTTTCGGCGTCGATATCGCGCTCCTGCCGGAGGTGCTCGACAGCTCTGCCGATTTCGGCAGGACGCATGGATTGCCAGGGGTGCCGGACGGCACGCCAATCATGGCCGCGATCGGAGACAGCCACGCAGCCTTGTTCGGCCATGGCGCATTCAAGCCGGGCGACGGCAAGGTGACTTTCGGAACCGGCTCTTCGGTCATGACGACGCTGCCGCAATTCATCGCCCCGCGCAATGGCATTACAACCACCGTCGCATGGCGCATCGCGGGAAAGCCGACCTTCGCCTTCGAGGGCAATATCCTCGTTTGCGCCGCCAGCCTTCCCTGGATGGCTGACATTCTCGGGCTGGCTGACGTGGCTGCCCTTGTCGAACTTGCGGCGAGCGCCGGGCCGGGCGCGCCTGGCTTCGTGCCGGCGTTCGTGGGGCTCGGTGCGCCTTACTGGAATTCTGACGCCCGTGCCTTGTTCTCCCAGATCAACTTCAATACGACACGCGCGCAGATGGCGCGGTCGGTAACCGATTCCATCGCCTTCCAGGTGCATGATGTGATCGCGGCCATGCGGGCGCAAAGCGGCGGCGAACTCGGGGCGCTCTATGTGGATGGGGGGCCGAGCCAGAACCGCTTCCTGATGCAATGCGTCTCGAATCTCATCGAACACCCCGTAATCCAATGCGAAGCGCCCGAGGCGTCGGCTCTCGGCGCTGCTTATCTGGCGGGGCTCTCCCTCGGCTTGTGGAATGATCTCCATGTCGTCTCGGAGCTGCCACGAAACAACCAGACTATCGAGCCGCAGGCCGTGGACCGAGAGGCCCTTCTGGCGACCTGGAATGATGCGCTTGCCCGCTCGACGTCCCGCGAAACACAGGCTAAAGGTGAATAAAAATTCACTTCGGGATCAGCGATGACTCGCCTCAACGAACTCCGCCTCATTTCAAGGGTCGCCCAGATGTACCACATCGAGGGGCGGCGGCAGGCGGAGATCGCACAACACCTTCGCCTGTCGCAGGCGACGGTGTCGCGCATGCTCAAGCGCGCCGAGGCGGAAGATATCGTGCGAACCAGCGTGATCCCACCCGTCGGCACCTACAGCGAGCTCGAGGGCGCGCTTCGCGCGAAATACGATCTGCCGGAGGCGATCGTCGTGGAGTGCACCGAAGACCGGGACGGGGCCATCATGGCCCGGATCGGCGAGGCGGCGGCGCATCTCCTGGAGGTGACGCTTGCGCCGGGTGAGATCATCGGCGTTTCGAGCTGGAGCCAGACCATTTTCAAGATGGTCGAGAACATTCATCCGCAGAAGAGCGCTCAGGCGAAATACGTCGTCCAGACCCTCGGAGGCATGGGCGATCCTTCCGTGCAGACGCATGCGACGCAGCTGACCACGCGGCTTGCCCGGCTGACCGGCGCCGAGCCGAAACTGCTCCCCGTGCAGGGCGTGACGACATCGAGAGAGGCAAAGCTTCTGATGCAGGCCGATCCGTTCGTCCGCGAGACGATGGACCTGTTCGGCAGCATAACGCTGGCAATCGTCGGAATCGGAGCCGTCGAACCGTCCGAGCTTCTCGCACGCTCCGGCAATATCTTTTCGTCTCGCGAACTCTCCGACCTCGCCGAAGCGGGCGCCGTCGGCGATATCTCGCTGCGTTTCTTCGATAAGAGCGGCAAGCCGGTCAAGACGCCCCTTGATGATCGGGTTATAGGGCTTCCACTCGAGGAGTTGGAACGGGTGGACCGGGTCATTGCTCTGGCGGGTGGTGCCAAAAAGACCGACGCCATTGCAGGTGCGCTCCGCGTAGGGGTCATTGATATGCTTGTTACGGACAAGTTTACCGCGCAGCGATTGATCGACTGACGATACGGGCGCAAGCCCAATCTTCTCTGTGTGATCCCTCTTGAAAATATCCCAGCCGTATGTTCTCGGTGGGTTAGGCACCGGTCGGGAAGCCACTCAAGAGGATGATATGAAGGACATGGATCCTCAAGGCTTGTACGAGGCTTTGGGTGTGCAGCCGTCGGCAACGGCTAAGGAGATTAAAAGCGCATTCTGGCGACTTGCCCAGCAAACGCATCAAGATATGTCTGGCGCAAAATCGGCCTCAAAATTCCACGAGGTTTCCAAGGCGTACGACGTTTTAAACGATTTCGTTCGACGCGCTGAATATGACGGCTTGCAATATCAAAAGGCTGTACCGGAGCCTGAGCTTCAGTATGAAGTGATCAACCCGATATCGTGTTCGCGCTGCGGATCGGTCACTCCTCAGCCGCGTTATGTCGCCTTCTCTCGGGTCTACAGTTTCCTTTTTTGGACAACCTGCTCTCCTTCGGAAGGAATATTCTGCGCGAGCTGTGCGCGCAGGGAAGGATTGAAGTCCTCATTCATAACGATGCTTGCTGGGTGGTGGGCTGCTCCATGGGGTATCCCATATTCTGTTGTTTCGATCGTGCGGAATGGGTTTGGTGGTAAACGAGATCGGAAATTGGATGAGGAAATGCTTTGGCACAACGCCGTGGCATTCCTGACGCGCGGAAATTTCCTATTGTCCTATGCTCTCGCGGTTCCTTCAAAGAGGGCGCGCGATAAAGGCATAGTCGAATGCGCGGCAATATTAATTGAACGGTTGGAGGAGAAGGGCATCGGTCGTTATCGGCCCCACCTGAAAGACCCTTGGCGCCTGTCCGTCGGCACGGTTTCGACGCATCTATTCATGGCTTTTTCAGTGCCCGGGATTATCGTGGCATTTTTCGTGGCGGATTCAATGAGCCGGCGCGCTTCGTTTGAATCATATTCTTTGCCTCAAACCGCGTTGCTAGAACGTGCCCCCTCAGTGGTAACTCCATATGTGCCGAACTGTACCATCCCAGTGCAGAATGGGAAGATTTTAGGAGGACGTCTCTGGACATCCGAGGTTGGTCACGAGTTGGAGATATACAATGGGAGCAAAGTGGATGCGATTATCAAGCTGAGAGACGCAGTTTCGGGTGTCTTGGTGAGTGCCTTCTTCGTCGCCCGCGGCCAGACGGCGCAACTGAGTGGTATTCCGGATGGCCAATACAAAGTGCAGTATGCTTTCGGTACCCAACTCGCCCTTGGTTGCCAAGGCTTCGCTGACACTATCGGCGCCGGCGAAATGCCTTCAGCGAAATTTTTGGTTACCGACATCAGCGGAACACAGCCCGCCACCACTAAGCTCGTCTATCGGATTGCGAAGACCCCTGCCACAGGGGACAGAGAGATTAGCCCGCTCACCATATCTCCTGAAGAATTTAGTCGCCCTTGAAGGGGAATTTTGCCTTATTATTTCCAGGAAAATGCGGCTCTAAGTCTCCATTGAAACCCAGTTCAGCCGTCGCAAGCCGCCGGCGAACTACATGTCGCCGGAAATGATGATGCGGCATCAGAGCATGCCGCTCTCGCGCGCATTTCGGCAAGGAAATGCTAGCGGAAGCGGTCGTCAATCTCCTCAGCAAGGCGGGCTTTATGGACATCGTGGTCGACCACAAGCTCGGCGATATTCAATGGGCGGCAGGCGCGCAAAATGCCGGTTCTGAGAGGGCTGGAGCGGATGGTGAAGGAGTGGTTTGCGATTTGTGCGCGTAAGCCTGGGTGATGTGACGCATTCTATGGATGTCACGGAGGCGACGACCGGTCCTGTGGTGGCGTTCCATAAGCTGTACGCGGAAAATCAGCACCGCGCATTACCCACTCTCCCTGATTTCTGCGACGAGCACAGGAACGAGGGTGGGTAGTAGGCGTTCTCCTCAACTTGACGCCGGCATTCGCTCTCTAAGGCAGAAATCTACCGCAAACATCACCCACCCGTGACACTCATATGCCGGGCCACCGCCGGGCGATTATGCGTGCGGTCGATGATGAAGTCGTGGCCTTTCGGCTTGCGGGTGATGGCTTCGTCGATGGCGGTGTGGAGGAGGGCGTCGTCTTCGGTGGCGCGCAGTGCGGCTCTTAGATCGGCGGCGTCGTTCTGGCCGAGGCACATATAAAGCGTGCCGGTGCAGGTGAGGCGGACGCGGTTGCAGCTTTCGCAGAAATTATGGGTCAGCGGCGTGATGAAGCCGAGGCGGCCGTCGGTTTCTTCGACCCTGACATACCGCGCCGGGCCGCCGGTCTGGTAGTCGATCTCGGTTAGCGTGAACTGACGTTCGAGATCGGCGCGCAGCTCTGAGAGCGGCAGGTATTGGTCGGTGCGATCCTCTTCGATCTCGCCCATCGGCATGGTTTCGATGACGGTGAGGTCCATGCCGCGGCCGTGGGCGAAGCGGACCATCTCCGGCATTTCCACGTCGTTGAAGCCTTTGAGCGCCACGGCATTAAGCTTGATCCTGATGCCGGCCTTCTGGGCGGCGTCGATGCCTTCCATGACCTTGGCAAAATCGCCCCAGCGGGTGACCTTGCGGAACTTGTCGGGATCGAGCGTATCGAGCGAGACGTTGATACGGCGCACGCCGCAATCGTAAAGCTCCTCGGCATGGCGGGCGAGCTGCGAGCCGTTGGTCGTCAGCGTCAGCTCGTCGAGGCCGGAGCCGATCCGCTGGCCGAGTTGGCGCACCAAATACATGATGTTCTTGCGCACCAGGGGCTCGCCGCCGGTCAGCCTGATCTTCTTCACGCCCTTTTCGATGAAGGCGGAACAGAGACGGTCGAGCTCTTCGAGCGTCAGCAGATCCTTCTTCGGCAGGAAGGTCATGTTCTCCGCCATGCAATAGGTGCAGCGGAAATCGCAGCGGTCGGTGACGGAGACGCGGAGATAGGTGACTGCCCGGCCGAAAGGGTCGATCATCGGGTGGGCATCCGCCGTGAGCGGCGATGCATTGCCTATGGTTTCGACTCTGGTGTTCACCTGTATCTCCGTACTCTTCCCAATGTGGGCATATGCTATTGTCGCGTCAAGGGAAACAGCCGATGCGAAGAGGCCAATTTCAGCTTGCGCTGAAAAAGATCAACGCCTACTCCTCGCATGAGAAGAGGACGAAATGATGAGCGATATCTGGCCGAGCGAACTTCGCGTTTCGAAAGACCGGCAGCGGCTGGTGGTGACCTTCAACGACGGCCAGAGCTTCGATCTGTCGGCCGAGCTTCTGCGCGTGCTGTCGCCCTCGGCGGAGGTGCAGGGGCACGGGCCGGGGCAGAAAGTGACGGTGCCGGGCAAGCGCAACGTCGCGATCGTTTCGATGACGCCGACCGGTAATTACGCCGTCAGAATCGGCTTCGACGACATGCATGATACCGGCATCTACACCTGGACCTATCTGCGCGAACTCGGCGAGCGCGGCGCGGAGCTGTTTTCGGCCTATGAGGACGAGCTCAGGGAAAAGGGCATGAACCGCGACATGGCGGAAAAGCCACGCTGAATTTCACATAACCGGCCATCGGGGGACACATGGCGAAAGCGACTAGAAAGAACTGGCTGCGCGCCAAGGGAAGCGCGGCCGGCAGCAAGGTGACCTTCCTCGAACTGTTCTTCGACCTGGTCTTCGTCTTTTCGATCTCGCAGCTTTCGCATGGGCTTGCCGCTCATTACACGCCACTCGGCGCGGCCGAAGCGGCGCTGATGACTTTCGCCGTCTGGTGGGTGTGGATCTTCACCACCTGGGTGACGAACTGGCTCGATCCGGACAAGATGCCGGTGCGCGGCATGCTGGTCATGCTGATGATGCTGGGGCTGGTGCTTTCCGCCTCCATCCCCGAGGCCTTCGGCGACAAGGGGCTGCTCTTTGCCGGCGCCTATGTGGCGATGCAGGTCGGCCGTTCGCTGTTTGCGACCTATGCGATGACGCGCGTCGATCGCGCCAACACGCTGAATTTCGTGCGCATCACAAGCTGGCTCGCAGTGGCCGCGATCTTCTGGATTGCCGGCGGGCTGTTGGAGCACGAAGCCCGGCTGATCGCCTGGATGATCGCGCTGGCGATCGAATATGCCGGGCCGGCCGCGGGTTTTGCGGTGCCGGGGCTCGGCCGCTCGACGCCGAGCGATTGGGACGTTTCCGGGGCGCATATGGCCGAGCGCTGCGCGCTCTTCGTCATCATCTGCCTCGGCGAAGCGATCCTCGTTTCCGGCCGCACCTTTGCCGAGTTGCCGATCTCGGGGCTGACGAGCCTTATCTTCGTGACCGCCTTCATCGGCACGGTCGCCATGTGGTGGCTCTATTTCCGCTTCGGCCATGAGCGCGCCGCCCATCGCATCGAGCACGAGGAAACGCCGGGCAGGCTGGCGCGGCTCGCTTTCACCTATGGGCATATTCCGATTCTCGCCGGCATCATCGTGCATGCGGTAGCCGTGGAGTTCATGTTCTCGCACCCGCACGAGACCGGCGATCTCGGCGTCGCCGCGGCGGTGCTGGGCGGCTCCGGCCTGTTCCTGATCGGCAATCTCTGGTTCAAGGGCGCGACCAGCGGGCGGATGCCGCTGTCGCATCTTGCCGGCCTCGTGGTGGTGATCCTGCTTGCCTTCGTGGCGCCCTTCATCGAGCTCTATCTGCTGGGCATTCTGGCGACGCTGGTGCTGATTGTCGTCGCCGCCTGGGAATATCGCTCGCTGAGCGGCACATCGCCGGCGCCAACGCTGCATTGACCATCAATCTTCGTCGCTGAGATCCTTGAGCAGCACGGTGATGATGCGCTCCATCGAGGTGGCGGTCGCCATGCATTGCTCGATCGGCTCGTCGGAAAGTGTGCGTTCGATGAGGTCGGTCTGGATCGCCATGGCCGCCTCGGTCAGCCTGCGCCCTTCTCCGGTGAGGTGTAGGCGGAGCACACGCTTGTCGCGCGCGTCGCCGCGCCGTTCGATCAGCCCGCGTTTTTCCATCTGCGGCAGGAGCATGCTCATATTGGAGCGGCCGACCAGCAGCTTGCGCGCCAGCTCCTGCTGCGAAATGCCTTCGAAGCGATAGAGATTGACCAGAATATCGAGATGCGGCGGCTTGATGTCGAGATCGGCAAGCGAGCGCGCCAGGGACTGCTGCATGAGCTGGCAGGCGCGAGCCACCGCGATCCAGCTGCGAAAACGCGGATGATCCCAGGGTAGGGATTGATTTTTGTTCATCGTTGTACTTTATTGTTCAGTGTTGAACATGTTTTGGATTCCCACTATGGCAAATTTCGCGCTCAAGGTCATCCGCCTGGGGTTCTCAGGCCTGCAGGCGGTTTCTCCGACGCTGGCGGGCAGGGCGGCGTTCCAACTGTTCTGCCGCACGCCATCGCCACGGCCGAAAGGCGGGAAGGCGAAGGCGGCGCATGCTGCGGGCGCGGCGCGGCTTGCAGGCGGCGAGCGCTTTATGCTGAAGCTTTCCGGCGGCGCCAAGGCACATGCCTACCGGCTGAACGGCGGGGCGCTCGGCAAACGCAAGCGCTATCTCGTTACGCATGGCTGGGGCTCGAGCGCCGTCTACATGGCCGATCTCGTTTCGATGCTGGCGGCAACGGGCGCCGAAGTTGTGGCGCTCGATTTTCCCGGTCACGGGCGCGCGGGCGGGCGCTTCCTGCACATGGGGCTTGCGGTCGAGGCGATCGCGGCGGCAGGGGAGAGGTTCGGCGCCTTCGACGCGGCGATCGGCCATTCCTTTGGCGGCGCAGCGCTGATGGTTTCGGCGGCCGGCCTGCTTTCCGATGTCGCGCCCGTCACCGGTGAGCGGCTGGTGCTGATCGGCGCGCCGAGCGAGATGGCCTGGCTCTTCACCGATTTCGGCCGGTTGATCGAGCTTCGCCCTGCTGCGCAGGCGGCGCTGGAGAATGAGGTTCATCGTATCACCGGACGGCGACTCGAGGATTTCGACGCCGGCAATACGGCGGGGACGATCGCGCGGCCCGTGCTCGTGATCCACGCAGAGGATGACAAGGAGGTGTCGGCGGCTCATGCCAGGCGTTATGGTGCGGCCGCCGGGAATGTACGGCTGTTCTGGGCGAACGGCTTCGGGCATCGGCGCATCGTCGGCGCGGCGCCCGTCCTCGGTGCGGTTGCGGCCTTCCTCGAAGGTGACGCGCAGGAGGAGAGCAGCGAAAGCATCAAAAAAGATGCGGAGATCATTCCGTTTTTTGAGCTTCCGGTGCGGCGCGCGGCATTGTAGCGTCCGCGCGGATATCAAGCCGCGGCGGGACGCCTCATGAAAATCATCAGCAGCATCGAAGAGCTCAACACGATCTACGGCGCGGGCCTATCGCAGGCCTCGGTCGACAAGGTGACCAAGCGGCTGACGCCGCTCTATCGCGAGATGATCGAGATCTCGCCCTTTGCCGCACTTGCCACCGTCGGGCCGGAAGGGCTCGATTGTTCGCCGCGCGGCGATCTCGGCGGCGTGGTGCGCGTCATCGACGACGAGACGCTGCATCTGCCGGACTGGCGCGGCAACAACCGCGTCGATTCGCTCTCCAATATCGTGCGCGATCCCCGGCTTGCGCTGATGTTCCTGATTCCCGGCTCGAACACGACGATGCGCGTCAACGGCCGTGGCGTCGTTTCCAATGACGAAGCGCTGCTTTCGAGTTTCGAGATGGACGGCAAACATCCGCGCACCGTCATCGTCATTGCGATCGACGAGGTCTATTTCCAGTGCGCCCGCGCCGTGATGCGGGCGGAACTTTGGAATGCCGCGCATTTCGCCGATCCGGCAGGCCTGCCGACGCCGGGGCAGATGCTGAAGGGCGCGGTCAGCGATTTCGATCAGGAAGCCTACGACCGGGAATGGCCCGGCCGCGCGGCGAAGACGATGTGGTGAAGCAGCCACCAAGCGGTGATAGCCGTCAGGCCTTGTAGATCAGCCAGCTTTTGGTGAAATCCTTCTGCATGCCATCCTCATAAAGGATGGTGCAGTTGCGGCCGGCATTCTTGGCGCCGTAGAGCGCGATGTCGGTCTTGCTGTAGAGTTCGCCGGCATCCTCGGCGTTGGAGGCCATGCAGACGCCGATCGAGACGGTGACCGGCCCGTAATTTACCCGCGTTCGGGAATTCTTGAAGGGGGTCGTTTCCAGCGTGCGGCGGATGCGCTCGGCAATCGCGATCACTTCCTCGGTCGTATTGCCCTCGATGATCAGCGCGAATTCCTCGCCGCCGGCGCGGGCGACGAAAACATCGCGCCGGACATTGCTGCGGATGACGGAGGCGACGGTGGCAAGGATCTTGTCGCCGACCGGATGACCGTAGGTGTCGTTGATTTTCTTGAAATTATCGATGTCGGCCAGCAGCAGGGCGGTGACCGGCCGCATGCCGGGATTGTTGAAGACGGCGGCGAGGCGGTCGTCGAAAGCGCGGCGATTGGAAAGGCGTGTCAGCGAATCGGTGTTGGCGATGCGCTTATATTCGTCGAGCTCCTTGCGGACCTGATCCATCTCCTGCGACCGCTGGACGACATCCTCGACGGTGCGTTCGCCATGCGCCATCGTGTCGCCGGTCGCCTGGCTCAGGAGTTCGATGGCGCTTTCGATCAGTTCGACGCTGGCATTGCTCTTGGAGGTGATGCGCTTATGGGTTTCGCCGAGCAGCCTCGTATAGCTTTCGAGCGAGCTTCGCTCCTGTCTCAGGATCCGCAGGAGGCCGTCGAGTTCGCCCGAGATGCGCGTATGGGCGTCGTCGAAGACGCGGGCAGGGCTGTTGGTGAAATACTGCGCGCCGAGCGCATCGAGTTCGGCCTGGGTCGCCTGGCTGCCGAGGGCTGCAAGCTCTCGGGTGAGCGCCGGATTGGAGCCGATATAGGCCTCATAGAAGAGTTCGTAATTGCGGGGTATCGGCGCGACGCCCATCGAGCGCATGGCATAGGTGATCTGACCCGCTACGTCGGGAACCTGCACCTTGGGCGCGACAGCCGTGTTCATCCGGCGAACTCCTCATGTATTCGAAGGCAATATTTTATTTGGTAGCTTAAATTTCTTGGGAAAAGATTAAAGCGACATATACCAAAGATTACATATGACAACTTCGCAGTGGGGCAATACTTCAAGCAGGCCTATGATTTTGCACCAGAAAACGTATCTTCGACGGGCAATCCATACCCGCTTGGCGGGTAGGGTGTTTAAAAAACTTACAGTTATTCTCTGGTCCGCGGATCGTATTCATCTTGTCGACAGCTAGTTTTGGTTGCGCTCCTATTTCAGCGCAGGTCTTTCGGAACGATATTTTCCAGCAGAAAATCCGGCTGCTGCCAGCAAACCCGGGCATGAGATCATGAAAAGGTCTCGTCCCGTTTCTGTTGTCATACTCGCGTTCACCGTCATCGCCGGCGGTGCCTTGCTGCTGAAGCATACCGGTATCTTCGCCGGGGCTTTTCGAACGGAGATCCTGGCGAGGGTGGATGATCGGGATGTCGTGCGTGCTGCGAATATCACGGATGGGGCGGCATTAAGCAGCCCGCCGCCATTGCGTTGAGGCGGGCAAGTAGGATGCCTGTGGGGCGGCTTGCCTGAATGAGTTTGACGGTTCCGGGTGGAAGAGATAGCATTGTATTACAAACGAGGCCAAAAACCATGTCGGACCGTGAATTATCAGACCCGATCTCGATGCGATTGCCTATGGACGTGCTGTCCGAGATCGAAGAGATCGCAGAAATCTGCGAGCGCAGCAGAAGCTGGGTTTTCGTGCGTGCGCTGAAATCATATCTGGCAGCGGAAGGCCGGGAAATAATCGAGGTGGCGAGAGCTCGCCGGGATATAGACGCGGGGCTGGGACACGATCTTGACGACGTCATCGACGAAGTCGACGCGATCGTCAAAGGTGCGGCTGCGTGAAAGTCATTCTTTCACCCGATGCCACGGAATATGTAAAGTCTGAAGCGAGATATCTGAAATCCAGGAATCTGAGAGCCGCGCAGGCGTTCATCGATGATCTCAAGCGGCTGCGACAGCAGCTCGGACGTTTCCCTGAAATGGGCCGGCTTGCCGAAGAAATTCCCATTCCAGGCGTCTTACGGTTCGTCATGGGCTCATATCTTGTCGATTACGAAGTTCGGGAAGATGCCGTCATGATCTTTGCGATTCGCCATGGTCGTGAGCGACCACCTGGCGTCGCTGTGGATGGCGATTTTGACTTTGAAGATCTTTGACGGCGCTCCTTTTTCGTAAGCCGATGAAATCGATTTGCCCGCCGGCAGGCTATTACGCCTGCCGAAATCAACCCAAATTCAGTTCCTGGAAGAAATCATTGCCCTTGTCGTCGATGACGATGAAGGCGGGGAAGTTTTCGACTTCGATCTTCCAGACGGCTTCCATGCCGAGTTCGGGATATTCGAACACCTCGACTTTACGGATGCAGTCCTGAGCGAGGCGGGCGGCCGGCCCGCCGATCGAACCGAGATAGAAGCCGCCATGCTTCTTGCAGGCCTCGCGCACGGCGCGCGAGCGGTTGCCCTTGGCGAGCATCACCATCGAGCCGCCGAAGGACTGGAACTGGTCGACGTAGCTGTCCATGCGGCCGGCCGTCGTCGGGCCAAAGGAGCCGGAGGCATAGCCGGCCGGCGTCTTGGCGGGGCCGGCGTAGTAGACAGGATGGTTTTTCAGGTAATCGGGCATGCCTTCGCCCTTTTCCAGCCGTTCGCGGATCTTGGCGTGGGCGAGATCGCGCGCGACGATGATGGTGCCGGTCAGCGACAGGCGTGTCTTGACGGGATGCTTCGACAGTTCGGCGAGGATCGTGGTCATCGGCTGGTTGAGATCGATGCGCACGACGGATTCGGAAAGCTTCGCCTCGTCAATCTCGGGCATGTATTTCGACGGATCGGTTTCGAGCTGCTCGACGAAGATGCCGTCGCGGGTGATCTTGCCCTTGGCCTGGCGGTCGGCGGAACAGGAGACGCCGAGGCCGATCGGCAGGGAGGCGCCGTGGCGGGGCAGGCGGATCACACGCACATCATGACAGAAATACTTGCCGCCGAACTGGGCGCCGACACCCATCTGCTGCGTCAGCTTGTGGATTTCCTTTTCCATCTCGATGTCGCGGAAGGCGTGGCCGCTCTCGGAGCCTTCGGTCGGCAGTTCGTCGAGATAGCGGGTCGAGGCGAGCTTGACCGTTTTCAGGTTCATCTCGGCGGAAGTGCCGCCGATGACGATCGCCAGATGGTAGGGGGGACAGGCAGCCGTCCCTAGCGTAAGGATCTTCTCCTTAAGGAAGTCGATCATCCGGTCATGGGTCAAAAGCGAGGGCGTGCCCTGGTAGAGAAAGGTCTTGTTGGCGGAGCCGCCACCCTTGGCGACGAAGAGGAAATCGTAGGAATCCGTGCCTTCCTCATAGATATCGATTTGCGCCGGCAGGTTGTTCTTGGTGTTCTTCTCCTCGAACATCTTTATCGGCGCGAGCTGCGAATAGCGCAGATTCTTCTTTTCATAGGCGTCGAGGACGCCCCGGGAAAGCGCTGCCGTGTCCCCGCCCTCGGTCCAGACCCTGCGGCCCTTCTTGCCCATGATGATCGCCGTGCCGGTGTCCTGGCACATGGGCAACACGCCGCCGGCGGCGATATTGGCGTTCTTCAGGAGATCGTAGGCGACGAAGCGGTCGTTGTCGGTGGCTTCGGGGTCGTCGAGGATCGAGGCGAGCTGTTTAAGGTGGCCGGGCCGCAGCAGGTGGTTGATGTCGGCAAAGGCGGTTTCGGCAAGCAGGCGCATGCCTTCCGGCTCGACGGTCAGGATCTCCTGGCCCTTGAAAGTGTCGACAGAGACGTAGTCGCTGCTGATCTTGCGATAGAGGGTGGCATCCTTGCCGAGGGGGAAGAGATCGTCAGCCATCGAAGTGACCTTTCTGGTGGGCGTGCGTCGCTAGATTGGAACCGGTCTAAATCCGCTGCCGGGTAAAAGCAATCAGGATGCGGACGGACTCTGTGGTGGAACCATGTCCTGTCGTGCTCTGCGGTCGGCACGCCACACGCGACAGGCGAGTGAAGAAAAACGAAATCGACATTTGTCGCCAAGATGACGACTTCAGGTTGCCTTCCGTTCGAGGCCGGTTCATATTTCCGCCAGCGTTAACCTGCCGGGGCTTCCAATGACAAATGCAAAGCCAACTGCTGTCGACGACCTTCTCGTTTTTTTCGAAAATGATTGGATCCGCGGAGATCTGCTGCGCCTCGCCAGCGATCCCGAGGGAGCGCAGATGTATGCCCGCTTCGTCAACGGCGTGCGCATCGACGCCAAACATGGGCCTGACCACGAAACGATCATTGAGGGCAAATACGGAACCTTCAAGGTGAAACCTGACGGCCATTTCACATATGAGCTGGATTACACGCTCGACGTGGTGAAGAATTTAGGAAAGTACGATCAGCTCATCGAGACGCTGAGCTACAAGATGTCCGATGGCTCAGGGGGCACGGATCTCGGCGTACTGACGCTCGCGATCGATGGCGTCAACGAAGGCGAAAAATACCACGAGATCCTGGATTTCGACGACATGGGCGTCACGTCGAGGGCGGATAATTTCCTCCTTCCCGACTATCGGGGCTTTGCGCTCTCCGTGAACGGCAGTCAGGAACTGACGCTTCTGAACGGTATCGTCTACGATACCATCCCGGGCGTCGACGCCATCACCGAGGACGGCTTCAGCGATACAGTCCTATCCCCGGGTTCGGCGCCCGTGACTTTGAAAATGGTCGATGGCGGGGAGTTCACCTTTCAGGGCGTCTCGATCGCCGAACTGTCGGCATCACCATTTCACCTGACGCTCACCGCCTTGAACGACGGGCAGATCGTCTATCAGCAGGAGCTCGAGGTTACCGGTCCCAATCTTGAGGTCAGCATCGAAGACATCGACGAAATCCGTTTCGATTTCATGGGTAATGCGGTGGTGATGGACAATTTTTCGCTGTTGGTTTGACGTTTGCCGGGCTGTAGGGTGCGCCGACCGGTGGTGGCAGGCGGATGCGGGTTTGTCCGCGCGCCCAAGTCCTTGGGCGCGAAGTCTCTTTTCCCTGAAATATTGATTCATTCACGGCGCGGACGCGCCGTGGCTGGATTCCTGTGACAGGCACAGGAATGAGGTAGGAGAGGTGGGCGGGCCACCTCAACCAATCCTATTTCGGACCGATCATCGTTTCCGGGCGGACGATCGCGTCGTAATCCTCCGCGGAGACGAGGCCGCTGGCTAGCGCCTCTTCCTTCAGCGTCGTGCCGTTCTTGTGCGCGGTCTTGGCGATCTTGGCGGCTGCGTCGTAGCCGATCTTCGGGGCGAGCGCGGTGACCAGCATCAGCGAGCGTTCGAGGCCGGCCTTGATGTTGTCTTCGCGCGCCTCGATGCCGACGACGCAATTGTCGGTGAAGGAGACGGCGGCGTCGGCGAGCAGCTGCACCGATTGCAGGAAATTATAGGCCATCATCGGATTATAGACATTGAGCTCGAAATGGCCCTGGCTGTCGGCGAAGGTCAGTGCCGCGTGATTGCCGAAGATGTGGATGCAGACTTGTGTCAGCGCCTCGCACTGGGTCGGATTGACCTTGCCGGGCATGATCGAGGAGCCGGGCTCGTTTTCCGGCAGGGCCAGTTCGCCGAGGCCGGCGCGCGGGCCGGAGCCGAGCAGACGGATGTCGTTGGCGATCTTGAAGAGGGCGGCAGCGGCGGCATTGATAGCGCCGTGGGAAAAGACCATGCTGTCATGCGAGGCAAGCGCTTCGAATTTGTTCGGCGCGGTGACGAACGGCATGTCCGTGATGGCGGCGATCTCTTCTGCCACCTTCTCAGCAAAGCCCACCGGCGCATTGAGGCCGGTGCCGACGGCAGTGCCGCCCTGAGCGAGTTCGCAAAGGCCGGGCAGGGTCATTTCGATGCGCTTGATGGCGGAGCCGACCTGGGCAGCGTAACCGGAGAACTCCTGGCCGAGGGTCAGCGGCGTTGCGTCCTGGGTGTGAGTGCGGCCGATCTTGATGATGTGGCTGAACTCGGTGACCTTCATGTCGAGGGCGGCATGCAGGTGCTTCAGGGCCGGCAGCAGGTGATGGGCGATCCGTTCGGCGCAGGCGATGTGCATGGCCGTCGGATAGGTGTCGTTCGACGACTGGCTCATATTAACGTGATCGTTGGGGTGCACGGGCTTCTTGGAACCCATGACGCCACCAAGCATTTCTATGGCACGATTGGAGATCACTTCGTTGGCATTCATGTTGGACTGCGTGCCGGACCCGGTCTGCCAGACGACCAGCGGAAAATGGTCGTCGAGCTTGCCGTCGATCACTTCCTGGGCGGCGTCAACGATGGCTTTGCCGAGGGCGGGATCGAGCTGGCCGAGCGACATGTTGGCGCGGGCGGCGGCCTGCTTGACGATGCCGAGCGCCCGCACGATCGACAGCGGCTGCTTTTCCCAGCCGATCTTGAAATTGCCGAGCGAACGCTCGGCCTGGGCGCCCCAATATCGGTCGGCGGCGACGTCGATGGGGCCAAAAGTATCGGTTTCCGTGCGGGTTGCGGTCATGGGCCTTGCCTTCCCTTTACATGCTGTTTTCTGGCATATTCCAAAGATGTGGTCTTATAGGTTGGAAACCGGGACAAGAAAACCGGATAGCGCGCGAAATATTGAATATTGCACTCATGTTTGGCGCAGCCAGACGGCGTGCTTTTTCGGCCACTTTGGAAATTTTATGCGTCAGCACGTTTTTGCCGCACTGGTCCGGCGACGAAAATTCGGTAAAAAATTAACTAATAATTTCATAATTTTGTGTGAACTGCTGCGCGGCGCCGTGCAGGATTCTTCTCACATGAAATTGAGTCCGCCGGCGCTGGCGGCGGAGGCGAATTTCTGATGAAGGAACCGACGCTGCGTGAGTTTCGCGGGATTTGAGCTTGAGCTTTGCGCTCGTGACAAGAACAGCATGACACCGGGACTGGAAGATATATGACGTTCGTTTTGAAAGGCGCGGTATCCGCATTGGCAATTTCCTGCGGAGTGGCGGTAATGAGTGCCGCTCCCGCGCATGCCTATACGCTGATGGATATGCTGCGCGGCGACAGGCAGCGGACCCAGAGCACCATCTTCATGGACCAGATGCCGCCCGGGCGCGTGGCGCCGCGCGGCGCAACCGGCGGATCGCTGGGCGGGCTCGATCCGGAAGCGCCGCTGCCGAAGGTGAGCGGTCCGCGCTATTACACCTACAAGACCGAAACGCTGCAATTCGTCGATACCAGCAAGTTCGCCGATCCGATCGTCACCGGCGCGGTTGCCGAGGTTTCGCCGGGCGGCGATTCCGGCGCCGAACCGGTGGTGCAGCGTCGCTTCCTGGCGCAGGCGAAGGTCCGCGCCAATGCCGACGTCGCCAAGGCGCTCGAAGCCTATTATGGCGACAATCGCAATCCACTCGTCTGGGTCGACGGCAACCAGATCAACGAGCGCGCCAAGTCGGCGATGGCGACGCTTGCCGATGCGTCCTCGGTCGGGCTCGATTCGGCCGATTATGCCGTTCAGGCGCCCGAGATCGATCCGGCAAATCCCGATCCCGCGGTACGCGACCGGGCGCTGACGCAATTCGAACTCGATCTCTCGGCCAAGGTGCTGGCCTTCGTGCAGGATACGGTGCGCGGCCGCATCGATCCGAACAAGATCTCCGGCTATCACGATTTTCAGCGCAAGGTCGTCAATCTGACGCCGGTGCTGAAACTTGCCCGCATGAGCCCCGATGTCGGCGCTTACATCGCCAGCCGCTCGCCCGACAGCCCGCAGTTCCTGGCGCTGAAGACCGAGCTTGCCAAGCTTCGGGCCGCCGATGGCGGCAGCGAGGAGCAGATCGTCATTTCGCTCAGCGGACTGCTTCGGCCGGGCGACAGCTCTCCGGAGATCGCCAATATCGTCAAGGCGCTGCAGAAGCATGGTTCCGAGACGCTGAAGACCGATCATGCGACGACGCTTGCGGCCTACACCGGCAGCAGCGACTATTCTCCCGATATCGTCTCGCTGGTCGAGGACTTCCAGAAGGAGCGCGGCCTGAAGCCGGACGGCGTCATCGGCCAGGCGACGGTGCGCGCCATGACCGGCGGCGACACCAATGCCTCGAAGATCGACAAGCTCGTCGTTGCCATGGAGCAGGCGCGCTGGCTGCCGGAGGATCTCGGTTCCCGTTACGTCATGATCAACCAGCCCGCCTACATGGCCTACTACCACAATGACGGCAAGGAACAGCTGTCGATGCGCGTGGTGGTCGGCGGCAAGAACAATCAGACCTATTTCTTCAACGACGAGATCGAGACGGTGGAGTTCAACCCCTTCTGGGGCGTGCCGCAGTCGATCATCATCAATGAGATGCTGCCGAAGCTGCGTTCAGACCCGAACTATCTCGACCAGCTCGGCTATGAGGTCGAAGTGAACGGTCACGCCGTCGCCTCGTCCAGCGTCGACTGGTACGGCTCGACTCAGAACGTTTCGGTGCGCCAGCCGCCAAGCAGCGACAATGCGCTTGGCGAACTGAAGATCCTGTTCCCGAACAGCCATGCGATCTACATGCATGACACGCCTTCGAAGAGCTTCTTCAAGCGTGACATGCGGGCTCTCAGCCACGGCTGCGTGCGCCTTGCCGATCCGCGCGCCATGGCGGCCGCCGTGCTCGGTACGACTGTCCAGGACGTCGCAAAGCAGATTGCTACCGGCCAGAACCATGCGGTGAGAGTGCCGCAGAAGATCCCGGTTTACGTTTCCTATTTTACCGCCTGGCCGAACAAGGACGGCGTGGTGGAATATTTCGACGACGTCTACGGCCGCGACGCCTATGTCGACAAGGCTTTCGACGCGACGACGAAGGCGCGTGGGGCGCAGATCTGACGCCTGATTTTGTGATGGGTTTGATGGGCGGGCGGTCTTTGGGCCGCCCGTTTTGTTTTTGAGACGTCTGCGTGCGGGAAATAAGGGGAGAGGGCGTGCCGTGTGGCCCCCTTGCATGTTCAATTTGCGCTG